>JABLXU010000023.1 GCA_013177805.1 Candidatus Omnitrophota bacterium
ATAAGCGGGGATAGACTTCCGGGCTGACCGGCATGTTTTCGCGGGCTTAGTTCCCGCTCGCGATGAAAATCCCCATGGAGGCCATGGCCATGCACCCACCGATCAAGACATCCGCCCACAGATCCACCCGCGGCGTTTCCTCCGGCGGCATGGCATGCGACCTGGAGTCCGTCTGGTTTCTGACATCGGTTTGATTCATGAAGGGGGGTCCTGGTTTACAGTTCCAAGTGTTCCAGCAAGGCGGCAATGGTTTCCGATTCGGATTGCAAGAATTCGGTGAACTCGGCGGAACCCCGGTAACGCAGCCCTAACAAAGCGGTTTGGGCGGCTTTTTGAAATTCCGGCGAATCGAAGGTTTCTTTGAAACCGGCCTCCAGTTTCGCCACGATTTCGTCCGGCGTTTGCTTTGGGACTGCCAAGCCCCGCCAGGTGCCATGCACCAGGTCAATGCCTTGTTCACGGAAAGTCGGCACATCCGGCAGTTCGGGAAAACGGGATTCCGACATGATTCCCAGACAGCGCAGGGTTCCGGTTTGCGTGTATTGCAGCACCTCGGCGGGACTCACCGCCACCGCCGCGATATGCCCCCCCAACAGCTGGGTCACCGCCGGTTTGGCGCCGTCATGAGGGATATGGGTGAACTCCACGCCCGCCAGTTTTTCGAGCCGCAACGCCCCCAGGTGCCAGACCGCCCCCGGCCCGGAGTTCCCCACCGTGACTTCCTTGGGATGGGCGCGGGCGTAGTCCAGGAATTCACTCAGCGTCGTCCAAGGCGAATCGGCGCGCACGGTGATGGCCGCCGGATCTTCGTTGATCTGAATCACCGGTTTGAAACCGGTATAGCTGATCTCCGCCCGTTTGAGGGGTTTGTAAGAACACAATTCAAATGTGATCATCGTCACCGTGTAGCCGTCGGGACGGGCAGTCATGCCGCTGGAATGACCGATTGCCCCCGAGCCTCCCGCCCGGTTGACCACGGTGAACGGCACCGGAAAGACCTTGGCGGCCTCGTTGACGAACGCCCGCGCCAATGAATCGGTCCCGCCCCCCGCTTCCCAAGGGACGATCACCGTGATCGGTTTGGAGGGGAATTCCTGGCTGGTTGGCGAGCACGCCGTCACAATCCCCATGCATATAACAATGAGTAATCCGCGATTCATACATCACCTGTGTATGGAAAAATTCTCAATTGGCATTACCCGATGGATTCAGTTTGCCATAAATCCCCGGTAAGGAAAAGGAACAGGTCATGGACTAAAAGCGAGGGGTGGATATTCGAAATGGCAGATCTCTGGGTATACTGCGGCAATCACGGGGCGTATTGAATGCATTCGCTCCGGTGGAAGCCTCGCCCACCCGGTCAGCATCCAGGTTTTTCTTACAAACACAGGATTGCCGTTTCATGGGAATATTCCCTAACCTTTTCCCTATCCTCAAGGAAGAGGGAATCGTTTCGCGAAAGCATCCCTATCATCCGAAACCAGTCATGAGATTGTCCGGCATTCGTGTAAAATAGTTCCGGGAGATCTTTAACTTGTAGGCCGAGACCGATTTGTGCGATACTGGAAATTGGGCTTCTGGCATCGTGGAACCGATTTTGGACAAAGGATGGAGAAATACCATGAACAACCATCCCCCGTATTCGCGTATATTACCGGTTTGCCCGGGATATGGCTGGTCCCGGCGCGAGTTCTTAAAGAGCATGGTGGCTTCCGCAGCCATGCTTCCCGCCGTTTCCCCGGTTCTGGCCGCGCCGCGGGAATCCCCTCCGGTTCCCCCACCCCGCGCGCTGTCCACCATTGGATTGTGCAAACGCTACGACTATGCCGAAGTACGCCGTGTCCTTTCCGTGATGCTGGAAGAGCTGGGCGATGTGTGCGCGCTGGCGAAGAACCACTATGTCACCGTGAAACTCAACCTGGTCAACACGTCGGAAGAAGATCTCGGCGGATTGCCTGTCTGGTTGACGGTGACCGTCCATCCCCACGTGGCCATGGCGCTGGGCAGCCTGTTGGTGGATTACGGCGCAAAACAAGTGACATTCTGTGATCAACTTCCGTTCCGGGAACTGGGAGCCGAGGCATTCCGGGGATATGGATATCGAATCGAAGAATTCAGCCAGGCGATGGACGGCAAGGTCCGGTTTGTCAACACCCGCAACCGGGGCGAATATGATTCCTATGCTTTGGTGAAGGTGCCCGATGGAGGGGAGATCGCCTCCTGCTGGGAGGTCAATCAAACGTACATCAAAACGGATGTACTGGTCTCCTTGGGAAAACTGAAAAGCCACGTCTCCGCCGGGATCACGGGAGGGATGAAAAACCTATATGGCGTCCCTCCCAGCAGCTTGTATGGCGATGACGCGGGAGACGAACCCAACGAAGACGCCATGGAATACCGCAGCGGCACCATGCACACTTGCACCAAAAAACCGCTGACTTCGGTGGAGAGTTTTACCGGGAAGACTGTCGAAAACGATCATGGCTTCAACGTGCCCCGCTTGATCGTGGATCTGAATGCCGCGTTCCCCATCCAACTGGTGGTGATCGATGGCATCAGTTCCATTCAAAGCGCCGAGGGGTGGTGGATCGGCTCGCTGGTGTCGGTCTGCCGGCCGGGGGTGCTGATTGCGGGGCGTAATCCGGTGTGCACCGACGCCGTGGCCACGGCGGTTATGGGATTCGATCCGGACGCGCCGGACCGCCATCCCCCTTTCGCGAACGGCGATAACCATTTGGCCATGGCGCGGCGCAAGGGCTTAGGGGAAAACCGGATCTCCGCCTTGGAGATAGCCGGGGTGGGATTGGAAAAAGCCCGTTTCGAGTATGTTCCAACCTACCAGCGGGTGAATCCATCATCATGACCCAAGAAACCAAGAATCGACCAACCGTATGGCGCACCAGCGGAGGGGACAACACCCGCCGGGGATGTTATCGCGGGAAAGCGGCGACCGCGGCGCAAGCGGGACACCCTCAATCCATCCTGCGCGCGCAGGGGGGTGTCCGGGCCTCCGTGGTGTTCGACGCGCGGAATACAGCGTACATCGCCGACATGGCCGGGAGTATCCAGGCCTGCGGGGAGGAGGGCGGGGCTACCTGGGTCACCGGCCTGGAGGGGGGAATCGCGGCCTCACCGGTCCTCTCCCCCGACGATGCCCAGCTATACGCCGCCACCGTAAGAGGGTATCTGTACGCGCTGGACGCATCTTCTGGGCAAACGGCCTGGCGCGTATCGATCCCTAGCAAGACCGATCCCCGCATACTTTCGGACCTCCTCCATCTCCCCCGGCTGAACGCGATCGTTTTGAATAGCTGGGGCGGTAATTTTTACGCGATCGACGCGGGTAACGGCCAGATCATTTCCTCATGGTCCGCGGGGATTACACCCTACGCCGCGGCCGCCGCGGATCCCGAGGAGCACGTGTATTGCCTCCGCGCCGTATGGGAACCGGCGGGAATCCAGTTCGTCCGGATTGATCCGGTCACGGGGAAAGAGGAGGTTATGCATTTCGAATCCAAGAAAACTAGACCTCCTTCACGGATGACCGTGGCGGCGGCCCCCGTGTTGGACATTGAACGGAACGTAGTTTATTTCATCACCAATTTGGACAAGGAATGCCTATTGTTCTCGTATTCGCTTCAATCGGGCGCGGTTCTGTGGAATCATCCCCTATCCCGTTACGTGCAAGCCATCCCTTGCCTGCGGCCGGACGGGTCGGTGGTGATCGCCGATTTGCATGGTGAAATTCAGGTTTTCGCTCCGGACGGGTCCCGCCGGTTCCGGTGTCCTACTGGTACGGATTACCTGGAAGCGGGAGCGGTTTGTGATCAATCCGGGTGGATTTACCTGGGTGATCCCGAGGGCCACGTTCATGCGCTGAACCCGAACGGAGTGGACCGTGTGCTCTTTGAAGCGGAACGCGCGATCGAAGGGCGTCCTTCCTTCGACAACCGGGGATATCTCTTCATTCCCTCCATGGACAGCAATATTTATATATTTTAATTTTCCAAATCCAAAGGTCACTTGTTTCCTTCTCCTGTGAGCGCGGGCGTAGGAGAGAGTTTTTATCTAGAACCGAAATTCCCATTTCGATCCAAGACCGGTTGAATTCCCCTTAGCTTACGTTCTTGTTGCATTAATCTTATACTTTTTTGTAATACGTTTTTCCCTACCAGGCGATATTTTAGTAATAAATATTAAAACCGCTGGAATTCTCGTTATAATTACGTATGCTGCGGTTTAATCCGAGGCACTTGAAAGACGGAAGCCGAGATGAAAGAGCAAAAGGCGCGCCAACTGGTGGTTTGTCTGCAAGCGGATTCCGGGCAAGTATTTTATGCCTCGTTGTCGAAACTTAACGACTTTCAGGCGATGTTGCGTACGACTTACGAAATGGAGCAAGGGGTAACGCTTTTTTTGATGCCCGTGCCATCCGATTGGACCGGGGGCGCGTTTTCTCCGCAGCAAATACGGGATTCGGAACAGAGGATGGAAGCCCAGGTGAACCGGAGGGAACGGCGCGGGATGTATCACATCCGCATCCGTTCCAATGAGCAGCAGGAGATTGTAGAACGGGTCCGGTGCGGCTTATTCCGGGAAGACCGCCTGACAATCGATTGGGTGCGGGCAGGGAAGGTGGACATTTACAAGTTGTCCGGCCGCCTGGGTGTCCAATCGGTATTGCGGCTGCAATCCACGTTGCGGAAACATCCGGAAGATCACGCGTTGGTGTTGCTCGATCTCACCCACATAACGTGGATCGCCGGCTCTTGTATGGGCATGTTCTACACGATACTCAAAGAGTCACGCGAACAGGCGCTGGTATTGGGCATCTTGGTGAAACCGGAAGGACGAATCCACCAGGTGATCACCAATTCAAAAATACCCGAAGTGGTCCCTGTTTTCAGCGTGTACGAGGAAGCTGTGGCCTGGCTATTGCGCACGATTTTGGTGTGAATCCACTCTACATTCTTTGCTGATCGATTATACTATTTTAAGCCCGTGGTGAGCGCCACACGGCATGAGCCTATTGGAGAAATGAAGGAGCGGCATCCGGCCGCGTCTCGCACAACCGGATCGGGTTGCCGCGGCTGCGGCAGGAAGTCTCTCCCCCATTTCTCACCATCCGGCCAACAGGAACGGCCCAATTCCCTGCGTCCCTTCCGCATTTCCTGGGTTGGAACGGCGGAAGCGCTGTTGGATAAAGCAACATGGTGTTGGAAAAAAAACCGGTAGAGGAAAACCGTATCCGCGAGATGGAAAAACTGGCGGCGGATCTGGGATTTCCCGGGATGGATCCCTACTTACTGCATCTCGCTTTGTGCCACAGTTCCTATGCCAACGAACAGGACAGTTGCGAAACCTTTGGCAACGAACGGCTGGAATTTTTGGGCGACGCGGTGGTGGGATTCACCATCACGGAAGATCTGTACACCCGTTATCCCCACTTGCGGGAAGGGCAGCTTTCCAAGATCAAATCGGTCGTGGTGAGCAAACGGATTTTGGCGCACCGCACGATGGAGTTGGGACTGGCCCAGTATCTGCTCTTGGGCAAGGGAGAAGAGCAGACCGGGGGGCGGCACCGCTTCTCGATTCTGGGCAACTTGTTTGAGAGCGTGGTGGGGGCGATTCATCTGGCCTGCGGGATTGAAAGTTCCAAAAAGTTTGTGTTGGAACAATTGCGCGATGAAATCGACAAAGCAGTCCGGGGTGAAAGCATCATCGATTACAAATCCCAATTGCAGGAACTGGTACAAAGAGATTTTGGCGTCTTGCCAACCTACCGCTTGCTTTCCGCCGTGGGACCGGACCACGACAAAGATTTCGTGGTCGAGGTGTTCGTCCGCAACCAGCGAATCGGACGGGGAGAAGGAAAAAGTAAGAAACGGGCGGAAAAAGCCGCCGCCTGTTCCGCGTTGCAGACCTTGGAAAATCCCGGCCGGCCGAACTTATGATGAACATTGTGCCCCTCTATCTGCCGCATCAGGGCTGCACCCATCAGTGCGTTTATTGCAATCAACCGCTGACGGTGGGTACGCGGGAGGATGAATCGGATTGGGAACACCGCCTGGAAGCGGCATTTTCCCGTTCCCGTCCTGGAGAATGGGAAATCGCCTTGTACGGCGGGTCCTTCAGCGCTTTGGACCAGTCCACAATGGAGCGGTGTTTCGCCCGGATTCATCCCTACACGCGAAGAACGGGTGTCCGAGGGGTGCGGATTTCCACCCGGCCGGATTGCGTTTCCGATTCCACCTTGGATTTCTTATCCGAAAATGGCGTGCGAACCATTGAACTGGGGGTGGAATCGCTGGATGACACGGTGTTGCGCCACAGCGGACGTTGTCATACCGCCCGGGACGCGGCCGAGGCCTGCGCGCGGATCCAGCGGCACGGTTTCACCCTGGGGATTCATCTGATGTGCGGCTTGCCGGGACAAACCGAATCCTCGTGGCGGGAAACTGTGGACCAAGCCGCCGGACTGCGCCCGGACTTGGTGCGTATCGCGCCCACCTTGGTGTTGCGGGACACGCCGCTGGAGAAATTGTTCCGGCGCGGCGCCTATACGCCATTGTCTCTGGATGAAGCCATCGAGCAATGCGGTTATGGGTATCAGGTATTCCACCGGCAGGGAATTGCCATCGTCCGCGTGGGATTGGCGCTGTCGGACAGCCGGGGGGACGGGGCGGACAAGGTCGTAGCCGGCCCCTGGCATCCCGCGTTGCGGCATGAAGTCGAATCGCGCCTGGCCGGCCGTGCTATCGAAACGGTATTGTGGCAAACAGGCGCGCGTACCCTGATTGTGAATCCCCGGGACCTTTCGATTGTTCAGGGACCGCGGCGCGCCAATCTCACTGCCTGGTGCGGCCGTTTGAACGCCGAAGTCCAGATCCAGCCAGACGAGCGGATAGTCCGGCATACGTTTACGGTTCCCGCGGGGGGATGGTATTCTTTATTCCTCGATGGATCCCCGATCCAGGAAAGGCCATCGTGAATTTGCAGGCACCCGGACGTATTTTGGCCCTCGATCTCGGGCAGAAGCGCGTGGGATTGGCGTTATCCGATGATTTGCGGATCACGGCGCAGCCCTACGCAACGTTGGAACCCCGCGGAACGGAAGATCTGTTGGAGTCATTGCGGCAGATCGCCGCGCGCGAGAACGTGGTGCTGGTGCTGATCGGCCTGCCCAAGCGGTTGGATGGCTCGCTGGGTCCCCAGGCGGAGGAAGCGAAGACCCTCGCGGCGCTGATCCGGGAACGCCTGTCGTTACCCGTGCGCCTGTGGGATGAGCGATTCTCCACACACGCGGCCAAACGGGCCCTGCTGGAAGACAATGTTTCCCGCAAGAAGCGCAAGCAGGTGATCGACCAAACCGCCGCCGCCTGGATTTTGCAAGGATTTTTGGATTCCTTATGATGAGGGAATCATGGCCATAAGCCAATTGTTACTTTAAGCGTATTACTTTAAGCGGATTTTTTGCATCCATCTCGATCGCCTGGCACACCCCATGAACCGTTTCCTTTCCCTGCTTCCCTTGATCCTGGCGGTTATCGTGCTGGTGACGCTTTTGGGGCTGCATGGGTGGCTGTTGTTGGCCGTCGCGTTGCATTTGCGGACCGTGGCCGCGGGGATGCTTCCCTTCCTCGCTTTTTTGCCCTGGGCGGACCGGCTGGTCAAGCGGATCGCGTCAAATGGCGCCCTCGAAACGGCGGACCGGATCCTTTACGCCGCGTTCGGCTCGTTCGCGCTGGCCTCCGCGTGCGCGTTTGGATTCCTGACACTTCATATCGCTTATCCCGCGGTCCTGCAAATCACTGCCGGGGGATTGGTGATTTGGCACTGGACATGGTGGCGGGAGACCCTGCGGCAAATCCTTCAATCTATAACCCTGCGCAACCGGGGTGTGATACCCTCTTCCGAAAAAATATTTTTAACCCTCGGCTTGCTCCTCGCGGGAGTGGCGGCGGTGATGCCCCCGTTGGATTACGACGCGCATGAATATCATTTTCCTGTTCCCGGACAATATTTGAAAACCGGCGGTTGGCAGGCGTTCCCGCATAATGTATATGCCGCGTTCCCCATGAACGTGGAGTTGCTGTACATGTGGCCGCTTTCCGCCGGGAGCACGGCTGGTTGCACGGTGGTGAACCTCTTGTTCGCGATGACCACGGCGCTGGGGGCGTGGCGGTTGTCGCGGATCTGGGGAATGCCACGCGATTCTCTGCTGGTTCCCCTCGTTTTTTTTTCCACCGGATTGGTGATCCGGCTGACCGCCCAGGGGAGCATCGATCTGGCGTTGTCGGCTTCCACCATGGTTTTGCTGGTGGCGTATGAACGGTTTCGTGAAGCACCACGGCGGAGCGGCGCGGTCATGATGGCGTTGGCGATGGGATACGCCTTCGGTTCCAAATACATCGCCGCGTTGTCCGTGGGATTGCCGTTCCTGGCGCTGCTGCTGGCCGATGGCGGGACCATTCGCGCGAAACGGTTGCTGATTCCCTTACTCGCGGTATGGGCGGGCAGTGCGGCCTTATATCTGCCGTGGGCGGTCCGCAACGCCGTGTTGTATCACAATCCGGTTTATCCATTGCTGACCAATTGGCTTGGAGGAACACCCGCCTTTTTCGACGATGTCTTCCGCCGCGCCCATGCGGCCCCCTCCAGCGAGGGGGCCGGCATGTTGTGGCAATTCGCCGTGTTGCCTTTCCAGAAATCGCTGGCCGAATCGCTTCCCCTGGGCTTTTCACCGTTATGGCTGTTCGGGATTCCCGCGATCCTGCTCGCTCCCCGGAGCCACCCCGCTTACCGAACCGGGATCTTCCTCGGGACGGCGTATCTGGCCTGGTTTTTGGCTACGCAACGCAACGACCGCTTTCTGGCTTCGCTCTTGCCGTTGATGGCGCTGGCTGCGGCGTATGCCATCTATCCCGCCGGCTCCGCGCTGCGCATGAACACTTTCTCTCCCATGCTCCGCCGGTTGATGTTCGCTGTCGTGGCCTTCCAGTTGTGGGCGGCGGCCACCGCGCTGATCAATTCCGAAACGGCCGGGTATCTCATGACGCCGGGCCTGGAGGAGGAGTATCTCGCGGAGAGGTTGCCCCATTACCGCGCCATCACCTGGCTGAACCGCAACCGGGACACGATGAAGGTGCGCCGGGTGTTGTTCATCGGAGAAGCACAGTCGTACGGGGCGGATTTCGACGTCATAGCACCGGTGGTGTTCAATCATCATCCTCTGGAGCAAGGCCTGGACCGCTCCGTGAGTCATATTCTCTACAATGGGTATGAGTTGGACCGGTTGCGTAAAGGTTACGGACCTTTGGGATGGAAACTCGGCGACACCTTGCAAACCTGGATCGATCAAGCCAAGGACCAATCTCTGCAACCCCTGTTCGACGCTTACCCTCAAAATCCTGGCCGGATTGTGGTGTATGAAGTGAAATAATCTTACCGGAAATCAGTTCCTCTAGGCGCAAAACGGGCGCGGCATAATCGGCCGCGCCCGTCTTACAAGAACAGTCCGCACCCGGGAAGTATAGACCGATTAATCCAACACTTTGATCTTGATATTGGTAAACAGTACCACATCAGTAGAATGATGGCATTGCAAGGCGATAAAGCCCGCTTCGGGGAAGTTGTTCTTC
Organism: Candidatus Omnitrophota bacterium; assembly: GCA_013177805.1. Classification (GTDB taxonomy): domain Bacteria; phylum Hinthialibacterota; class Hinthialibacteria; order Hinthialibacterales; family Hinthialibacteraceae; genus JABLXU01. The sequence continues at coordinate 9,642 of JABLXU010000023.1, forward strand.
TCGTCCGTCCAATCCAGGGTGAGTTGGCCATTCACCCAAAGCATGATGTGATTACCGACAATGCGCACCCGCTGGTTGATCCACTTGCCTTCGTGAACTTCCATGAACGCATCCGGCTTCCAGTGGCCGTTTTCATCGACCAGCAAGTTTCCCGGGGCCATGCCATAAATCCCCCCGGTGGGATTTTTCACGTCGTACGGGTCCACTTGGACCTCATATCCTTTCGGGAACGAGGATCCGGTTTTGACGCACCGTACGAAAATGCCGGAATTGCCGTAACGGAACTTCGGCACCCGGACGTCGTACGTGCAGACATCCCAACAGGCTTCGAAATTGGTGAATTTTTGGGCCGTGAAGAGGTGGCTGGGGCCTTTTTCGGCGATCAAGACACCGTCTACGATTTTCCACTCTCCCTTGAATTTTTCCGTATCGAATTCCCACCCATCGAAATTTTCGCCGTTGAACAGCAATTGCCACCCATCGGCCTTTTCCTGATCGGTCAAGGTGTTGAGCGGCGGCTTGGGGAAGTTCGTCGCCGGGATGGGGGCCGATTGCGAATAGGCCAGAGAACCGGCGGCCAGTACCAGGCATGCCAAAATTAACGGGGTGATCCATGCGCGTCTCATTGGTTTCCTCCCTGTGTTGAGAATCTTGGTCTCACGAATCTTGTTTGTAACATTCTTCCCGCCGGGGCCGTTCGTCAAACGAATCAAAGGTCCCGCCGTTTACGCGGATTTCATTAAGCCTGAAGGGCTCATCCGTGTCTAGGTCCCTTCCTGGTCCACTGGCAAACGATGTAAAAATGTATCGCAAGGCTCCTAATTCCCGCCCTGGGTTCCGTCCTTCAGCACTTCGAACTTTACCGGATCGAATAACCGTACGACCTTGATTTTCTGGGCCGCGTCTTCGAGCCATTGCAGGAATCCTTCGGTTTTCTTCTTCTGCACCAGGATTTCGCGGACGAAGCCGCGCGCTTCCTCCAGCGATTGTTCATGGTCCGTGGACCAGATAATGTGGTAGCCATAATCGGTTTCCACCACGCCGCTGACTTCACCCTCCTTCAACGCGAAAGCCGCGTTCTTGAACGGTTCGTTGAGGCCCGGGCCTTCGCGCTCGAAGAATCCCAGGTCGCCACCCCGCGGCGCGGTTACTTTGTCATCCGAATACCGCTGGGCCAGGCCGACGAAGGTCTTTGCCGGCTCGGGCCCCACCATTTTCAGCAATTCTTCCGCCCGTTGCCGCGCCTTTTCCCGCTTTTCCGGGCCTTCTTCCGCTTTGCACGCGACGAAAATATGGCAGGCCCGCATCACCTGGGGATACCGGAACGCGGCGTGGTTCTGGTAATAAAACTCCTTGATTTCGTCATCGGTGATGACGAAATCCCCGCCGCTGAATTTCTGGTTTTTCAGTTCTTCGATCCGCAGCCGGTCCCGGATGGTGTCTTTCACTTGGGCTTCGGTGAGATTCAGCGAAGTCATGAAGCGCTGGTACTGTCCGTCCCGCTGCAAGTTTTCCTTCAATTTTTTGAATTCCGCTTCCACCTGTTCTTCCGGCGGATCGGGGATTTCCTGCTCGGCCGAGTATTTCAACACGTAGATGTCGATGACCGATTTATACAGGTTGGGCGCGATCTTCTTGTAATACGCCTGCCCTTCCGGCGTGTCGAACTTCAGCCCCGCCTGCCCGAGCGCCACACGGCCCATGATTTCCAACTCGTGCAGGTACACCGGCTGGTCATTGATGATGGCGATCACCGGCTCGGACAACTGTTTCGCGCATCCCGAGGCCAATCCCACTGCCACCATCATTCCTGCCAGCCAGGGAATTCCGCTCCCAGCGAAGTGGGAAAAACGGAAAACCGGGAAGACCTTGGCAAATCGTCTTTTCTTCATAGGATATCCTGTAACCGCCGGGAGCATGTGGCCTTCAAGCCATCCAGGCCGGCGCTTCCCGCCTTTTTCAGCGGCATCACGAAACCGGGAGGTCCCGCGTTCCGGATGGACGGGCCATCACCGCGAGTCAACCTAGTTTGGCAGCATTATAGAAGCGGACGAACGCGAAGCGAACGTGAATGAATACCAACATCGTTGTTTTTTTGCCCACCTATAACGAAAAAGAGAATCTGCCCCTGGTGACGGAACGCCTTTTTTCGCTGGGACTGGACCTCTCCATCCTCGTCGTGGACGATTCCTCCCCCGACGGCACCGGCGAAGCCGGCGACCGGCTGGCCGCGGAACATCCGGGCCGTTTCCGGATCATACACCGCGAGGGGCCGCGTGGCCGGGGCTGGGCCGGCATTGTGGGACTGCGCGAAGCCTCCCGCACCGGCTGCCAATACGCCGTGGAGATGGACGCCGACCTCTCGCACGATCCCGATGAGCTCCCCCGCTTGCTTGAGGCGGCCCGCGGCGCGGACCTGGTGATCGGCTCCCGGTACATGGAGGGCGGTTCGGCGGAAAATTTCGGCTGGTTCCGCAACCTGAACAGCAAAACCGCCCGTTTTCTCAGCGTGGTGATCTTGGGACTCCGCTACACCGATCCCACTTCCGGTTACCGGGTGTACCGGCGGGAAATCCTGGCCGACTTGCCGTGGGACCGCATGATCTCTCCCGGTCCCTCCATCGTCGAGGAGACCTTGTTCCACATTCAGCGCCGGGGAGCGCGGATCCTCGAAGTGCCTATAACCTATAAGGACCGCCGCCACGGCCAGACCAAAATCACTCCGGGAATCATCCTGCGATGGATAGTCACGCTCCTGAAAATCCGCTGGGCGGCGAAGCGCTAAATCCGCCGTCCGGATCCGCCTGGCTCGATCCGGTCCGCTGGCTGCAAGGGGCGGCGATCGGGGGATGCGTTCTTTACACGATTTTGTTTCTGTACCACGGCCTCGTCCTGGTGTGGTTTCCTTTCGACGTGGATAACAGCGAAGCCTGCCTGGTTTATCAAGGCCAACGCCTGGCCGAGGGATCGTTTCTCTACAAGCCTCTGAATCAAGAACCGTACCTGGCCGATAACTACCCGCCGTTGTATCCCGTGGTGTTGGCCTTGGGATTCAAACTCACCGGCCCGAATTTCCACTGGCCGCGCGCCGTGTCGCTGTCGGCCACGGTCCTGACCGCGGTGTTGATCGGATTTTGGACTTATCGCCGCACCCGGGATCGAGCCTCTTCCTGGCTGGCCGGATTGATTTATCTCTCCTTCTATCACGTATACGACTGGGGCGCGCTGGCGCGGGTAGACGCGCTGGGCGTAGCGCTCGCAGTCACCGGATTGACGATATTCGAAACCCGCCGTTCCTGGACGGCCGCCCTATGGTTTTTCTTTCTCGCCCTGTTCACCCGGCAAACGCTATTCGCCGCGCCCCTAGCCGTTGCCGCTACCTTGGCCGGATCCTTTCACCGGAGAAGCGGCCTAGTCTTTTTAGCCTGCCTGGCGGGTGGCATGACGGCGCTGTATGGCGTGCTCGTGATACTCTCGTCCGGCGAAGCCTGGTATCATCTCATTGTTTATAATGCCAACGAATTCCGGTGGAGCGATGTGGGAGTGTACCTGCGCCAGTGGCTGATTCTCTACACAGTCTGGGGATGCGCGCCGCTGGTGATCCTCTTTTCCGAATTCCCTGGCCAAACAAACCAAGGCGCAAAACGTTCTCCCCTGCTTTTCTGGTATACGCTCTTCGCGCTGGGCGAGGCGGCCCTGTGCGGGAAGATCGGTTCCGCCCCGAATTACCTTTTGTCCTTGGTGACAGCCACAGCAGCGGGGATGGGCATTATTTACCACCAGGCGCGCGGCGGGACCAAGGAATCCCCTCATGGAACACCGGTCCCCGCATCCGTGCCGTTCGTGTTCTTGCTGGCCGCCACCGTATTGCAGATCGCGGCCACGTGGCATTGGCCGCACCGGATGGATTTCAGCTATACTCCCACCCGCGCCGACGCTCACGCGGGCCGGTTGCTGCAAAACGAGTTGCGCCGGACTCCCGGGCCGATTCTCTCCGACCGCGCGGGCGTGGCCCTGATGGCCGGTCATCCGCCCGTATACGAGCCGTTCATCGGCACGCAGCTGGTCCGGCAGGGATTGTGGGATCAGACGCCGCTCCTGGATCGTGTCGCGGTCCGCGCGTTTCCCAGGGTCATCCTGCAATTCAACCTGGAAGATGAAAACTGGGACCGGGAACGCTTCACACCCGAGCTCATCGCCGCCCTGCGCGAACATTACACCCGTACCCGCGCCTACGGCCCCTACCGGATATATGAACCGAAGCCGAAAGTTGAATAAACCGGATCGAATGCCACGGCATTGAGCTCATTCGCCGCGCGATTCCCAGCCCATTCTGGATACGCCATCGATTCGGTTTATCCGGGAAACAAGGACAACCGGCGTTCTTGGCCCAGGGATAACCGGATTCACTAACAAAATTGAACCGCACTTAACGATTTCCGGCCGGCGGATAGACTATGCGGAGATGCCACGGTCACGATGTGAGCGGTTCCCACGCATACGGATGGCATGTTCGTCAGCGATTTCTGTCACAGGCAGGCGGTTCATGGCAAAACCAGTCAACCTCTTGATTTCCACCTTGATCCCCGTCCTGATTTGGTTGCTTCCCGCGCCGGTTTTCCCCCTGGAGAACCTCACGGTGATCGAGCAGCGTATTCTGGCGATTTTCGCGCTGGCGTGTTTGTATTGGGTCTTAGAACCAATCCCCATTTACGCCACGTCCTTGCTGGTGATCTTTTTGGAGCTGGTCCTGGTGTCGGACCAGGGGTTCGCCTTGTTGCAGGCGGACAAGAATTCGCCGGAATTCGGCAGCCTGCTGGATTATAAGGAGATCTTGGGGACATTTTCGTCGCCGATCATCATCCTCTTTCTGGGGGGGTTCTTCCTCGCCATGGCGACGAGCAAGTACCGGCTGGACATAAACCTGGCGCGGGTCTTGTTGAAACCCTTCGGCACGAATCCGTGTTTCATCCTGCTGGGCGTCATGATCTTGACGGCCCTGTTCTCCATGTTCATGAGCAATACGGCCACCACCGCCATGATGTTCGCGATCATCCATCCCGTCCTGAAATCGTTCCCCCCGGATGATAAGGGCCGCATGGGGGTAATCCTGGGGATTCCCTTCGCGGCCAACATCGGGGGCATCGGCACGCCGATCGGGACGCCGCCCAACGCGATCGCCCTGAAATACCTGACCGGTCCGGACGCGATCTCGTTCGGGGAGTGGATGGGATTTGCGCTTCCCTACGTCTTATTCATGCTGGGGGTGGTGTGGATCGTGTTGCTCCGCCGGTTTCCCTTTCAAACCCGCGAAGTGAATTTGACGATCGAAGGCCAGTTTTTAAAACACGGGAAAGCGATGGTGTTGTATATCACCTTTGCCGTGACCATCCTGTTGTGGCTGACCGAATCCCTGCACGGCATGAATGCGTACGTGGTGGCGGTGATCCCGGTGGCGGTGCTTTCCATCACCCAGGTGATCACGAAGGAGGATCTCAAACGGATCAGTTGGGATGTGCTATGGCTGGTGGCCGGCGGCATCGCGCTGGGAATGGGTCTGGAAAAATCCGGGCTCTCCCGCAATCTGGTGGAAAGCATTCCGTTTCAAGTCTTGTCACCCACCCTGATTGTGCTGATTTGTTCACTGTTCACCTATGCCATCGCCAATTTCATGTCGCATACCGCCGCCGCGAACTTGGTGCTGCCGATTGTGGCCGCGCTCAGCCTGAATCTGGACAGCTTGGCCCCCTTGGGAGGCGCCCGCCTGCTGGTGTTGACGGTGGCTTTCACCGCCTCGCTGTCAATGGTGTTGCCGATCAGCACCCCGCCCAACGCCATCGCGTACGCCAGCGGCTTGATCACCACGCGGGACATGAGCGCCGCGGGATTGCTCATCGGCTTGCTGGGCTTGGGCGCGATCTATCTGCTCATGTATATTCTTCGTATGGTCCACTATCTGTAACCCGGCGCGACCGGACAGCCGCTTATGAACCGGCCCAACCCCTCCCGTTCCTATACCGTCCCCGCCAACCTGCCCTGGCTGATCGAGACGTACTTTTCCAATCCGGCCAAGCGTCTGCGGCTGAAAAAAGGCGACGTATTGATGCGGCAGGGCGAATACAATGACCGGTTGTATTTGATCATCTCGGGGACGCTCTGCGGGTATATCCAGAATCCGGACGGCAGCCAGAGTGAAACCTTCCGCTCCACCAAGAACCTGTTTGTGGGTGGCCCCAGTTACTTTTCCAAACTGTACACGGCCTTCACCACGGTGATCGCGGCGGAAGATTCGGAAGTAGCCTATATCGATCCAAACCAGGAGCCGGTATTCGATGGGCAAACAGCCTCGCTGGCCGAGCAGTTCATGCCCGTCCTGGTGATTGAACTGATCCACCGGCAACACCGTATCCAAACCATCGCCTTCGAGAAAGAGAAAACGCTCCGGGCGTTGATCCACTCGGAGAAGATGGCCTCCCTGGGGAAAATCGCGGCGGGAATCGCCCATGAATTGAACAACGCCGTGGCGGTGTTGATCCGGAACAGCGAATGGCTCAGCCAAACGATCGCCAAGCGGTTGCGGCGGCAGGATCCGGCGTATTACGAATATTTCGCGACCGGCCTGGACAAGGGCCGGTGCGTCTCCAGCGCGGAAGCCCGCGCCCACGCCCAGCAACTGAAGACCGCATTTCCCATCCGGGAAGAACTGGCCGCCAAGATCGCCCATACCGGCATCAGCGCAGAACGGGTTGAACGCCTGGCGGACAAGGATCCCGCTGAAATCGAGAAAATCCTCGATTTTTGGGAAATCGGAGCCACGCTCAACGACATGATCATCGCCGCCCGGCACGCGGCGCATGTCGTGCGCTCCATCAAGGATTTAGGCGCGCAGCAACCGGAACGCCAGCCCGGCCTGTTGCTCAATGATTGTCTCCGGGAAGCCTTGACCTTACTGGCCAGCCCGTTGCGCGTGGTGGCGGTCGAACTGGACCTTGCCCCCCTGCCCGCCATCACCGGGAACCGGGGCGAGTTCGTGCAGATGTTCATCAATCTCATTCAGAACGCGTGTGAAAGCATGGCAGCCGCCCGGAGCCCAAATCCCACGGTTCGCATCCGTTCGCTGATTCAGGACGATGAAATCCAAATCCAAATCGAGGACAACGGGCCGGGCATTCCTCCCGATGTTCTCCCCCGGATTTTCGAACCCACGTTGACCACCAAGTCGGACCGGAGGTCGGTGGGTCTGGGGCTGGGACTCACGATCGTCGAACGGCTGATCCACAGTTACGGCGGCCACACCACGGTGACGAGCCGTCCGGGCCAAACGGTTTTCACGCTTCATATACCAAGGGGAAACGACCATGGGAAAGCCTCGAATTCTCATCGTGGATGATCAACGCGACGTGCTGTCCACCGTGAGGAAAGATCTCGCCCCGCTGGAGGACTATGTCATGTTGGAGGAATGCGAATCCGCCGAGGAAGCGAAACGCCTCCTGGAAGAACTCGATGCCGGCGGGGAAACGGCGGCTGTGATCATTTGCGATCATATCATGCCCCAGAAGAGCGGGGTGGAACTGCTGACGGAATTGAATCACGACACCCGCTTCCAATCCATGAAAAAATTACTCCTCACGGGACTGGCCACCCACCAGGACACCATCACCGCCATCAACCAGGCCAGTATCGACCGTTACCTCGAAAAACCTTGGGATCCGGAGCACATGCGGCATATGGTCAAACAGCTATTGACTCAGTTTCTCCTGCGCTCGGGATTGGATTATCAGCCGTATCTGCCCATTCTGGACCAGGAAACCTTGTTTCAGGAAATCAAGAAGACGACTTGAGGAATCCCTCTGGGGAAAAAACTGGCCGCAAGCATGTCCAGGGTTACCCAGGAAGAAGGAACAACACTCGTTCAGGGCTATCCTCACCGAAGCCCACTGACCGGGGGGGGGGAGTGGCTCGCTTCGCGCTGCCCGGTGTTCCTTCCCATCGGCCAGTCCAACCGGAAAGCCGTCCCATCTTATAAATCCACGTATTCGCCCCGTTGCGGGACACGCACTTCGCGGATGCCTTGGCCGCGCAGCCGTTCCGCCATGGCCTCGCTCTGGTCGGATTCGCCGTGCACCAGGAAGAGTTTTTGCAGCGTATCCTTGGAGGCCAGGGCGAAAGCATCCAGGCCATTCTTATCGGCATGGCCGCTGTAGGCATTGATAATCCGCACTTCCGCTTCCAGGTCGTGTTCCAGGCCGAAAATCCGGACGCGCGGTTGGCGTTCGACGATCCGGCGCCCCAGGGTGTGCTTGGCTTGGTAGCCGACGATGAGGATCATGTTATTGGGATCGCTGATGTTGTTGCGGAGGTGATGCAGAATGCGGCCGCCTTCGCACATGCCCGAGGCGGACAGGATGACCATCGGGCCGGATTCCTCATTAAGGCCTTGGGATTCTTCCTTGCTGCGCACCATCTGCAATTCGGGAAAATCGAAGGGGTCCTCGCGATTTTCGAAGAGCGACAAGATTTCCTCGTCGAAGCATTCGGGATGCAGGCGGAAGATATCGGTCACCTTGATGGCCAGGGGGCTGTCGACATAGACCGGCAGGCGGGGGATGCGGCCGGTTTTGAGCAGTTTATGGAAGCTGTAGAGGATTTCCTGCGTGCGTTCGAGGGCGAAGGTCGGGATGATCAGTTTCCCTTTCCGCTCGTAAATGGTATGAACGGCCTCGGCCAGATGGTTGTCGGCGATTTCAATGGGATCATGGACGCGGTTGCCGTACGTGCTTTCCAGGAGCATGATATCCGCGCCGGAGATCAGCGTGGGGTCGTTCAAGATGGGGATTTGTTTGCGGCCCAGGTCTCCGCTGTAAACCAAGCGGTATGTCTTGCCGTTCTCCTGAATATCCAGCACGGCCACGGAGGAGCCCAGCACATGGCCCGCGTCGTGGAAGGTGAGGGTTACTCCATCGGCGAGCCGGTAGGGGCGTCCATAGTTGATGGCAATGAACTGTTCCAGGCATTTGGACACGTCGTCATAATTGTAAACCGGGGTGATTTCGTCCTCGGGATTTTTGGCGATTTTCTTATTAAAGAACTCAGCGTCTTTTTCCTGGATATGGGCGCTGTCCATGAGCATCACCGCGCAGAGGTCGCGGGTGGCCAGAGTGCTGACGATATCGCCGTCGTAATTCTTGCACAGCGAGGGGATGTTGCCACTGTGATCGATGTGGGCGTGGGAAAGGAGCATGACGTCCACGTTGCGGGGAGCGAACGGCAGATTGCGGTTCAGGCGGTTGGCCTCTTCCCGGTGCCCTTGATACAATCCGCAATCCATCAGGATGCGTTTGCCGTTGACTTCGATCATGTGCATCGAACCGGTGACTTCGCCCGCCCCGCCGAAGAAATAAATCCGCATACAGGCCTCCCGCCGGATGATTCGTTCCCTGCCCCATTAATGCCACCGCGCATACCGGAGCAAGACAGTTTGCGTTACAATAGCGTAGCCAGGGGAAAGTCAAAATCCAAGGCAAAGCAATCCATGACCGGCAATCCCATTTTGGACAGCAACCGCTTCAAGGCAAGGGCTTTACTGATCGGCGAGCGGATCGACATCCGGGCGTTGGAAACTTCCGAACGGCTGGCGGTGGCGCCCACGGTGCTCGCCGTGCGCGGCGGCGGGATTGCGGTGCTGCACCGGTATGGCGCGGTGGTGCTCTTCGGCGTGGCCCCGCTGGAACAGGCTACGTTTCTCAGCCAACTGCAACCGTTGGTCTCCCAGCCTTATCCCGCTCCCGAGGCGGAAACCCTTGAGATCTGCATCGATCCCGCGGGGCGCGAAGGGATGGAAGGCAACACGGTGATTCTGAACGATTCCGCAATCGAGCGCCTCCAGCTGGTCGCGGATATCCTGGGGAAAAGCGTGGTGCTGGCGCAGTACGAATCGAAGGTTTCGCAAAGCTTCGACCGGATCGAACCGTTCGCCGCCAATCTCGAAAAACGCTCCCCGGCCGGCCGCCAGGCGCGGGAACTGCTGAGTTACCTCGGTTCGGTGTTGCTCAGCGAACACAACATGGTGGGCCGGGTGGAGGTGGCCGAAAAACCGGACCTGCTCTGGGAGCGGCCGGAACTCGAGCGGCTTTACTTGCGCCTTCAGGATGAGTTTGAGATCAAAGAACGGCACGCGGCGCTGGAGCGGAAATTGGAACTTATCTCCCGCACGGCCCACACGGTATTGGAACTCCTGCAAAACCGCCGCAATCTGCGGGTGGAATGGTACATCGTCATCCTGATCGTGTTTGAAATTATCCTCAGCCTGTACGAGATGTTTTTCCGGCGGGGGTGAGCCTGCGGAACGATTTGCCCGAATGGGGAACTTTCTCCGTGTTTGATTCGTTTTATTACGTATGCCTGGGAACGCTACACGATCCCCTCCTCTCCGGGGAGAGGGGCTGGGTGAGGGAAGCCCTGAAAGGGTGAATTGCATTCCTTCGCTGCAATCGCGTACATAGTTGCCTTCCCCAAGATCTTGCCGTCCGGCCCGATCCATGGGATCATGCCAACCGAACACAATAACCGGATTCCATGATGAAGGTTTTTGTTCTGGATCCTTCCCGATCGAGGAAATCCATCATGAATCGAACCACGCGATCCACGCGGCGCGAGTTTCTGCGCGGCTGCGCCACATCGGCCCTCGGATGGGCTCTTGCCCCGTCGGTCCTCCCTCCTTCCGCGCTGGGATTGGACGGCCGCGTGGCCCCGAGCGAAAAGATCACGCTGGGGATCATCGGCGCCGGCGACCATGGCGTCCATTGGAACATTCCTCGTTTCATGACCGAGCCGGACAACCAGATCCTGGCCGTGTGCGACGTCGACACGGAGCGGCGGCTCAAGGCGAAGGCTCTCATCGAGGAACGCTACGGGGAATCGTTGGCGAAAGGGACCTACAAGGGCTGCGATGCCTACAACGACTTCCGGGACCTGCTGGCGCGCGGCGACATCGACGCGGTCATGATCGCCACGCCGGACCACTGGCATGTGATCCCCGCGATTTACGCGGCGAAGGCGGGCAAGGACGTGATGTGCGAGAAGCCGCTGTCGTTGACCGTGCGGGAAGGGCGGGTGCTGAGCGATACCATCCGGCGCTACAACCGGATTTTCCAAACCGCGTCAGAAAACCGTTCAGTGCCTGAATATCACCGTATGTGCGAATTGGTGCGCAATGGGCGGATCGGGAAATTGCTAGAGATCATCGTGGACCTGCCCAGCGGGCATTCCATCCAGCCCGCGAGCCAGGAATACACCGCGCCACCCAAAGGTTTCGATTATGACCTGTGGCTCGGGCAGGCCCCGGAAGCGCCGTACTGCCCGGCGCGGTGCCATTGGAATTTCCGCTGGATTCTCGATTACTCGGGCGGCATGCTGACCGATTGGGGCGCGCACCTCATCGACCTCGCGCAATGGGCCAACAACACCGAGCATACCGGCCCGGTAACCGTTGAAGGCCATGGTGAGTTTCCCCAGGAAGGGTTGTACAACACGGCCACGAAGTTCGAGATCCATTATCAATATGCCAATGGGGTGAAGCTGACGGTGCGTTCGCGCACCCCGGCGATCCAGTTCATCGGGACGGAAGGCTGGCTCGGCAATGACGGGTGGCGCGCCCCCCTGCAGGCGGATCCGCCGTCAATTCTCGAGGAAATCATCGGGCCGGACGAGATTCATCTCTACCCCCGCGCCAGCACCGAGCAGCGCAACTTTCTAGACGGCGTCAAAACCCGGCAGGAATGCTACGCGCCGGCGGAAACCGGCCACCGCACTATCAGTATTGCCCATATCGGCAACATCGCGATGATGCTGGGCCGCCCGTTGCGGTGGAATCCGGACCTCGAACGCTTCGTGGACGATCCCGTGGCCAACTGGCTCCTGGACCGGCCGATGCGGGAACCGTGGACGCTATAAAATATCCGAAAATTATCCGGGCGGAACCAAGGTCCGCCCTTATCCAACAGGGAGATTGCCAATGACACACGTGACACGGCGGGCATTCTTAGGCAACACCGCGGCGGCCGCGGCCGCGCCGCTGTTCGGCGGACTCATTCTCGCCAGCGCGGGAACGGCGAAAGCCGCCGTCAGCCCCAACGAAAAGATCCGGGTAGGCTTGATCGGGTCCGGCGGAATGGGCCAGGGCGATTTGGCGGCCTTTTTGCGCAATGACGAAGTCGATTGTCCGGTGGTTTGCGACATCGACGACGCGCGGATCGCCCAAGGCATCGAACAAGTCAAAAAACACCGGGAGCATGCGGCGGACGGCGTCAAGGACTTCCGCCGGGTGCTGGAACGCCAGGATGTGGACGCGGTGATCGTGGCCACGCCGGACCATTGGCACGCGCTGCCCACCGTGCTCGCCTGCCAGGCGGGCAAGGACGTATACGTCGAAAAGCCCCTGGCCACCAGCGTGGCCGAAGGGCGCGCCATGCTGCGGGCGGCGCGGGCAAACCAGCGAGTGGTTCAGATGGGAACGCAATGGCGAAGCAGCGAGCATTTCCAGGAAGCCGTCGATATCATCCATTCCAGTGAGCTGGGCAAAATCCGCATGGTGCGCGCGTGGGCTTACCTGGATTGGGTGGGAGGCATCGGCAATCCGCCGGACGCCGATCCGCCCCAGGGGGTGGATTACGACATGTGGCTGGGCCCGGCCCCGAAACGGGCGTTCAATCCCAACCGGTTTCATTTCAATTTCCGATGGTTCTGGGATTACGCGGGCGGCCTGATGACCGACTGGGGTGTGCACCTGATCAATGTGGCGCTGTGGGCCATGGGTCCCACGCCGCCCAAGGCGGTCAGCAGTTCGGGCGGCAAGCTGGTGGTGGAAGACAACACCGAGACGCCGGACACGCAGATCGCCATGTACGATTTTCCCGCTTACACGCTGGTGTGGGAGCATCAAATGCTGGGCGGCGTGGGCATCGGCGGACGGCCGCACGGCCTTTCTTTCAGCGGCAGCAACGCCACGTTGATCGTGGACGGTGACGGATGGGAAGTGATCCCCGAAAAGAACAAGGGTGTGGCCGAACGCAAGGGCAAACTCGTGACGGACGGCCGCCCCGCGCATGTCCGCAATTTTTTGGATTGCATCGTCTCCCGCAAGGATCCCGTCGAGAACCTGGAGCTCGCGCATTTCATTTCGACGGTGGCGCATCTGGGCAACGTGGCCTTTCGCACCGGGGACCGGGTGGCCTGGAACGCCGAAACGGAATCGATCGAAAACAACGATAAAGCTAATCAGCTCTTGCGCGTGAAATACCGCAAACCTTGGACCATGCCGTATTATGAAGGGTGAGTGATTGGGTAGGCTTGTCTGAATCAGGATGGCCAGGATAGCCAGGATATCAAGATGTGATGGAATACGCGCGGCGTGGTTGGCCATCCAATGAATTACTCCTTTTCCAATTTCATCTCCATTCAAAAAAGACGTCATCCCCGCAAAAGCGGAGATCCAGATTTTCGCCGGGGGCTAACCGGTATAGTTTTTTACCCTCACCCCGGCCCTCTCCCAGAGGGAGAGGGAGAAGTATGTTTCTCAGTCTGAATCAGGATGGTCAGGATAGCCAGAATGACCATCATTTGATGGATTACGCGATGCGCGCTAACCCATCCCACGGATACTAAATTGATAGGGGCATGTTGCGGCGTGCCCCTGTTTTTGAACATACAAAGCCTCGGTCATGCGATAAGTGATTTCTTCTTTGCCTGTATCTGAATAAGCAGAATAGACTGGATGACCAAGATATCGAGGGATTACATGCTACATGGCAAGCCATCCAGCTGATGTGAAACAATCCCTTCACAACTCATCCCATTCTTCCCCGGGTATCCCCGCAACGCGCAGGATTTCCTTGACCAGGCTGATAGGAATTTCGTTGGAGCCGTGGGGATTGGGTATACGAATCTTTAACTTTCCTTTTTTCATAAATTGATGTTTCCCGCCCGACAGTGGACCTTCAAAACCTAATTTTTTGAAATTGGCGATCAACTCCCGCCGGGATATGACGGAGGAACGAATCACGCGACTTCCTCATTCTTCACTTTGATCTCGATCCCTTCGGCAACCGGGATTTGATCCCCATCCCGGATTTTCAAGATCAGCCATTCCTCCAAGACTTCCATCAATTCGTTGCGGCATTCCTCCACGGTGACGCCGGTGGCCCACACTCCTTCATAGCCAGGGATTTCCGCAAACCATTCGCCATGCTCAAGTCGTTTGTAGTTGGCTTTCCTGAGGGAAGCGTTGAGATAATCCTGAATCATGATTCAGACATCCTTTTGAATCCCATATTTTCGACATTTTTGATCATTTCATAGATCAAAGAACTGGATAGGGCGACTTCATATATCCTGTCCGTGGACAAGAATTGGCAAAACCTGCCGCCCAAATCTATTTCCTTCGCAAGATGATCGTCATTCCTTTTTTCGCAGGGATGATCAACTGCCCATCGGATCTTTTGACATCGTCTTCGGAAATGCCGTCGAGGGTGTATTCATCTTCGCCAAAGGGATTCACCAGCCGGAGGGGTTTTCCCGCTTCGGAGACAACGCGGACCTCCTGGGTTTTTCCCTCCGCGCGGCGGGCGGAGACCAGAAACGCTCCCTCCGCCCGCAGGGTAGTAAACGCAGCTTCCCGCCAGGATTCCGGAATGGCCGGGAAGACGCGAACGATTCCCCGGTGGCTTTTCAACAGCATCTCCTGCACTCCCGCGGCGAAGGCCATGTTGCCCTCCAGGGTGAAAGGCCGGTAGGTCATTTTGGATTTGCCCGACTGGGTCTGATCCCCGTTGAGGTGGAACGAGTTGGGCGAACAGAAGCATTCCGCGAAGATGCGCAAGACTTCCGCCGCCTTGTCACCCTGGCACGCGCGGGCGTACAGGCTGCCCAGCCAGGCATACGAATAGCCGCACCACCAATCCGGCCCCAGGCGCTCCAGTTCGGCCAGAGAACTGGCAATGGTTTTCTGGTCTTCTTCTCCGTTATCCGGATCGATGAGCCCCAAGGGAAAAATCGCCATCAGGTGCGAGAAATGGCGGTGGGATTCACGCAGGGGGCAGTTCGGCGCCACCAGAAGGCGGCCGTCGGTTTCGTCCCTTGCCAAGGGAGGCCATTCATCCAGCATGGTGCGCCAGGTCATGGCGTCCGCTTTTTCGCCCAGTTCTTCCGCCAATTCCGCCGCCGCGCCGATCACCCAGCGGATCAACGCCAGATCGTAATTCGTGGTGGTTTGAAACCAGGCCTCGAGACGGTTGTCGTTGATCTCCGGTGACGAGCTGAGTGGCAATTGCCTAACGCCGTTTTCACTCAGCCGCGAATGCTCGAGCAGAAATACGGCCACGTCGCGGATCCAAGGATAGGCGCGGGTTTTGAGAAAATTCCGGTCCTGGCTGTAACACCAGTGAAGATAAAAATGATGCGCCAGCCAGGCGGACGTGGTGGGCGAGCAGGTGTATTGGTGCCATCCGCCCATCGGTTCGCCCTGGATGGTCGTCACGCCCGGGACATTAAGCCCGCCCTGGTTGTAGAACCGGCGGGTCCAGTTTTTCGCTGCCGGTTGGATCTCCCACAACCAATCCAAAAACGACAAGCCTTCCTCCAAGTGATTGGCGCTGTAGCAAGGCCAATAACTGAGTTCCGTGTTCAGGTCGTGGTGATAGTCTCCTTTCCAGGGCGGAATCCGGCGTTCATCCGCGGTCCATACGGCTTGCAAGGAGATAGGTGGCGCGCCGCGCCGGGCCGTGGAACCGAATTTGTACATCTCACGGTACCATTGCGTTTCGAGAAGGGGATCAGGAATGGCGATAGCGGATTGTTCCCAAAATTTCTTCCACCAGCGCGCATGGCTGGCCAAGTCGTCGGAGAACGTGCGGCGCAGGGCGCGGGTGACTTCGCGTTCCGCCACGGCCGCGGGATTTTTTTCGCGCGCGTTGGAGACGATCGCCCAGGCGCCATCGAAGGTCTTTGCGTCAGTTTGCCGCCACGCGCAATGAATGACGAATTCGAAGCCGCCCCAGCCTTTTTGCCTGTACGTAAGCGAGTCTTTTCCATTGATCACCTCCGGCGCGGGATAGCCCAGCGATTGCAGAGTGTGTCCGGACAGCGAGTTGGCTTGCTGGTTTCCGGATGCCTCGTCACCGCTGAAAGGCGGAGGGATCAGGCGCGGCACCACGGATTTGTCATATCCTTGGAGACGAAACCACCCCACCGGCCGGTCCGCGTGCACGAAGGCTTGCAGTTGGACACCCGATTCCCATTGCACCGTGCCGAGGGCTTGCTGGATATCGAGCGTGACTGCCTGGACCGGGCCAAACGCCGCTTGATCCAGTTCCAACCGGCCCGCGGGAATGCGGGTGGGGGCGGGATCGCGGTCGTAGGGCTTGTCGATCAGATCCTGAACAGACTGGATGTCTTTCTCCAAGATTTTTTGATACATCCAGGCAAACGTGAACTCGGGCTTTTGAAAATTCTCCACGGGGCGGTTGTCCCACAGGTCGGCCCGGTCGAGCGAAAAGCGGAGGATTGAACCTTCCTGCCAGATCAACGCGCCCAGCATGCCGTTGCCGAGCGGTACAGCCTCATCCCAGCGGTCCGCGAGGCGTGGAAAATGGAAATCATGCGGGCCGGCCGCCGCGGCGGGGATCACAGGAAGCGCCATAATTCCAATCAGAAGCCAATACCGGTTCATGATGGATGATTGAACCTCGGACTCATTTTTTCATGCTGCTCCCAGGTTATTTTCAAATTCCATGGTACAAAAAAAGAGAGAGACCGGAAAGAGAGTTGCGGGAGGAAGGATTGGAATCAAGCGGATCAGGAAAAGCAGAATTATCCAGAGTCAACGGTTCACGCATGACCCGCCGATCGATCTTCCGGGACGACCGGCATTCTCAGCCCTTACTCAGTGGAAGAGGGAACCGGGAAGGCAGGTCAGGACTTTGTTGAATAACATGCTAACACCCCTACCTGTTCCAATTTACTTATAGAAAACTAGTACAAAAAAAGAGTGAAAAAGAAGAACATAGGTACCGGCTCACGCGCCCCTATAAAACAATCACAGGCTAGTCGAAGACCGCAGGATAGTCCGGAGGAAGCCTGGCCTCAGCCGGCGCGCAGGGCCGGTTCGCGAAAGGGATCATACGGTTCCGGGGGGGACGTAGTGAATCCGTAGTGATACAAGATCGCGTCAACGATCCGTTCCATGGCCCTGCCGTCTCCGTAAGGACTCACAGCCTTGGACATCGCCTGGTACTCCAGTTCGTTTTGCAACAAACGCGTCCCATGCTCCACGATGGCTTCTTCCGAAGGACCGATCAGCCGGGCGGCGCCGGCGGCCACGCCCTCAGGGCGCTCGGTGGTGTCCCGCAGCACAAGCACCGGCTTGCCGAAGGCCGGCGCTTCTTCCTGCACGCCGCCTGAATCCGTCAGGACCAGGTGGCAGAGCGCGAGAATACCGACGAAAGAGCAGTAATTGATCGGCTTGACCAAGTGGATCCGCTCTTTGCGGCCCAGTTGTTCTTCCACCACGCCGGCCACGGCGGGGTTGGGATGCACCGGCCAGATGACCTGAACATCCGGATCGCTCTCCACCAAGCGCGCCACCGCCCGGCAGATTTGCCGCAACGGTTCGCCGTGGTTTTCGCGCCGGTGGGCGGTGACCAGGATAGTTTTCAAATCCGCGTTCAGAAAAGGGAACTCATCGCGCGCATGATGAATGCCGCGGTCCTGCGTCAGGCGCAGCGCGTCCATGACCGGATTGCCGGTGAGGTAAACCGTGGCGGGATTGAGCCCTTCGCGCAGCAAGGTCTCATACGATTCCCGCGTAGGCGCGAAGTGCAGGTCGGCGATCACGCTGATCAGGCGGCGGTTGATCTCTTCGGGAAAGGGGCTGCGCTTGTTGTTGGTCCGCAGTCCGGCCTCGACATGTCCGACGGTGACGTTCAAGTAAAAGGCCGCCAGGGAGGCGATGAAGGCCGTGGTGGTATCGCCTTGCACCAGAATCAAATCGGGCTTTTGCTTTTCGAATTCGCGGTGCAAGGCGTTCAAGGCCCGGGAGGCGAAACCCGCCAGGGTTTGCGAATGCCGCATCAGGTTGAGGTTGATGTCCGCTTTCAACTGAAACGTATCCAGGACGTCATCCACCAGTTCGCGATGCTGACCGGTCAGAACCAGGCGGGTCTCGAACTCGCTCCGGCGGGACAGACCGATAGCGATGGGAGCCATTTTGATGGCTTCCGGCCGCGTTCCCACCAACACCAGGCATCGGAGCCGGCGGCCGGCGGGACGGAGTGGCGGGGAAATGGTTGGGCCGTTACGCATGGACAAGTTCCTTTGCCTTTACCTCGTCTTGGCCGATGTACCGGGTGGCGGACGACATGCCCGGGGGAAAATCGGCGCTGGCCCGGATCGCGTCCCAGTTGTCCTTGAACCATTGTATCGTGTTTTTGAGTCCTTGTTCAAAGGACATTCGCGGTTCGTACCCCAACAGTTCACGGGCGCGGTCGATGGAGGCCAGCAGGCGTTTCTTGGTGTCCCACACGCGGGGCTGGGCGCGTTTGATTCCGGCCGGGTTGCCCACCAGTTCGTTGATCATTTCCGCCATTTCCAGAATCCTCACCTCCTGCCCCGAGGCGATGTTCATCTCTTGGCCGACGGCTTCTTCAAAATACCCCGCCCGCAGCAACGCGTCGACGATGTCCATGACATAGGTAAAGTCGCGCGTTTCCTCGCCCGTGCCGGTGAACGGCAGCGGCAATCCCAGCAAGGCGCGGTAGATGAAATTGGGGATGACATTGCGGTACTGGCCGGGGACCTCGCCGGGGCCGTACGAATTGAAGAAGCGCGTTTTCACGACGCGCAGGCCGTGATGATGATAGAAGAAGTTCGCGTAAAGTTCCCCCAGCATTTTGGTGATCTGGTAGGGGGTGGTCAGATGCATGGACATGAATTCCTCGGTCAGGGGCAGCGGCGCTTTGGAACCATAGATGGAGCACCCGGACGACGCGTAGACGACCCGGCCGGTATCGCGCAGGGTGGCGTACTCGAAGATCCGCAGCGTGCCCATGCCGTTGACGGTCAAGTCTTTCTCGGGATAGTCCACGGAATTCTGGTTGGCGAAAAAGGCGGCCAAGTGGTACACGATGTCCGGCTTCTCGCCAAACACCCGCTTGAGCATGACTTCATCGACGATGCTGCCCTTCACGAACAGAATGTTGGGCAGAGAGGGGATGTTCCACTCGTAGGCCGCGGACAGGTCGTCCAGGATGATGACCAGTTGCGCCCCCAGTTCGGCGATGGTCCGGGCCAGGTTGGTGCCGATGGCGCCCGCGCCGCCGGTGATCAGTACTTTTTTCCCCTGATAGTACTCTTTGTAGTTGGTGTTTTTATGGTTATCCATCGATTCGCAGCCTTTTGGTTTATAGATTGGTTAATCCGGTATGTACGCGCGAGGTGGAAGGAGCATCCATTCCGCCGGGAATAATCCGGGCGGGCTTCATGGTCCACCCCTTCATGATTCCCTCACCCTGACCCTCTCCCAGAGGGAGAGGGGAATAGGTCTGAATCAGGATGGCCAGGATATCCAGGATGAGCAGGATTTGATGGATTATGCGCTGCGCGCCAGCCCATCCTTTTCTCAGGTGCAGGGTTAATTTATTTTTCATAGACTTTTTTCATCCAGGCCACGTAGCGCTTCACGCCCTCGCGGATGTCGATCTGTGGATCATGCCTCAAATCGCGGCGGGCCTTGGAGAAATCAACGACTTTCACCCGCGTGGTGAATCCCTCCGAGCCGTGGTACTGGGCCAGTTTGGGATCAGCCCCGGTTTCCTTCAACACAATGTCCGCCAATTCCTCGATATCAATGACCCAATCCTCGCGGCTGCCGATGTTATAGACTTCACCGGGCTTGAAATGCTCCGCGATATTGGCGAAGGTCCGGCAGGTGTCTTCCACGTAATCGAAGATGCGCTTGTGGCCCCGGTACACCTTGAACGGCTTGTTATGCAAGCAGCTGTACACAAAGATGGGGATCACCCCGCGGTAGCGGCTGTAATATTCATGCGGCCCGTAGCAACCCACCGGGCGCACCCGGACGGTTTCGGTCTGGAACATGGCCGCGCTGTTGAGGCATTGCAGTTCGCCCGCCCATTTGGAGATGGCGTAGTCGTTCATTTGCCGGATGGGAATCCGCTCCATGACGTCTTCACTCATCAATTCGTCGTAATCCCCGTATACCTCGGCGCTGCTGAAGAAGATCATCTTGAACCGGTGTTTTTCCTGCAGGCGCAACATATTCTTGGTCCCGGTGACATTGGTACGCCAGAGATTCTCGTAATGATCTTCCCCGTTCCACCGGCCGTATTCCGCCGCCAGGTGGTACACGAAATCGAAGGCCTGCTTTTGAAACACCGCGTCCACCTGCTGATAGACGCCTACATCCGCCTTGATGTGCTGGTCGTCCTCGCCTTGGAGAATGTCCACCGTCCACACGTCATGCCCGCGCGAACGCAGTTCCCGGGTCAGGTTGGTACCGATGAATCCCCGCCCGCCTGTCACTAAAATATTCGCCACGTGTTTGCCTCCTCCTTTTCATTGACCGGCTATCGGTTAAAGCATTTCCGGTTTTCCGGCGTCTACGGAAGCCGGCCGGGTGGATTTCCACCATTCTTTGCATATCAACCATACGAACGTGGGATTGCCGATCAGATACCGCCGCCACATCCGCCGCGGCTCCTGGATCAGCCGGTACAGCCACATCATCCCGATTTGGCGGAGCCACATCGGGCCTTCCGCGGTGGCCCCTGCCCAAATGTCTATCAGGCCGCCCACGCCGATCAGCACCGGCGCGCCGATCCGCGGCTGGTTGCGGATCATCCATTCCTCCTTTTTGGGCGAGGTCATCCCCACCAACACCACGTCGGCCTGGGATTCATTGATCCGACGCGCGATGGCTGGTTCGTCCTCCGGCGTGAAATATCCGTTTTGATATCCGGCCACTGTGATACCCGGATACCGCGCCGCCACAGCGGCGGCCGCCTTCTGGACCAGTTCCTCTTTCGTACCCAACAGAAACACCCGGCGGCGGCGGGTCCGCAACCGGTCCAGCAACGCGAAGACCAGCGGCACGATCGCGATATGATGGATGTCTTTGTGCCCGAACCACCGGGCCGCGAACGCCAGCCAATACCCGTCGCTGATGACGCAATCCGCCTGCCGCACCAGGTTGAGGTAGGCTTCGTCACGCTGCGTCATGATGTACATGATGGCGTTGATGCCGGTGACCGTCCTTTTCTCCCGCCTTTCAACGGCGTCCGTCAAAGCCTGGACCAACTGGTCCAACGTCCCGGGATCAAGGGGACATTTCCCGATATGGATGCGCTCGTTCAACTTCAATTACCTCGTATAGTGAGCGGAATGGACTTCAAATTGCTCATATGTCCGGATGAATTCGCTGTAGGTGCCAAAGCGGATCGCGCCGGCGAATTCATGTTTGACAAGATCTATGTATTTTTCCAACGCCCGGGCCGCTCCGGCCTGCTTGGAATGGCCGATCATCACCAAGGGAACCGGTTCTTCCCCGTCCCCGGCGTGATCCTGGATGATTCGCCGGGTGATGGCCCGCATTTCCCGTACGGTTAATTTGCAAAAATCCAGTTTTTTAGGGACTGTTTGAAACCACTTCTTCAACCGGTTTGTTTTGACGCCATTGGGAGCGGGATTTCTCCGTTCTTGAATCTTTTGCCGGTTCAACCGGTCTTCCTGAAGATACGACAGGGCACTCCAAACCCGCTTGAACGACAGCATGCCCCATAACGTGGCGGGAACGGCGGCAATAGGAACTTCCAGAATCCCCCTACCGGCTGACCGGCGGTTGATGTCCCGCCTGTCCGCGCGCCACGCCCGGTAGTGGCTGTAGGCCTCGCGGTAATCGAAGGTCACCATGCTGGTGTTCGCATACCCCCCCTTGAAGACGGAAGTATCCGATTGCAGCCCCGCCGCCAGCAGGGCGGCCAGATAGCGGTCCGGGGGATGCGTGTTCCAATGGCCTGCCCGGAATCCGATGCATTCATACCTGGAGGTAGCGGGCGCGATCGATTCTTCCAGGTATCCCTTCGCCTGCCTCAAAATCTCCACGGCCTGGTTCTGATCGAAATCCATCAATTGATAATGAGCGTAATCCAGATCCCAATGGCGGCCATTCCATTGCGCGTGAATCCACTGGGGATGCAAATGCAACTGTACATCATGGCCTTGCCGGACGGCTTCGATCCATTGATGCTTGGCCAACGCCACCGGATCGTAGTCCAATGCGTTTCGGAAACCTTGGTTTCCGTCCCTCTCCATAGCCATGAACTCGCCCACCTCGGCCAGGATGGTCAACCGGGCGCCATGGCGGTTGCAGACGGTCAGTAAATCGGAAGCGGGTTGGAGGATATGCCGCCGGACATCCCCTCGGCCGTCCGCCGGCAGTTCATAATCCACTGTAATAATCAGGTTTATCATCAGTCGGCCGTTCCATGAATTCAAACCAGTCTCTCCAACGTAATCTCCCAGAAAATCCCTCGACGGTCAGCGGATTTGTTTCAAGAAAAGCCATTTCCTTTTCCCCCCTTGGCCCAATTCAACGCCCTCCCCGGCACAACACCACACCCAAGAAGGTCCGGACCAACAAACGAAAATCATTCCATAACGAAATATTGCGGACGTATTTCACGTCGCTGCGCATCCACTCGTTGAAATCCACGTCCCCCCGCCGTTCCGCCTGCCAGGCGCACGCGAGACCCGGCACCACCTTGAAGCGGTACAACTGCCAGCGTTGATATTGCGAGGGCAAGGGAGACAGCGCCCGGGGCCCGATCAAGGTCATGTCTCCTTTGAGCACATTGACCAATTGGGGCAACTCATCCAGGCTGGTTTTCCGCAACCAATACCCAATCGGCGTGAGGCGGGGATCCTTCTCGATCTTGATGAGGGGACCGTTCATTTCATTGAGATGCCATACTTTGTCGAGCATGCCCTGAGCGCCATCGACCATGGTCCGGAATTTGTACATTTTGAACCGGCGGCAATTATGCCCGGTCCGTTCTTGCACAAAAAAAACCGGCCCGGGTGACGTCCATTTCACGGCGGCCGCCACAGCCACCAGTATGGGCGATAACACCACCAAGGCCGCCAAGGCGCATACCACATCCACTCCCCGTTTCCAGACCGGCAAGCGTTCGACAAATAAATCGCTCGGATCGGCGGCCGGCTTCATCTTCATTCGCCGCTGCATTGGCAAGGGAATGAAAAAGGAAGGCGATCCCGCGCCGTTTTGCCGTTTTCCCGGGGAAAACACCGAGTCCGCCGGCACCACCGGCCCGGTCAGCCGGTTTTTCGCGGCCGATTCCAGTCCGGCCCGCTCCTGGGAGGAGGGGATATGATGAGAATCCAGCCAGTCTTCCGGGTAGCTGTAAACGGTATAAGGCAAGGGATCGTATACCGGAGCCATTTGCTGAGCGAGATCCTCCGCCACTTTTCTCGCTCCTTGCGCCGAGGTGTAGGGCAGGATCACTACAATATGGGAATGATCATACCACCCGGCCACGTCATAACAGCGCACCCGCCTCAACAACAGATGCAGGAAATGACAATGTTTTCCCAACGCGTCTTCCGTGTCCTCGAAGGGAAACACGAGGAGCGATAACGCATGGCCATTCCGGTCCGAACGGTGTCGTTCTTGATCAAGGATGCGCCGGATTTCTCCTGTGGTGCGTAGCGCTTGGAATTGTTTCCGGTATCTTCTCCGCCAAAAATACCGTGAGAATCGTTGCATGGTTTGCCGCAACATGTTCCTCCTCCTAGGCCACGGGCAGAAAAAACCACTCTGCCTGCGCGTTTTCCGCCGGCTCTCCGCGTCGCTGTTTGAAAAGACAAAGGGGGCAAATTCAGAGATACGGGTTGCGTGTCAAGCGCGAAGAATTATTCAAACCGTGATAAAAGATCGAAGATGCCAGAAATCAAAAAGGGTGGTATTCCAATGATGATATAATATAACTATAATCAATTCAACAATCTAACTGATAAAAATCACATCTGGATTTTCTGTTTTTTTCCTAATTTAAGAAGGCCATGACATAATCTATATTGTTTACTCTTTTTGTCAACATAATTTCACACAATAATTTTTTTGTTTTGGTGGCTGCCCATTTTTCAGGCGTCCGGTTTGGATCTGACACTCTCATTGTTACGAAAATATTTTTTTCATACGACAAGCGCGTGCCTCCGGCACTCCAGGCCCAGGGTTAAAATCCTGGGCTGCTGTAAAGCCGTCCCCGGAAGGGGACTCCCATGAAGGCAAGACTCCAACCCATTCCAGAGAAGCCCAGCGGGGCGAAAGGGCTGTGCCCCATGCCATCCGCCCGCTCAGCGAGAGGGACGCAGGGGCCATACTCTCCCGACGGTTTGATGGAATAGCATAGCAAACCCCGAAAAAAGTACTCCCTTACCGGATGAGCCTATTTTTTTATTTTTTTTTGTATTGGTCAAAATCCGGCCGATAATAAAGCGTTGGGGTATCGTTCCCGCAATGCTCAATCACTTTCGCAAATGATGAAACCTAAGTGATCCAATTCATCTACAGATAAAGGATAAATTTATGAAGGTACCATTTTTAGATTTAAAAATTCAGTATAATTCGATTCGGGAAGAAATTCTGGAGGAGTTGATCCAGGTCATGGAAAACACGGCATTCGCGAGCGGCCCCTTCGTCAAAAAATTCGAGGAGGCGTTCGCGGCGTATTGCCAGTGCCGCCACGCCATCGGCGTCGGCAGCGGCACCGACGCCTTATGGACCGCTTTGTTAGGATTGGGCGTTGGCCCCGGCGATGAAGTGATCACCGTGGCCCATACTTTTATCGCGACCTGTGAGGCGATCAGCTTCACGGGGGCGAAACCGGTCTTCGTGGATATCGAAGACCGCACCTGCACCATGGATCCCACCCTGATCGAGGCGGTCATCACCCCCCGCACCAAGGCGATCATTCCCGTGCACCTCTACGGCCAGATGGCGGATATGGATCCCATCATGGAGATTGCCCGGAAACATAACCTCTTCGTGATCGAGGACGCCGCGCAAGCCCATGGCGCGGAATACAAAGGCCGGCGCGCGGGATCCATCGGCGATGCCGGTTGTTACAGTTTCTACCCCGGCAAAAACCTCGGAGCGTATGGCGAAGCCGGCGCCGTGGTCACGAACAACGACGAACTGGCTGCCCGTATCCGCATGTTCCGCGATCACGGCCAGCGGCAGAAATACTACCATTCGATCATCGGTTGGAATTCCCGCATGGACGGTTTCCAAGGCGCGGTACTGGGTGTCAAACTAAAACACCTGCCCCAATGGACCGAAGCCCGGAGGAACAATGCGGCTCTGTACAACGAACTATTGGCCGGGATGCCCGGCATCGAATTGCCAGTGGAAGCGGCAGAGCGCATACACGTGTATCACATCTACCCCATTCATACCGCGAACCGCGCCGCCTTCATGGAAGCGCTTGAAAAGCAGGACATTCATTGCGGAATCCACTACCCGGTTCCTGTCCATCTCCAGGACGCCTACCATTCGCTCGGGTACACAGAAGGCAGTTTACCGGTTACGGAGCGGCGCGCCGCCCAGGAGGTCTCCCTGCCCATGTTCGCTGAACTGACGCCGGAACAACTCCAGGCCGTGGCCAATACCATCAAAAATTACATTAAGATGTAATTTACAGATCAAATATTCTAGATTCCATGATGAGCCCACCGGCACGGCAAGTCTGGAATAGCGCAAGCCTGGATTGAGCGCAAAACCAAGGGAGGCTTTCTGATACGAAAACCTCCCTTCACTATCCCAGCGGTCCAAATCGTTATTCCCGGTTGAGGATTACTCCGGGACAACACGTTGCACGACCGGGGGTTGGGGAACGGGAATAAATTCAAAGGCGCCGATGTCCACTTTGGAACCAAAGGGAACCGGCACGTTAGCCATCCCCATGGTAAGACCGACGTTGATTCCCGCGTCAATGCAGGGAGAATCGGCCCGCAGGGTATAGTCCCCCTGGCCCGAGTCGGTAAACCGGGGATCCCCGTAGAGATTGTTCATAATGGTATTGCCATTGTTCCCATTTTGATTGTTGAAGGCGGCCACACTCATGGCCGTGCCACGGTAGTTGACCACGTTGGTGATGCCATCCGGATGAAAAACCAGGTTGTTCGTGTAGATGTTGTCTTTCACCGTGGCATGACTTTCGATGACGATTCCAATGTTGCGGTAATTGTCCTTGGAATTGCGGCCGCAATTGTAGATGATGTTGTTCCGGAATTCATTCGCGTATTTGTCGGTCGCGCCGGTATATCCCCAGACTTTGATGCCGGCCTCATCGCAATTCATGATCAGATTGTTGAAAAACTTGTTGTGATGGCTGGCCCAGCCGGTGTATCCCTCCACACTGATTCCCTGGGCCGTGCCATTGGCCATATGAGTCACGTTGGTCATGCCGGCGATTATGTTGTAATAAAACAAGTTGTGATTCCCGTTGATCTGGTTGCGGCACGTGGTATCGATCACGGAGTTGAAAAACATCTCGTTGTTGAAACACGTGCCATCCGGCCCGTCGATGGCCAGACCGCGCCCGTAATCGATGTTGGCCGCCGAAATGTAATTGGAATAGACTTTGTTGTTTTTCGTCTGATAACCGGATTCGCTGGTCACGTAAATCGCCGTGTGGCCCCAATCATATAGTTCGTTGTCATGTATCTCCCAATTCTGGCAGCCGTAGCGCAGTTTGATTCCATCGTGGGGAATCTCGGGATTGAGATGGTACGGAGAGCGCAGGCGGGAACCGGAATCCAACAGGCAATGGCGGATCACATTGTTGAGACATACCTTGCTGGGCCCGTAGCCATGGCCGAGAATCCCGAATTTTCCCACATACCAACCGATAGCGCAATTTTCCACGAGAATGAAATTCGATTCTGCGAGTTCAAGGGAAATCACGCCGCCGCGCAAATCCAAATCCCGAATAGTGATGTAATTCTTGTTGGACATCCGCATGGCATGAGTGCGCGCCGCTGATTGTTCCAGCGTGGAATAGGCCGAGGCGGGATTGGCGGGGGCATAGAGGTAGAGCCGGCCCGCGGTGCTGTCATACCCGAACCGTAACGTGGAATTAGGAGCGCTGGGCGTTTGGGCGCGGCCGTATTCCTTCCCATCCAAAAACACCCGCAATGGATCAGCCGCGAGAGCCATATACCATACATTGCCCGATACGTTGGTCCAGGCACTGGCGGATTTGCCTCCCGGAATTGCGTCCAAGGCGGTGATGATAGGCTTGGCGCCCGAGCCATAGGCTCCAAAGGTAATGGGATTGGAGGCATTCCCGGAGGAAGGCACGATCAATTGTTCTTTCCAAACGCCGCCCCGCTTGAAAAGGATCGCATCGCCCGGATTAAAAGAACGGGAATTGATCTTGGCGATGGTTTTCCACGGCGCCGTCGCGCTGAGGCCGTTGTTCGCGTCGTTTCCCTGGACAGAATCCACATAGTATTCGGCCGCCCAAGCCTGGGGCGCCAGAATCAGCACGGCCATGCCAAGCATGTAATCGCGAATGAATTTGATTGTTTTCCGTGTGGTCATTATCCAAATCTCCTCTGAGATCATTGTTTTGGTGCTGTGATCGCGGCTTTTCTTTATTCAGGCCGTTCGATGGCGACATCATCCACAAAATAAGTGGCCTGGGTTCCCGCGCGCAGACTCAGGGAATTACCGACGTGCAAGATTCCGGCGAAAACTCCGTTGAAGACATCGGAATACAATCCAGCCGCTTCATGCGCCTGAACACCGTCGATCTTCACCCGGTGATACCCTTCCGTCTGGTGAATGTTGTATTGCACCTCCAACCGGTGCCATTGCGAATCGGCAGCCAGGACATGCCACGCACTTTCATCCCAGCCTCCGAAGAGGCGGAGCCGGCTGTAAAATAGAATCATACCGTTTTCCATCTTGAATTCCCCGGAATACAATTCAATGTTATTGGCCGTGTAGAGTTTGAGCACCGGGGTGGAGATGGTATTCCACTGGCCAGTCAAGTCAAACTTGAACCAGACGGTAATCTTCCCCGCTTGGAGGTTGTTCAGGGACAAAACCAAATACTCAGGCGTCAGGTCATCGTAGATAAACATGGCGGATTTGGAGCCCCCGTGGGACACCAACGCGGAAACAACCAAATCGTTCTCCGGATCCACCTTGCCCTGCCATTCCGAGAAATCTCCCGTCTCATAGCCGCTGTAGGCCAGCAAGGCTGGGGGTTCCGGCGCCTCGGGCGGCATATCGAGCGAGGGCGCATCCACCCCTCCCATGGAATGTTTGCTGGTCAACCGTTCATACACGATCACATCGTCGATGTAGTAGGTTCCATTGACGCCGGCCCGCAGAGCGGTGGAGGTGCCCACTTGCAAACGCCCCACATACTTGCCTTTGAACACATCGGTCGCCAGCCCTGTAGAGGTGTGAACCAGGGTATTGTCAATCCAAACCTGGTGATACCCTTCCGAGGCATGCAGATGGAACCGCACTTCAATCCGGTGCCAACGGTCGTCGGCCGCCAGCGGAGTCCAGCGAATCTCATCCCAGCCGGCGTAGACGCGCATCCGGCTGTAAAATTGAATTCCACCTTCCGCGTACTTGAATCCGCCGTATATCAGTTCGACTCCATCCCGGTTGAATAATTGCAGTAACGTGGAAATATCCGTGTTCCAGGCAGCCGGCTGAGTGAACTTGATCCAAAAACTGACCGAACCTTCGCAGATTTCATCGAGAGTTTTGACGAGATATTCCGGAACTTCGTCATTGTAAATGAATTTTGCGCTTCGATTGCCACTGCGCGAGGTAATGGACGTGATACTCAGATCTTTGCCTGAATCCATTTCACTCGACCAATCCCCAAAAGTCCCGGATTCGAATCCGCAATCAAACACGGCAATCATGTCGGTACCGGGAGGGCTGGTTGGAGCCGTATCCAGCTGTGGGGCCGGTGTCATTGTGGGTGTCATCGTCGGCGTTATCGTCGGCGTCTGTGTTGGTGTGTTTGTAGGCGTTATTCTCGGCGTCATTGTCGGTGTTGAAGTCGGTGTTGCCGTCGGTGTCGCCGTCGGAGCCGCCGTTGGTGTAGAAGTCGCAGCCGGTGCCGCTGTCGCTGTAGCGGGTGGAACGGCGGTTGGTGTTGCCGTCGGCACCGCTGTTGGAGCCGCTGTTGGTTCCGAAGCCGGAGTGACAGTCGGGGTGACAGTCGGGGAGGCTGTTGCTGTGACTGTGTTCGTCGGCGTTGGCGTCGGTGTCGATAACGGCGGGGGGGTTGGTGTGTCAACCGGAACCGGCGTAGTCAAGGATGCCGGGGGCTGGATGAAATTTGAAGAAGATTCAGTCACCTGGATGACTTTCCCAAAATCCACGAAATAATAACTATTCACCCCATTGCGGAGTCCGGATATATTCCCGACCTGCATGACCGTGGGCGCTTGGCCTAAGGGCCCAGCGGTGCAAAGCCCCGTGGCTTCATAAACCACTTGGTTATCGATCCAAATCCGCTGGTATCCCTCGGTGTCATGGATTTTGAATTGGACTTCCAGCTTATGCCAATCGCTGTCTCCCGCCAGGATGTTCCAAGTGCTTTCATTCCAACCCTCAGCGACGCGGATCCGGTTGAAAAATTTGATCTTTTTGTCCTGGTAAGCATACTCGCCGGAAAGGAGCTCCACACCCTCGGCGGTGTACAGTTTCAACAACGCTGTGCCGAGGTTGCTCCATTTGTTATTGAGATTGAATTTGATATGAAACGAAATAATCCCCTCCATTATTTCGGGAAGACTGACGACCAAGTATTCAGGAGTCTTGTCGTTGTACGTGAACTGAGCACAGGAGGTTCCACTAAACGGCGCGGTGGTGGTGATCTTCAGATCATTGCCGGTGTCCACCTTTTGCTCCCATTCAGAAAAATCTTTGGTTTCAAAATCAAAGTTGAAGACTTCCCGGAAAATAGGTTCCGGCGCCGGCTCTTTCTTGGACAATGTAGGGACTGAACTAGGAGTTGGGGTGGCCGTCGGGGTCGCCGTGGCCGTCGGGGTCGCCGTAGCCATCGGGGTCGCCGTAGCCGTCGGTTCCGGGGTTTCGGTTACCGTGGGTGAGGGCAATGGGGTAACTGTAGGAACCGGTGTGGGGATCTCCGTGGCGGTCGGCGTGGCCGTCGGCGCAACCGTTGGTGTGAATGTTGACGTAGCCGTGGCCGTCGGTGTAGCCGTCGGCTTCGGGGCTTCCGTCGCGGTAGGGAATGGCGATGGTGTATCTGTAGGAACTGGTGTGGGGATCTCCGTGGCGGTCGGCGTGGCCGGTGGAGTAGGAGTTAACGTCGGCCCTGCCAGAGGTTTGCTCGTGGGAGTCGGGGTGCCGGGTGCAGGAACGGTAAACGCGACTTCATCGGAAAAATCGCCTTCATGGCCATAGATATTGTAGGCTTTCACGGCAAAAAAATACGTTTTCCCGGTCTCCAGCCCACTCACAGTCGCGAATGTCTGATCCCCGGCATCCTTCACCAATTGAAACGGTCCATTTTCCGGACGGCAATATACGTTAAAACCCACCGCGGTGGAATCGGGTTGCGGTTCCCAATAGAGAGTGACCTGGGCCGGCCACCCCGGAAGGCTGAAGAATCCAATTAAGTAAGCCCCCCACACCAACCGCTGCCATTTACTTGTTAAAAGGAAATTAGAAACACGGGAGAATAACTGAATCAGATAATGTTGCACAAATTCCATGATCGAGTTCTCTCTTCCAATTCAATGGATGACCGTGCGAGAAGCAGTGACGGAAGAAAGGACTGCTCCGCCCGGCAGCCCTGCTGCCGTTTCCACGAACCTTCGTAGAGGTAG
The DNA here is from genome assembly GCA_013177805.1 of Candidatus Omnitrophota bacterium. Lineage (GTDB taxonomy): Bacteria > Hinthialibacterota > Hinthialibacteria > Hinthialibacterales > Hinthialibacteraceae > JABLXU01. Next base: position 40,620 of record JABLXU010000023.1, read on the forward strand.
GCCAGAGGCTTTGCGTCCCACCCTTTCGGATGGTTTGCCTTTTACAGGCGTATTTTCATTAGAGTTATGATGGAATCAGGACATCGCTCTCAATCCTTTGCATTCACTCCGGGGATTTCCCAGGTGATTCATAGCAGAATGGATAAGAAACCCAGTGGGCAACATGTACCGGCCGTTTTCCTTATCGCTTTACTTACTCGAGCAAAGAAAGTACCAAAACGAAATTCCCTAGGAAAATCTAACCCATCCATCCGAAAGTTTATAAATCATTAAAATTCAGAGATCTTCTTTAAGAACCCACAAATCTCTTCCAAAGAAATTGAATGGATGTAACCCGTTCGGATACAACCAACCGGTTACAGTGATCTTTTTTATTACAATTTTATTACAATAAGTCAAAATGAGTATTAACTTATTAGTAAAGGTGGATCAGGAAATAACCTCCCGATCGCAATCCGGATGGGATCGGGGCGGTTCCAGAAAAATATTGGTAACTCAGGAAGAGGAAGTGGTGAGGAATAGAAACAGAACAACCCACAAGCCAGACGGTTCGTGGGATTTGTTCTTTGATGAGTAACCGCCGTTCAGCCAGAATTCACGACAGGCTGTACACCATTATCATGATTTCTTTTTCGACCATACCATACAACTTATGAATAGGATATCGGGGTTACGTCGATTCCCCGCCGATTGACGATCCCATCCCGCATAAGCACGGTAACCACCACCCGGTCGGGCGCTCCCCGGAATTCTTCGACCAATCGCCCTTCGGAGATCAAACGGATCGCTTCCACCGCCCCTCTCCGGGAATCCTGATGGTCAATCTTGACCTGATCCCCGACGTGCAACTGGAATTCCTTGTTGAAATCGATCATCGGCTCTGGCTCCTTTTATGAAGATAAATTCATAAAAGACTTACAAGCCATTCTCTTCGCCCAACATGAATTATATTGACAACAATGGACATTCATGTACAATATACGACTTGAATGAAAAACATCAAGGGATTTCACACAAGAAATAAACATTTTTGGGTAACCTTTGGGTAACCCGCGCGCCGGAAAATGAATCGGGAGGCCGAATCATGAAAAGCGCGCGGGATGTGTTTTTTGAACCGGAATGATCCATTTCACTCGGAACGAGGGCTTGCAATGGAGAAGTTATTGACCATCAAGGAAGTCAGTGAACTCTTGCAGGTCAACGAGCGGACCATCCACCGCTTGATCCAAACCGAGAAGATTCCGGCCACCAAGGTGGGCAACCAATGGCGGTTCCATCCCTCCCTCCTAGAAGCCTGGTTTCTGAATGGTGGAGAAAAGGCCGTCCATGGGCATCGGGACATGGAATCGCCATGGAGCCAGGAGGATGAATACCAAATTTTTTCAGAACCCCGGACATTATTGGACTTGAAAGCGAAAGATGCCGGCGAGGTCCTCCAAGCGATGGTGGATGTGCTTGCGGATACCGGTCACCTGTTGCTCAAATCGGCGTTTCTCGACGCGCTTTTGGAACGGCAGGCATTTTCCACCACCGGTTTGGGACGGGGAGTGGCTTTGCCCCACGCATGGCATCCCATCAGCGATCTGTTCCGGGTTCCGCTGGTGGTCAGCGCCCGGCTTCATACGCCGGTGGATTTTCAGGCGATTGACAATCAGCCGGTGGATTTGGTCTTTTTGCTTTGTTCTCCCCGCAACAATATGCATCTCAAACTCTTATCCACCATGTCCGCCCTGGCGCGGGACAATCAATTAATGAACCATCTCCGCCAGGCCCAAACCAAAGCGGAATTCATCAGCCCCTTGAAGGACCGGGTTTCCCCCTTGGTGGCGGCGTAGTCCCGGAATGCGTTAATTCTGGCTGCCTGGCTGTTTTTCCAAATAGAAAACGCCGGCCCCTTTCCGCAATAATCCGTTTTTCCTCCTCTCCGCAAACGAGTTCATGAAACCCATTTTCGGCTGATATTTTTAAACGGCTGTTCTATACTTGTGGTTGATCCGGCAAGGGAACGAAGCAGGATGGATCATAACGCAACGTGCCCCTCCGAGAAATTACACGGGTTTCCTGCTTGTATGTGGATGAAATTTTTGAAAGACTTTTGGATCTAAACCAATCCGCGGGGAGAAACCATTGATCCGCCGTTTCATTTTTTCCAGCGGAATCCTTTTCAGCCTGGCAGTCACCGTCTGGCCGCGGGTGGTGATCAACGAAATCCTGTACCACGCAGCGGACAGCGATCTCGAGTACATTGAGCTGCTCAACACTTCCTCGGCGGCCGTGGATCTATCGAATTGGATTATCCAAGACGATCAGGATGACCAGGATGACCATCGGTTTGCGCTGCCCGCGGGAACAACGCTCCCGCCGGGCGAATATCTGGTCATCGCCAACGATCCCGTCCTGTTCCAGCAGGCGTATGGCTTCGCGCCGGACGTAAGCGGCATCCCGTTTCGTTTTTCCAACAGCGGCGACGCGGTCCGTTTGTTCGATTCGAAGGACGCGCTGCAAGAATCCGTGCCCTATGATGACCACCAGCCTTGGCCGGAAGCGGCTGACGGCCTGGGCGCTTCGCTGGAACGCCGTAACTCCCTCTTGCCTGCCCCGCTGCCGGGATCCTGGGCGCCATCCACGAAGCAGGGCACCCCGGGCCAGGGGAACTCGGCTTACTCGAACACGCTCCCTCCCCTCATCCTGAATGTGGACCACTCGCCCAAACTCCCGCGGTCTTTTCAAGAGATCACGGTGACCGCACGGATTTCCGATGTGGACGGACAAATCGAATCCGTCCAGTTCTACTATGGATGGAACCGCGGAACCCAGTACCTGGCTGTAGCCATGAACGACGACGGCCTGCTCGGCGACGCGACGCCGGGTGACGGCATCTACACCGCGCGCGTGGAGGGAGCGAGAGCCTCGTCCCTCTTCCGCTTTTACATTCAGGCCACCGACAACGATGGCAATCAATCCCAGGTCCCACCCAGCGGGATGGAAGAACCATCCATGACCGTCGTCGAAGAGGCCCAGCCGGCGGAGGATGCGCCGTACCTGCGGGTGGTCATGCGGCCCGAGGTCCAGGAGCAATTCCTGGAACGGTACCGCACCGACGATTATTTCCCGGCCACGTTTTACGACGGCGATACCGTGTATTATGCGGTCCAAATCCGCCATCGCGGCCGCTCCCGCAGCGCCAACGGCCGGTTCAAGATCCGGTTCCCCTACAATCAGCTGTACCGGGGAGAAATCCGGCGATTGAACCTGAATGGAGACGATACCGGTTCATTGATCAAGGAACAGTTAAGCTATCAACTTTACCAGGACGCCGGCCTGCCCAACCTGGAATCGGAAATCGTCCGCTTGTCCATCAACGGCAGCCAGGCGCGGGGAACGCCCTACCGTTCCGCGGTGGAGAATCCCGACGGGCAGTTTTTGAAACGGAAGAAATACTTCGCCAACGATGACGGCAATCTCTACAAAACCACTCTGGACGGCACCCCGCAGAACAAAGCGGTCTGGCACTATGCCGGTGACGATCCTGCCCTGTACCAGGATTGCTACCTCAAGCAAACCAACGAGGAGGAGGCCGATTACCGCGATATCATTGCATTTTGCAAGACCTTGTCCGAAGCCGAACCCTGGGAGCCCGATTACGTGGACCAGGTTCACTCGGTTTTGAACGTGGATGATTTTCTCCGCTGGATGGCGGTGTCCGCGTTATGCGCCCATTGGGATTCGCCGTATACCGATCACGGGCACAATTATATTCTCTATAACAATCCCGCGACCCGGCAGTTTCATATATTAGCTTGGGACCTGAATGGGACGTTCAATTATTCATCCAACCATGACGATCTCAACTACCGCAAGCATTACACGCATATCCGCTCGACCAAGTTTCCCGCGATCAACAAAATCCTCAACCATCCCCTTTTCGGCGCTCAATATTACCGCGAAATCGACACCCTGCTGCAAACCCTCTTCACCCGGGAGGAAATGAACCGCCGGATCGAAGAGGTCCGGCGGAAGATGCGGCTTTCCACCAACGCCATGAGTTCGTACACCACGTTTGTGAACCAACGCATCAAGGATCTGTCCCTTTGGATCAACCGGGACCAGGGCGCGGTGTTTCTGAGCAAGCCCACCTATCAAGCGCGGGTGGGCCAACCTTATCTCTATCGCGCTGCGGCTGTGGATTATCGCAAGGGTCAAAAAATGCGTTACCAGTTGGACGCAGCACCCGCCTGGTTGCGCGGTGATCCGGACAAAGGCGTCCTCGAAGGTATTCCCGATCAGCCCGGCCGTTTTGATGTCGTCCTCCGCGCCCAAAGCAGCAGCGGTGTCACCCTCACCCAACCGTACACCCTGCAAGTCACCGATTCCCGCCCCCGCTTGCTGCTGACTTTTAACGAAGCGAGCGGCAAGGCCGTCGATCTCAGCGAATTCGGCCATCAAGCGACGTTCGCCGGGAACACCAAACGCGTGGAAGGACGGTTGGGCCGCGCGGTGTATTTCGATGGCGATGGGGATTACGCGCGCGTCCCGCATGCGGACTCACTGAGCTTTACGGGATCGATCACTGTGGAGATGTGGATCCGGCCGGATTCAACCTCGAACAACCAAGTGATTCTCTCCAAAGGCGACGCCAACCAATTCAACTATCTCCTGATGCTGGGCTATGGCCCGTTCAGTGGAGACTCTTCGGAACCTTGTTTCTTGCCGCACCGCTTCGATATTGAAAACCGGGTCTATTACGGGAGAAAAGAAATCGAAGCGCACCTGAAAGGAAAAATCTGGGCCCATATCGCGGGAACCTACGATTCAGGCCGCGAACGGGCGAACGTGTACGTCAACAATCAACGCATCGTGGACAGCGCCTCGCGCACTCGAATGCCCGAGAACACACAGGATTTGTTGATCAGCCTAAGCAGCGGCGGATTCAAGGGGGCCGTGGACGACGTCAAAATCCTGCCCTTCGCCAAGGAGGCCTTCGCGGCGGGCCTGTGCCTTTCCCAAGTCGATATATCAGGTATTTCCCCCGCGCAGGACCGGATCGCCCTGTCCCTCTCCCCCCTGAGAACCGACTCGATCAACACGGGTGAATATTGTGTATTTTTCGTGAATGTCAATCAGTGGCTGCCATTGCCTGATGGAATCCTGCAGCCCGGCCAAAGCGTTTCCTGGTGGCTGGATGACCTCGGCCTGACTGAACCGTTACCCCTCAACGAAACGGCGGCCCTCTATCCTCTCTTCAGCCTTGGAGAACCGCGCGCGGAAACCATCCTGGATCAAGTCACGTGGGGAGAAACAGGAGCGTCCGCAAACGATCCCGGCGTACAAGCAGGCGTCTGGCTCGTGGAGAAATCGGTCCCGGTTTCCTCCTCCGGCCCGGCGACCTGCGCGTTACGGGATTTCGCGGATAACGATGAGATGGACCAGGATTGGGAAACTCTTCCGCAACAACTTGAGGGGCCGGTTATCTCCTCGCTGCGCATCGAAAACGGGGCGGACGCGACTGCCCGCCGGGAAGTAAAAATCCAGATCGCGTGCCAGGGGAATCCCCGCGAAATGCGGATCAGCGATTCGCCGGTTTTTTCGCAAGATTGGACTGCATTCCAGGGAGAAACTGTATGGACGCTGCCGGAAGGAGATGGAATCAAAAAACTCCACGTTCAAGTCCGGGACGCGAACCGCAACCGCTCCGCCATCGTGAGCGAAACCATCCGGCTGGAGACCAACACCGCGGTCGAGGATTGGAGGGAGCATCGGTAAACGCAGGGTGTCATGTAAGGTTCATCCGTTATGTGCATTTGAGATGTCCAGATGGAGAGACGATCCGGGAGGGCGAACCTCCTGGTGAGCCGTCATAGAATCCATCGGCTTTAGGTTACCAAGCGGCTCGGCGGGAGCCTCGCCCTCCCATTCTAAGCCAGGTTTTTCTACCAGCCGCAGGATTGTCATTTCAGCAAGGTATTCCCTCACCCCGGCCCTCTCCCTGAGGGAGAGGGAGCAGAAAAGGAAGGTTATCGTTGGCGGGCTACGCTGCGCTTTGAGCCCACCCTATGGGGCTCGGGATGCTCAACCTATCCTGCCTTGGTTGATATCGTCGATAAGGGCGCGTTGCAACGCGCCCCTACTTTCCATCTTGGATGTCATCTCGTAACCTGACTCACCCTTTGACCACCAGGGGCGTTGTCAATATCACCTGGACCGCGCGGTCCGCCAGCAGTTGATCGATCGGCTCGTCGTACCAGTCCCAATACACGTTATTCTTCCGCGATCCCTGCAAGGATAGGCGGGAAATCAGCCACGGACCCAGTTTCTTTCCGGCGGAGGCGTACTGCCCCGAAAACACAATGGCGTCCAAACCACTCATCGCCGCGATCCCCGATCCACACGCCAGGAGGATCCTGTATTTCATGAAATCTTGGACGGGTTTCAATTCTTCCTTTTCCGATCCGAACAATTCCTGAAAAGTCAATGGACGGCCCGCCAGTCCCAATAGTCCGCTCTCCCTGGTCAGAACGTTGTTGATCTGCTCGGGTCCCCACTCTTTCTTCTGCGCCAGGGTAAGCACGATGTTGGGATCCAGGTCGCCGCAGGTCGTATGGCCGGGGAGGCCCTCCAGGGGTGTGACGCCACTGGTGACCATGACCGGCTTGTTGCCCAAAATGGCCGCGATCTCCGGCCGGGGCTCCAGACAGATAGATAGAATGCGGGAGGATTCCCGGATTTCCGGCCAGCAATCCAACGCGTAATCCCGCGCGGCTTCGTGATAGATGCCGTAGAATCCGAACTTGCGCATGTTGGGATCGCGAATCAGGTCCGCGTCCACGCCGAGGCTGTGCTCCCGGTCGGGCAAGGTCACGAAAAAGGCGGTCTCGAAATCCAGAACCACGGGCGTTCTGGGAAACACCTCCCGGCCGGCTTCCACCAATTCCACCAGTTCCGGAACATGCAACGGGGCGCAAGGCGTGAGTTTCTTCAATTTCTCCAGGACTTCCGCGTCCACGCGGACCGGTCCGGAAAACACCACGCCGCCGTATTTGGCCTGGATGGTGATGGCATCGAGGGGCGTGGCCACGGGTCCTTCCTGCCACACCTCTCGCAGGATGTCCACGTATTTGTTTTCCGAATGCCATTGGGACCGGTCGATCCGGTGAACCGGGCGCTTTACCGGTTGCCGTTCGTAGTGCTGAAAATAAGCGTGATGCAACGTGTTCAATCCCAGCCGCAATACCAGGATATTCATGACAATCTCTCCTTTCCGGCCTGGCCTAGTTCTCGTGGATCAAGACTTGATGCGTGAATTGGGCAATGGCCAGTTCCTCGTTGGTCTGGATGACCAGCACGCGCATGGGACTGCCTTCGGTGGCGACATCGGCCGGGTACTGGTTCACGGACCCATTCTTCCGGGCGTCGATCTGGATGCCGAACACGTCCATGTCCGTGCAGACCGACCAGCGGACATAGGGAACGGTCTCGCCGATGGTGTCGGTGAAAATTACCGCGGCCGGTGATTCCACCACCGCCAGGTAAGCCCCCAGGTATTTCCGGATCCGCCACAGGTAACTTTGCGCGGTCACGTGGTATTTCCGGATCCGGTTCCGGTCCTCTCGTTGATTGCAGGCCGCGAGAATGTCCCGGATGTCCGCCGACGTCCCCGACATCCCCAGCACTCCGCTCTTTTTGTTGAGCACCGCCTCCACCCGGCCATGATCGCCATTGGCCCGCGCCAGCATTTGCAGCGGGATGGCCGGATCGAGATCGCCGCAGCGGGTGCTCATGATCAGCCCCTGGAGCGGCGAAAATCCCATGGTGTTGTCGATGGATTTCCCACCCTGGATGGCGCAAAGGCTCGCCCCCCCGCTGCCCAGATGGCAACTGACCGCGTTCAATTTTTCAATCGGAATCTTCAAAAATCGCGCGGCCTGCTCCGCCACATATTGGTGGCTGGTTCCGTGAAATCCATACTTGCGGATCCGGATCTCCGCGGTCAAATCGCGAGGTAAGGCGTACGTCCGCGCGTATTCGGGAATGGTGGCGTGATACGCCGTGTCGAACACCGCCACCTGGGGCAGGTCCGGATACCGTTTCAGGCACGCCTGGATCAGCGCCATGGCGGGTGGATTATGTAAGGGCGCCAGGTCCGCCACGGCCTCCAGGTCTTCGCACACCTGCGGGTCGATCCGGGCGGGGCGGCTGAAGCGCGCCCCGCCGTGGACCATCCGGTGCCCCACTCCGTCCGGCCGGCATTGGGTGGTTTCCAGGATCTTCATCACTTCGTCGAAGGCCGACCGGTGATCCCGCATGGGAACCTCCACAACCTCCCGCTTTCCCTGGACCTGGTGCAGGATGCGGGATGGTTCCGCCGTGGGCGGGCCGATGCGCTGGGCTTCACCGCCCGCCACGACGGTTTGCGAAGGCATCTCGATCCATTTGTACTTCAGCGACGAACTGCCGCAATTGAAAACCAGAATGTTCATGAGCCACCTCGTACAGCTTGGGTTCTATTCGGAACAGAGGAGATTAGATTTCATCCGAAGTCCAACCGAAAACCGGGATACCGATCAGGCCGTGAATAATCACCGCGGTCCCGTAGACGGCTTCCTGGACGTTGGCGAGGTCGACATATTCGTTGACACTGTGCGCCGTCTCCTCGTTGCCCGGGCCGTACCCGATAGTGGGCACATGAAACTCGTTCACCAGCGTGCCGCCCGCGGTGCCCATGCCCAACCGGCCCAGTTCCCATTTGCCCGGGGCCACGCGGCACCCGGCCGCGGCCAGGGCTTGACGGGAGCGGTCGAGCAACGGATGGAAGGGATCCGTCGCCCAGGCATGGCACACATGGCGGACCACCCGTGTCTGGCCGGTGTACATGGTCTGTGTTTCCTGCCGCACCGCCACGTCGACCGCCACGCCGCCGGCCCCCTGGGCCGCCATCAAGGCGTTACGCTTGATCTGCCCCATGACCTCTTCGACCGGTTCCGAGGCATACAGCCGCCGCTCCATCTGGATGGTCATGCGCCGGATGCCGTTGTGCTCCTCGACTTCCGGCTCGCGCATCGCCACGTCCTTGCAGGCCTTTTTCATCGGGGTAACGCCCCGGTTCTGGGCCGCGTCCTCGAGAATGGCCCGCGCCGCGTCTTCCACCTTGAAGGGATTGCGCCCCTGGATCTGGATCTCCAGTTCCAACCACCCGTCATGGCCGTAGTACAACCCCAGGCCGGTCGGTTCGCCCAGGATCGCGTAATCCGGTTTCAGCTCTAATGAAGGGAGGGTATGCTCGAGCAGTCCCCGCACCCCCACGCCGCGGCCGTTCTGCTCGGCCACCGTGGCGGCGATCACCAGGTTGCCCCGCAACGGCAGCAAGCTGCGTTTCAGGAGAGCTCCCGCGTACAGCTGGGCCGCCAGGCCGCTCTTGCAATCCGAAGCGCCCACGCCGTACAACCGGCCGTTTTCGATCCGCCCGCTGTAGGGGGATTCCTTCCAGGCCGTTCCGTCGCCCGGGTCCACGGTGTCCATGTGGCTGTTGAGCAGCACGGTGGGAAGCGATTCGTTGCCGTAGAGCAGAGCCACCACGTTGCCCCATTCGTCGCGGACGAGCTTGTCGAATCCGATGGCCTTCATTTCCTGCATGATCCGGTCCGCGATGCGTTCCTCGTTCCGGCTGACGCTGGGAATCCGCACCAGCTCCTGGGCAAAGTTCGTTACCTTGGGCTGCATCCCGCGGTGTATATCGCGTAGCATCTTGTACATGAGAGTCCTCCTGGACTGGGATAGTTCTGATTTGAATCCGCGTGTTCCCGAGCGCAAAGGCAGTACCAACTTTTCAGGGAGTTTCTAACCATACTAGAACCAGATAGATGCGCTATCGGTTGGCATTCGGCGGTCCAAGAGGTATATTTCATAATGAAGTAGTAACCTTTCATTTTGAAGGAGCCGGACATGAAAGCGGCCGATCTGAAACTGAATGAGTTGATCGATTTGTCCGAAGGCAACTTGAACCTGCACGGCCGGCGGCTGTTCATCAACGATCTGCACGCCGCCGCCCAGTTGCGCAAGGACCTGCTCGAGATGCTGGGTCTCGAAGACACCCGGCGCATCCTCACCCGCTACGGGTATTTCTGGGGCCAGGCCGACGCCGCCGCCATGAACCGCATCTTCCAATGGGACAACCGGGAGGAATGGCTCCGCGCGGGCGCCCGCCTGCATACCCTCCAGGGCCTCGCCAACACGGCCATCAAATCCATCCGGATCGACGACGCCTCCGGATCCTGCCAGATCGAAGTCACCTGGCGTAACTCGGGCGAGGCGGAAGAGTACTTGTCCGAACTCGGCCTCTCTGGCCACCCCGTCTGTTGGATCCTGACCGGCTACGCCAGCGGCTACACCTCGTACTGCCTGGGGCAGGAAATCTACTTCGTCGAGACCAAGTGCCGGGCGGAATCGGGCCGGATTTGCGCGGGCGTGGGCAAGGATTTGAATTCCTGGGGGGAAAACGAAAGGTCCCACCTGACCTATTTCGAAAGCCGGGACATCCACGGCAAAATCCAGCAACTGACCAGCGAGCTGCGCAAGAAGCAGCGCGAAATCGCTCAACACAAAAAACTCATCGACCAGCTGTCCAAATCCGCCCCCCCGTTCGTCGAAGTGCACAGCGATACCTTCCGCCAGGTCATCGAGATGGCCAGCCATATCGCCCCCTTCGACACCTCCGTGCTGATCACCGGGGCCAGCGGCACGGGCAAGGAAGTCATGGCCCGCTACATTCACCAGCGGTCCCGCCGCGCCCAGTATCCCTTCGTCGGAGTCAACTGCGGCGCCTTGCCCGAAACCTTGTTGGAGAGCGAGCTGTTCGGCCACAAGGCCGGTTCCTTCACCGGTGCCATTCACGACCGCGTGGGGCTATTCGAGCAAGCCAACAAGGGCACTTTGTTTCTGGACGAAATCGGCGACATCTCGCCTGCCATGCAGCTTAAACTCCTGCGCGTGCTGCAGGAACGCGAAATCATGCGCGTGGGGGAAAGCAAGGTCCGGAAAATCGATGTCCGGGTCATGGCCGCCACCAACAAGAACCTCAAAAAAGCCATCAAGAACGGCCAGTTCCGGGAAGATCTCTATTACCGCCTGGGCGTCATTGAAATCGAAATCCCCCCGCTCGCGCAGCGCAAGGAGGACATCCTGCCCCTCTCCCGGTATTTCGTGAACCAATTTGCCAAAAAGTTCAATCTGCCCAACCTGCGCCTCGACGCCACCTGTCTCGATTACTTGCAATCCTATTCCTGGCCCGGGAACGTGCGCGAATTGGAAAACGCCATCGAGCGCGCCGCCGTGCTTTCCAAGGACGGCTGGATCCGCCCCGAACACCTGCCCCCCAGCATTCTCCACGCGGGCACGGTCCCCCGCCGGACTCTCGATCCGTTGAATTGCACCCTGGCCCAGGTGGAGGAAGAGCACATCCGCACGGTGCTGGACTTGGTAAACGGCAACCGCACCAAGGCCGCCCAGGTGTTGGGGATCAGCCCGGCCACCCTCTGGCGCAAGCTGAAACAAGTCGCACCGGTTCCAGCAAATAGGCGGAGTGAGAGTCAACCACTTCCCGGATCCACAAACGGATTTTAAAATCCGCTTCGTTCTCCCGAAGTGGAAATCATGGAGGCATGCGATGAACGAAACCGCCAGTGTTCAATCCCCCCGAAAAGAACGGTTCCAGGCCGAAGTCGCCCAGGTCCTGGATATCGTCGTTCATTCCCTCTACACGCACCGGGAAATCTTCGTGCGCGAACTGATCTCCAACGCCGCCGACGCGCTGGAAAAAATCCGTTACGAAAAAGTCCAGAATGAAACCATCGCCGACCCGGAAGCTCCCTTGGAAATCCGCATCGAGGTGGATGAGAAAAACCACCGTCTCACCTTCACCGATACCGGCATCGGCATGACCGGTGAAGAAATCCGGCATAACCTGGGCACCATCGCCCACTCGGGCACCCGCGAATTTCTGCACCGCGCGCGGGAAGCGCCCGGTCAGGAAGTGCAACTCATCGGGCAGTTCGGTGTCGGCTTCTATTCCGCTTTCATGGTGTCCCGCGAGATCACCGTGCGTTCGCGCTCCTTCCGGCCTGACGCGCAAGGCGTGGAGTGGAAATCGGACGGGGGCGGGGAATACACCGTCGCGCCGATGGAGGGACTCCGCCGCGGAACGCAAATCATTTTGGACCTGCGGGACGACGCGCACGAATTCGCTTCGGCCGCCACCGTGAAAGAGATTGTGAAAAAATACTCCAATTTCGTCCCCTTCCCGATTTGGATCAACAGCGAACGGGTCAACACCATCCAAGCCCTCTGGACCCGGAACAAGTCTGAAATCAAGGAGGAAGAGTACAACGAGTTCTACAAGTTCATCGCCAACGCCATCGACGAACCCTTCTACCGCTTGCATTTCTCGCTTGACGCCCCATTGCAGGCCCACGCCCTGCTCTTCGTGCCCAAAGACAACCTCGAGCAATACGGCTTCGGCCGCCTGGAGCCCGGTGTGCATCTCTATTGCCGCAAGGTAGTCATCCAAAACCACTCGGATGTCATCCTGCCCGAATGGCTGCGTTTTCTGAAAGGCGTGGTGGACAGCGAGGATCTCCCCCTGAACATCTCGCGCGAAACCTTGCAGGACAACACGCTGGTGCGCAAACTCAGCAAGGTCATCACCACCCGCTTCCTCAAGTTCCTGCACGAGCAAATCCAGGCGGACCGGGAACGTTACACCCGGTTCTGGGCGAATTTCAATCCTTTCTTCAAGGAAGCCATTCTCGGCGACCTGGCCCGCGAGTACCGTGATGATCTCATCCCCTTGTTGTTGTTCGAATCGTCCAAGCAGGACGAAGGCCAGCGCGTTTCTCTACCGGAGTACGTCAGCCGCATGCAACCCGGCCAGAAGTCGATCTATTACATCAATGGACCCACCCGGGAGGCGATCGAAGCCGGCCCGTACATCGAGGCCTTCCGCCAAAGGAACCTGGAAGTGCTGTATGTGTATGAGTCCATCGACGACTTCGTGTTGACCACCCTCCAGGAGTATGAGGGCCACCGTTTCCAATCCGCCGACCAAGGCGAGCTGGACCTGCCGGAGGTTCCCGCCGCCCGGGAGGATCTTCCTCCCGCCGAAGACCGCCTCACCCGGGATGAAGTGGATTCGCTGGCGGGCTACATGAAAAAAGTCCTCGGGCATCGCGTGGACGCGGTGCGCGCCTCCAAACGCCTGGTGGACAGCCCGGTGATGATCGTGCACATGAATTCCCCCATGACCGGCGCCATGCAGCGGGTGATGGAAAGCGTGAACAAAGATTTCGTCAACATGGCCAAAAGGTCGCTGGAATTTAATCCCAATCACCCCATCCTGATCCACCTGGCCCGCCGTCTGACCCGGGAAAAGGATTCGGAACTGCTGAAATTGGCCGTCGAACAACTTTATGACAACGCCTTGGCCGGCGCGGGAATGCTGAAAGATCCCCGCGCCATGGTGCACCGCAACTACGCCCTCCTGGAGCAGGCGCTGAAGGTGAATGCCGTGACCCCGGGGACCTCTTCATGATCCCTATCGCGTTGACCATCGCCGGTTCGGATCCCTCGGGAGGAGCGGGTATTCAGGCGGATTTGAAAACCTTCCAGCAGCACGGCGTGTTCGGAACCAGTGCGCTCACCCTGCTCACCGTCCAAAACACCCAAGGGGTGGACGGCGTGCTGATCCTCGAACCGGATTTCGTCCGCCGCCAACTGGAAGCGGTGGTCAGCGATATCCCTCCCCACGCCGCGAAAACCGGCGCGCTGGGCAGCGCCGCGGTCATTGAAGCTGTGGCCCGGCTGGCCCGGGATTTCACCTTTCCCCTGGTGGTCGATCCGGTCATGATCAGCAAACACGGCGCGCCGTTGATCAGCCTGAAGGCCGTCCGGACTCTTATAGAACGCCTCTTCCCTTTAGCCACGCTGGTAACACCCAACCTGCATGAAGCCTCTCAACTGACGGGTTTTCCTGTGATGGACCGGAAGAGCATGGAAAAGGCTTTGCCCGTGATCGCGGGCATGGGACCGAGAAACGTATTGATCAAAGGAGGACGGCTCGAGCAGGAGGGACTGGATTTACTTTGGTCGGAGGGAACAATCACCCCCTTCACGGCCCCGCATATTGAGACCCCCAATACGCATGGGACGGGTTGCGTGTTCTCGGCCGCGATCACCGCGCGCCTGGCCTTGGGAGAGAACCTGCCCGCCGCGGTTCAGGGCGCGAAGCGATTTATCTCAGAGGCCATTCGTACCAATCCGGGATTGGGTACGGGGCAGGGTCCGGTGAACTTTCACGCGCCTGTGCCAGCATGACTGGAGAACCGCGCCTGAGGTCACCCAAAAACACTCCGGTTCCCGGCCGGTAAACCACCAGGCCGGACGCCTCGCTTTCGGGAGGCCCCTCCCGGTTATCCTGAATCAGCATCAAGAGCGCGGGATCGAAGGGAATATAGATCTGCGTGCAGGAGCTGAGCACCAAAACGGCCATCAGAAGTAGTACCACGAATGCCTGATTGATCATCGCACCGCCTCGGCCTAGAGGCCGGCTGTCATCAATACATCACAGAATAGTGAAATCCTACATCCAAATGATAGCCTGTTTTAGGAAACCCGTCAGCCTGACGGGCTGTTTCCACTATCCACTTCCACCCGGTTTATAGTATCCTCGTCAAAAAGCATGAGGAAATTATTTCACCCGCCGCATCTTATTTGATCATGAGGATTCACTATGAAAAAAATAACCCGCCGTACTTTTTTGGGAAATTCCGCCAAAACGGGAATCGCCGCCAGCGGCATGATGACCCTGGCCACGTCTTCAAGAGTCCGTGGCGCCAATGACCAAATCGTCGTCGGCGTGATGGGCGCAGGCGGGCGTGGCAGCTGGCTGTCACGCGCCTTCGCCCGCATGCCCAACGTGGTAGTGGCGTATTTGTGTGATCCCGACGCACGCCGCTTGGACCGCCCGGCTCAGCAAATCGAAGAGGAGCGCCAACCCCGTCCTAAAACCACCCAGGATTTCCGCGTAATGCTCGCGGATCCCCACGTGGACGCGGTCGTCAACGCCACACCCGACCATTGGCACGCCCTAGGAACCATCCTGGCCTGCCAGGCGGGCAAACACGTGTATTGCGAAAAACCCGCCTCCCATAGCTTATGGGAAGGCCGCAAGATGGTGGAAGCGGCACGCAAATACAACCGCGTGGTCCAGTTGGGAACCCAAACCCGCAGCGCCCCGTACGCCCAACACGCCGTGGAGCGTCTCGCCGCAGGCGAGTTGGGCGAAATCCATTACATTAAGGTTTTCAACATGAAAACCCGCCCCGAACTCGTTCCTCAGCCGGACGGACCGGTCCCCGAGGGTCTCAATTACGACCTCTGGCTTGGCCCCGCTCCCATGCGGCCATACAATCCCAATTTCTACGGAGGCGGCAACTGGAATTGGAAGTGGGAATACTCCGGCGGCGACATCATCAATGATGCCGTGCATCAAATCGACCTGGCCCGGTGGCTGTCCGGCCAAGCCTCGCCGAAATCCGTTTACGCGGTGGGGGGCATTTTCCAACTCAAGGACAACCAGGACTCGCCCGACACGCAAATCGTCACCCTGGAATTCGAAAAACTCACCATGCTGATCCAAGTAACCCTGTGGACTCCCGCCTTGCGTAAAATTCCCCAACTCATCCGCGACAGCGACCTATTCCCCAATTGGCCGTTCTGTGCCACCCGCGTGGAGGTTTACGGGACCAAAGGCCTCATGCAATGCGGCCGGCACGGCGGCGGCTGGCAGATCTTCATCAATGAGGAGGAACCTGGCCCCTCCGAATACGGCCGCGATCCCTCCATCGCCCATATCGAGAATTTCCTGGAGTGTATCCGTACGGGACAGCGGCCCAACGCGGACATCGAGGAAGGCCATCTTTCCACTTCGCTTTGCCATCTCGCCAACATTTCTTACCGTGTGGGCGGTGAAAAACTGCTCTTCGATGCCACGGCCGAGCGGTTTATCAACAACGGCAACGCCAACCAACTGTTGAAGCGCACGTACCGTCACCCCTGGGTGGTTCCGGAGGTGGTGTGATGACCAGCCTTTTCTGTTCCCTGGTGTGGACCCTAGCCACCGCCAACGCTACCCTCGGGATCTCCAGCCTTCCCGAAAATCCGGTGGAGATCCCGGTTTGTTTTCAAGGAGCGCTGCCCGGTGCGCCATCCGGACAAGGTTTGCAGGGAACCTTGATCTTGGACGGCCGCTCCATACCGATTCCCATACAAACCTCCCCCAGCCATCCGGACACATATTATTTCCTCCTCCCGCCTCAAGCCGTTCCACCGGAGGGGACGATAGAGCTGCCTTGCCGGCTGGCAGATTCAGCGCCTCCCGTTTTTGAATTTACGGAACGGGAAGACACTTTTCTTGACCTTCGCGAAAACGGACTGCCGGTGCTGGTTTACAACTTTGGGATGGTTACTCGCGAAGGTGTGCCGGAAGACCGTTTCCGATCCAGCTATGTCCACCCTCTTTATGGCATGGAGGGTGAAATTTTAACCGATGATTTCCCTGCCGATCATCACCACCACCGGGGGCTGTTTTGGGCCTGGCCGGGCCTGGAGGTGAATGGCAAGCCGGTGGATCTTTGGCACATGCGGGGCATCCGGCACCGGTTCGAAAAATGGCTGTACCGCGAAACCGGAGCCGTGTGCGCGTTGCTGGGCGTGCAGAACGGCTGGTATATGGGAGACACGAAAGCCGCCGAAGAGCAGGTGGAATTTACGGTCTACCGCGCGGGCCGGATTGGACGGGTGATCGACGTCGGCATCCGAATCCGGGCTATCGCTCCATCCCTCGTGCTGGCCGGCCAGGCCGATAAATCCAAGGGGTATGGGGGCCTCAATTTCCGCCTGGCCCCCGGCGCCGATCGAAAAATCACCAGCGTGGAGGGGCTATTGACCAAGGACAGCGATCAGGTGCCCATGCCTTGGGTGGATTATTCCCAGAAATACAACCAACGCGATGGGTACTCGGGCGCGTCGATCTTTGTGTCCCCCGGTCACCCCAATTTTCCTCCAGGATGGACGATCCGGTATTACGGCATCTTCGGTGTCGCCTGGCCGGGCACGCATACCGTTCATCTCACGCCGGATCATCCTAGCCCGATCGAACTGCGCTACCGTCTCTGGATTCACAAGGGCAATGGGGACGAAGGCCGGGTACGGGAAGCGTTGGAGGTTTTTCTGAATACCAAAATCGTTCAACCTCAAAAGTAGAGGGATTTGCGCGTAACTTGGAGGATTTCATGAAAGTTATCGTCACGGGGGCCAGCAAAGGCATCGGCAAGGGCATCGCCACGGTCCTGGCCCGGGAAGGGTATACCGTGGGATTGGTGGCGCGCTCGCCGGATATGCTCATGGCAGTCCAAAAAACGATCGAATCGGCCGGCGGCCGGTGTGTCCACGCGGTCTGTGATTTGCGGGATCCAGAGGCGGCGCATCAGGCGATGGAACATCTCATCAGCCGGATGGGAGGGATTGACGCCCTGATCAACAACGCGGGGCTGGTCATCCGCAAAGATGTCTTCACGCTGACGTTGGACGAGTGGCGTGCCCTGGTGGATACCAATATTTCTGGACTCTTCTATGCCACCCGCACGGTGCTTCCCAGGATGAAAGCCCAGAACAGAGGCCATATCATCAATATTTCGTCCATTTCCGGCCGCGTTCCCTTGGCGGGCGGCAGCGCCTACGCGGCTACCAAGTACGCGGTCACCGGCTTCTCCGAATCCCTGTTGCTGGAAGTCCGCCAATACGGGATCAAGGTCACCACGGTTTACCCCGGCTCCGTAGACAGCGGCCCGCCCCGTCCCGGCTCCGCCGAAGACCATTCCTGGAAAGTCCAGCCCGCGGAGATCGGTTCCGCCTGTCTCAATATCCTAAAAACCTCCGCCAACACCCTGATCAGTGCCCTGGAAATCCGCCCCCTCCAGCCGCCGGGGAAAAAATAAACTTTCTGTGGTTCACCCCGCCCGCCGGCCAACGCGGCAACAAAATCCGGGTAGGCCGGACTTCAGGAAAGTGTCCAATCCCGGCGCGGAATACCATGCCTGGTTCCTGTTTCTCCATTTTTTGCATCCAGGCCCATTTCAAACTGCCTTTCCCAATGCCCGCAACAATTCAAACGTGTAAATTCCCGTGGCATGACCATCGCTGAAATCGATCTTATATCCATAATTCCCCACAGGCCGCATACCCAAGATCAGCAAGGGTTTCAAATCCGCGGGTGTCAAGACCGGCAGCGCCAGCGGATCCGGCTCCGGCCGTTCCCGGCAGGTCGCGCAAGGGCAGCGGTCCCGTAACTCCTGGACCGGATATTCCCTGCGCTGGCCGTCGTTCCATTCGATCACGATCCGGTCCGCACCGTGGCGGTCAATTCGGGTGGGATACAAATTCATGTTCATGCAGCAAATATGCCTTTCGCGCCATTATGGTAATTGACCACGGCGGATTCTTGCCGGTCATCCGGTCCGTGGATTCGATCCTGGAGATTGACTCGCGGGAGAATCGGGAGATGAATAATCCGCCAAAAACTACCGGCTTGCCATAAAAAATGCCTGGCCAGCCGGCGCCACCCCTCCTGAACCGGGTGGCAGGATGGATTGCATCCTATTTCCGATGCCGCTACATTGAAATTCATGGACGATACGCCCGTTCGTTTGCCCGTGGAGGTTCCCGGATTCAGCGGTCCCCTGGATCTGCTGGTTCAATTGATCGCCAAGAAAGATCTGGATATTTTCTCCATATCGATCGCGGCGATCACGGAGGATTATATCCGGATTGTCCGCGGCATGGAGCCGAAAGACCTGGACGAGGCGGGGGATTACCTGGTTCTAGCCGCCACCCTGGTTCGGTACAAGGCACGCGCCTTGCTCCCACGGGAAGAAACGGCTTTGGAGGAGGAAGAAGAAAATCAAGACCACATCCGTGAACAACGCCGCCAGGAATATGAACGGTTCCGGCAGTTGGCGGAAGAGCTGCGGCGGCGTGAGGAGATGAACGCCAATCTCTTCCCCCGCCTGGGTCCGCCTCCCGAAGGCCAGGGCGAAGTCATAGAATATACTGAGGTCAGCGTTTACGACCTGTACCAGACATTCCAGAAGATCATCCAGGAAATCGGAGCCTCCAAGCCGCGGGAAATCGCCGGGGAAACCTATTCCGTTGATGAGAAAATGCTTGAACTGGAAGCGTTGATCGCCCACAACCGCCGGGTTGTCATTACCGAGTATCTGCGGTCCTTGCGCTCCAAACTGGAAATCATCGTTGTCTTCCTGGCCATGCTGGAGATGATCCGGTTGAAGGAGATCAAGGCCGTCCAAGATCAAATCCATGGAGAAATCATCCTGGAAAAAGGAGAGAAAAACCTCAGCGATTACACCCGGGATCTCGAGGACGGTCCGGAGGAAATGGATGAGTTGGAATTCCTGGATGGTCCGGCTTGATCCGGGATCATCCGGACTCCGAATGAACGATCATGGACAAAGAACAACTCATGGGGGCCGTGGAAGCGTTGATTTTCGTTTCCGGCGACCCCGTGCCCATTAGACGGCTCGCGGAAGTGCTGGAGGAGTCTGAGGAAGACCTCCGCGAGGCCATTGAAACTTTGAACCACCGGTATCTCGAAACCGGATCCGGCCTCCAGGTGCTCGAAGTCGCCGGGGGGTTTCAACTGCGAACCCGGCCGGTATACAGTTCCCTCGTCAACCGCTTTCTGGAGCGAAAACGGAAAACCACCCTCAGCGGCCCGGCGCTCGAAACCCTGGCCATTATCGCCTACAAGCAACCGATCACCCGCGCGGAAATCGAAGCCATCCGGGGCGTGATGGTGGATGGAGTTTTGAAATCCATCCTCGATAAGCGCCTTATCAAGGTCGCGGGCGTCAAGGAAGTGCCCGGCCGGCCCAATCTCTACCGGACCACCAAGCATTTTCTCGAATATTTCGGGATCTCGTCTCTGAAGGATTTGCCGCCGGTAGAGGATATCGAAAAGACTTTCTCCAGCCGCTCCGGAGCAGAAGATGAAGAGCCGGTGGAAAGTTCAGCCTCAAATTCGAATCCAGACAACGGCCGGTTTGCCGGCCAGGCTCAGGAAAACATCGCTCAACCATCGGAACATGACTCGGCCCCCGAACCACCCGTTTCTCCGGAATCCCGTCCGCCTGAATAAACTTCTCGCCCGCCACGGCCTGTGCTCCCGCCGCCAAGCCGATGAGTGGATCCGCGCCGGACGGGTGTCGGTGGATGGCCTCATTCAGCGGGAGTTGGGAACTCAAGTGGATCCCACCCGGCAAACCGTCGCCGTGGATGGCCGCCCGTTGGAACAGGCTCCACCGTACCTCTATCTCGCCTTGCATAAACCAGTGGGTGTCGTGACGACGCGGGACGATCCCCAAGGCCGCAAGACGGTTTTGGATCTCCTGCCGGAGCCGTGGACCGGCCAAGGCCTTTTCCCTGTGGGCCGCTTGGATTCCGATTCTTCCGGCTTACTGCTGCTGACCAACGACGGCGATTGGAGTCAGATCCTGCTTCATCCCCGCCATCAGGTGTGGAAAGAATATTGGGTCATCACCGATCAAGTTTTAACCCGGGAACAGCGAAAACGGTTGGAGCAAGGGGTGATGCTGGATCATAAAAAAACCGCGCCGGCCCGGATCACCCTGGTGAAATCCGGTGGTGAAAATTCCCGGCGGTTCCAAATCGCCATCCGGGAGGGACGTAACCGCCAAATCCGCCGCATGTGCGCGGCGGTGGGGCTTCACGTGGTATCGCTTCAACGGATTCGGATCGGCCCCATAACCCTGGGGGAATTGCCTCCCGGGATCTGCCGCCCCTTGACACAAGCCGAAGTGGACAGCATTTTCCACCTGAGCCAAGGCCGGAATCCCCCGGAATCCTGCACTTGAAAACAAATCCGGTCCGATATAATGATTTCCTGCCGGATTCCACGGGCGGTCCGCTTCCGACGTCGTGGAAGATCCGTCCGCGGCGGAATGGGATGGAAATTCAAGAGAAAACCCATTGCTTCCTGATATCTTGCTCATACATTATTTATAGGAAATTCTTGCTCATTTCATATTGATGGGAATTTTTTTGCGGAAAACGCCTTTTTGTTACGCTTACGCTACCGGCATCCACTTTTTGGTAATACGAGGATACCCCATTGAAGTTAGTCATTGTCGAATCACCCGCTAAAGCGAAAACCATCAGCCGCTTCCTGGGCAAGGAATACAAGGTCATGGCCAGTTACGGCCATATTCGCGACCTTCCCAGCTCCGCCGAGGAAATCCCGCCTGAATATAAGGACAAGCCATGGGCCACCCTGGCCGTGGATACGGACAACGGCTTCGCTCCCATTTATGTGGTGCCGAAAGAAAGCAAAAAGGCCCTGAACGAAATCAAAAAAGCCCTCAAAGAAGCCGAAGAAGTGGTGCTGGCCACCGATGAAGACCGGGAAGGCGAGTCGATCAGCTGGCATCTGCTCGAAACTTTGAAACCCAAAGTACCGGTCAAACGCATTGCCTTCCATGAAATCACCAAGTCGGCCATTCTGGAAGCGCTCGCCAATCCCCGTGGCTTGGACATGGAACTGGTCAACGCGCAGGAAAGCCGGCGGATTGTCGACCGCCTGTTCGGATATAGCCTGTCTCCCCTTCTGTGGAAAAAAGTGCGCCCCAAACTGAGCGCGGGGCGCGTGCAAAGCGTCGCGGTGCGTCTGGTGGTGGAACGGGAGGAAGAACGCAAGGCCTTCAAAACCGCCCGGTACTGGAGCATCGAGGCCACGTTGAGCGCGGACGGGAAATCCTTCGGCGCCTCTCTGATCAGCCTCAACGGCAAACGCCTGGCTACCGGGAAGGACTTCGATCCCGCCACTGGCCTGCTCAAAACCGATGCCAAGACCGCCAACGAGGTGATTCATCTCCTCGAGGACGAAGCCCAACGCACCGCCCAGGCGCTTTTCCTCCATGTTCCATGGCGGGTGGCCTCGCTCACGCAAAAGAAAACCCGGCAAAGCCCTGCCCCCCCGTTCATCACTTCCACCCTGCAGCAGGCGGCCAGCTCGATTCTGAACCTCTCCCCCCGCCGGACCATGCAAATCGCCCAAAAACTGTACGAAGGCGTGGATATCGGCGGCGGCGAACGTGAAGGGCTGATCACCTATATGCGCACCGACTCGGTCACGCTCAGCGAAAACGCCCTCGCTGAGGCAGGCCAGGTGATTAGACAACTCTTTGGTCCCGAGTATTACCAAGGCCCCCGGCGTTATGTCACCAAATCCAAAAACGCCCAGGAGGCACACGAGGCCATCCGTCCCACGCACTTGCACCGGCATCCCGATTCCCTGCGGGCTTACCTCGCTCATGATGAATTAACCCTTTATCAACTGATCTGGAACCGGACCATCGCTTCGCAAATGCCCGACGCGGAAATACTGAAAACCACCGTCGATTTCGAGGTCACCCTGGAAAACCAAACCGCCATCCTGCGGGCCAACGGTTCGGTTGTCTCCTTTCCAGGCTTTCTCCGGGCCGCCAACGGGAATCATCGCGACACGGAACTCCCCCCCCTCGCGGAAGGGCAACACGTAGGCCCCGGCGAAGCCATCGAGCTGCAATCCGTGGAAGCCGAAGCGCATCAAACTGTGCCGCCCCCCCGGTACACCGAGGCTTCGTTGATCCAACGGCTGGAAGAAGAAGGCATTGGCCGCCCATCCACTTACGCGCCGACCATCTCCACCATTGAACAGCGCGGCTACGTGGAACGGGTTGGAAAAACCTTGGTCCCCACGTTTCTGGCCGTCGCGGTGATTTCCCTGCTCCGCAAGCATTTTCAGGAATACGTGGATCTCGGCTTCACCGCCCGTATGGAAGACGCCCTGGACGAGATTTCCAATGGCCGCTTGAATTCCAAAGAATTTCTGGCCAAGTTTTATCGCGGCAACGGCAACTTCGGCGACGGCCTGTTGCCTCAGATCGAAAAAGAACTGCCCAAAATGGAATTTCCGGTCATTCCCGTGGGGCAAGATCCCCAAACCGGTGATCCGATTATCGTCCGGCTGGGAAAAACCTCCCCATATATCCAACGGGGCGAAGGCGGCGCTGAAAACACCGTTCCCATCCCCCGGGAAATCAACTACGAAGAACTGACACCCGACAAAGCCCTGAGTCTGCTGCAATTTAAAGCCAAGGCCAGTGAGGCGTTGGGCCGGCATCCGGAGACGGGGGAAAATATCTACCTGCAAATTGGCCCCTACGGTCCCTACGTGCAGCAAGGGGAAACCGGCGAGGGAAAGAAAAAACCCAAGCGGGCCAGTCTGCCGAAAGGGATGTCCCTCTCTGCCGTCACTCTCGACATCGCCCTGCGCCTGCTCTCCTTGCCCCGCGAACTGGGCCGGCATCCGGAAAACGGCGAGACCATCACTGCCGCGGTCGGCCGCTTTGGTCCCTATGTTAAATGCGGAAACGAGTTTCGCAGTTTAGATGTCACGGACGACGTTTACACCATCTCTCTCGAACGCGCCTTGGAATTGTTGGCCCAGCCCAAAAAAAGCCGCCGGAAAACCAAGACCGTCCTGGCCACCTTGGGCTCTCATCCTGAAACCGGCAATCCCATCGAACTCTGCGACGGCCGCTACGGCCCCTTCGTTACGGATGGGAAGATCAATGTCTCGGTGCCTAAGGACATAGATCCCCAATCGGTCACCTTGGAACAGGCGCTCGATTTCATTGCCCAATCGCCGAAAAGCCAAAAAACCCTCGCGAAAAAACCCACGGCCTCCCGGTCCACAGCTACAAAAACGTCCACCAAAAAAACCACGGCGAAAAAGTCCTCCGCGAAGACCACTGCGGGAAAATCCAAAGCCCAAAATACGACCGGGGACGTCACCCCCAAAACGCCCCGGTTGGTTAAACGAAAGAATGCCCCGTCGATTGAATGAGGGAATAGAATTCAACTAATATAAATCTCACAAAATGAACTATGGATATCTGGACCGCCGCCACATACCTCCTTTTTAGCCTGGCGATCGTCACGGGCCTGAACGCCTGTTGGAGAAGCACCCTGCCCTTCCCCCAACGCGTGTTCTGGTCGTTTATGATCGTAGGTTTCCCCCTGGGGGGAAGTTTAGCCTTTGCCCTCTTGGCACGTCCGTCGCGGGATAACTTGCTATGACCGGCTCCTTCGTCCGCCCCAACGTCACCGCCGATATGCTGATCCCCAACGCGAGGGGAGAATTTCTCCTCATCCGCCGGAAAAACGAACCGTTTGCCGGATGCTACGCCATCCCGGGCGGCTTTTTGGAAGTCCACCACGAAACCGTGGAACAATGCGCGATCCGGGAAGCAGAGGAAGAAACGGGATTGCGGGTGGAAATCGACCGGCTGATCGGCGTGTATTCCGACCCCCAGCGGGATCCCCGCTGGCACAACGTCACCGCCGCTTATCTCGCCAAGCCGGTCTCGATGGAACAAGCACGCGCCGCGCAGGCGGGAGATGACGCGGGGGAACTCCTGTGGATCGATCCCCGGAGCGAGGCCTATCACCAGCTAGCGATCGCTTTCGATCACCGGCAAATCATCGCCGACGCGCTGAAACTTCTCTCGATCCAGGAATCTCAGCCCAACTCCGGGCCGCTCATGCCATAGATCCGTTCCGGCATACCGGGAAATCGGTTTGCTCCCCGGAACATGCGGATGAAGGGGCGTTGTGGCCGGAATCCGCGCGATTCCAGCAAGACCGTCGCGTAGGGATTGGGATGGAGGATATCCACGAAAACCCGCTCGGGCTTGCGAAAGTCCAGCAAGGTATCCAGCAGGCAGCGCGCGCTTTGGGGGTCTTCCGCCACCCAGGGGCCGATGTGAAACGCATGGCTGCCTTCCCGGCCCATGAGGTATCCCCGAATGGTTCCTTGTTCCCGCAGCCAGAAGGCAAACTGGGGGAAATAATCCAGGTAAGATTGCAAAACCGGCAGACGGGAAGCGCCAAAAATCATCCGGTCCCACTCATTCAACTGATCCAGATCGGACGCGCGCAACCGCTCCGCGGGGGAGGTTCCGCCGGGAAGCGATTCGGCATGCCGTTCGTACCGTGCCGCCCCATACTCATCCTGAAAGCCGAGCGTGTCATAGAGCTGCTTGCCTTGGGGCGTGGCGTCCAGTTTCACCGTCAATCCCCGGCTTTCTAAGTGCTCGATGCCCATCAACAGCAACGTCCGCCCGATGCCTTCGCGGCGGTGCTCACGATCGACGATCACCATGGCCACCCAGCCGAACCGGTCCTCATAGGGGATCGTGCACACCGTCCCCACAACCCGCTCTCCCAGGATGGCCACAAAACAGCCCCGCGGATTGAACGATAAAAACCGTTTCCAGTCGGTCAGCGTCTGATTCCAGCCCGCTTGCTCCCGCAGCCGTTGGCAATCCGGGAAATCCGCTTCGTTCATGAGGCGATAGGCTATCGATGGCATTGGAGTATCTCCCCAAGTCGAATCCCGAAAATGGAAGAGTACGGTGCCACTCTATCAAATCCCAGGTGTTTGGCCAGAGATCATCCAGTAATAGTCTTAAGCAAACCTTGCAGCGACAACGACAAACAATAATAAAAAACGATCAACAACACGGTCATTCCCGTACCGCGATGAAAAAACAAAAAGAACAAGTAGATCTTCCATAGGAAACCTACGCCTTTTGCCATCATCACAACTATCGGTATCATCATCAAGACAGCCGCGATGATGTGCGTAAGGGCGTTGATCACGATAAAACAGATCACAATCCAGAGGCAGGCTTGGGCGTCCAGCCGCCAGTCCTCATTCCACTGTTTCCCTTCCTCGCAAAAGTTAACTAAAAACACCGCGCTCAGCAGACAAACATAATTGATCGCAAACGCCCAAAGCAGACCCGCCCAAAAGGATAACCAACCCGCGCCGGACGGCGTTCCCTCCGCACCGCGCGCCGGGGAATGTGGCCCAATGGGTACAACTTGTCCAAAAACGATAGTCCAATTGTGCTTTTCGGAACGCTTGGCGCCGATCTCCCCCTCGGCATCCCGGAAAATCCAATCGATAAAATGATCACTTCTTGGTACGAACACACGGGTCCGTTCCAACTCCCGCGTGGGATCCGGTTCCAAGACCACTTCGTTGATCCGGATTTCACACCCTGTGGCCTTCAGCGGCGGGTAGATCAAGGGGAAATCGAACTCGATAGCCTGCCCCGGCCGCCAGGAATATATATCGAAATAGATATATGTCGATTCCAATCCATGGAGGGTTGTAAAATGAATTGTCAAACTAGCTTTCTGGATCGGCGCATTACCCGTGTTAATCAGTTTGCCCTTCACCTGGGAGGTGTATCCCCGCCCGTAGTGTTGGAACAATCCCATGCCCGCGCAGTTCCATTCCGCGTCCTGGATTCGAATCCATCCGCCCCGATCCCCCGCATTGTTCACGATCACCGCCGGATTCAAGGCATATCCGTAGAACCGCCAAAACCACCAGCGGAATCCCAACAACAAGGAGAGGCTGACCGCCATGATTAAAAAGGTATAAAACGCGATCCGGCATTTGAACGTGTACCCGCACTGCCGGCAATAAAACACCGACTTGTCGATGGATTGGTTGCAGACCGGACACACTTTTTTCTTGACCGCCGGTGTCTCATCGACCACAAATCCCCGCGAGAAGTCTGTCGATTACTTTTGGCCTGTGGCCGCCAGCGCCGCCTTGGATTCCCACTGGTGAATCCGTTCCAGCAATCGGGCGGCGTCCCGGTGACCGGCATCCAGTCTAAGAACCTGCCGGGCGTGTTCCTCCGCTTCCTTGTGTTCCCCGATTTCCGCCAACACCACCGCCAGCCAAAACCGGACTTTCGTGTCCGTTGGCTCAGATTCCACCGCCTGCCGCAGGAGGATCAACGCTTCGGGATACCCGCCAATCGTACGCAGCCGTTTGATCTCTTCCAATAATTCCTGGTGATCGATCATAAGTATGGGGATCTCCCAAAATCCTATTTTTGGAAAAACTTTTGATGTTTCGCTATCCGCTTACTATACTGTAAAAAACTCATCCTGGCTCTCACGCTTCCCGTGTTTCCATTGATCTTTTATTTAATAGAATGTAAAAAATCCAAAGGAGTGCTCTATTTATGCAAAAGGGGATTCATTTTACTGTTTTGTTTTGTTGCATTACGTTTTTCCATTCTTCTGGTTGGGCCCGTGTGTTCCGTGTGGACATGATCCCCAATGGCGGACTACTCGGCTGTATTGCCTGTCATGAAACTGCAGGCGGTCCCCGCAATGCGTTTGGCCTGGCAGTGGACAACGCGCTGGATCCGGACGGCTCGGTACCGTTTTGGAGCGCGGCCTTGGCGGCACTCGATTCAGATGGAGATGGTTACACCAACGGGCAAGAATTGCAGGATCCGGACGGCCTTTGGAAAACCGGTGAGGCTCCTCCCGGATATCCCGCCTGGGTTTCCAATCCTGGCGATGCGCTCTCCGTTCCTCCCGCGGACGCGTTCCCGACGCCGGTCCCTACACCCGTCATTCCCACACCGACACCCACCGCCACTCCGACCTCCACTCCTGGGGCGGAGGCTTCCGGCCCCCTGACAGCCAGCCTGAATCTGATCGCGGCCGGCCTGACTGCGCCCCTCGAGGGCGTACACGCGGGAGACGGCAGCCGGCGCTTGTTTATTGTCGAACAAATCGGCCGGATTCGAATCATCCAGAATGGCGTACTGCTGCCCGAACCGTTTTTGGACATTCAGGACCGGTTGGTCCGCCTGAACACCGGTTATGACGAACGCGGCCTGTTGGGGCTTGCGTTTCATCCTCATTATAACGAAAACGGCCTGTTTTACGTTTATTATTCCGCTCCCGGAGGGACGGGCAATCATCAATCCATCATCGCCGAATACCGCGTATCCCCGGAGGATCCCAACCGCGCCGGCCGCGAGGAACGGATCATCATGACCATCCCGCAGCCGGAATCCAACCACAATGGCGGACGCCTCGCGTTTGGGCCGGATGGCATGCTCTACATCGGCCTAGGCGACGGCGGCGGGGGAGGCGACCACCACGGAACCATCGGCAACGGCCAAGATCTCAATACGCTGCTGGGCTCCATTTTACGGATCGACGTGGAAGGCGGCCTGCCCTACGCCATCCCTCCCGACAATCCCTTTGTGGGCCGGGAAGGATTGGATGAAATCTGGGCGTATGGTCTGCGCAATCCGTGGAAATTCGCCTTCGACCGCGGAGGAGATCACCGCCTGTACTGCGCCGATGTGGGCCAGGACGAATATGAGGAGATTAACCTCATCGTGCGGGGGGGAAACTACGGCTGGAGGATCATGGAAGGCTTTCACTGTTACAATCCCAGCCGGGATTGCGATACCACGGGTAAAATCCTGCCCATTGCTGAATACAACCACACGGTAGGGGTATCGGTCACCGGCGGATTTGTGTATCGCGGGCGCCAAAGCCCCCGCTGGTACGGGAAATACATTTTCGGCGATTACCGCGCGAAACTCTTCTATCTGGAAGAGATCGGCCCGTCCGCCTGGCAAATGGCTCCGTTCCGGTTGCATAACGCGCCGTCCTTCTTTTACGTACTCGGTTTTGCCGAGGATGAAGAGGGGGAGCTCTATCTGCTCAGCAGCCAAAGTTCAGGACCCTCCGGCGAATCCGGCGCGGTATATCATATGCGGTCTTATCCGCCTGAACCGGTTGCCGTGCCTGATTTTTTGCTGCACAAATAACCGGTAGATTTCGGCTTGGTGTCACGCGGCGGATACTCCTTCGCACAATCCGGCCAGCATGGACCTGGTTTTGCCACCGCCGTATCCCGCCGCCTCGACACCGGTACACAGGATGGATAGAATAAAGCGAAGTGCGCATTTCTTTGAATCACGCTGTTTGTTTTGAATATCGTCATTGGTCCGGCACGAGGAAGAGAATCCCGTGCCGGCCCGAGCCGGATCACGAAGGATCCGCGGTTATTGAACCGCGACGAAACGAAAAGAGATGCCAGTGAGCGCGTTAGGAATAGGACCCGTGGAAATCTTGGTCATCTTGGCGGTGACCTTGATTGTGTTTGGACCCCAGCGGCTTCCAGAACTGGCCCGTTACGTGGCTAAAGCCATGAAAATGCTCCGGGAAGCCAGCAACGAGTTACAAAAACAACTGGAAATGCACGACTGGGACTTAGAACTGGAGAATAAAAAAAAGAAATCCTACCCCCGTTCCAGCGAAGGCTACCCTTCGACCACCGCTTCCACTTCTTCATCCAGTCCTTACGGTTCCCCCTACAGCCCGGATTCGTCAGCCACACCGGGAGACGTGTCCGTCACTGAATCCGCCCCTTCGGCGGGTTACAGTTCCAGCGAAGGCCTGAGCGGGGACAATCCGGACGCACCGCAAAAACAACCGGCCGAAGCCGTGATCTCCACTCCCTCCGCCGACGATCCAGCGAAAACCAGCGACGCCTACCGGTACGCGCGGGAACTCGCGGATTAAATCCTCCGTCTTCCTCTGTCCTGGCTCCCTCGCCTTCATGTATCTTGACTATCGCTTTGGGAAGGTATTATGTTGCTATCCCTGAAAACGGATAAAGTACAACATGGTGAATGATCCGAAAGACAAATTGAATCCGAATAGAGGAGCCATGGACTCCGATCTGGAGGAAGAAGAACTGGGCGGGACCATGAGCTTCCTGGAGCATTTGGAAGAACTCCGGGAACGGATGATTCGCGCCCTGGTGGCGTTCGCGATCGCGGCCGCTGTCTGTTTCATGTTCTCCAACGAGCTCATCAAAATTCTCCTGAAACCGATCCCCCAGGAATATCAGGAACTTTCCATCGCCCAGCAACTTACCAACGTGACCATCATGGCTGAGCAGCTGGAAGCCATGCGGGCATCTCCCCAATCGGCTACCGAGGTAGTCCAAAACATCATCCAATCCGCTTCGCCGTCCCTGGCGGTTTCTCACCGGGGCGGCGCCCGGGTCATGGCCACTCACCCGATAGAAAGCTTGATCGCCCAACTCAAAGTATCCTTAATCGCCGGTCTGTTTCTGGCCTTTCCGGTCATATTTTACCAAGCCTGGATGTTCATCGCGCCCGGCTTGTACAAACGGGAGCGGCGGGCGGTTTTGCCCTTGATTTTATCGGCTTGGGTATGCTTTATCGGCGGGGGGATTTTCGCTTATTTTATTGTCTATGGTTTCGCGTTGGCGTTCTTCGCCACCATGACACCGGAAGGTGTGGTGAATATGTGGAGTTTAAAGGAATATCTGAACTTCACGACCCACTTTCTCTTGGCGTTCTGCATCATTTTTCAAGAACCGGTGGTCATTACCCTCCTGGCCCGGATCGGTCTGGTGACTAGCGACGCTTTGCGCAAGTTCCGGCCTTATGCCATCGTCCTGATGTTCAGCCTGGGCGCGATCATCACGCCGCCGGATCCGATCAGCCAAACGATGTGCTCGATTCCCTTGTGTTTGCTCTATGAATTATCCATCCAGATCGTACGCGTGATTGAGCGGAAGCAGGAAATCAGTGGATAAGGCTACACACGACCGTTTGACGGAGCTGCTCGAAGGCAAAATCATTCTGGTTACGGGAGGAACCGGGACCATCGGGAGTGAAATCGTCCGCCAATTGATTCCCTTCCGGCCCAAGTTGATCCGCATCCTGAGCCGTGACGAATACAAACAATCCCTTCTGCGGTATCAATTCCGCGACTTCCCTTTCTTGCGCTACCTTCTGGGAGATGTCCGGGACCTGGAACGGCTCAAACGGGCCTTCGAGGGCGTGGATTTGGTTTTTCACGCGGCCGCCCTGAAACGCATCGAAGCCACCGAGTACGATCCCTTGGAAGCCGTCAAAACCAATGTGCTGGGCACCCAAAACATCATTTCCGCCACCCTGGAAAGTCCCACCGTGGAACGCGTCGTCTCCATCAGCACCGACAAAGCCGTCAACGTCACCTCCACCATGGGCGCCACCAAACTGCTAGCCGAACGGTTAATCACCTGGGCTTCATTCTACCGCCGGACGCCCCTCAAAATCCTGTGTTCAGTCCGCTTCGGCAATGTGCTGGATTCCCGCGGCTCGGTGATTCCATTGTGGCGCGAGCAAATCCGCGAAGGCCTGCCTCTCACGTTGACCCACCCGGATATGCGGCGGTTTTTTATGTCGATCCCCAGCGCCGTGCGGCTGGTCCTCAAAGCCGCCGCCTACTCCACCGGAGGGGAAATCTTCATTCTGCGCATGAAATCGGTATATATCCGCGATCTGGCGGAAATCCTCATCGAGGAACTGGCTCCCCGTCATGGCCGTTCGCCGACGGATATTCCCATTCATATCACGGGGGCCGCCCCTGGAGAAAAGCTGGACGAAGATCTTGTCGCCCCCAACGAGGCGGACCGCACCTTCATGATCGACGACGAAATGGCGGTCATCGTTCCTCCGCACCGGTTGGAAGAAGCCAGGTGGCGGAAACTGGATAATTTCGACGGTTACGTCACCAGCGTCAACACCCTCTCCAAGGAAGAGTTGCGCGAGTACCTGCGAAGCGAGAAACTGATTTAAGTTTCATTCAGGACGACCTTGCTCACCTATTCAGAAGCCCTAACGTACCTATACTCGTTCGTCTCCTACGAACGCAAAGCCTCTTGGCATTATTCCCATAAGACTCTCAACCTGGAACGCTTCCGCGGATTCCTGGCCCGGCTGGGGGATCCGCAGTACGCCGTGCCCGCGATCCACGTGGCGGGCAGCGATGGAAAAGGCTCGGTGTGCGCCATGCTCGCCTCGGTGTTGCGGGCCATGGGCTGCAAAGTGGGCCTGTACACATCCCCCCATCTTCATAACATCCGGGAGCGCATCCAAATCAATGGCGAATGGATCAGCGAATCCGACTTCGCCCGCTGGACAGCGTTCCTCCAAGAAACCACGCGGCGCTACTCACCCCCGCCCGAGGGATACTCCACCTTTTTTGAACTGATGACGGCCATGGCGTTTCTCCATTTTCAGCATGAGAGAGCCGATTACGCGGTTATTGAAACCGGGCTGGGGGGGCGGCTGGACGCCACCAACGTCATGCATCCGCTGGTCACGGTCATCACGCACATTTCCTTGGAACATACCGCGCTGCTGGGCGACACCTTGGAAGCCATCGCGGACGAGAAATTGGGAATCACCCGGCCGGATGTGCCGGTCATCATCGGCCCTCAGGACGACTGTTTATATGATCATTTCCAGAACCGCTTGCGGAACCAAGCCGCCCCCGTGATCTTCACCGGCCGGCAATACCAACTCCGGTCCGTGAAACGGGGCGCGCGTTACCGCGCTTTGCAGGTGGAATCACCCTCCGGCCGAATCCGCAAAATCCAAATCCCATTGTTCGGCCATTATCAGATCGAAAATACCCTGACCACGCTGGCTGCTTTGGATATTCTAGCCCACTGTCAGGCCATTCCCTCTCTTCCCCTCCCTCTCCTGCAAAAAGGATTGCGGGAGGTCGTCTGGCCCGGCCGCTTTGAAATTATCCGCCGCCCCGGAAAACCCCGGTTGGTCCTGGATGTCGCTCATACCGCGAACGGCGCGGCCTCGCTCCGGCGCTCCCTCGATGAATTTTTCCCCACCCGGAAACGGATTTTCGTGCTCGGGTTCCTGCAAGACAAACGTATCGGAGAAATGCTCCGCCTTCTGGTCCGGCCTCAAGACCGCTTGATTCTTACACAGGCCCCCACGCCCCGGGGCGCTTCGCTCGATCAAATTCTCCAGGAGCTCAAGCCACTTCCGGAAATCGCCGCCAACAGCCTTCTAACCGCCGATCCCCGGGACGCACTGGACCAAGCGGAACGCATCGCATCCCCCCGCGATTTGATCTGCGTCGCGGGATCACTTTACTTGGTGGGGGAAATTCGGACTGGTCTTTTTTTGGAAAAATGAGGAGGAGCGAGCCCCGGATCGCGAATGACGCCGAATTACATCTTCTGCTTTAACCGGTTGATGATCGCCATATGTTGGATATCTGATTTTTCTTTGGTATCAACCGGTTCGGCCGGCCCGGCTGCCTCCCCAGGAGGAACCAAACGGCTGCCCGGTTTAAAGGCCACAGCCGGATCGATCTCCCCTTGCATGGCCTGGCGGGACAACAACGCCGCGGTCAACACCTCTTGACCGGCCGGTGTCTGGCCCATTTCCTTCTCGCGCGCTTCCACCACCTCGGTGAAGAGTTCCCGCAACTTGGTGGCCAACCGGGCTTGTCCCCGGTATCCGGGCGGCGGACTTCCAATCAGGGCGAAGGCCAGTTCCCACCGGCTGGCGCGCCGCAATTGGGTGAATTCGCCCTCCCGCAAGGCATTTTTAATCCCGTTGTTCACGGACTGCAACCGCTTGTGGTAAATGGGATACAACCGTTTGCACCGCTGATGCAATAAATCATGCACCCGGATCAAATCCCCCAACGAATACCCGATCTGCTCTTCACGCAACTGGCCGCTTTCCAGCAAGGCCCGGGTGATTTGGGTGCGTTCCAAAATGATGATCTCCTGGGAAGATAAAAACGCCACGTCGTTCTTATGATCTTTGCCTTCATTCAGCCACAACCGGATCCCGCGTTCCCCCTGCTCGAACTCACGGAGCAGCAACAGGTGATGGCTGCCCAGCGGCGTTTTCATCTGTTCCAGCAATACGAGGTCATGCGCCACGGACATCACCAACTTCCGCATGGTATCGGCATGCTGACTGAAAAGTTCGACCGTGGTCATTTTCCATAAAGGAAACAGCTCGGCTTGACAGCGCGGCCGGCTCAAACGGTCCAATTCCTGAAAATAGGTCTGCATCCCGGTTTCCGGCAACCAAGCCACGCCTTGGCCGGATATGACACAGGTAATCTCTTCCTGGGGATTATTGGCGCGGATCAGATGCTCAAACCGCGCGAGTGTGGCCCGCAATTCGTGTAACGTTTTGTGATCCAGGTTCCAGGGAGAGGTGGAACCTGTCAAATCCTTGAACGAAATCCGGCACACGGCGGCTTGTTCGAGAACCGGTTCCAGTTGACTCTCAATCAGGATGGCGGGTTTGGATGGCATATTGACAGAAAATCCTCTTTCGCAACCAGCGCCTGGAATCCATCATCGGCCGCGCACACGGCGGCCTTTATTATCATCGTCAACCTACGGAGAAATAGTAGTAATTTGTATCGCGAAATACTTCGGACAACGCCTCCCCTTCAAAAACCAAAGCAACTTGTTGATAAAAATAATTATTACAATAAAAAAATTCTATGAAAAATATCCTGAATCGTATAGGATGTCAAGAATCCAGTCTTCCGGTTCCCGGCTTACCCTTCGGTTTTGATCTGATAAAGCCTTGTACTGTAAAGATTTAAAATATCTCTTCGTTTTATCGTCCCCAGATATTTTCTCGTCTCGCGATCCAGAACCGGAATCTCATCGGTCACCAGTTCGGTCAATTTTCTCAAGACGCTATGCAAATCTTCATCGGGAAACGCGTAGACAAAATCCGCGTTGGCGATATCCATCGCCACGATCAAATCCTGCACTTGCTCCTCCAGAAACAATAACCGCAAATCCTCCATGGAGAAAATCCCGATGATGGTGCCCTCTTCTCCAATCACAGGGAATACATTTTGTGACGATCCCAAAATCCTGGGGATGATCCGCCGCAGGGTCATGTTATAAGGGATGGTGATGGAGGCGTTCTGGAAGCGGATTTCCCGCACCCGCAATCCCTCCAGAACATCGGTCCGGTATTCGCCCAAATGCGCCGGCGAATCCGGCTTGGCCGGCACCTGCTCCTCGAACAGCGTCCATCCATCCGTCAAAATGTAGGTCAACGAGGAAACCAACATCATGGGGACCAACAGGTGGTACGACTGCGTCATCTCCGACACCATCAACAAACTGGCGATCGGCACCTTGGCGATGCCCGAGAAAAAAGCCACCATCCCCACCAGTGCGAAGGACCGCGGATCGGTGATCCAGCCTGGAAAATAATGGTCGAACGTCTGCCCGAACGCGGACCCCAGCATGCACCCAATAAACAAAGAAGGGCCGAACACCCCCCCGCTGCCCCCTGAGGAGATCGTCATCGACGTTGCGGCGATCTTGGCAAACACCAGCGTAATCAAAAAAACCACGTCCAGCCGCTCATTCAAGGCCTTGTCGATCCACCCATACCCGCCTGATAACACTTCGGGACGGGCTAAGGCCACTCCCCCCATCAACAGACCGCCCAATATCGGCAGACTCATTCGGGGTAAGGGAATTTTCCGGAAAAAATAATCCCGGGAACCATAAAAAACCATCACGTACAGAATCCCTACGGCGGAACAGACGGCTCCCAAACAGGCATAGGGTATCAATTCCCGCGCGTGGAAACTATACGCCGGCGTGAAAAAGATTTGGGTCTGATAGGTCAAAGAGGTAAAAATCGAATACGCTACCAGTGAAGAGATTAAGGCGGGGATCAAACTCTCCGTCTCCATCTCCTGGTTCCGGTACAACACCTCGATCGCAAACAACGCGCCGCCTAGAGGTGCGCAAAAGATCGCCCCCACGCCGCCCGCCGTCCCGGCAATGAGCAGCGAACGGCAATCCTTGGCATCCAAGCGCAGGATCTGCCCCAGCCATGAACCGAATCCCGCCCCGATTTGCGCAATGGGTCCTTCCCTGCCCGCCGATCCGCCGGAGCCAATGGTAATCGCCGAGGCAATGGTCTTGATGACCGGCACCCGCGCCCGGATTCGCCCCCGGTTCCGGTGAAACGCTTTAATATACGCATCCGTGCCATGCCCCTCGGCCTCCGGCGCAAAGGTATATACCAAAATTCCGGCGATCATTCCGCCCAAAGCGGGAATCAAGGGCAACATCCAATACCGCCAGCCTTCCGCCGGTTGCAGGATGTAGGCTTCCCCGGTTAAATGCACCGCAATCCGCGCCCAACCGAGAATGCGGACCAAAAACAGGTCCACCCCGCCAAACACCAGAAAATTAAACAAAATAGCGCCCAGGCCGGAAAACATACCCACCACCGCACCGAGAATCACCCATCGGCCGGTGCGCAGGGCTTGAA
This sequence comes from Candidatus Omnitrophota bacterium, assembly GCA_013177805.1. Lineage (GTDB taxonomy): Bacteria > Hinthialibacterota > Hinthialibacteria > Hinthialibacterales > Hinthialibacteraceae > JABLXU01. The sequence goes on from JABLXU010000023.1 coordinate 76,817, forward strand.
AGAAAAATTCAGGACTGCTGGGACGAAAAGAGGGGAGAAGAGTCTTGGGAATTGGTTTCATTCGAAATGTTGGAGGAAATTATGATTCCCAGAGACTGTACCACCACTTGGGTGGAAGTCAATCCGCGGCCATAATGCCTTGGCTATCATCCAGTTTCTATAAGGGGATTCGTTCCGATAGCCTATCCACCAGGCATGCGTGGACCTTCTCCGGTCTTCAGTCTAGGGGGCCGGGAGAAGAAATTTTGCGCTTATTCCAGTTGTATTGTCATAAAGGCTTGTATTGTCATAAAGGCGTATTTCATGGGCCTGGCCCTTCATGAAGGTTCCCTTGCAGATCAACCATCATGCCGATCCTCAAACTGTCCCAGCCGCCTCATCCGGGAGGGTTCCGTGAATTTTTCTCCATCGCCTACCCATTGCTCATCAGCCATGCTTCCTACACCCTGATGCATTTCGTGGACCGCCTTTTCCTCTCCTGGTCCAGCCCGGAAGAGATCGCCGCCTGCCTGCCCGCGGGAGCCTTGAGCTTTTCGCTGATGGCGGTTTTCCTAGGCATTAGTGAATACACCAACACCTTCGTGGCCCAATATCATGGAGCGGACCGCTCCGCCTCCATCGGAGCGGCCACCTGGCAGGGCATTTATTTCTCGCTGTTCGGCGGACTGGTCTGCCTGCTCTTGCTCCCCGCCGGCATCTTCTTCCTGGTATGGATGGACCATCCGGCCACGCTCCTGCGTTTCGAGAAGATTTATTTCGTCAACCTCTTCGCCGGGGCGGTCTTTTTTCTTCTCAAGGAAGCGTTGAGCAGTTTCTACTCCGGACGGGGCAAAACCTTCGTCGTCATGATGATCAACCTCGCCGCCAACGTGCTCAATGCCGTGCTCGATTATGTCTTGATCTTTGGCCATTGGGGCTTTCCCCGGTTGGGGATTCAAGGCGCGGCCTGGGCCACGGTCATCTCCACGGCCTTTTGCAGCGTGGTCTTCTTGATCCTGTTTTTGTCTCCCCAGAACCATAGGCTGTACCGCACCCGGACCGCGAACCGTCTCCATCCTGAACTCATGCGCCGCCTGCTGCGTTTCGGTTCTCCCGCCGGGGTTCAATTTTTACTTGAAGTCAGTTCGTTTACCGTATTCATTTTTATGATCGGGAATCTCGGTCCTGTCGAGTTGGCCGCCAGCACCATCGCTTTATCCATCAACGGCCTCGCCTGGCAGCCAATGATCGGCGCCAGCGTTGCCACCGCCACCCTGGTCGGGCAACACATTGGAAGGAAAGATCCAGCCACCGCCGAAAAAAGCGCCTACACGGCGATGATTTCCGTGGAATGTTACATGCTCGTGTGGGGAGTTCTCTATTTCGCTTTTCCCGAATTCTTGTATTCCCTTTTCCAGAGCGAGACTCCCAGCACCGATATTCCTTTTTCGGAAGTCCAACGCTTCGGTTCCACGATTCTCATGTTCGTGGCCGTATACCAAATTGCCGACGCCTTGAATCTGACTTTTAACGGCGCATTGCGGGGGGCCGGCGATACCGCCTTTCCCATGTGGACCAGCATTTCCCTGGCTTGGCTTCTTTTTGTCCCTGGAACCTGGCTGTCCATCAACCATCTCGGCATGGGCATCGAAGCGGCGTGGTTTTGGGTGACCGCCTACATCACCCTGCTGGGATTCATATTGCTGATCCGGTTTCGCTCAGGAAAATGGAAACGCTTCAAGGTCCTCCCCGACGAAGCCGTCTAGATCTTCACCAAAAAATAGGTTCAATAGTACAAACGGAGAACTTGAAACAGGATTCCTGATGATTGCCAATCCTACCTTTCTCACGCTGCTGTGGAGTGCCCTCGCGGATAGCGCCGATGGCTTCGTGATTCTGCTATTCGGCGCCGGTTTCCTCCTGTTCCTCCCTTTCCGCATCCTCCGGCCCCTGACTCCTTATCTGCTCGCGGCGGTTATTACTTACGGCTTGTTTCAGGTGATTCCCGCCGGTGTCCCCTTCGCGGGCGCGGCTCTTTACCTCCTTGTCTGGACATTGACACTGCCATTGCTACTTATTTCAACAGTCCGTTCCTGGCTCACGGTCTCCACGGTCTCCACACCGGCCGGACGTTATTCCTTTATCGATCATAGCACCGATTGGATCACCCTCCTGGCATACGGCGTTTCGGTTCTATCCCTATGGCACGCCAAATGGACGGATCAATCTCCGCCCTGGGAGCCATTGGTGGCTGGAAGTGTCATCCTGGCAGTCTTTTACTTGATTTACCAAATCGCGCCCTGGCAATTTTTGCCCCTTTCTTCCAGACGCCAATGGGGTCAGATGCTCCTCTATTTGTCGATCGGATTCTTGCTTCTACGGGCAGCGTTTTGGACGTACACCTTGTTCAACGCGGCCGTGAAAGAACGGCCGGGAAGTTTCCGGATCAAGGGTGTGGTTTATGCCTCTGAAATGGCCCAGGCTTGGCGCTTTCCCCGGATGCAAGCCCTGATCAGCGCCCATTGGTACTACCCGGTCTCCCTCGAGCGCATGGCCAATCCCTATCCCGTGATCCGGGATGTTCACTTGCTGCATGAGGGAATCCAGCTCGCTGAAGCCTTTCGCCTCAGCCTCCTTCAGACAGAAAACGGCCGGAAATCCAAGGCGGAACTTCTCGTCGATTCCATTTTGTCCTTCCAAGCGCTGGCGGAGGATGCCCTGCGCGGCCGGTATTCCCCATCCTCATTTCGGCTGGAGCGGGAAAATTTATTGCATCAAATCCAGGGGGCGGAGTCATATCTCCGGGGAGAAGATCTTTTTAGCGCGTTCGCGGGATATTGGTACGGTGTTTGGGAGGACCAGCCCGTGGAGCATCATTGGAAAATGGTGGAGCATTTCGACCCCCCCTACCGCGTTCCCGGTGATCATCCCATCCTGCTTTCCGCCAGCCAGTATTGTTGGATCGGAGATGGATTTGGATGGAACATATTGGCAACGCTACCTCAGACAGACACGAATAATGGCAATACAATACCAATTCATGTCATCCTCGGGATTGTCTATCACGTCAAGGACCAAAATCCGTCTGAAATCATTCAAGTTCGGCCGCATGTGGGACTTTTTGCCGAACCTGGCAAACTGATCTGGATCACAGAGAGAGAAATATTCCTAGAAGAAGTACGGCGCCATGGGAAACACGGTCCGGAAAGGTCTATCATGACGGGCTATCGGTATTCCATTGAAAACAATAGACTTATAAATAATGGAACAGCGTTCCAGGCGGTATACACTCGAAATCCGGAAGAACGTCCTTCATTTTTTACCTTCGCGATCTCGTTGCAAGTCCAATAAATCCAAGTTGAATGACTATCTTGTCACCGTCTTTCCGGAATTTTGTCATTTTTGTCACAAAATCGGCAATTTCTTTTTACCCGGCGAGCCCGCCCCAATGATCCCCATCCCAAGGAGGAAGAACTTCATTTTATTATAACTTGCTGATATATAATGGCTTATATTTTTTCCGAAAGGAATGGATCTTTGATTAGATTTGAACTCTTGATTTTGGCACCCCATTTGCATATATTATAGACGTACGTTGAAAGTGGCATCTTCGAATCAGCATCTTCATCTTGAATCCGCACCAAGGCATTTCATCGAGTTTTCGCATCGGTTTACTGCATCCTGGCTCGACATCTTGACGGGACATCGTGTTTACTCATCTTCGTTACGGCATCCAGTACGGCAGCGCGGCTTAGCAACTTCGGTTTGACAACGGTTACGGCATCGGGTTATCACATCAGTTACGGCAGCGGTACGGCATCCGGATTTCTCATCGAAGACACGGCATCAGTACGGCATCAGGTTTTTGCATCCGCAACGCATCGAGTACGGCAACGGGCAATTCAACACAGGCAAAGGGCCAGGTCTGGAGAGCAAAACATCACGCCGATACATCCCGGAGACTCTCCCCACGCAACGTACAACGGGTAAGAAGGAACGGATGATGGTTTCCTCGCCGAACAACCCATAACATCATTTGGAATGGCAACGCGGCAACACATCGGGTACGGCATCTGGACCATGGGTTGCGAAGTCACCCGCGGCAGGAGAGCAGAGGAGGTATTGTCAACACGTTTCGCCATGACATCCAGCATTCGCCGGATACAGTGCAGACCGGTGAATCAAGTACGGCATCGCGTTTTCATGGCATCCACCGATAGGCGGTCCGGCTTTTCAACTTGAATGACATCTTCGATCGCCGATCCCTTCATCCCTGCATCCTTCCTTCTTACTGAGGAAAAGGCTCTCCCCCGAGAGCCTTTTCCATTTTAATATAAACCCCAAACAACGATCTCCGGCATACATTGTTCAGTATATTTTCAAAAAAAGACACCTCCCCTCCCAAGGGAATTAAAACCTTTCGGTTTTCCGGCCGTTTTTTTTGGAAAAACACCTCTTCACCTTTGACAAAAATGTCAAACGAAACCATATTAATGATATCCAACCTGTAAATACGTCGCGGCTCGAAGAATCTCGAGAACCAACAAGGCAACCGGAAAAAGTGGCAGGGGAATGGGTTTGATCCGGATCTGTTCGACCATCACGGGTGAAGTTGCGCGTCTTTCAACGATCCAACTTTTTCCGAGATCGATAGAATAGAGGAGCCAATGACCCTCCATGAATATTCCTGAAGCCCTGATGCCTTCCAACCAGGAAGAGCGCGCCGCCTATGAAGAACAAATCGGCTTTTTTCAGGTGACAGCGCAAGACCGCCAAGCCCTGCGCGAGCTGGCCCCCCGCCTAGTTCCTTTGTTGCCTAAAGTCATCGACTGCTTTTACGATACCCTCGGCGCCTTCCCCGCTACCCGTATGTTTTTCACCTCTCCCGCCGTGGTGGAGAACCTGAAGACCGTCCAGTTGGAGTATTTCACCGACCTGTTCTTCAATCCATTCAATCTGGAAAATATCCAAAAACGCAAGAATATCGGCAACACGCACGTGCGCATCGGGCTGCAACCCAAATGGTATATCGGCGGGTACGCACTTTACAGCCATTACCTCTTCGCGATCCTCCGGCAAATTTACCCGGATGATCCTGTCCGCCTCGAAGCCTCCCAAAGCGCCCTTCTCAAAGCCATCTTCCTGGATATGCAGGTGGCCCTGGAAACTTATATCGAGCGCTATTCCAGCGAGCTGATCGAGGCCCGCACCGCCTTGGAACAAAAACTCTGGATGGAAGACCGTTTGCTGACGTTCATCCTCAACGAAGCCACGGATGCCATCGTGGGTCTGGACGAGCACGGCCGCATCGCCACCTGGAGCCAAGGGGCGCAAAGTATCTTCGGCTATAAAACTTCGGAAACTTTGGATAAATCCATCGCCGATCTAATGCAAGATCCCAGCATGCTCCACTGTTTGTTCGAAGAAGCTCAAAAAAAGGGATCCGCCACACTGCAAGGGGCCTATTGGCTCTCGAAAGATCGAAAACCCATTGACGCCAATGCCACCCTGACCTACCTGCAAGACCAACACGGCACCCATATCGGCTGGACCCTGTTGATCCAAAATCTCACCGATGTCCGGCGGCTGGCCGAAAAAGTTAAAAGTATGGAACAACTCACCGCCATGACCAAGATCACGGCGGGAGTCTCGCATGAAATCCGGACCCCCCTGGGCGTCATCGCTTTGACCGCCGACCTCATCCACCACCGCGTCAACGCCCTCCTCGAACAATGCTCCCCCGCCCTCCAGGATGAAAATAAGCGGGAACTCGATGACCTCATGGCCGAACTGCACCTCGAAGTTGAACGCCTTAATGAAATCGTGGACCATTACCTCGTGCTCTCCCATATCAAGAAACCCAACAAACAGCGCTGGAATCTCCAATCCTATCTCCAGGACATCCTTGCTGGTCTGCGGTCCCGCTCCTCCGATACGCGTATTGAAATGTCCCTGGAAGCGGACAACGACATTTACGTGGATATCGATCCCACACATTTCCGCCGGATTTTCCTCAACCTGTATGAAAATTCCCGCTACGCCATCCAGGGAACAGGCCGGATCACGGTCACCGCGCAACAAAGCCACGGCCAGGCCGAAATCAAAGTCCGGGACAATGGGATGGGAATCCCCCCCGAAAAAATGGACCGCATTTTTTCGGCTTTCATCACCCACCGCCCCGGCGGAACCGGTCTGGGGCTCTATCTGGTCCGGGAAATCGTGGAGGCGCACCACGGCACGGTCACCATCGAAAGCACCGAGGGCAAGGGAACCACGGTCATCATCCGGCTGCCGTTGGCCCGGGAGGAGGTTCACACCGATGCCGCTTCCTGAAAAAAAAGCCCCCACCGGCCACCGGATTTTAATCGTGGATGACGATGAAAAAATGGCCCGCATGCTGTGCAAAGCCCTGAGCAGCCAAGGTCATCACTGCGTACTCGCGTTCAGCGGCGAACAAGGCCTGGCGCAGGTGCACAGTCAACAATTCGATCTCATCATTACCGACCAGGTCATGCCCGGATTCGACGGCGTGACCTTTGTGCGGAGTGTCAAAGCCATCGATTCCAGCATCCCCATCATCATGATGACCGGCCATGGCTCCATTGACATGGCGGTGGAAGCCATGAAAGCCGGGGCGTTCGATTTTCTCACCAAGCCGGTACGCCTGGCTGAATTGCAGGTTTACGTGGACAAAGCCCTGGAATCGCATGAAATGTTGGTGGAAGTCAAAGAGCTGAAAGACCGGCTCAAGAATTTTCAAAAGAAAAACATGATCGTCGGCAAAAGCCAGGCGATGCGCAACATCATCACCCAAATCGAGCAAATTGCACCCAGCTCCGCCAACGTCCTCATTACCGGCGAAACCGGAACGGGCAAGGAAATGATCGCCGAAGCCATCCATGCGTTGAGCCCCCGGTCCGCCAAACCGATCGTTAAGGTCAATTGCGGCGCGCTCCCCGAGTCGCTGCTCGAATCCGAACTCTTCGGTCACGTGAAAGGCTCCTTTACCGGCGCCTACAAGGATCATCAAGGCCGTTTTGAAAGCGCCAATGGAGGCACCATCTTTCTCGACGAAATCGGGGAAATGTCCCCGTCCGCGCAAGTGCGGCTATTGCGGGTCTTGCAGGAAGGCGAATTCGAACGGGTAGGAAGCAGCCAACCCGTGCAGGTGGATGTCCGGGTGATTGTCGCCACCAACCGCGATTTGTACAAGATGGTGCGGGAAGGCAAGTTCCGCCGCGATCTGCTCTACCGGATCAACGTCTTCCACCTGGAATTGCCCCCCCTCCGCGAACGGCGGGGCGATATTCCTTTGCTGGCTCAACACTTCATCGAAAAATACGCGCAAAAAAACGGCAAGAACGTCCGCGGGCTGGGCCAATACGCCTACGAAGCCCTGGAAAACTATGATTGGCCAGGCAATGTCCGGGAACTCGAAAATGTCATCGAGCACGGCGTGATCCTGGCCCGCGGCGACCTGATCCGTCTGGGTGACCTGCCCGAGATGTTCCACCGCCCCCGCAAAGGAGAGCGGGACGGTCTCAAGGAGTCGGGGAAAATCATTCTCCCTCTCGGGCTAACCGCCGCCCAATCCGAGGGCATCCTGATCCGGCGGACCTTAGATCTCACCCAAGGAGATAAAAAAGCCGCCGCCAAGATCCTCGGCTACAGCGCCCGTACCCTCTACCGGAAACTTAAGGAACACAAGATCCCCCTGAATCAGCGGTATGAAAAAGGAGAATAAGATCCACTCCCGCCTCCCGGACTCAAATCCTCAGCGGCTTTCCATTATCATCCCTGAGCAACAGGGCCCGGCTTCATGAGGCCCGAATCCCACGAAATCCGGCAGGTAAAGGACCGGTGTTGATTTCCATTGCCATCCTTCTCTTTGGACTGTTCTTCTTGTTGTTGCTTTTGGAGGTGCCGGTGGCCTTGGCGTTGGGATTGCCGGCGTTGACCGCGATTGTGCTCTTCGGGTTAGCTGATCCCATCCTGATCGCCCAACAGATCTTCTCGGCCTTCGATTCTTACACCCTGCTGGCCATCCCCCTCTTCTTGTTGGCCGGCCACTTGCTGGGGGAATGCGCCCTCTCCCGCCGCCTGCTCGATGTGGTTTTGATCACCCTGGGCCGGGTACGCGGCGGAGTGGCCGTAGTGACCGTGGTGGTGTCGTTGCTCTTCGCGGGCATCTCCGGTTCCGGACCGGCCGATGTGGCCGCCCTAAGCGTACTTCTCTTTCCTCTCCTCAAAGAATCCGGTTTCTCTGAAGCCCGTTCGGGAGCGTTATTGGCCGCGGGCGGGGGCATCGGCATCATCGTGCCGCCCAGCGTGGCTCTTATCCTGTATGGCGTGGTGGCCGAAACTTCCATCAGCCAACTGTTTCTGGCCGGCGTGCTCCCCGGGATCACCGTCAGCCTGGCCTTGATCATCGCAGTGCTGTTGTTATCCCGCCGGGACCAGATCCCGGCTCACC
>JABLXU010000024.1 GCA_013177805.1 Candidatus Omnitrophota bacterium
TAAAGGCTGTGCGCCCGGTCGAAGTAAACCGGGCCGGCGGGGCAGTTGCGGCACGGTTTGCCAGGCTGGCTCTCTTCGGCCGAGGCCACCGGAGCGCCGCAGCGGCCGCAGTAGTGGGAGGGGAAAATCCGGAAATGATGCAGGCAATCCGGGCACACCCGCTCTTCCGCGTGCGTTTGCTCTTTTCCACATCCGGCGCACACCGGGGGATAGATCAAGTCGAGGAGGGATAGGGCCATGGATTTGAGCGTGGACGCTGGCATACCGGTATTATCCTGACAACGTCTTATCCAAAGCCGGGGCACGTGGCAATGTGCCTCTGCTATAGAGGACCAAGGCTATTCTATCCAATGAAATATTAATCTGTGTAGAACGGTTTCCCCTCACCCCGGCCCTCTCCCAATGGGAGAGGGAGCAGAGAAGGAAGGTTGTCGCCGGTGGACTACGCGCTTTGAGCACGCCCTGCCTGGCTATTCAGCCGGGTCACGTGGCCCCATACCCCCTGCCAACAGAATGGACATTTATTCGGTGGATGCGGTCCTTTTACTCGCCAAATAATCCCGCAGGGCTTCTTGCCAGGGGCGCAGCGGACCGAGGCCCAGCGCGTCGAGTTGGCGCGTGTTCAGGCAGGAATTGGCGGGCCGTTTCGCCGGCGCGCCATATTCCCGGGCGGTGACCGGCTCCAGCGAAACGTTCATCCCGGCCTGGGCGAAGATCTCGCGGGCGAATTCGAGCCATGTGCATCCCCCCTGGTTGGCGAGATGGTACAGGCCGTACCGGCCGGTCTCCACGAGGCGGCGGATCACGGCGGCGGCGTCGGCGGTGTACGTGGGCGACAGCGACTCGTCGCAGACGATCCGCAAGGGCGTTCCCTTGGCTCCCAGGCGCAGCATGGCCTCGATGAAATTGGTCCCCTTGAGGCGGCTGGGAGTCAGGCCGAACAGGCCGGCCACACGGACGATGTAATGCTTTTCCCACAGGGCTTGCACATAGTGTTCGCCGGCCAACTTGGTGATGCCGTAGGTGTTGAGCGGCCGGGGGGGATCGTCTTCCTCGTAAAAATCCGGCTTCGCGCCGTCGAAGACGTAATTGGTGCTGATGTGAACCAGGGGGATATCCCAGCGCTTGCAGGCCAGGGCGAGATGGCGCGGCCCCAACGCGTTGACCTGGAAGGCGCGAAGCGGCTCGCGCTCGCAATCGTCCACCCGCGTGTAGGCGGCCGGATTGATCACCAGGTCCGGCGCCGTGTAGGCGATCCGTTGCTGCACGAGGGATTCGTCGGTGATATCCAGGTCCTCGGACGTGCAGGGCGTGACCCGGCAATCGGCGAAGGCCCGCGCCAGGTCCGTTCCCAATTGCCCCCGGGAACCAAGAAGCAATACCCGCATGGCGATCTCCTTTGAAACCAGGTCAGGCGCATGGCCGTCCGCCGCGCGAGGGCGGAGCAAGATGATATCCGCCCATCCAGGAATTCCCTCACCTTAATCCTCTCTCCCAGGGGAGAGGGGATTAATACGATTCATCCGACGAGTGCGTACCCGCGGTGAAGAAGGCATTCCATCCACGCGATGAAATTCGGGCGGACACCACGGTCCGCCCCTACAATAATTCCCCCACCCTAATCCTCTCCCAGGGGGGGATTAGAAAGTTCTGCAATCGGGTTCATCGTTGCGGCGCAAGATGCCCAATGTCCCTTTTACAACAAAATGTTCCCCGTGGAAAGTCATGGGTTCAACGCGCGCGGGGGGGATGCTAGCATGACGGAAAAATTCATGGGAATTGAGGAAGGGCATGATCGACGGCGTGAAATTGATTCACCGGAAGCGGCATTGCGACGACCGGGGCTACCTGGTGGAAATCCTGCGGGCGGACGACCCGGAATTTATCCAATTCGGGCAGGTGTACGTATCGTTCCTGCGCCGGGGCGTCATCAAGGCCTGGCATAAGCATGACAAACAGACCGACGCGTTCTTCGTGGTGGCGGGAACCTCAAAAATCGGTCTGTACGACGACCGCGAAGGGAGCCCCACGAAGGGCGCTTATCAGACCGTGATTTTGGGCGACGAGGGCGAGGCAGCCTTGCTGATGATCCCGCCGGGCGTGTGGCACGGGCAGATGTCGCTGTCGGAAGCCACGTACCTGGTCAACCTGCCCACCGAGCCGTACAACTCCAAGCATCCGGACGAAATCCGCGCGCCGGTGGAGGCGTTTGAGGATGTATGGACCATCCGGAACCGGTGAGGGCGGCGCCATTCCCCGGCGCACTTTGCACAGGAATGCAATTTCAGGAGGAGGAAACATGGCGGAATGCGCGAATCGATTGCCTTGCGCGTGCACCTACCCGGGCTGCCCGCGGCATGGGAAGTGCTGCGATTGCCTGGCCTATCATCTGAAAATGCAGGAATTGCCGGCCTGCTGCTTCCCCCCAGCCGTGGAAAAGACCTATGACCGGTCGTTTGGGAAGTTTGTGGAGACATACGGGGGGAAGAGAGTAAGATGAAAATTGTATAGGGCGCGGGCAGGACGCCTGCACCAGAAAAAAAATAGAGACCCTATCCGTTGGTTTTCACTTTTTGCCGGAGCGTCATTTTTTCCTCTTGCTGAACCGGTTCATCCTGGGGCCTCCACCCGCAGAAGCTTGAGCCGCGTAAAGGTGACGTACGTCCGGCCGGGGAGAGCGATGGCCTGCACCGTCCCATCGCTCTGAAGGATCAGCAAGGTACCCGCGGAGGGAGCGGGCGCCAGACGGAGGGATTGGGTCTTGCGGTACGAGATCCCTGTCTCCAGGTCGAGGTAAATCACCGACTGGACCGGCGGCGGGTTGGGCGGCAGCGGCTCTGGGGCGGTATCGAAAGACGCCAGATCGTCCTGCCGGGTATCCGGGAGCGCGTAGAAATGGACGTCTCCGGTCCGCTCCAGCATCATCAGGGTAGTGGACTCTTCCCAAAAGGCGATATCCACGGGGGTGTCCCGCTGGGGGTTGTACCATTCCAGCAGCCGTTGGCGGCAGGGATTCCCTTCCGCCAAACCCCGGGCACCCCGCCAATGGATGCCCCCGAACGCGTCCAGCAGGTAAAACGTGTTTTCTTTGCCCGCGGGCACAAAGGCCTTGGCCATGTCCGGTTCGCGCCACAAAGGCGGGTGCAGCGGGCCTTCGGGCAGCCACTCGCGGCGGTCGGCGCTGTAGCGGTAAGCGTCGATGTGGCCATGCTCGCTCATCACCCACATCCGCGTGCCCGCGCCGTTCATGGCGATATCCACCCAGGTTTGGCTGGCGGGGAGATCGACGAGGAGGGCTCGGTGATCCGGTTCCAGCACATGCACCTGCCGGGCTTGCGTCAATACCGCCTTGATCCGCCGGACGGGCGACACCGCAAGCGCCACGGGCGGCTGGGGTGCTTGCCAAGCCACGGTCAGGCCGGATGTTCCGAGCCGCAGCAGTCTTCCCCGCGAGGTCAGCACGTAGACCGATTCTTCCCCGGGAAGAAGGGCCATGTCCACGGCCTCCTCACCCTCCATTAATTGCAGCCGGCAGCCGAAACTCAGGGTGAAGAGAAACAGGTTCCGTCCCAGCGCCGGATCGCGCCGGAACGCCTCCGCCAGTTTTTCCTTGTCCACGGCGGGCCATTGGCTCCGCTGATAGCGGACCGCGTCCGCCCAGCCCTGGTCCGCGTAGATCCGGGCGGTTTCCCGCAACACCGCCCGGCGCGCAAGTCCGGCATACCCCTGGCGGATGGCCTTTTCCGCCAGTTGTCCCGGCGCGGGAGAGGTTTCCAGGCGATGAGCGATTCGCATGTATTGTACGGAATGCAAAATTGTAACTTGAAAAATCAAGAGCGGCAACATCCACCGCAGGGAGCGCTGGACCGTAATGTTCCCGTGGCTCGAGGCTTCGGTGGGATAACAAAGCAGAAAGGCGAGCGCCGCCCACAGCATCGAACTCCATGATTCTTCTTGAAACCGGGAATGCGTCATCCCGGCCAGGACCAGGTGAACCAGCATGAAACCGAAAATCACGATCAGCACAAATACCGCCGCCGTGGATTTCGCGGGCCAGGGAAATTCGTATGAGGATACGGGCTGCCGGTATTTCCAAAGCCGCGCCGCGTATCCCCATAGAAACAATACCATCAGGTAGAACACGGCATGGGACATCTTGGGAATCAGATTTACGGCCACTGACCATACTGAGGCCGATCCGATAAGGAACAAAAGCAACGTACGGAGAGAATGAGTCAAGGGGGAAGGTTCCACTCCGATCAATACCCACAAAAAACCCCAGAGCAGGAGGATTCCCTTTCCCCAGGTCCAGGACAAAGCGGCAGGCCACGCGCCGGCCAGGAGAATCCACAAGGGAAGCAGGCGGGATTTGGCGTTCATGAGGCATCCTCCTGAGGGGGCGGTTCAGTCCGAAACGCAGAGGTGGTGTTGCCGGCGATTTTCCCGGCGGTTTTCCCGGTAAGCACCAGCATGGCAATCAGCGCCAGGGGAATATTGGCGTAGAGGAGCGGATCCTGCACCGTGATGACCAGCAGCATGGCCAGCCATCCAGCCATCCATAGCGGGCGGTTTTCGGAATCCGAGGCCCAGGCGGTCCGCAGGATTTCCTTGAGAAGCCAAAAGAGGGCGAACATTCCCGCCAATCCGGTTCCCAGCAACCACGCGAGATAGGCGTTATGCGGCCCCCACTTGTGCGATAAGACGGAAGCGGTGGAGGGATCAGCGGCGAGGCGGTCATTCATCCGGGTATCAGCCACGGGACCCAGGCCGATGCCGAAATAGGGCAGTGTGGGGATTTCATGCTCGAGGTAATGCAGCCAAATCCGAACCCGGTTGACCTGTTCGGCGGCCGGGGTTTCATACGCCATGGCCGAAAACCGGGCGACGATATCAGGAGAAAACACAAGCGCCATCATCCCGGCGAATAAACCCGCCACCGCGAACCGGCGCAAGCGGCCATGCCCCAAAACCAAGAGGACCAATAACCAAAGGCCCAAAGCGACCAAGGCCACACGCGATTGGCTGGTGACCACGGCGAACAACAAGCCGGCGATGCTCACTCCGACCCAGAAGGTATGCCGCGGCCGACGGCTTTGGTTGAGAATCCAGAAGGAAAGGGTCAAACCCAAAAGACCATAGAAACCCAGGAAATTGGGATGCCGGAAGGTGGCACTAACCCGGGCGGGCAAGGCGGGATTCAGGGTCTGATAATGCATCCAGGCCTGGCTGGCCAGATACAGGTTGCCGATGACGAATCCCACCGCCACGGTCTGGATCCGGCGGGGCGTCCAGGGGATATCGAGTAAGAGGATCAGAAAAAAGAAGTACGACAAGATCTCGAGGGCTTCGCTTACCGCTTCGAAAAAATCCTGCGAAGTCACGGCGGCGATCAGCGAGACCAAAAACAAGAGGAAAAATGGAAAAACGAAGCGGGATTGCGGCCATGGCTTGTCCAGGTTCTGGATTCGCCAAGCGAGCCAAGTGAACAGCAAGACGGGAAACAGCTTGTAGGCGTCATACCCCGTCGAAAACGAATACCATCCGATCAACGAAATATGAAACCGGCCGGCGGGAATGAAGAAAAAGATCACGGCCAGCTCGTAGATGAGCAGGGTTAACCACCTTTCCCCGCGTGTTGGATTTGGATTACGCATCATGGGTTCCGGGATCCGCCGTTCCTGATTCGAGGGTACCGTTTTCCTGGGGATTTATCTCGTAACGTTATCAAATCCTGTTTGGCGGATCTTGTTCTCCTTTTCCACCGGCGGGGGATTCGGACGCGGGATCGTCCAGCACTTTCCGCAAGGCCGATTCGGAAATTCCACCCGCACGCAAAATCCGGGGAGGATTCATGGTGCAATCTACCACCGTGGATGCCGGACGCCGGGGCAGCGTTCCCCCGTCAACCACCAAGTCCACCCCGAGCAGCCATTCTTCCATTGCCTCCAGGCTCCAGACCGCCGGCTCGCCGCTGCGGTTCAGGCTGGTGTTGATCAGCAACCCTCCGCAGCCGGCCAATACCCCTTGCACCAAGGGATGATCTGGGCAACGGGCCCCCACCGTTCCCGCATGCGCCGCGGGACATCCGGAATCCGCCGTAATCACCAGCGTCAGCGGGCCTGGCCAGAAAATGTCCGCCAGACGCTCCGCCGCCGGGGAGGGACGCACCGCTTCCCGCGCCAACCGCTCCCACGATGATGTGAACAAGGCGAAGGGTTTCCCGGCCGGGCGGCCCTTGAGCGCCGTCAACCGCGCCAAGGTGTCTGCCTGGCCGGGAAGGCCGATCAGGCCGTACACCGTCTCCGTCGGGACGCAAACCAAGCCCCCCCCGCGGAGGACGCGGACACATTCATCCACGCATTCAAGACCAGCCGGAACGCGCCTCATGGTAAAAGTCCTTGGGGGAGAAAGGGATAAAAGAAGCTGACATCGACCTTATTCATCCGGTGATTGGAAAAGCAGGATGAATTCATTGAGCAGTTTTTCATCGATGCGGTTGGAGAGTTCCTGCCGCATGACTTGAAAGGTCTCGAACGTGGATTTTCTTTTTTGAAAGGGGCGATCGGTGCTGATCGCGTCGAAAATATCCACGATCGCGCAGATCCGCGCGTGCGTGGAGATATATTTGCCATTCAATCCGAACGGATAGCCGGAACCGTCCAGCCGTTCGTGGTGATGCAAAATGATTGATTCCACTTCGGGAGTTACCGTCATGAAATCCCGGATCATCTCCAGGCCGGTTTCGGGATGGGTCTTGATCAATTGCCGCTCTTCCAGCGTTAATTTTCCTTCTTTTACCAAAATTTCTCTGGGAATCCGCAACTTGCCGAGATCGTGCAGCAATAGGCCCGGGCCGAATTCTTCCATCGCGGTTTCCTCGGAGATGCCGAGTGCCCGGCGGGCCAAGGCCATGCCGAACAGGCACACATTGACCGAGTGCGAAAACAACGCGTAATCCGTGCTTGCCAATGCAATAAAATTGTGTGTCGCGCGCTCGTCGGAGAACAACACGGCGATCACGTGTTTCAGCATATCCTTCGATGTTTCGATCACCTGCCGGGTATCGTTGGAATCAAACGCTTGCCGCATCGCCTGGATCGAGTAGTCGTAGGTGATCGAGCACTTGGCCCGGACGGGCAGGTTGGGATCCAGGATGAGAATGGGCAAGAACTGCGCGAGGAACCGCTGATAGACTTCGTAATCCCGTTCCGGAAGCCACAGATGATGGATATTGTTCGCCGCCAACTCCTGCGCTTGCTGGGGTGTGAGGGGGACCGAGGCACTTCGAAACAGGATGGGTTCCGGATCTTCCTCCCGGCGGATATACAAGTTCAGGCGGGGAATCCTTCCCACGAGGAGGGAGCTGACTTCCAGAGAGTAGAATTTCCGCGCCGCGGTTTCGTTAAGCAAGAGGATCTCCCTATTTTCCTATTTGTTTGAAGCGGCGACGGGATCGAGGCGCCGCGGATTTGGAATGAAACCAACGCATTCCAAACAAATTTTGTTTCAATTTCAAACTCTTTCCACCCCGAAAGGATATTTTTGTTCCTGCCGGTCCAAATCCGGTAGCATCACAATTTCACTTTCCACCGGGCCAGGAGGGAATCCAACTGATCCAGATCAAAAAAATGCACTTGGATCAGGCCTTTGGATTTGCCTCGCATTTTGATTTCAACTTTGGTTTGGAATACGTTTTCCAATTCCCTTCGCAACGCTTGGATATGGAGATCGAGGTCCGGGGCAGGGGGATTCGTTGTTTTGGTTGTTTCGGTTTTTTCGTTTCCCGTTTTTCCGGCCGTGCGGCTTTGGCGCAGCAGGGATTCGGTTTCGCGCACGCTCAGGTTGCGTTCCAGGATCTGATTGAGAATTGTCTCCATTTCGGAGGGGGAGGGAAGTCCCAGCAAGAGTTTGGCATGGCCCACGGAGATTTTTTCTTCTTCCAGGGCTTGCAGGGGGCGCTCGGGCAGGTTCAGCAGACGCAGGGTATTGGCAACGGACTCGCGGCTTTTACCTACCCGCGCGGCTACTTCTTCCTGCGTCAGTCCGAAATGCTCCACCAAGTGCCGGTAAGCCCGGGCTTCTTCCAGAGGAGAGAGATCCTCCCGTTGGATGTTTTCCACGAGGGCGATTTCCATGACTTTTGGATCGTCCGCCTCCATGACAATGCACGGGACGGAGGTGAGAGAAGCCAGGAAGGCCGCCCGCAACCGGCGTTCACCCGCCAGGAGTTGATATTTGTTCGGACTCGAGGGATGGGGCCGCACCAGGAGGGGTTGAAGAATTCCTTGCCGCTGGATGGAATCAGCCAGTTCCAACAGGGCTTCTTCATCGAAGTGGCGGCGGGGTTGGTTTTCCCCGGCTTCGATCGCCTCCAGGGGAATCGTCACGATCGCGTTCGTTTCTTCGTCCAGGGCCGGCGCATCAGAGAGTAGGGCGGACAGGCCACGGCCGAGTGCTTTTCGTTTCATGGTCGATTATTTCCTGCGTCAATTCCAGATAGGCTTTGGCTCCCGGCGAATCGGGGTCGTATAACGTAATAGGCAGTCCATGACTGGGTGCCTCGCTCAACCGGACACTGCGGCTGATGACCGTTTGGAAGACATAATCTTTATACGCGAGGCGGATATCCTCTTCCACCTGCCGGCTGAGATTCAGCCGCCGGTCGGCCATTGTAAGTAAGATTCCCTCGAGTGACAAGCGGGGGTTGAAGCTCTGGCGGATCATGGAGGCGGAGGCCAAGATCTCGGTCAGTCCTTCCAGGGCATAATATTCACATTGGACAGGGATCACGATCGAATCGGAGGCGAGGATGGCGTTCAGAGAGAGCAATCCCAGGGAGGGGGGGCAATCAATGATCATAAAATCCGGGCGTTCATCCGCCGGCCGGTCCCATAGAAAACGCGCCAGTTCTTTTTTGAGGAGATATTTTCCTTGTTCTTCGCCCGACAATTCCCATTCCACGGAGAGCAAGTCGTTGTTGGAAGGCGCAATGGATAAGTTCTCGACTGGAGAAGGCAGGAGGATGATGTCCAGAGGGTTCTCTTCGATCAGCAGATCGAACATGGAGTGGTTCAATTCTTTTTTGGAAAAACCCAGTCCGCTGGTGGCGTTGCCCTGGGGATCGAGATCGATCAGCACGGTGCGGTAGCGGAGCATCGCCAAGCAGGCCGAAAGGCTGACCGCGGTGGTGGTTTTACCGACGCCTCCTTTTTGATTGACGATGGAGATGATACGAGTCAAATCCTGATTCCTGTGTTCCACGTGGAACAATGGAGTGGCCGCGCGCTACGGTATTGTTATCCTAAATCTTGCTGGCGGGCTTCGCCGCGCTTTGAGTCCGCCCCACTATGGCCGCCCTACTATGGCTACAGTAAAGAAAAACAATGCTCACCCATTATCAATTTCCCGCCATTATAAAGGGTGCTTGCGGATCTGCCCAGGTTTTCGGGGGAATTTGTCGCTCAAAGCGGCTACTTTTTCGAACATGGCGGCTTGAAACGGTTTCGTCAAGCGGGGAAGCGCATAGAGAATGACCTGTTTCAAATGGCATCCCAGCGCGTCCGCCACGCGGGAAGATTCTTTTACGACATTTTCATCCCCACCCCGTGGAAGCACGATCGTTCCGCCGACCCGGACAAATCCCGCAGTCAACTCCAGCGTCACAGGTAAGGGTCCCAGGGCGCGGGCGGTGGCGGAATCCAGCGTCTCGCGCCATTCGGCCTTCCGCGCCGCTTCTTCCGCCCGTTCATTCAGGACGGCGCAATCAGCCAACTCCAAGTATTCGCTGATTTCACTTAAAAAGCGGGCTTTCTTGCGGTTAGATTCAATCAACACCACGCGCCATTCCGGATGCAAGATTTTCAGCAGGATGCCGGGCACCCCGCAGCCGCTCCCCACATCCACTATAGATGAAGGATTCCGGGGCTGGATCCATTGGGAAATTTGCAACGCGTCAGCCAGGTGAAAATCGAGATATTCCGCGAGGGTTTTGTAGCCGGTAAGATTGAATTGCTGATTTTTCTGCTGGAGATGGAAGAAGAACCGTCCAATTTGACGCTGGACGCGGGATTCAAACCGCCATCCTCTCCCGGCGGTTTGCATTACAAATTCCTCAATGAATTCCTCGAAGGAATCACCCATATCCACGGTTATTCGGTAAGCAGAAGGGACTCCAAGCCATAGATCAATCCTTTCCGATGCAGCACTTCGCGGATACCCAGCAAGACGCCGGGCATGAAACAGCTCCGGTTGATGGAATCATGCCGCACGGTGAGCGTTTGGCCCTCCGCGCCAAAAATGATGGATTGGTGCGCCAGCAATCCGGGCAATCGCACGCTGTGCACGGGGATCCCATGGAACCGGTCGCCGCGCGCGGCCGGTTCGGATGTTCCACGTGGAACAATTGTCCGGGCCTGGGACTGGGCGATCAATTCCGCGGTCTTGATGGCGGTTCCTGAAGGAGCATCCAATTTGGCGGGATGATGCAATTCGATAATTTCCACATCGGGCATATGCCGGGCGATAATCCGGGCACAATGCATCATCAGGACAGCTCCGATGGCGAAATTGGGGGCGATCAGCAAGCCGGGGTGCTTCCCCGCGCATTTGATCTCCAATTCATCGATCTGGTCCGGTGTGAAGCCCGTGGTTCCAATCACTCCTCCCACCCCGGTTTCCACGATGGTCAAGGCGTTCTGAAAGGCGCAGTGCGGTGTCGTGAAATCGACCACGACTTGGGCGCCGCTGTCCCGGATCGCATCCGCCAATACGTCCTCCACATCGGTTTCCGCCACCAGTTCCATATCTTCCGCTTCCCGGACCGCCCGCACGGATTCCTTACCCATCTTCCCCCGGGCGCCATTTACCAGGACCAGGATCTTATCAGCCATTCTGTTCTCCTCCCATTCCTAGAGTCTTGTCCTGATCATCCCGCTCGCATAGGATACGGGCATGACGTATTGGGGTCAATTCATATGCTTCTAAATACCCTGTTCGCCGTCGTATTTTTTGTCCTCGTTTTTGTTGGAACGACTCCTGGCCTGGAATTTCGCGTGCGCTTGGCGGGCGCGGCTCTCGGACTTTTGGTCTTAGCATGGATCTATTCAAAAAGCCAAAGAAGGGGAATACCACTTCCCTTCCTTGATTGGCTGGCCTGTGACCGGGCCATCGGGCGGTATTTTCCTCTGGCCCTCGTCTTTCTCAGCGTGGCGATTCTTTTCAAAACTTTCTCTCCCAGGGAAGGAATCCAATTCACGTACACAGATCCGGCATCCCAGCCAATAATGACCCGTGATCTTGACTTGCCTGAGTTCGACATCAATCCCACCCTGTTTTTGCCCGAATTCCTTTCGTGTGATCAAGGAACCTTGCGATTCAGCGCCACATTCTATTCCACAAACGAAGTGCATTATGCCCTCCCCCATGCCAGCTGCGGTCATGCGGTATGGAAACTGGACGGGGCCGAGATCGCCCGTTTCGAGCCGCACGAATCCTCCCGCCACCGTTTGATTCCTGTCTCGATCCAGCCGGGAATTCACGAAATCGAATGTGAAACTTCCTCGCTGCGCCCGATTCCCCGCTTGTCCATTGCTTTTTCCGAATTCAGCAAACCGCCTTTTGCCCCCTTGCAAGGTCCTTTCATCCAGGGCATTCCGCCTGTTTCCATGCTTATCTATCCAATCGCGCGGAATATCCCGCCGTTGTTTCTGCTGCTCGCGTTTTTTTTGATGATCCCTATCGTGAACCGGGGTATGCTTGCTCTCGCCGGATTCGGCCGGCGGAACGCGTCTTGGTTATTCGGGCTGGGATTGATCCTGGGAATCGCGATCTACACCATCATCCGATTCCAATTCCAGACGAACACCCGGATATTTTACGAGGCGGATGAAGCGGCATTCGGTCTGATGGCGCAACGTCTTCTTCTGGGGCAATCCCCACCCCTGTTTCACTACGGGCAGCAATACCAAGGGACGTTGGAAGCGTATCCCCTGGCGTTGTCCCTGTATTTCTCTGAACAACCGGCGGCCGGTCTGCACGCGTTGCCGGAGATTTGGGGGATTCTCTTCCTGGGTGTGACCTGCCTGACGTTTTGGAGATTTGGTTCACCCGCCCTGGCAGGGTTTGCCTTGTTGATTTTGGGCGTGGGGGGACTCCATTACCATTGGATTTTTTCCAAAACCTGGTTTGGTTACTCATTTGCCTTGGTGTGTGGTGCCTGCCAGTGGCTGATCGTCCTCGCCGGCTGGAAACAGGAGCGGTTATCCCCCGGGATGGCTTTGGTTTGGGGGATGCTGGCCGGACTTAGTTTCTACGAGCTGCCCATTTCCTTGCCCTTCTTTCTGGGATCAGGATTGTTGATCCTATTTTTCGCGTGGCGCAACGCATTTCGTTTATGGTTCGGCGCGCGGGATGCCCAGCCGATACTCAAATCGATATTAAACATTTGTATTCTGGCCTCCGCGCGGTCCGGCGCGGCGGTGGCAGGGATCAGCCTGATTTTCTTCACCGCTCCGTACTGGATATCGCCTTTTCTGGGCCAAGGGCTTACCGCGATTGAATTCGTCGCGAAAGGCCGCGAATTGCCGGCCGCCCGGGTGTCCGGTGAAAATCCTTTGATCGACCGCTTTTTCGGGGAATGCCTCCCGGTAATGTTTGGTTCGCGGGCGCCTTATGATCACCAACATGATTTACGCAATTCCCTTTTTTCCTGGTTTCCTTCTTTTCTGTTTCTGGCCAGTTTGGCGATCTTCCCGTGGAGTTCCCGCCGGAGTTTGAAGAACGAAAAAATTTTGTCAGCCCTTCCAGTCCGTCTTGCGGTATATGGTTTCGCTCTGTCGACTGTTCTGTTCGTGAGTTATTCCCCGTTCGGAGTGTGGCCGTGGTACGCCATTCCGCTCTACTGGGTTTTACCCGTGTTGCTTTATGCCTTCATTCGTTCCATGTGGGAGATTTCTCCATCCCTTTCCGCCATGGCGATGATCCTATATCTTTCCGCATTGATTTCTCCGTTTGGGAATTATTCTCCCCTCTTTCATCAACCGGCCAGCCTTGCTTATCAGGGTCTCTTTACACCCACTCAGTTCGATGAAATCAAAGCGATTTTACAAGAACGCGCGATCCGTTATCTTCTCTGCGATCAGGGATTCGATTACCTCACGGATACGCCGGGGCGCGACTGGGTGGGTGAATGCCTGGCCTTCGATTCGGAGCAAAACATCCTGGCCTTCGGCCGTCTCTCCCGGCGTTTGGAGGATTCGGCCCAGGAAATCGTCAATGCCTCCCGGGTGGGGTATCTCTTCCACAAGAATTTCCAATACAACAACACGACGGGAGATCCTTCCCTTTATTCGCCTTTGACCATAGAGGTCCTAGAGAGGCTTTTCGGTCCACAATGGCTGGGCTATGAGCGGTTCATGGTGGATCCCTATATTGTGTTTCTTCCGCCGTCTGGAGTCATTAACAATCCCAAGAACTCTTGGCGGTTGGAGGCTTCCAATCCCAATTACCGCCTGGCCGCCGCGGATCATAACATCAGCGTGCGGGCCTACAACCGCGAGACGTATTGGTCGAGTGATGCGATTCCCGCTTCAGGGGCTTTTTTTCGGGTGGAATTTCCGTCACCGCAGCCTGTATCCAAATTGGTTTTATTCCACGGGACGAAAAGTTCGGACCGGACTCGTGAGAACCATGTGATCCTGAAAACTCCTGAGGGGAAGTCCATCGTCGTGGGCTCCCTGCACTACGAGCCGGAAATTCTTTCCAGTGTACTGGTGCTCAACCGGCCGATCGATTCCAGCGCGGTGGAGATCCATGTTTCCCCAACTCCGGATAACAACTGGTGGACCATATTCGAGATTTGGATTTTGTGAAGCGTATTAAGAAAAACCGGCATTTTGTCCTGCCGTCATTTATTTTTCCATTCCTGTTTGGTATAAAGGCGAAAACGGCCGAAGGCGGGTAAACAAAGCGAGGAGGAGGAATTTCATGAACAACGGACCCAAAATATTGGTCGTGCTGGCAGGGATATCGATCGTGGTAGGGATTTTGGTGAAGCTGGCGGGATTGGATCTCTCGGCCATGGGACTCAGCACCACCTTCCCCATCAAGCCGCTGAGTTTTTTAAATTTTTCTAATTCTGTTTTGCTCTTCGCCATTGCCTGGATGTTGTTGAAGAAAACCGAAGAGAAGTGATCCAATAAGGCGAACGCGGTTAAAGTTCTTCTTCGACGTCTTCCAACTCGCCGGGCTTGATGTAGGAGGCGATGACGATGGTGGAAGGCTCGCGTAATCCATTAATGGGGCAATTTTCACAAATATCCAAGGGAGGGCGGGGAGGATCACAGACAAAATATTCTTGAATGCGAATTTTGCTGGGGCTGTAGGAAGGACAATAACACGCGCGCTCAATGGCCAGTTCCCGGTCAAAGCGAGGATTGGTGTTCCGCGTTTGATCGGATTTAAGTTTTCGCTTCATTTCTGGAAACATAACAACGATTGGATCCTGAATTTAAGGTGTAGAATAGGATTATAATTGTTTGAAGAGAAAGAAGCAAGAAAATTTCTTTTTTCTGTATCGGTATAGGCTTTATTTCTACGTATTTAATATTTATATACTCTATGTAGTAGTTTCTATTTAACCAATATACTATATATAGGGAAGGTTAAAAACGCGAACGGATCCGCGCTTTCTGCCTTATCCTGCCTCCTCCTCGTCAGGGGGCCGGATCGGCATGATCACGTACTTGAAGTGATCATTGCCGATACCCCGGATAATGCCTGGTTTGCGGGGATCGCTGAAGCGCAATTCGATGGTTTCTTCGTCCATCACCCGTAAACATTGCTGGAGATATTCATGATTAAAGCGTATTTCGATGTGCCCGCCGTCGAATTCGGCGTTGACCAACTCTCTGCCCTCCCCGCCGACTTCCTCCCGTTCGCTGAAAATTTCCACGGCTGTGGGCGACATTTTTAAAATAATCATTTTCGTCTCGATGTTGCTGAGGTAGGACGCCCTTTTCACTGCCGTGGAGAGCAATTCGCGGTTGGCCCGGAGGACATGTTGTCCTTCGGGGGGAATGATCTTTTGGTATTGGGGGAAGTTATCCGCCAAGAGGTTGGAGATGATAGTGGTATCGCCCCCGGTGAATTGAACCTTGCGTTCATGGACGCGGATAATGATATCGCCCTCATCGGGAAAGATGCGCTGAACTTCTTGCAAGGTTTTCGAGGGAATCAAGGCGGATATTTCCCGATCGGGAAGGCCCGCGAACTCCATGGCATAGAAAGACAAACGCCGGCCATCCGTGGAGACGAAGATGATTTCGTTCCCCCGCATTTCGCATTTTACGCCGTCCAGTTCAAAGCGGGATTTATCGGTGGTGGTGGCAATCAACGTTTTCCGGATGATATCTTTTAACAGGTTCCCATCCATCCGGATCTCCTCGCCCGCTTCCAATCCTGTAAAGGGTGGGAACAACTCTCCTGGCTGCCCCTTCAAGCGGGCCTTGAATTCCTTACAGCGGATGCGGACCGTCTCGTCCTGGGTTTCCACGAAGACCTCGCCCTCAGGAAGGTCTTGAAAAACCTCGATGATGACCTTGGAGGGCAGTACGATTTCTCCCGCTTCTTCCACTTCGGCCTCGCCTTCACAGCGGATCGTCAGATTCAGATTCGTGGCTAAAAACCAGATTTTGTTTTTTTCACAGGAGAGATGGATGTTTTCAACAATCGGGTTGGAGATGGGACTTCCCACCGCGTACCGGACCGCGGAAATTCCCCGGCTGAGCACTTTGCTGGAACTTTTGAATTTCATAGGCATCTCTCCCTTGGGTAAATCCATGGATTCACATTATTTTTTTAAATGATTTAAACCCTTTTAAATCACCCTATATATTGTTTAAAGGGGTGTGGATAAAGTTGAAAACGTAAGATAACTGCAAAATATTCAATGATTTATAATAATGATACCCTGTGAGCAACCCTGGGATACGTTTTAGTGGGTTGTGGATGAGATTCCGGGAAGACGGTTCCCTGGGGAAAAATGGGATCGAATTCACAACTCACTCACAGGTTGCTCGAAACGTATGAGAATAGCATAAATCCCTCCGGGAACGAAGACGATTGTGTTGACACTGCCACGCCTTTCTCCTATATTCAAGGGTAGATTTCCCATGGCCGGATGAATCAAGGTCTCGAAAGTGCTTGTCTCATGAAAATAAAAAAGAATGCGTTTTCCCTGGTTGAATTATTAGTGGTGGTCGCCATCATCGGGATCTTGTCCGTTATTTTGGTACCTAACGTGCAGGAGCAGTTGCGCAAGGCGAAGATCGCCAAAACCAAGGCGTTGATTTCCAGCCTGAGCGTCACCATCACGACCTACAAGAATGATTTCGGCAAGTATCCGGAAAGTTTTGATTGTCAAAAGTTATACCTTGCCCTGACGGAACAGGCGAAGTCTCCATACGAGCCGGGAGCCAATGAAGTTCGCCTGGTGAAAAAGGGAGAGCCGATTTGGCAAAATCCCAACAAGGGAATGCCGGATGACCGCATCGAGCGGATCCTGCAACAGGCCGGGGTGCCCAGTAATGCTCTGCGGGCCCAGTTAGAGGAGAATATCTTCGTGGACGCGTGGGGAAATCCGATCTATTACGTCAGCAGTGAGATATACAATCCCGGCGGGCGGACGGACTTCCGGAACACGAGCAAACGGGGCACGTTCAAATTCGACGCGCCGTGCGCGTGGGAGATGAGGGAAGGGAAGCGTTACAAGCCGTTCAATCCCACGACATTCCAGTTGATTTCGTTTGGGCCGGATGAAACCACCATCACGCCCCGGCAAGACAATGGTGGAATCGGTTCCATGATTGATACGGACAAGATCGACAACGACAACGATGGCTATTTCGACAACGAAGATCGCGTGCGCGCCGGCAGCATTCAGGACAATGGGCCGGAGGTGGTTGCCGAAGACGACATCACCAATTTTATGTAGATCAAGAATCCGCGCCCAGGGTTGAACCCCTGGGCTGTTGTATGGCGGCCCCTTGAAAGGGGCGATGGGGAAGGGGGGAGGAAAGCGATATTCGAGAAGTGGGAGCGGGAAGAGATGGATTGAGTCCCCCCGGCAACGGTTTTCAACACATCATGGGTTATCCCATGAAAACATGGGCATGAAGCCTGCAACGCCTTTCCCTCTGGAAGAGAACTCCTCAGCGCGCGTTTCTTATTTTTCATACCGGCGGGGCGATATCCTGGGCCGCCTGCAACACGGCGCAGGCTTCCCCGGCGGTCGGATAAATGGGGAGGATTCGTTCCAACCCCCAATCCCGGATCACATGAATTACCGCAGGGCAGGGCGAGGCCAATACCAAGGCGCCTTTATACCGCATTACCTCTTGTAACGCCGCGTACAGAAGACCCAGACCGGCACTGGTGATGAGGTCCACTTCCGAGAGATCCACGACGATTTGCCGGATCTCTTGTCGCACCAGTCCGGCTAAAGCCGCGTGTAGATCCTCCACAACCTCTGACACCATGGGGCCCATGGGGCGCACCACGGCAACCTGATCCACAAATTCCACGCGCATTGTCTTACTCCCATTCACCCGGCATATTCAGACTCATTTTACAGTCATTATCATCATTATATAGCAAAATCACCCTCCAAGCGGGAATTTTTATTACCTTTTTGTACATTGACCGGTTTGCAGCAGTTGCAGGGTAGATTCAAGGCATTCCTTCGCTCCCAAATAATCTCTCCCTCTCTGCCCGAGCCCCTTTCAAGGAGACGCCGGGCAGCAGCCAAGGATTTCAGGCCTGAGCGAATCAAGCCTGGGCGATACTTATCCTTCCTCTGCCCGCGAGGATAGAATTACAATTCAATATAACCAGATTTCCGAGGGACGGTTCCAACAGATGTTTACCAGTCTTGGCAAATGGTTTTTGATTTTGGGAGGTTTTTTCCTCTTGCTCGGCTTCTTCTTTTTGCTGGTTCCCCATGTGCCTTGGCTTGGGAAACTGCCGGGAGATATTCATTACCAGGGCAAACGCGTGACATTCTATTTCCCCTTGACGACGTGTATCATCCTCTCTGTGTTGATGACGATCCTAATGAGCCTGATCCATTGGCTGAAATAAACGATTCATCCCCGGAGTATTCCTGGGAAACCGATCCATGGACCTCTCCGCGTTCGATTATCCGCTTCCCGGCCATTTAATCGCCCAAGCGCCTTGCCCGCGGCGGGATGAATCCCGTTTGCTGACCGTCAACCGGGCGGATGGCAGCCTCCGCGAAGGCCGCTTCCGGGATATCCTGGCCTATCTCACCCCGGGCGACGCCTTGATCTTAAACAACACTTATGTCTTCCCCGCGCGTCTCTTGGGCCGCAAGGATCCAGGCGGGGCGGCCATCGAGATGCTGCTGCTGGAACCGCGCCGGGAAGGGGAATGGGAGGTGATCGCCTACCGGGCTTCCCGCCTCAAACGGGAGACACGGGTAGTGTTTTCGGATTCATTTTCTTGTACCGTGATCAAGCCGCTGGGCGAGGGTAAATTCCTTGTCCGGTTTGCTTGGGAAGGCGATTGGGACACGGCCCTGGCCGCGCATGGCCAGGTCCCCTTGCCCCCATACATCACCCGGCCAGGGGATCGAACCAACGGGCTGGACCGCGAACGGTATCAAACCATCTACGCGCGCCGGTTCCAACCGTACGAATCCGCCGCCGCCCCTACCGCCGGCTTGCATTTCACCCAAGACTTGCTGGAAAGCCTGCGGGAAAAAGGCATCCGGACCGGCGAAGTGACCTTGCGCATCGGGCTGGACACGTTTCTCCCCCTGCGGGTGGACAAGGTGGAAGATCACGTCATGCACACGGAGGCGTTTTATGTGCCTCCTGAAACCGCCGCGCTCGTGTCTCAAACCAAGGCCCGGGGCGGACGGATTATCGCGGTGGGGACCACGGCAGTACGGGTGCTGGAGACGGCGGCCACGCCGGAAGGCGGCTTGACCGCCGGCGAGGGAAAAACGAACCTGTTTATCTATCCTGGGTATTCGTTCAAAATCGTAGAGGGATTGATCACCAACTTTCATCTCCCCCGCAGCACCTTGCTCTTGCTGGTGTCAGCCTTCATGGGAAATGAATTGCGCCAAAAAGCCTACGCCTACGCGGCCGCCCATGAATTCCGCTTTTATTCATACGGTGACGCGATGCTCATTTTCTAGGAAAGGCAAAACCCCCGTGGCTCACTTGCAACCGGCACGGCGTATCGGCACCATCCTGGCCGGCCTGCCCATCCACTCCCTCCGTACCCGGGATGATGCTGTCCGCTTATGCGAGTACATCGGCCGCCGCGCGATTCCGGATCTCCGCGCGCAAGTGTGGGATGTCACTCCCCGCTCCCTGGATCCGTTCGAAGTGGAAGGCTTTGTCTCGTCGCCATTCCCCCTCAAGGCGTTACGCGCGGCCGCGGAATCCTTGGGATGCCCTTGCGCTGTCGATCAGGTCTCGGTGCTTCCCGTTCCCCAATTGGGCGCAAAAACCTTCGGCCTTGTGACCAGCCCGGAATGTCCCCTCTATGCCACCCCAGAAGCAGCAGAACAAGTGGATAACGCCGTGTATGGGCAATTTCTCTGCCTGCTCCGCCCGGAAGGCGAAATGACACTCGCGCAAACCCAACACGGCTACGTGGGCTGGGTTAAGAACATTAATTTCCGGCCGGTGACGGGACGGGAATGGCTGGAATGGATCAGCCAGGAGTTCGCCCTGTTCGTTTGCGGATGCAACGTGGACGGCATCCCGATTCCCGGAGGAGCCTCACTCCCTTGCCCGTCACCCCATGAAATCCTGCTGCCTACCGGTTCCCGCGTCCCGATTCCCCCGGGAGCCACCCTTTTTTCCCCACTGCATGACAGTCAGCAGCGGAAGGCGGTCCGCACCGTGGCGCAATCGCTCCTGGGGACTCCCTACCAGTGGGGTGGCACGACACCAGCCGGGATCGACTGTTCGGGATTTGTCCGCTACGTCTATCGAAGCATAGGGATTCACCTGCCCCGCGACGCCGATCAACAGTTCCTGGCGGGCACAATCTCCGCCCTGCCCGGCCTGACCGGCGCGCTGGCCGCGGGAGATTTGCTGTTTTTCTCCGGCGAATACGGGGGCATATCGCACGTGGCCCTGGCCCTGGGGCCGGATGAATTCATCCATGCCCGCTCTCCGCAGGGCGTCATCATCACCCGGATCACCGAAGACCCGCCTCTCATGGAACGATTCCTCCTGGCCAAACGGGTGATTTGGTAACCGGAGTGAGCCGCGCATTCACATTCCTCTTTTCCTTCTCCTTTCCGATCCGGCATGACTCCCGTCCCTGATAACCCGCGGTTGGACGGATTACAATATAGCCAACGATTTACCCGGTTGCTGTAGTTTCCGGCCGTTCCTCATCCGAGGGTGGAGGAGAACTCAAAACCATTCTCTCTTCCTCAGTGAGAAGAAGGATGGGGGCGCCCGGCAAGGACGAAAGGGATCCTTTCCCGGCGATGGATCTCAGCAATCGAGCAAACAGGAACATCATTCCCCTTACTGAGTGGATCATGTCCGAGGATCAAGCGCCATACCCCATCCGATATGTAATCATTGTCACTGGAGATGAACTCATCACCGGCCGGCGGGCCGACGCGCATATCCCTTTTCTCACGAAAACCCTTAACGCGCTGGGACTCGAATGTTCCCACTGCCTCCTGGCCGGGGACGCCAGCCCGCGCCTGGCCCAAATGATCCGGCGGGCCCTGGAGGAAGCCCCGCTGGTGATCGTGACCGGCGGACTCGGCCCCACCGTGGACGACATCACCCGGGAAGCCATCAGCGAGGCCACCGGCATTCCCCTGGTGGAAAATCCCGAAGCCCTCAGGCAATTGAAAGCCCGGTTTCGCGCCTTCCACCGCCCCATGACCGGCAACAACCGCCGTCAGGCTCTCTCGCCCGCCCAAGGCGGTTATTTCCCCAATCCCAATGGGACCGCGCCCGGTTTGTATTTCGATGACGGAAACCGCTTGGTTATCGCCCTGCCCGGCCCGCCCCGCGAACTCGTTCCCATGGTCCTTGATCAGCTGGTCCCCTTTCTCCAGGACCGTTTTCATCCCTGCCAGACCCGGCTCTTCTCCCGGCTGCAAATCGCTTGCCTGGGCGAATCGAATATCGATCAGACCATCCGCCAATATCTGGGCGCGTACCCTGACCTGGCGGTCGCTTCGCTCTCCCGTCCAGGCGAAGTGGAATTGACGCTCTCCTTGCCGGCGGGTTCCCCGGAGGCCCAAACCCAGCTGGCCCGCTGTGTGGAGATCATCCGCCGGGAAATGGGCGAATTTATTTTTTCCGAAAGCGATGAATCGCTGGCCGCCGTGACCGGCCGGTTGCTGCGGGAGCGGGGAGAAACAGTCGCCGTGGCGGAATCCTGCACGGGTGGTCTGCTGGGTTCATGGATCACAACGGTTCCGGGCGCCTCCGATTATTTCACGGGCGGGGTGACCGCCTACAGCAACGCGGTGAAGGAACAGGTGTTGAATGTCTCCCCCGCCACCCTGCGGAATCAGGGCGCGGTCAGCCGTGAGACCGCTTGCGAAATGGCGGTGGGTGTCCGCCGCTTGCTGCGCGCCTCCTGGTCCATCAGCCTCACCGGGATTGCGGGACCCGGCGGCGGGACCAAAGACAAGCCGGTGGGAACTGTCTGGATCGCGGTTTGCGGCGCGGGAGACGAAACCTATCCCTTGCTCCTCACCGCACCGGGCAGCCGGGAGATGATCCGCCGGCGGGCATGCGTCTACGCACTGGATCAATTGCGCCGCTTATTGCTAGAATTACCCTTGCACCGGTAACGGATCGCGAAAACTCTGTTCAAAGGCACAAAGCCGTGCTGCGCTTTGCCAAAAATGGATATCAAAATCTCGTCCGCCGTCTGTTCCGGAAGAACAATCCTGAAACGCCTTCCACCGCGGCCGAGAAGATCACGTTCCTGGTCAAGAAAAACGTCAAACCGCATTTGGACCGAGGCCGTGATCATCTTCGCCAAAACCGGTTTCCTGAAGCCATTCAGGAATTTTTGATCGCTGTGGATATCGATCCCGCCTGCGCCCTCTCCTACTTCAATCTGGGCTATGCCTATCACGAACTCGGCCAACTGGACACCGCCCGGGAATATTATGAGAAAGCCATCGAATTGGAACCCACATGTGCCTTGTTTTTAGAAAATCTCGCGCGCCTCAATTTCGAAGTGCTCGATTTCTCGGAAGCGGCCCGCGTCTTTCAGCGCGCCTCTTCTTCCGGAGCCATTCAACCCCTGAGTCTCGGATTGTGGGGCCGCGCTCTGTTTGAGCAAGGTTTGTACGAAGAATCGATCGACGCCTTCAAAAAACTCCACAATCAAAATCCCCAACCCGTCATCCAGGCCGGCGCGCAATATTGGCAGGCGGTGGCGCATATCAAAATGGGGCGCCTCGCGGCGGCCCGGAACATCACCGAAGCCCTCTTGCATCAAGAGGATACCGATAGCAAGATTCTCTACGATCTTGGCGAGCATTTCATCGAGGCCCGCTGTCTGGGTATCGCCCGGAATCTTTTTGAAAAACTGGCCGGCCGGCCGGAAGATTTCCCGTTGGCCCGCTTGCGCTTGGAAGATATTCACGCCCTTGAAAAACAAATCGACGAAATGCTCCCCAAACTCTTCGATGGGGATGAAGAACACTTGCTGTACCAGATCCATACCCTTCAGGAATTCGGCGATGAACGCATCTCCAAGGCTCTTCTTTCTCTGATTCAATCCTCCTCCGCCCCTGTCCGCGAGAGCATTATCCGATACCAAACCCGCTTCGGTTTCCCTGTGTCCGGCAAGATCATTTCCCTTCTCGCGGATAAAGTCGATTACGTGCGGGACGCCGCGTATGAGCACTTGTTGAAATCCGATTCGCCGGATTTTGTTGACGCGATGTGCGCCGGTCTTCTCGATCCCTTCCTCGACATTCGCAAAAAAGCGGTTATCTACTTAGGTTTGTATGGAACGATGGAGCATCTCCCGAATTTGGATATGGCACTCTCGCACCCGGCCAACAGCGGAATCACCCAAGAAATCCGGCAAGCCATGGCGCTGATCAAGCGGCGATACCAAAAGAACATCGACACCCTCTTCTACACCAGCCCCGCGCCTCTCCCCCAAACGGAAATCCAAAATCCGAGCAACGCCCTACGGTTCTGGATCATGATTTTCCTCCAGGCCGCCTTAATCGGATACTTTTTATATGTCCTCCTGGTCCGGTGGTAATCTTCTTCCTTTTGTGCAGCCGTTTCCGGCCCGGCTCAAGGGATGGCCTCAACCCGGTTGTGCTCAGGGTTGAAAATCTGGGCGGACACCTCGGTCCGCGCCTACACCGGAGCACTGGTGGACGGTGGATCAGGAGGGCCGTTGCAATCTGGGCGGACACCTCGGTCCGCGCCTACACCGGAGCACTGGCGGACGGTGGATCAGGAGGGCCGTTGCAATCTGGGCGGACACCTCGGTCCGCGCCTACACCGGAGCACTGGCGGACGGTGGATCAGGAGGGCCGTTGCAACCTGGGCGGACACCTCGGTCCGCGCCTACACCGGAGCACTGGTGGACGGTGGATCAGGAGGGCCGTTGCAATCTGGGCGGACACCTCGGTCCGCCCCTACACCGGAGCACTGGTGGACGGTGGATCAGGAGGGCCGTTGCAATCTGGGCGGACACCTCGGTCCGCGCCTACAGTTGGACCCCAAGGCTGCTGTCCGGCGGCCCCTTGAAGGGGCGTGGACGGAAGAGGCAGGTGGTTGGGGATTGGAAAGGTTAACTCTCACCCCGGCCCTTCTCCGGGGGGAGAGGAGGGGATGTGTTGGAAGCCTGGGCCGGGGGGCGCGACGGGGATCGCCGGATTGTAAAAAAATCCAGCGAGCCATATTGGATGAGAAGGTCCGGTGTGGCGTACAGGAATATAATTCTGTGGATCGCAGGCCATTTATCTTTTAATCGATCTTGAGACCAGGCCGGGGCATGTGTGGACAGGCCCCGGCCTTCAGGTCATCCAGTGGAAAGCGCGGGAGGCGGTTGTCTCAATCCAGCGGCTTGATCCAGATGTTCCGGTACGAGACCGGGTTGGTGTGATCTTGCAGGAGAATCTGGCCGGTGGGAGCTTCCCGGCCGTCCAGGCCCCCGGGGGTGGGATGTTTCAAGGTCACCTGGTCGTGGATGATGATGCCGTTGTGTTTCACGGTGATTTCGGCATCCTTCACCTTCTTGCCGTTCGGGTCGAACTTGGGTCCCCGGAAGGTGATGTCATACGTTTGCCATTCTTCCGGGGGGAGGCAGGCATTCACCAGCGGGGTGGCTTGTTGGTAGATCCCCCCGCAGCGGTTGTTGGCCGGTTCATCGGCGAAGCTGTCGAGCACTTGGATCTCATAGCGCCCCAGGATATACACTCCACTGTTGCCGCGTCCTTGATCGCGTTCGTAGGGCATGTAGGGGGTTTTGAATTCCACATGATACTCCCCATCGCCGAAGGCCTGCTTGGTCCAGATGGAGGAGAATTCCGCCCGTAATGAGCCGTCCCCTTGCAGGATCCAGCGGGGCATCACGTTCCAGTGTTTGTCGATGGTTTCTTGCGTGCCATCCATCAGCACGATCGCGCCCTCAGGCGGTTTCATGCCCAGGGTGGGGGATTGGATCAACACGCGCTGCAGTTCGAATTTCGCTTCGGTGGAGGCACTTTTGAAAGAACCCGCGAACACGCCCTTGGATATGTCGCCGGAAACGGTAAATGATCCGCCGAGCGCCGCGCCGAGATCCACCGGGCCTTCGAAATGGGTGATGCCCCGGGCCGTTTTGCCGCGCACCTCGGTTCGCGTTTCCTGGCCGTCCTTGGGGGCCACGTAGAGGACCGCACGGTAGGTATCCCCTCCTTCGCCCACGACCTGCGCCCGCAAGGTCCGGTCTTCCCAGATGCCGCGAAAGCCTCCCTGGTAATTGCCGTACACGGGAGCGGGTTGCGGCTGCGCCAGGAGGCTTCCAGCGGCGGTTACCATCCATGCGAGAAAGAGAAGGCTTCGTTTCATTTGTTTGACTCCTTTGGGGATGATGACAGGTTGTCTCCCTGGGAAAAGCCGATAGCCGGTCTTTTCACGAGGTGGAAAAACTATACCAGAGGGCGGCGTATCCGTCATGGTCTGGCCAAAAGCGGGTGGAATAAAACCGGAAGGTCAGGGGGAATGAAGAGGCCCGCCCCCACACCGGCCGTTTTCGACGAATCCCCGCCTGAGTTCCCCCAAGAATTAACCAGTTCCTTCTCCATGGCGCGTCACGGATCTTCTTGCCGCCGCGCCCGGCGGAAGGACGGTGTCTCGAACACTAAGCCAAAATGATAAGGTGGCAAATCAAAAAAAGTCTTCGTCCGAGATTGAAATCCAACCATTTCCGCCCAGGCTTGGCATTGTTCAGGCCGGGGGCGGATGGCCATCGAGGGGCCGCGCGGGGTGGAAGGATCGTAATTCCAATGGATGATGCCCAATTTTCCCCCGGGAAGCAAAACTCTCCACGCTTCCCGCAGTAATATTTCAGGTTGTTCCGCATGCAAAATGTTGAACAACATGACATAGTCGAGGCTGTGGTCTGGCAGACCAGTCCCTTCGTGCATGAAATCCCGTTGAGCGCACACTACGTTCGTCAGTCCTTCCCGGATGGCTTTTGCTTGAGTGATGTGGATCATCTCCGGTTCAATGTCGAGAGCAAATATCCTCCCGGAAATGATGCGCGCGGCGGGAATCGTAAATGTCCCGTATCCACAACCAAATTCCACAACATCCCGGCATGCCGCGGTCAGTTGCATCTGCTTCAAGATCATGGCCGAATCAAAAAACGATTCCCACCAAGATTCTTCCGGCATACCGCTTTCACGGATTTTCATCGCGCAAGTACCTCACACGCATTACTGGAGCCTGAATCCGTA
This sequence comes from Candidatus Omnitrophota bacterium, assembly GCA_013177805.1. Lineage (GTDB taxonomy): Bacteria > Hinthialibacterota > Hinthialibacteria > Hinthialibacterales > Hinthialibacteraceae > JABLXU01. Next base: position 26,000 of record JABLXU010000024.1, read on the forward strand.
ATCCAATCCTGCCTCTTCAGCAGGCATTTTACTCCCGCGGCCGGATATCCGTCAGGATTACCCATCCGCCTTTAGCACTACCCGGCGCCGACTGCCCCGGTGGCGAAGAGTTTGGGCTCAAATGGTATCGTCGTGGGATCGTGAGGCGTTTTACAAGGAAGGAATGAGGATAATAACTTCAATCTTTTCAATTGCTGGGGAGGCAGGGCTCGAACCTGCAGCCTTCTGATCCAGAGTCAGACGTCTTGCCAATTCGACCACTCCCCATGGTTCTCTTTCCCGATAGTTGTAGCCGATTCCCCGCGCGCCGTCAAGCCGTTTTCTTTAATTCTCTCTTTCTTTCGTGTTATTCGGCAAGCGGGGGAGAGCCCGGAGGTTTTCACCTTTTTCAAATCTGGGATTCAACCCATATCCCACACTGTACACCGCCCCCCCCGGGGAGAGCCCGGCCGTCTTCACCTTTTTCAAATCCGTCAAGTGTCGTACAGTACCGGTTTTGAGGTGGGACGCGTTTCCGAGCCGTGAATGGAGATCCCTCCCCAGCGGGGTTTCTGAAGGACAAGTCCTATCCCGGCCGGGTGGCTGGTGTCGAGGGCCGGGTTGTGAAGCGGTTCGAGGCAGTGAAAACGGATATGAAATCAACGATTTTTCATCTTCTGGCTGGTTTGGGATTGATTGGGGCCGTAATTTGGGTTTATGGCGGTTCCTTACAGGCCGGTTTTGTGGGGGATGATTACTATTTTCTCGAAGCCAGCGATTCGTTGTCCAAAGTGGGCCGGTCGTTCACCGGGGATTGGTTTTGGCACGACACCGATATCACACAAGCCCGGTATTACCGCCCGTTGCAGATCCTCATGACTTATATTGAATCCCAATGGTTATGGGGGGAGACGGCGTGGGGATTTCATTTGGATTTGCTCCTGATCCACATTGCCGTTTCCCTGCTTGTCGTTCCGTTCTTTTATTTATTGGCGGGATCTGTTTCCCAAACCTGTCACCCGTACGCGGCGTGGGCGGCCGCTTATCTATTCGCGCTCCATCCGCGGCATGCCGAGCCGGTCTGCATGATCAACGGCCGGACGGACAGTTTGTGCGGCCTTTTTTTCTTGGCCGCGCTGGTGGCGTATTTTCTATGGCGGCGGGGCGGGCCGCGCGCTTGGCGGTGGATCTCATGGGGGGCCTTCGCGTGCGCGTTGTTATCGAAGGAAATGGCCGTGACGTTACCCGCCGTGTTGTGGCTGCATGAGGGAGTGGCGTGGGTCCGGGGCCGGAGGGCTGGTCAAGGCCAGCCTCTGGCTACCCATCTCGGGGCGGCGGCCGGTCATTGGCTGGTGTTGCTTGTACTCTTCGGCGTGGTCCGGACCTGGGCGTTGGGGGGGTATCTGATCGGTAAGACCAGTTACATCCAGCATTTCATATCCCTGGAGATCTACCTTTTATCGAGTTTGAAGTTATTGGCGGCGCTGGTGCTTCCCTTTGAAGGATTTCTGGAGTGGTTTGGATCGTTCATGCCCGCGTATGCGTATATCTATGGCGTGCCGCTTTGGATTTTTACCGCGCTGGGATTTGTGTATTGCGTCGCGCGAGGAAAGATCCTGGGGGTGTGGATACTTACCCTTTGGGTGATCTGCGCGTTGCCGATTCTGACTGAAATCAGTGATTTTCAAACGACCTTATCTGACCGCTACTTATATATTCCATCGCTGGGGGCGGTTTTGGGGGCCGGGTGGTTGATCGGAGAAAGCCAGGCGTATCGCGCCGGGCGGTGGGTGGCGGGTCTGCTGATGACCGGGTGGCTGGGTGCTTCGGCGGGGCAAATCCAGATCTACACGGCCCAATGGCGGTTGGTGGGAGAGGCGGCCGCGTCGCTGGTTCAGCAGATCAACGCCCTCGACGCGGTCCGGCCCGCGGGAGAGCCATTTTGTTTTCTTTCTCTCCCCAGTTTGTACGAAGGCAAGCCGATACTCAACACGGGATTCGAGAAATATTGGAATGCCCAGTTGGCCCAACAAGGCAAAATCCCCCGGTTTCGGACTCCCTTCTTGTTTCTGGAGTTGAACCGGCCTCCCGCTCAGGTCCGCACTGCGACGCAATGGGCAGGGCCGCGCGTATCCCATCGTGTGGAAGGCGGGTATTTTCGGATGCCCTACCGGACGGATTCCCGCGCGCTCGAGTTGCTCAATCCGCCGGGGGATTTTCCTGTCGAATGGTGCGAGTTCCTCACCCATCCCTTGCCGTTTCCCATGTTGTTGTTGGCGGTTGATCAAGGCCGTGTGGTTCCCGTTTCGCGGCCGGTGGGAGTCTTATACGCGGCGCAAGGCGCGGGTGGAGAGGGCTGGATCGAACCTTTCCCGGCGGGGCCCCAGCGGGCCGAGCCGTTTCCCGCCGTGCCTCTTCCCATGATCCAATCCGCCCAGCTCGATCCTGGGCGGGGGATTCATCTCTCCAGGGGGGATATCAATGGAGACCGCCAGGAGGACCTGGTGATTTCATTTGGACCGACCGAAAAGGAAATTCCTTTCCCGGGAATCATATATATTTTGGATGGGCTGACACGCAGTATCCTCGGTCATCCCTTTTCTCCCTTTCCCCGCGAACATCCCGGCGCCGCGGCCAATCCCTACGGCGAGGTCTATACCGCGGTGGGACGCTTCATTCCGGGGCGGGAGCAAACGCAGATCGCCTGCGCGCAAGGCGCCGGGGGCAAACAAATCGTCCGGTTGTACGAATACACCGGGCAGGAGGCTCCCAAGGGGTTTCAGTTATTGGGGCAATTCGACGCGTTTGAAATACCCTACCGGCCTCTGAATCCCGAGGGTGGAATCACGCTCAGCGCGGGGGACCTGGACGGGGATGGATATGATGAATTGATCACAGGGCAAACCCAACACATTTTTCGCAGTCCGCTGATCCAGGTGATCACGTTCGGGCCGGCGGTGGGAGAGGAAGCATTCACCCTCCGCGCTATCTCCCCGGCCTATCCGGTATTCGGCGAGGAACCCCGGATATGGTCTGAAGGGGTGCATCATGCCGTGGGCGATGTCAATGGCGATGGGATTCCTGAAATCGTCGTATCCCCCTTAGTGGGCATCCAACGGATAGGAAACATCGAGGGCCCGCCAGCCTGGTTCCGGATTCTTCGCGCCCATGTTGAAGAAGGACGGATCATCGGGTTCTCGAGATTGGATGATGTGGAATGGATGCCTTCCGATTCCCAAACGGCGTGCATCCAAACCGTCGCGTGTGGGAATCTGGATCTCGATCCCGCGGATGAAGTGGTGGTGGGGGTTCTCTGGCAGGGAAAAGCGGAGGGGATGGATGCCCGATCCCTCGAATATCTACCCCTCTTTGCCGATCGCGCGTTGGGGGTGGCGGCGATCGATCTGCAATGGCGTGAGGATAACCGGGTCGAGTTTTGTGACTCCGCGTTTTCCACGCCACCGGCGCTCCGGAGTCCCAGGTGGTTGGGACTCAAGGACCAATGGCTATCCGTAACGATTTTGACGAATCAAGGATATTGAATCAACGATGTGAAAAAAAAATGCCTGCCAAAGTTTGGGGAGGTTGGCAGGCAGCGAAATGGGGAGAATGGGATGTAAAATCTTTGCTAATTGTGGGAGCAGGAGTCGTGCCAAGTTGTTAATTCCAGATCCATTCGATGGCGAAAAAGGGGGTGATTATAAATATCATCCTGAATTATAATGAGTTATGAGGAAGAGGGGAACTGGGTTTATCGGGTTTTTCTCCAGGAGAAGGAGCCAAGCGATCCGCTGCAGCGGCGAGAGGGGGGTGGGGAGTGTATCAATTTGGGATCGTCCCGTCTCAGATTCAGAAAAAAGTGGTTCGAATAAATTTCGCGCCAAATTCGTCTAACGTCTTGAAATTTAACCAAAATAACGTAAATTACTTTATGATTAGCGCTTGGACGCGGTGGTATAATTTTTGGGTATACTGTTGGAGATCCATTGACTTCTGCTATTCAGAAGGAGAAATAAGGAGAAACGAGTCATGAAAGGCGCCACATTTTTGGTCGTATGTGCTTCGTTTTGTCTCTTTGGGCTGCTGGCGGTGACGAATACGGGTTCTGCCGTGTTGAATGAGGGGCCTACCGGCATCTGGTCCTGTTGGCCTCAAACCCGCTATATCAAAGCCGATATGGCCGTGGTGACACACCCGGACATTTTCAAATGGAAGTTCGCGCAACGCGGCGAGAAAACCGTGGAAAAACCTACCACGCCTCCTGAAACCCCTCCTACCACCCCCGATTTAACCCGGGAACCGGAAAAGGGAGTGCCCAAGCCGTTGCCGGAAAAAGTCGTGTATTTCGATTACGATAAAGCGCTCTTGAAACCGGAGGGGAAAGCCGCCATTCAGAGAAATGTTCAATTCTTGAAAGAAAATCCCAAGTACACCGTGTTGATTGAAGGGCACTGCGACGAGCGGGGGACACCCGAATACAACATCGCCCTGGGAGAACGCCGCGCCGAAGCGGTCAAGAGTTACATGATGGAATTGGGAATCGCCGGCGAGCGGATCACCACCAAATCCTGGGGGGAAGAACGGCCCGTGGATCCGGGGCATACGGAAGCGGCTTGGCGGTTGAACCGCCGGGCGGAGATGTTTTATTACGAATAAGTCAACGTCCGGATTGTCCGCAATGTGAATTGAAGTTGATGTAGACCGATGGTGTCGGAAGGCGGGATCGTGGAAGCCGGGTCCTGCCTTTTTTATTGGATCGTTTCCGTGTATTTTCTATAGTGGAAATCTTGTAATAACTTGCGATACTTCTGAAGTGCACAAGCCAGCCATTGCGTTCCGTACGCGGACCGGCTCCTCTTCCTATTCCGGGTTCCGGCGGAACGCGGGGATCTCAAGATGGATAGGGTGATGAACACGTTTCCCGAAAAACACCTAACCGCGGGGATTGACGAAGATGTGATCTTATCGGCCATTGTGGAAGGCGCTACCGATGGCATCGCCCGGATCGATGCCCAGGGGGTGATCGTTTCTTGGACAACCGGCGCGGAACGTCTCCTTGGTTACAGCCGGGAAGAAATCGTCGGGCAGGAAATCTTCCGCATCGTCCCTCCCGATCTGCGGGAGACGGTGCGCGCCGGTTTGCGCCGTCAAGTCAAGGAAGGCGGGGTGTTCCATGAGGAAACAGTCCGGATGCATAAGAGAGGCAGACCGGTGCCGGTTTTGCTGACCCGTGTGCCGCTCAAGGACGCGGAGGGCCAAACGGTCGCATTTTTAGTAATTTTCAAGGACATTTCCGAGAAGAAAAAACTGCAGAAACAGGTGGAGACCCTGCAGCGCGACAATGCCATGGCCAAAGTCGCCGCCAAGGTCGCCCACGAAATCCGGAATCCCCTCGGCGTGTTGTTTTTAAAATCCGACCTGATGGTGGAGCGCTTGGAAATGGCCTTTGAATGCTGGGGCAAGGGTGATCCGGGTCAACACCGCGTGGTATTGGAGAAATATGTCAGCGACATCAAGCGTCAAATATCCCGCTTGGAGGAGATTGCCAACAACTACCTTCAAATCTCGAAAATCCGCATGAACGAGCGGGAAGACGTCGATCTTCATAAGTTCATGGAGGATCTGGAGGCGGAACTGCGGGAGCATCATTCCGCCGATGGGGTGACGTTTGTGTTTTCCATGGCCGGCGAACTTTCCACAGCTTACATCGATCCCCAACAATTCCAACGGGTTTTCGCCAACTTGGTGCGGAATTCCGTTGAAGCCATTCAACTTGCCCACATCCAAGACGGGCGGATCGAAATCCGGCTGGAACGAAATCCGGGTTACGTCGAATTTCTGGTCAGTGACAACGGTCCCGGCATCCCTGCCCAGATCCAGGAAACGATCTTCGATCCCTTCACCACCACGAAAAGCATCGGAACGGGCCTGGGGCTATATCTGGCGCGGGAGATTGTGGAGAATCACCAAGGGACGCTCACCATTGATTCGGCCGAGGGGGCCGGCACCCAGGTGCGGATCGTCATCCCTCTCGATGATTCGGAGACGGAGTGACGCAGAGGCATTGTGACCGTGGCGCGAACCATTTTGATCATCGATGATGACGCCACTTCCCGCGAAGTGGTGCGCGAGTCCTTGGAAGGCAAGGGCTTCGAGTTTTTAGAAGCCACGACGGGCGAGGAAGCGCTCGAATTGTTCTCCACGCACGATATCGATGTGGTCACCTGCGATATCATGCTTCCCGGCACGGACGGCATCGAGGTCTTGCGCCAGATCAAGGAGATCAAGCAGGATACCCAGGTTATCATGCTGACCGGCCTGAATGAGGTCGATACCGCCGTGGAAGCCATGCGGCTGGGGGCGCAGGATTATCTCACCAAGCCGATCCGTTTGAAGGAATTGCGGGTTGTGGTGGACCGGGCCATCGAGCAGAAACGCCTGGCGGAGGAGCGGGAAGAATGGCGCCGGCAGATCGCCCGGTATTCGGGCCGCCTGCTGGGGAAATCCCCTGCCATGCGGCGCATATTCCACGTGATCGAGCAAGTGGCCCCCACCCGCAGCACGGTGTTGATCACGGGCCAGACCGGTACCGGGAAGGACCAGGTGGCGCAGGAAATCCACGAACAAAGCCGCCGCAACGATAAACCGCTCATTAAAGTGGATTGCGCTTCCTTGCCCGAATCGCTCCTCGAATCCGAATTGTTCGGCCATGTCCGGGGATCTTTCACGGGGGCGATCAAGGACCGCAAGGGGCGTTTCGAACTGGCGGACGGGGGAACGATTTTTCTGAATGAAATCGGAGAGATGTCGGCCAGCGCCCAGCAACGCCTGTTGCGCTTTCTCCAGGATTCGGAGTTGGAGCGGGTGGGCAGCAGCACCACCATCCGGGTGGATGTCCGGGTGATCGCCGCCACGAACATCGATCTTCAGCAAAGCATCCAGGAAAAAAAGTTCCGGGAAGACCTGTATTACCGGTTGAAAGTCGTCCAGATCGCGATTCCCCCCCTCCACGAACGCCCCGAAGACATCCCAATTCTGGCACAAGCGTTCCTGAAACGATACAGTGAGGAGACCGGAAAAGAGTTGCGGGATTTCGCGCCGGAGGTCATGGACTTGTTTTTCAATTACCCGTGGCCCGGCAACGTGCGGGAACTGCAACATACGGTCGAGCACTCGGCGATCTTCGCCACGGGACCCATCGTGACGTTGAAGGAGCTTCCGGAGGAAATCATCCAGTATCGCGCCACCGCTGGGGAAAAACCGGGGGGAGAGCCCTTCGATCCATCCAAACATATCGTGATACCAATCGGTTCGACCTTGGAAGACGCCGAGTTGGAGATCATTCGCCGAACGTTAGAGCTCGTGGATGGCAACAAGGAAGAAGCGGCGCGCATCCTCGGACTGTCCCGGAGTTCCCTGTACCGCCGGTTGCCGAAACTCACCCAAATGATGATGACCGGCCCCTGATCATTTCCCCCCTACAACTGGATTCACCTACTTTGGACCAGGTTGGCACGGAACCTGCATATTCATTCGCAAGGGTGAAAAAACATGCTGGATATCCAAGATAAATCCCACCGGGTTATGCGTGATTTTCTGACTGGTAAAAGCATTCTCATCGTGGATGATGACGATGACTATGCTGAAGCGCTGGATGAAATTTTTTCCCTCCAGGGCTGCCGGGTGACTCGTCTTTGTGATCCCGTTTCCGCCGTCGGTTGCGCCCTGGCGCACGATTTCGACCTGATGATCGTCGATAAAAATATGCCCCGGCTTGATGGACTCGAATTCGCCACGCAAATCCGCCGTCAGAAACCATCCTCGAAAATCGTATTGACCACCGCGTGTCCCAACGAAGAATCCCGTAAAAGAAGCCGGGATATCGGCATCCGCTATTATTTGACCAAACCGTTCCGTAAAAACGACATCCTCGAAATCGCCTCGTTTCTGCTTCTCTAATCCCCCGACCGGCATCGATTGCGAAGATGCTTGATCCAGTCCGACCTCTTGCCGCCACCCTCCGAATCAATCGGGAACGATTTGTAAAATAATAATATAAACATAATTATTTATATATTAGGGGAATTCCCTATTTTTCCACTTCCCATCCAATCCGGGAGTGGTATACTGAAACCTGCCCGTCAAAGCCCAAGCAGGATTTTGCACAGTAGAGAATGGGATTGAATTGGAATGTTTCTCGAGGGCAAATCCCGGCAGGCAGGCTTCTATTTTCTGCCCTCTGATTATCCCGCTACGCTGTTCCGCCGCTGATACGTTTAGAGCCTTGGAAGGAGGTTGATCATGCAAGTTAAACCTCGAAAAACCCGTTTTATTCGGGATTTGAGCCAGGTTTCGTTTTTGAGTCAACAAGAAAGAGACCGGCTCAAACCGGTGACGGATAAATACGTATTTCGCGCCAATGATTATTACTTAGGGCTAATCGACGAGTCGGATCCGGAGGATCCCATCCGGAACTTGATCATTCCGCGGGAAGCCGAATTGTACGCGTGGGGCCGGCTGGATGCCAGCAATGAAGCGGCGTACACCAAGGCGCGGGGAGTGCAGCATAAATACCAATCCACGGTGTTGTTGTTGTGCAACGAAGTTTGCGGGGCCTATTGCCGGTACTGCTTCCGCAAACGCCTGTTCATGGACGATAACGACGAGGTTTCGCTGCGGGTGGATGAGGGGTTGGAATACATCAAGGAAAATCCCAGCGTGACCAACGTGTTGCTTACCGGTGGCGATCCCTTGCTCATGTCTCCGCGCCGCCTCGCCTCGATCCTGGAATCCCTCCGCCGCATTCCCCACGTGCAGATCATCCGCATCGGCAGCAAGATGCCGGCGTTCGATCCCTGGTGTATATTGGATCAACCCGAATTGCTGGATCTTTTCGAGCGGATCAGCCGGGCGGACAAGCGGTTGTACCTCATGGCCCATTTCGATCATCCCCGGGAGCTGACCGAACCGGCGGTGGAAGCCATCGAGCAGTGTATCCGGCGGGGGGTGATTTGCTGCAATCAGTGCCCGATCGTCAAGGGGGTGAACGACGACGCGGAAACCTTGTCATCTTTGTTCTCCATTCTTTCCTACATTGGATGTCCTCCCTATTACGTTTTCCAAGGACGGCCGGTCGAAGGCAACCTGCCTTACGAGGTGCCCATCGTCCGGGGTTTCCGGATCTTTCAGAACGCGTTGCGGTACACTTCCGGATTGGCCGCCCGCGCGCGGTTTGTGATGTCGCATGAAACGGGCAAAATCGAGATTGCCGGCGTGGATGATCAATACATCTACATGCGTTATCACCGGGCCGTGGATGAAGAAAACATCGGCCGGATGTTGATATTCCACCGGAACGATACCGCGTACTGGCTCGATCAACTCGATCCGGTGGACGAATTCCCTTGAAAAACCCCGGGAGCGGCGGGTGGTCTGGCGGATCGGATCCAGCGGGGGGGGAAAGGCAGGCGGCCGCCGTGCCTCTCTTTCCCCCCGGATGGATGGGATGGCCGAGGCTTACTTGATCCGCGGGCCTGATGCCGTTACCACCGGTGTGGACCCTGTTTCATTATCCCGGGCTGCCGCTGCGGAATCCCCTCAAACATGTTATATTTCCGCCCGATAATGGGGTGACCGGGTTATCCTGCGTGTCCATCCGCCGGGAGATAATTGGGGCTTGGCGCGGGTGATCCCGTCAGGGTCCGCCCACTTTCCGCCGGGCGGAGATCCCGGTTGTGAACCGGCCGGCGGCAATCCCGTTCCCGGGGCGGGATTAAACGGGGCTCGCTTTCCCGCCGCGCCGCGGACCGCCTGGAATCCGGCCGTTACTTCCCCCCTGGGGATGCGTTTTTCAAAAGCGGATTAACTCGAGGTTGGAGATCAGGCATGAAACGGTTGGTGGGCTTTCTCTTTTGCGGTTTGGGGGTTTGGCAGGCGTTCCCCCCGGAGACCCGGTCGCAAGGAGATTGGGCCGTCTATGAAACCTTTTCCCGCTACTCTCCTGCCGTCTTTGCCATCAACGTGGAGATCCCCAAGGAATACATTCTCCACCGTATGGAAGAATTGATGAACCAGTTCCGCGAGTTGCAGGAGAGTTCGTCGGAAATCATCGCCGGCGGATCGGATTCCGTACTCTCGCAGCAATTGTTCAGCAACTTGACGGTGCAGTGGCAGCGCAAACTGTTCGTGATGCAGAAGCAAATGCTGGCCAACAACCGGGTGCGGGGGGCCGGCTTCGCGATCGACCCCCATCACGTGGTGACGCTGGCCTCGATCGTCAAGAGCGCCACGCTGGGGGGAGAGATCACCATCGAAGACGATTTCCGCAAGGTGGCCAAAGCGCAACTGGTGGGGGTCGACGAGATGATGGGCGTCGCCGTGTTGCGGGTGAACGACGTGACGTTTTCCAGTTATGTGGATTTGAACCGGGTGGCGGACCAATTGCCCGTGGCGTCGTACATCATGACCATCCAACGCCCTTATGACTTGCCCGCCTCGCCGTTTTCGGGCATGATCGGCGGATATTACCGGAAGATGAATTTGTTCGAATACGAACGGTACATCCAGACCGATTTGCCCTTTTACCCCGGGAATGAAGGGTCGCCCGTTTTCAGCCCGTCGGGACAACTGATCGGCATGATCGCCACGGAATTCCACATCGGCAATTTTCCCGGCATCACCCTGGTCACGCCGGCGGAAATCGTCGTGGATTCGGCCCTTTCGCTCATCAAGACGGGCAAACGGGAACGCGGCTGGATACCAGGCATGGTCTTGAAACAGGATGAAGAAGGCGTTTTGATTGAAGAGTTGGACGCGAACAGCCTCGCGGCGGAATCCGGCCTGGCGGTGGGGGATTTGATCATCGGGGTGGGAGGCGAACGGGAAAGCCAATTGTGGAAAATTTATTACAAGATCCTCGATACCAAACCTCAGGATACCATCCGGCTCGAAGTGAAGCGCGGATCGCAACTGTATTTGTTCGATGTGCCCACATCCTCGCGTAAGCCCAGGTAGGTAATTTGTTCTGGCTCTCACGGTTTCTACTTATTCTCGGAGTATGGCTCCTTCCGGGCAGTGGAGCGGGGTGGGCCAAAAACCAGCCCCCGGTGAGTTGGTTCTCCCTGTTGGAGGAGATGATCACGCTGCCCACGGTTTACCGCCCGCCGGCCGGCTCCGCGGGGATGATCGCCCGTTCTCATCTGGACGGGAGGCATGGCGCGGAGGAGGGTTTTCTCCGGCAGGAGGGGGATTGGTATGTTATCGCGGATCTGCCGGGACCCGGGGCCATCCGCCGCATCTGGTCACCCAACCCGGCGGGCCGGATCCGGATATTTGTGGACGAGGCCGCCACGCCCCGGCTGGAAGTTCCCTTCCCGGATTTGTTCGGCGGCCAGATCAAGCCGTTCCAACGGCCTTTTATCCGCAGTTCGAGCCAGATCCCGGGATCCCATTGGTCGTATATTCCCATCCCTTACGCGAAACTCTGCCAGATCGCGTTAGAAAAATTGTGCGATTACCAAATAGAATATGAGACCTATCCTCCCGGGCAGGCGGTCCAACCGTTTGCTTACCCCTTTTCCAAGGAAGACAGCCGCAAGCTCAATGAAATCGTAAAATCCATCAAATCGACGCCCCAACCGCCCTACAAAGAGGGAAAAGACCTGAAAACCTATTCGGTGACCTATTCGCTGGCCGCGGGAGAACGCATCGTCCTTGCCACCTTCGCGGGACCGGCCGTTCTCCGGGGCCTGCAAATCCGCTGGCCGGACAGCCGGGTGGAAACCGGGCGCTGGATATGGTTATGCGGGTATTGGGATCAGGAATCTTCTCCCAGCCTATGTGTTCCCTTGCATGATTTTTTTGGGGGCTCCGCGCAGACCCTGGCGGCCGGACGGGATAAGCAAGGCTGGCGGCATTTCTACCTCCCCATGCCTTTCGCGCAAGAAGCCCGTTTCGAGCTCAAAAACAACTCGAACAATCAAACGTATAAAATAGAGGCCAAGTTCGCGGTCCAGACTGTCTCCACACTCCCATCGCCTCTCCGGACATTCCATGCCCTCTGGAAGCGGGATAACGAAACCCCGGTCCAAAACCTCAATTGGGACCCGGAGTCCGGGAGGCTTTTGGGGGACGGCAACGGAAATTTCGTGGTGCTCTCCGCCCAGGGGAGCGGGCATCTGGTCGGAATGGGGCTGCATGCCCTTCCCTTGCCGGAGAGCACGCTTTCTCTCATCGTGGATCAATCCTCGCGCCATTATCTCTGGCCCGGCGTGAATTTGCTGGGTTTTTTCGACCAGGCCAACAAGGCGCAATCCGTCAACTGGTTGTTCGCCGGGGGGACCGACAGCCGGTCCCTGGGCACTTCGCTGTTTCGCCTGTTTGTGCCGGCGCCGTTGGAATTCCATCATGATCTTCTGGTCTCTTTAGAACACGGCCCGGCCAACAGCCTCCGCGCCGATTACGCCAGCACGGCGTACTGGTATCAGGAAGAGCCTCATGCCGTGTATCCCTGGCCCCCGCCGGGTGGCGGAGCGCGCTTCCGTTCTTCCCCGCCGGCGCAACCTGTCCTCGAGTTTCATCCCGCCGGTGCGGCCGCTGTTCTTCCCCTGGAAGCGGAGCGCCTCCCGGCTGACAGCGTGGGCGGGATCTTCGATACCCAAGATATGCTGCCCTACGGGCCGGATTGGAGTGGAAACCAACAATTGCGCTTTGAAGCCTCGCAGCCGGGGGGCGAGTTAATTTTGGACATGCCGGAACCCGCTTTTTCGGGGTGGTATTTTCTCGAATGTGTGCTGACTTGCGGACCATCGGGAGCGGTGGCCGAAATTCAAGTGGAAGACCAAATCATTCATCCCGGCGTGGATTTATTTGCCGGGGACACAGCGCCCAAAAAGGTGATCTCTGAATCCCCCGTCTTTCTCCATGCCTCCAAGGAACCCAAGTTGCATTTTGTGGCCCGTAAGAAAAACGCGAAATCATCCGGGTATGTCATCGGCGTGGATTGCTTTCAATGGAAACCCGTGGCGCAAATCCCCGGCTCGCTGGAAGTGATGGGGCCGTTTCTTCCTCTGTCCGATCCGGGGAGCGGAGGGGAAGGCGCCCTGCCGCATATCATCCCCCTGCCTGACGGAGATCCATTGATCCTGGGTTCGTTGCTTCCGGGGAAAGAACCTCCCTCACCGGCCGTTCTCCAGCCGGACGCCACCAAGGAGCGGTTTCCACTGGGGGGGATGCTGTCGGACACCGGTCTAGAAGAAGGGATTTATTTGATTACCTGGACCATTTCCGCCGGTCACAATGGCATTTACCGTTTTGAAATCGAACCGGCCGGCACCGTTCCCTTCCTTTACAAAGAAGAATCCGGACGGATCGTGGAAGAAAAGGACCGGCTGCTGATCAATGACATCCTGTTGACCGGGAAGGACATTGTCCGGTACGATCCGGCCGCCAAGCGGGTATTGCCCATGCGGTACCGGGTTCCCTTACAAGTGGGGGAGAACCGGCTGTCCTGGCTGACGCGCGCGCATAACGATACGTGGATCACCCCCCGGTTGTATGGCGTTCAAGCGGAGGAGTGATTTCTTGCTCTTCTCTTGGGCCCGCGTCCGTCCCCCTTTCCCGCCCACATTCCGCAGCCCATTCCGGGAGACGATCCGCCGGCTTCCCGTTCACTCGAACCCGGGATTTTGATACCATGCGGCCCAACGCCGAGTGGATTGAATCGAGTGGAAGCCACTCTACACGAAGGGGTGGATCCGCTGATCCCCCGCTAGCGCGATTTTTCTTAGTCCTCTTGGGGAGCGAGGCGGGAGGCAATCAGCCGATTCCGAGTTCAAGAAAACCAAATCTTTTATCATGGAGGAAACCATGCGTATTCAGAAAATGTTGCCGGTTCCGCGAGGCGCCGGGATGATGGCCGTGGGCGCGGGTTTACTACTGGCGCTGAGCGCGCCATCCCTCTTCGCGCAAACCCTGCGAACCATCCCCGAAGACCAATTGCTGAACAAGATCAAAGGCGGCTGGGCCGGGCAGATGATCGGCGTGTCGGTGGGCGGCCCTACCGAATTCCGGGCGCAATCCAAGATCTATGACCAGCCCATCGCGTGGAATCCCGCCTCGGTGCGCAGCGCCATCGGGCAGGACGACCTGTACGTGGAAATGACCTTTTCCCAAGTCATGGATACCGAGGGCCTCGACGCGCCCATGGTCTCCTATGGCAAGGCGTTTGCCAATAGCCAATACGAGCTCTGGCACGCGAATTTCATCGGCCGCCAGAATTGCCGCAATGGGATTCTGCCTCCCGAATCCGGCCATCCGCTGTACAACGCGCACGCCGACGACATCGACTTTCAGATCGAAGCCGACTTCATCGGCCTGATGTGCCCCGGTTTGCCGGCCACCTCGAATGAATTCTGCGACCGGGTGGGCCATGTCATGAACTATGGTGACGGCGTCTATGGCGGGATGTTCGTCTGCGCGATGTACGCCGTGGCTTTTTTCGAGAACGAGATTCCCGCCATCGTGGACGCGGGGATCCGGGCGTTGCCCCCGGAAAGCGAATACGCCCGCTGCCTGCGGGATGTGATGGCCTGGTATCAAGAATACCCGGAGGACTGGAAAAAGACCTGGCAATTGTTCGAGGACAAATGGGCGAACACGGATGTCTGCCCCCATGGCGCGTTCAACGCCTTCGACATTGACGCGAAGACCAACGGCGCCTACATCGCCATCGGACTGCTGTATGGTCAAGGCGATTTTGAGAAGACCGTCAACATTTCCACCCAGTGCGGGCAGGATTCGGACTGCAATCCGTCCAGCGCCGCCGGCATTCTGGGCGTGATTTTGGGGTATGACCAATTGCCCAAGGATTGGACCCAGGAAATCGAGTCGATCAAAGACGAGAAGTTCAGCTTCACCGATTATTCGTTCGAAGACATCTGCCGCAGCACCATGGAACGGGCCAAGAAATTGATCCTCCGCCACGGTGGTTCCATCGAGGACGGCCGGATCACCGTGGCGCTGCAGGATCCCGTCCCGGCGAAACTGGAACAATGGAGACAGGATCAGCCGGCAGCCGTGGTGAACGAAGACGATCCCGCCTTTACGTGGAAAGGGAAATGGGAGCAGGTCAACCACGAGCGGATGTCCAACGAGGCGGGGGCGGAAGTGGTCCTGACGTTTGAAGGCACGGGAGCCATGGTGCTGGGTTCGTACAACAAGAACGCGGGCCACGCCAACGCTTACCTGGATGGGGAGAAAAAACGCGCCATCAATATGTACTATCCCCGCCCAAAGGGTGCGGAAAGTTTGTATCACATCATGGGATTGCCCCGGGGGAAGCATACTGTCACCATCGAAGTGGCCGGCCGCAAGGATCCTCAATCCGAGGATTACGCCGTTTTCATCGACAAGGCGATCGTCTTCGACGGTCCGGAACAGCCCAAACCCTGACGCGGCCGGGGAGCGGCCGGGGCGGACTCCGGGGTTTTGGACCGGGGAACGGAGGAGGGGAACCGGTGTCTCATTGGATGGTTACCGGTTGGTTGGAGAAATTGACCTGGAGTTCGATTTGGTCATTCGCTTGCGCCGAGTCGTAGGACCCGGTGAGGTTGCCGTTTTCATCATAGTACGAGATCTCGATACGGACGCCGGGCGGATTGGCGCCGGACCGCGCGAAGCGGATAAACGTGGGCTGATCGCATTCGCTGATGGTGGTGAAGAAAAATCCGTCGAAGGTCTCGCAATGGCACCAGTTCACCAGGGGAATGTCCTCGAAGGTGATTTTCACGGATTTGTATTTGAATTCTTCCCCGCGGGAATTGCGGGAGAAGTGATCCATTTCCGCTTGGCCGGAGATGGTTCCCGGCCGGGGATTCGTCCAGGTGATCCGGCCGCCGGAATTGTTTTCGTAAATGAATTCGCTGGAGATGGCGACCGAGTAATCCACGATCGGATAAAAAGAGACCCAAACGGATATATTGTCTTTCCACGGATCGATTTTCGCGGCGAATGACTCATCGATCCCGTAGGGGTAGGCGTTGCTGGTTTCGCCAAGGACCGTCACGGTGACGGGGCCGGTTTTCGCACCATCGGGAACCTGTACGGCGACGCGGGTGTCTGTCCAGTAGAGAATATTCGTTACCGCTTTCCCGCCCAAGAGAACCTGGCCGGCGCTGGGATTGGTTCCAAATCCCCGGCCGGAAATGACCACCAACGCCCCCACCGGCGCGCTGTCGCAGGTGATGTCCTCGATGACGATGTCGGCCGTGGTGATTTCGGGCCAATGGAAGCCCAGCGTGTCGCGGACGGCCACAACGAGCGGGTCGGTTTTTTTGATGCTGGCATGGGCGAAACTTTGCTGGGAAGCGGCATAGGGGACGGGCGTGGGGTTCAGTTTGACCCCCTGGGTGGCCTGAGGGCTGTCGAGACGGTAGACCTCATAGCCGGCGATGAGATCCGTTGGGATATTGCCGATCTCTTTGGTACTCCACAACACCGCGCCATCCTGGATTTCCAGGATTTCCGGCTTGAGCAGCAAATAATATTGGCAATGCAAGTTGGCCGGCATGGGGCTGCCGTCGGCGAATCCCCGGTTGATGAAGGCCTGTTCGAAGGAGGCCGTGCCGCCCGCGCCGAAAGGCTTCACGGCCAGGGGATTGGTGAATACCCAGGTCTTGTCGAGCGGTTCGTGCGTCTCATACCATGCGTCATCGGATCCGGCGGGGGCATAGGTCAAAGTGGAGGTGACCGCCAGCCCTTCGCCTTGGCAGCGGTCATAGCGGGCCACCAGGAGCCCTTCGTCCGGGATTTTCGTTTGTAAGCGGAGGTACGCGATGGACAGGGAATCCAGCCGCCTTTTCAATTCCATATAGAGGGAGGATTTTCCGGTTTGGCTGGAGTAGTGAAA
The DNA here is from genome assembly GCA_013177805.1 of Candidatus Omnitrophota bacterium. Classification (GTDB taxonomy): domain Bacteria; phylum Hinthialibacterota; class Hinthialibacteria; order Hinthialibacterales; family Hinthialibacteraceae; genus JABLXU01. The sequence continues at coordinate 42,885 of JABLXU010000024.1, forward strand.
GGTCCGGCTTGCGGCTTCCTTGGGCGATAGATAGGCTATGCCATCGGCCGCCAGGCTGTCTTTGATGCGGCCATTCAATCCCTCCGTGCCGGGATGGTTGGGATGTGTCAGAATGAATTCCCCATATTCCTGGAATACCGACGATAATGTATCCGCGGAGGCGGAGTGGCTTTGGATGGCGGTGTGGAGATTGACGCGGTCATTGGTGTTATAGAAGCGTTGATTCATGACATCCGCCACCACGGCCTCGCCGGGGTATTTTCCGGTTTCCAGCCAGTCCAGAAAATGCGCCAAGGTGTAATAGCTCGCTTCTTCCGGAGCGGTAATGGGAACACTGAGGTATTTGGCCATGGTATCGGACCAATACGCCCGTTTTCCGGCTGGGTCCATGTTCATGGCCACGGCGGAATAATAGTTGGCGGTGGCTTCGAAAAACCACAGATTGTTAAAGAACCACGCCGCGGGTTTCCCGCCGAGGGAATAGTAATCGCCCTGCAAGTAATGGCACAGCTCGTGCGCGGCGGTGCCCCGCATCTCTTGCCAATGTTTCAACCGGGTTTCATGGATTTGAATCCGGCCGCTGAGCCAGCCCCGCGGCGCGGAATTTCCATAGGACGTACCCAGATCGCGCACATAGACATCCAAGGTGTTTTTCCCGATCAAGCCGGCCGTGGGATCGTTGAAAACCGCGCTGCCGTCGTCCCGCTTCAAGGCCAACAAGCCGCGGAGGGCCTCGTTCAGGGCTTTGTCCAGATCCTCGATGTAATCGGGCACCAGCGTGTCTTCATACGCGCCGCTGCCCACGGCGCTCCAGGCGGCGTCTTTTTTTACGGTCCGGGGATCATAGTGAATTTTGAAGTTGGAGCTTTCATGGGAAGTGATGAATTCATTGCCAATCAAGGGAATATAGACCCGGAATTTTCTTTTATACGTGCGCCCGAGAAAGACTGGATCCCCTGTCTGATTGACATCGGCCGACGAGGGAAGCAATCGCTTCGCCGCGGCGGCCCCGGGTTCCCACGAGGGCAGGGTCAACCGGAACGTAAGCAAATTCGTGGACGGATCATATTCCGCCAACGCTCCCAAGGGCTTCCATAGGCCTTCGGTTTCGTCGAAATACTGCACGCCCGCCAAGGCCCAATCCACCATGTCCCGCCATTCATTATTCGCGACCGGAAGAACCAGCACCAAATCCGAATTGAAATCGCCTTCGGTTTCGAGGGTGAGTTCATATTCGCCGGACATGACGGCATATTCCTCCGTTTTTAGATTGGAAGGGCCGGCCACCGGGTTGAAGGCTAAATGGATTTCGCTGGAGGTAAATCCCGCGGGAATTTCCACCGCGGCCTGATCCGGGAGGGTAATTGTTCCCCCGGCCGCGCCATCGACTACCACGGGGATCATCGGCGTGGGGGTGGGTTGGGGTACCGGCGTGGGCGTGAAGGCCGGGGATGCCGGCGTATCCGCCGGCGTAGGGGTATTCGCAGACGGCGGTGTGGGCGTAGGGGCCGGCGGCCCAGCTGTTTGATACGCGAAGGCCGCCCGATCCAAACTGAATATTTCCACCGAATCGATCCAGACGTGGATGTCCTTCGCGTTCCCGGCGGCCGCGGCTTGGATGATAGGAGTCACCAACGTCCCTTCATCCGGCTCATAAAGGATTACGATTTCCCGTTCTTGCGGGGCAAACGCGTGGGCGGTGGCCGGGATTTGATACGCGATGGAGCCGTCCGCGTTCTGAAGTTCGCCTTTCAGCGCGCCCAGCGCCAGGGCCACCTCGGGGGAATCCACCCGGATTTTCATTTTCAGCAGGAGGGGATTTCCTTGCGTTTCCACCGCCGGGGAAGCATAGAGGAGCGCGACCTGCCCGGCCCGCAACGAGACCGCTATTCCCTTGCCGTCCAGAGAGGACAAGAAAGCCGGGGCAGGCAAATCGCCACACTGCACCATCCCCGGCTCCATATTCATAAAGCCTCCGGGGATTTCCGCCCATCCGTTTTGGCGCAAGCCGTCCTGGCTGAAATCGTTACGGTGGAGTAGCACTGGATCGGGAAAGGGTGGAAGAGTGGAAGCGCAGGCATATCCGGTGGAAGAAAAAACCGGCTGTTGCACCGGCACGATTTCCAACCGGTCGAGGTAGACCGTGGTATGGCCTTCCCCGGGCAGTCCGGCCACTTGAACCGCAGGGGTCAGCACACCTTCCCTATCCGGTTGATACAGCAAGACCTCGCGGAATTCCTGGTTCACCGCTTGTTTTGTGTTATTTGGCAGAAGGACGCCGATAGAGCCATCCCATAGTCCCGGGTTGCCTTTCAAGGCGGCCAGGGCTACTTGCGCGCCGGGGGAGCTCGCGCGCATGTACAAACGCAGCAATACCGGCGAATCCCCCGCCGGAATGGCCTGGAGCGCGTAGAGGAACGTCACTTGTCCCGGCTGCACCGTGACCGCCAAGCCCCGGCCGTCGTGGGATTCGGGATATTCGTTCACGGGAAAGTCACGGAAAGCGAAGGTTCCGGCAGGGGTATCCGGCAGAAATCCGCCAGGAATTTCCGCCCAACCGTTCGCGGCCAAATCCGGTTGGTCTAACTCAAAAACCACCGGTTCCGTCAAGCACATGACGGGGGTGGGCGTGGCGGTCCATGTGGGGGCCGGTGTCCGGCTGGGCGCAGGAGACGCCGTGGGGGATGGGGTTGGCGGAACGGTTTCGCATTCGGAGAGATCGGAACCGTTCTGGGGGGAATAGGCCAAACCGGAAACGAGAAAATCCAGGTCAAAATCCGGATCGTGCTCGTACACGGGGTTTCCCAAACGGGCGCGCAGGGAGGATATGGTCTCCCAGTCGTCACAGGTCAGGTTGTTGTAACGTACGTCGGCATACCCGTCCACCGTGGCGGCGATTTGCGGGGCGAGATGGGTAATATCCGTCAGTTGATTGAAACTGCAGTCCAGAACTTTCAACTGAGAGCCGGGGGATACCACAAGAGTGACCATGTCATTGAAACTGCAATCCAGCCACTCCAGCGCGGCATTTTTCGACAAATCCAGATGGGTGATGGCGTTGAGGCAGCAAACCAGCCCGGTGATGCCCGTGAAAAATTCAATCCCCTTCAGGTCTTGAATTTCCATAAAGGCGCAATGCAGCATCCCCGTCTTGGCCGCCGCCTCTGGAGCGGTGAAGGCGCCCCCTTCGGGGACTTCCATGAACCATTCGACGGCAGTCCGGAAATGGGGATCGGGAAAATGTTCCGGCGTGTTGATGTTTTGCGCGGAAACGAAGTTCAATCCGGTGAGTACGAGCCATGCGGAAAGACCATACAGAGAGGATTTGGCCAGCATGAAGATGGATCCATTCCTAGATGTGGTTTCAAGACGGCATAGTGGAGATTTTATCTTGACTTGGCACAAGCCGGAACAGATTTTTGAAAAATTCTTCTGGTAGATGTGGGGTGTCTGCTTGCCGGTTGGCGGGAACCGGACCTTGCGGTACCGCAATGGCTGGACCTTCTCGCGCAACGGCCTTTCGAATGGGGAGTACCGGATGGGAATGGAGCAGCCTTCTTGGAACGTGAGAGAATTGAGTTACGCGCGCGGCGGGATTGGGTCTATACACCGGCTATCTTTCCCGGCGCAGGGGATAGTCCGGTGGGATTCCCATTTCGGGCTTCTTTTAACAGCACGATATCTTGCCCGGTGATCAGCCGCGCGCCGCGGTTGCGGGTGAAGTAGCTCCAGGCCCATTGGATCAGCACCAGCACCCGGTTTTCGTACTCCACCAGGTACAGCAGGTGCACGAACAGCCAGATCAGCCAAGCCGGATACCCGGAAAAATGGAACTTCTTGAAGTCGGCCACCGCCGCCGCCCGTCCGATCACCGCCATGCTGCCCTTGTCGAAATAGTGGAACGGCTTGACCGGCCGGTCTTGGAGCCGCGCCACGATCCGCCGGGCGGCGTACCGGCCCTGCTGCATGGCCACCGGCGCCACACCGGGCAAGGGGGTTCCGTGCTGGTGAGCGAAGTGGGCGAGGTCGCCGATCACCAGGATATCGGGGAAGCCGGGGACGCTCAGATCCGGTTCGACGATCACCCGCCCCAGGCGGTCGAGCGGCACGCCGGTCTGTCCGGCCAGCATTTTCCCGAGTGGTGAGGCTTGCACGCCGGCCGCCCACAAAACCGTCCGGGTGGGGATGATTTCTTGCGCGCCCGCGTGGGTCACCACCACGTGGTCTTCCGCGATCGCGGTCACCAGCGTCCGGACGCGCACCGTGACTCCCAGCCGCCGCAAGCCGGCTTCGGCTTTGGCCGACAACGCGGGAGGAAACGGCGGCAGCACCCGTTCGCCGCCCTCGATAAGCAGAATGCGGGCCGAGGCGGGGTCGATGCAGCGAAAGTCACGCGCCAAAGTGGAGCGGGCCAGTTCGCCCAGCGCGCCCGCCAGTTCCACGCCGGTGGGGCCGCCTCCCACGATGACGAAGGTCATCCAAGCCAGGCGTTTGGAGGGATCGGGCTCGCGCTCCGCGGCTTCGAAGGCCAATAGGATTTTGCGCCGCATTTCGGTGGCATCCTCGACGGTTTTCAGGCCGGGGGCGATGGCTTCCCACTGATCGTGGCCGAAATACGAGTGCCGCACTCCGGTGGCCAGCACCAGGGTATCGTACGGGATGACATCGTCCCGGAGGATGACCTGCTTTTGCCGGAGATCCAAGCCGGTGACCTCGCCCAGCAACACCCGGGCGTTTTTTTGCCGTTTGAGAACCGCCCGCAGGGGGGAGGCGATATCTCCAGGCGACAAACCCCCGGCCGCCACCTGGTACAACAACGGCTGGAAGAGGTGGAAATTGCGCTTGTCGATCAGCACCACTTCCACCGGGGCGCGTTTCAGCGCCTGGGCGGCATACAGCCCCGCGAAGCCCCCGCCGACGATCACCACGCGATGCCGGATATTCAAAATAAATCCCTCCGAGGATATGAATTTCTCCTGTGTGTATTGTATCCGGCGGAAGGGGGACGGAACGGACGAGGAAGGACGGATGGACGGATGGACCAGGATGAAATAATTCCGACGGTCCGGCATTCCCTGGCGGCCTCGCCCCTGGCGCGTTCTCTTATCCCCCCCGGATTTATAGATTATCGCTTTGTTCCTTTCCTCTTTCTCCTCATTAGTTCCCATTTTTTGCGGCCTGTTCTCTATCAGTAGAAGCGAAGTATCCCTATCAGCCGAATCGGGAGGATTCCGCAGGATGAGCAACGCCAATTCTTCTTTTTCCGGCATACCCGAGGCGTGGGCGGCCTTGCTGAACGTAAGGCAGTTGGCCCGGCATGGCGCGCGGCTCACGTCCGCTCTGCAAACGCAATCCCACCAGTTGGAACAACAATCCCAGGAAATCGAGCGGTTGGCGCGCGAAAACCAGCGTCTATCCCGGCTGGCGGACGCCGGCCGGCGGGATCTGGACCGGCGCAAGCGGGAAATTCTCCACCGTCTGCGGGCGGTGGTCATCCACACCGGCGATCAGGAGCGCCTGCGGGCCATGGAGCGGTTGCTGGCCCAGGACGAGACGGAACCCGCCGAGGTGGCCCGTTGGCACTCGCAGGTCACCGCGGAATTCAACGCGCTGTATCCCACGCGCCCCGCTTCCCGGATTGCAGCCGGGACGGCCGCAGACAAGATGGACGCGCGGGACTGGACCGCCTACCGTTTCCGCGCCGGATCCGCCACGTGACATGGAGAGCCAGCGGCGGTCCCGCGCGGGCAGGGCCCCCCTCGTGGGATGGTTATGACGAAAGCAATCCATCCGCCCGCGTTTTGGGAGAGGGTTACGGTGAGGGGAGCCTTTCGCTTCCCATTTCCTCTGCGAATAACCACACAAATCCATGCCAATCCATTAGGGAATCAGGAATTGCTGATCAAGGAGGACCTCATGACCCGAACGATCGACAACCATGGCATCGGAGCGCTGTATGGCACCTTTGCCGTCACCGCAACCGGCGGCGCGTATGACCTGGATTCGGACCATATCGGCGATGCCGTGAGCCTGGCCGGCAGCAACCAGATCAACCACGGAACCGACGGCGGCCAGTTGCTCGGCCGGCTGGAATACGTGGCCGGCGGGCTGGCGACCGCGCAGATCCGGGGTGTGGCGCGGTTCAAGATCAACACCGGCAAAACCGCCCCCAGCGTTGGCAACGGGGTGGTGGTGGATGGCGCGGGGAAGGTATACCAGGCCCCGGCGGTGTCGGGCGATCCGGCGGGGGGCAACATCGCCCGCGGCACGGTGATCGCCGTGGATTTGGTCACCCACACCTGCGACGTGCTTTTGTAATCCCCCTGTCAGCGATTGGAAACGAGAGTCGAATAAGGAGACCTTACTCATGTTATTCCCGGAAGAGAAACTGAACACCCTGCCTGAAGAATTGCACCGCGCGGCGGCCATTCCCCTGCATGAGGGCCTGTACGCCGAGGCCGCCCAGCGCGGTTTGGATTTAACCGGTTACCTTGAAACCCTCGATCCCTCTCCCGGTGACGCCCCCCTCGATGCCTTTGAGCGCCAGTTGGCCTTGACCGGCATCCGTGTCAACGGCGACAGCGCGGACATTGTGGACCGTTTTTTCGCTTCGCAGGAAAGCGCGGTCTTGTTTCCCGAGTTCGTTTCCCGCGCCGTGCGCGCCGGCTTCGAGGACTTCACCCCCCTGCGCGCCATTCTCGCCGCGCGGGTCAAGATCGACGACAACACGTACAAGAGCCTCTACATGGATGACTCGGTGTACCAGGAGGGGGAGAAGTCCCTGGCGCTCGCCTCCGAAGGCGCGTCGCTTCCCGCCATCGAGTTGAAGACCGCCGAGCACACGGTCCTCATCAAGAAATACGGGCGGTACTTGCAGGCCACCTACGAGGCCATCCGGCGCAAGCGCGCCAACGTGGTGGCCATTTTCCTGCGCGGCATCGGCGTGCAGATCCAGCGCGACAAGTTCAAGGACGCGGTCCAGGTGCTGATTAACGGCGACGGCAACAACAATCCCGCACCCGCCGCCGATGTTGAAACCAGCGGCACCCTGACGTATGGCGATTTGGTGTCGTTCGTCCTTTCTTTCGCGCCCTACCGCATGGATGTGATGCTCTGCCATCCGGCCACCGCTACCAAGCTCCTCACGGTCGAGCCGATCGCCGAGCCTGCCATCTCCGGAGGATTCCAGACTCAAGGCGAACGGGTGCGGCTCTTCGGCGCGGAGCTGATCGTCGACCCGTCGGTTCCCGATAACCTGATCCTCGGCTTGGACCGCCGTTTCGCCTTGCAGGAGGTGTACGAAACCGGGGTACTCACCGAAAGCGAACGCCTCATCCGCCGGCAGATTGAAGGCACCGCCATTTCTGAGGTGGCCGGCTTCGCCAAGGTCATCACCAGCGCCTCCAAAGTGCTTGACATCGGCCAGGCGTAAGCAACCCAACCATGCGGGAGGGAGAGGCGGCGGTTTGGCCGTAGCGCGGCCGTCCCGCCGGCTCTCCCCCCGTGCGCCCTGGGTTAGGAAGCAGGGGCGGACCTTCGTGTCCGCCCGGGTAATCCATTTCCCTTCGTCTGTTTGGGGGTTCAACCATGGCGTTTGTATCCGAACACGAAGCGCGGCGGGAATGCGACTTGCGGAACTTTGGTCAAGTGCCGTCGGACCTGTTGCGCTGGAACCTGGAAAAAGCGCACCGGGAAATTCTGGAGCAGACCACGCTGACGGAAGCCGGCCTAATTCCGGACGAGGTTAAACGATCCGAAGCCTTGTTGGGCGTGTCGCATACCCTCCGGGCGCTGGCGGTTTCCTCCACCCTCACGGCCCAGGATTGGCGGACCAAGAATTTGCGGATGGACGAGCCATCCCGTGTTCAAGGATTGATGGATCTCTCGCAGCAACTCTGGCGGGAAGCCTGGGACTTGTTGCGTCCCTGGTTGAAAACGCGCGCGCCTGGAGTGCTGCTGGTGAGGCCCGGAGACGCGCGATGATCACACTCGGCGATTTTCGTTTCCCCGAAGCCGCTACCGAATGCCAGGTCAGCGTGATCGAGGCCAAAAGCAAGGTCCGCAAGGAAATCCAGATCCGGTCCCTGCTGCGCGCGGATTCCCGCTGGGACCTGGATTTTGCCCTCGCGGCGTTGCGGCACGCCGTGGAGGCCTTTGACAAGCAGGAGGCCGCGCTCTCTCTACATCCCGGCCGCTATTACCACGGGCGGCGGAGAGAGTTTCACGAGACGCCGGTCCCTGCCGGCCTTGCCGCGTGGATCGAATTGCTGGTCTTCACGCTGGACCGGTATGAACGGGGCGCCACGTTGTACGCGCATGAGAGCACGGCCGCGTTCGGCCAGGGCCGCTTTTCGTTGTTCCACCGGGGCAACTGGCTCGCGCCGTTGTTCATCACGTTAGAACCGGAGGCCCCTCTTACCCAGTTGCAATTCCTGACCGCGGACGATTTCCTCACCCTGGAGGAAACCTTACCGGCGGGACAGGTGATCACCGCCGATTCCGAGAAACGCGAACTCCTGGTTCAAGGCCGCAACCGCTACTCCATCGCCCATGGCCGTTTCCCGTTTCTGCGGCCAGGGATCAACACGCTCACGGTCCGGTTTCAGCCCCAGTCCGCGAAGGTCCGCTGTGTCATTCGGTACCGCGATTTTTGGGTTTGACAGGAGGTGCGCATGTCCCAGTATTCATTCTTACAAACCAATGACCCTTCCCCGGCAGCCGCCACCGTCATCACCCGGAGCCAACCGGGGTTCGAAGACGCCCCGCCTTCGAGCGCGGATATGGAGGCGATCAACCGCTATGCCGCCGTTCCGCTGCGGCCGGAGCAGGTTTATGTGCGCAGCATGTATCTCTGTTCATCCCAGCCCTGTTCCTCGGATGGTTGCCGGTTCACGCGCGGCGCGCTGGAAGAAATCGCCGAGCGGATCGTGGGGCAATCGGTGCTGACCGGCCATGACCGTACGGGCTTGCCCCTTGCCCGGTTTTTCAAGGCGGCGGTGGTGGAACGCGGCACGGACGAAAACGGCGAACCGTTGTTCTTCGTCCGCGCCTGGTTCTATTGGCTGCGGGACACCAGCGGCGCGAAGGACCTGCGACTTAACATCGACGGGGGCATCTACCGCGAGGTCTCGCTGGCGTGGAAATACGACAACTGGCGTTGTTCGATCTGCCAGGCCGCCAACGGCGCGTGCGGCCACCGCCCCGGCGAGCGGTACGGCGGTCAGACTTGCTACCGCCTCATCGGCCATGTCACCGAGGTGCTGGAAGGATCGCTGGTTTATAAAAGCGCGGACCGCGGCACCTGCCTCGCCGGCGCGCGGACCGCCTTATCGAATCCGCGCGAAGCATCCTTTGTGCTGATCTGCGGCGCTGGGGATCCCGTGTTCCACTCCTTGCGGGAGGCCGGTCTCATCGAAGAATCCCATCCGGCCGGCGAATGGCTGGGGCCCCTCGCCGGGAGCGCCGAAAAGCTTTGGGTGCGCTGCCACTCCAAGACGGACGCGAACCGGATCGCCCAGCAGGTCCTAACACCAGATGGATGTTGTCTCGCGGAGATCCTGCCTGTTTCGGGTAACGAAATGGAACCGCCCGGGGAAATCTGGATCTTCACGCGCGAGGCTTCGCACCGGATCCCGCTTGATCGGTCCGCGGAACGGGAGGTGTGACATGCCGCGCTACGGCCGGTACGATCCGCAAAATCCAAACAATACTTCCGCCATGTTCATCTACCAGGAAGTCCCCCTGACTTCTTCCAAGATGAACCGTTGGAACGGCAATCTGGCGGCCGCCTTCGAACTATTGCATCAGACCGGCGCGCGGCTGCTGGCGCAGGCCGGGCCCGCGGTGATCACGGCGCGTGACGATTCGCCCCTGCGCGTAACTGCTTCTTCGCCGCCGCAAATGACCGTGAGGGTGATGCCGGGCTGGGCGGTCTTGGGAACCGGTTTCGCGGGAATCGCGGAAGCGATGACGGTGCCTCTCGGCGGAAGCTTCACGCCTCCAGGCAACGCGCCCCGGATTGATCTGGTGGTGCTGACGGATCAGGGCGAACTTGAGGTGATCACCGGTTTGGAATCGGATCCGCCTTTCGCGCCCGAAGCACCGGGGGACACGCTGGCTCTCGCGCGGATCGTCCACCGCGCGGGCGCGGATCGGATTCTGGACGCGGATGACGGCCTTCATTCGTATATCGTGGATATCCGTCCGCGGCTTCTGTTGGGCGAGGCTCACCGCCACGCCTCCGACCTCCGGCCGTCCGAACCGCCGGACGGCGTCCGCCAGGCCTTTTCCACGTGCCATGTCTTCCGGCCGGGGACGCTGGATGTATTCGTCAACGGCGTATTGCAGGCGCGGGATGTGGATTATGTGGAAGATCCCGGCCGCCGCGGGTACACCTTTCTGAAGCCTCCCCCCGGGCATTACCGCATTCAGCACCGGTATGTGATTGAGTATGAAGTGGAGTGACACCGGTCGAGCCGGATTATTCCCTCCCCCTTGCCCTCTCCCGGGGGGAGAGGGGATCGGTCCCTGGGTATCGATCCGGCAACGCCATACCCCAACGCTTATGGAACGCAATCCATCTCTCATTGTGTATCCTAACCGTCCGGAATCCCGATTTCGCGGAGAGGACATTCCGCGAAGGAAATGACAATCTCACGAAGGATGCTAATCATGCCCATCATCCATCTCCTTATCGTTTTCAGCTGGTTCATTGCCGCTCTTCCCGCAGCGCCTCAAACCCTCATTGCCCAAGAACAGATCGAAGACGCCTTTCTGCTCAAGACCGGCGGCTTCGTGTACGGCGATCTCACCGCCGCCACCTCGACGATCCGGGCGCAGACCTTGGCGATCGTCACCCAAACCGGAATCTTCCACATCACGCAGGATGGGCCGAACCTGGTGTTGCGGTCCAACGTCGACCTGGTTCTCGATCCCACCGACAACGGCCGCGCCGGCGCGGTGATCGTCCCCGCCACGATGATGGAATTTCCGGATTTTCTCGGGGACAAGATCCGGTTCTTCAGCCATGCCTACAAGATCGGGATTTCGCCTTTCGACCTCGATATCACTTCGGATCGGAACATCAAGTTCCACTCGGACACGGTTCCGGATTTGATGGTGATTTTGGGGGACGAAGGCGATGTGAAAATCAGGCGGGACCTGGAGGCCGGAGGCGATGTGACCGCCGGTGGTGTATTCCAGTTCGCCGAGGACGAACCGGGCGACAAATTGCTATTGTATGACACGCTTTACCGGCTGGCCATTTCACCCGACACTTTTGATTTCTATTCGGACTATTTCTTCGCTTGGCACAGCGATACCTCGATCAACGCCATGGTCCTCGACGCGGAAACCGGCCGGCTGACCCTGACCGGCCCGTTGCAGCTGCCGGTTTACGGCTTTCTGCCTGATGGCCACGTGGGGGAGCTGATCTATTTCGATCACCCCGCCGATGACAACCAGGACGGCGCGTACATTTACAAATCCACCGGCTGGCACAAGCTGTGAAGGAATGCAATGTAAATATATGAACATAATCCTCCCGATCCCTTGGGGGTATTTGGGGGGATAGTCCCAGGTGAAAGGATCCTTGGTTTTCCCTCACCCCGGCCCTCTCCCAGAGGGAGAGGGACTGGAACTTGCCCTCCCAGAGGGAGAGGGGAACGACGGGAAAACAAGCGATTCGATCGATGGCCGGGGGATGCCGCCACCGGTCCCGGCAGGGCAACGCTTCGTGTTCTTCCGATTCTTTCCCGAAAATCGGGATGGGCGCGCATTGAGCAGGCGGGGTTCCCGCGGGCTGGGTCTTTCATGGCCGGACTTCACCGGATGGCGGCTCCCCTGGAGGTTCGCCTTCCCACGGTTCAAGGCAGGGAATTGCATTGGTCAAATATCCCGAAGGAGGTTTCCATGAACGGATCCGAACCCAAATACACCAGCGAATATGTCGAAATCCAAACCTCGCTGGAACACATCCGCACCAAGCTCGAAAACATCGAACACACCTTGCGGGACATCCATCATGCCTACATCAGTTTGGCGCAAAAGGTCGAGCGCAACCGCATCGACATCGCCGGCGTCAAGGCGGGCGCGGCGGTGGTGGGCGGATTGGCGGGAACCCTCTTCGCCCTGCTCAGCCGCCTGCTCTCTTCCTGGAAGGCCGGATGAGCCAGGAGACGGATTCTCTTTGGGGATGGGATACCGCGCCAGCGCGGGATCTTCCCACATCCCGGTCATCTTGTGCATCCTGGCCCACCCGATTCAGACAATCCAACATCACCCGAAAGGAACCCAACCATGAATAAATCCGGACTCGCTGTTCTGCTCGTCCTTTTCTGTTCCATCATCGTCCACGCGCAATCGTTTCAAGGCGTTTTTGAGAAAGGCGATCTCATTCCCATTTGGGCGCTCTTCGCGGATCACGCCACCGGCGCGCCCGCCGATCCCGCCGAGGCCACGTACCGCATTCTGAAAAACGGCCAGACCATCGCCCAGGGCAGCCTCACGCCGGTGCAAACCGGCCTCGCCGCCGGCACACACGCCACCGCCGAAGACGATCCCGGCCGCTATGCCGTCCTCATTTCCGGGCTGGTCAACGGCGTCACAGCCCAAATCCTGCAGACCTATGACCTGGTGGATACCGGCGCGGGCCTAGCCTCGATTGCCGCTGAAGTGGCCGGCCTCAACGGCCTCACCCCCATGACCGAAAGCGCGTTCGTTCCCTATCAGAGTGAAATTCCCGGCTGGGTCCACGATTCCGCCGCCTCGGTGACGCAGGCCATCGCGGCCCAGATTGAAGCGGCCAGCGCGGCGCTGGGAGCCCGGCTCGGTGAAACGTGGCGGGAATCCGCGATCGCCGCGCGTGAGTTGTCCCGCGCCCGGTTGTGGTACGCCGCGGACACGATCGACACGCCCTGGCGCCAAGTCCCGGCCGACATGCCTTCGCACATGGAGATCGACCTCGCCGCGCCGGATGATCCCCTCTTCACCGCGCCGCTCGAGACCTTCTTCCGGATTTTCTATTACCCTAACGCCACCACCGCCACCAAGGCCTCGCGCGAAATCCGCTCCGCCACGCCGCCCGCCGACGGGATGTTTTACCTGTTGCCTGATCTGCCGTGGTAAGCCAAGCCGCTTCGGAAAGGAGAGATTTCGATGCCGGATCTCCACCCCGATCCCTATCCGCATCCCCTGGATGATCCTCTTCCACGCCGGACCGGCCGGATGACCGGCCGGCCGCTCGAGGGGCGGGAGGTCATCCTCACCGGGAAGGACTATTCCATTGCGCTGGAAGTCACCCTGCCGCTTCGCCACACGATTCTGGTCCGGTTTCCCCGCCGGCCGTTTTGGGAGGAATGGCCATGAGTTCGCCCATCCGTTTGAATCAACATGACGCGGGAATCAAATTGATCTTCCATTGCCGCGACGAATCGGGAATGCCCATCAACCTGGAGCAGTTGTCGGCCGATTTTTTGCTGTATGACGGTGATACGCTGCTTAACGGCGGCCGGACCGCTTGCGCCAAGCCCGATGCCGCTATGGGCGCCGCCGAGTACACCGTGCAGGCGGCGGACACCGCATCGCCCGGCCTATTGCACGGCAAACTGCGGCTCCATAACGCGGAATTCGAAGTCAAGAACCTGGGCACCATCCCTATTGAAATTGAGGAAGCCGTGTCGTCCCGGCCGGGGGGATTTCCCGATCTGTGATCTTGGTCCTCTTGGTGATCCTGGATATCCTGATTCAGAGTAGACCCAAATCCAACGGCAGGTGTTGAGGGACCCCTTATGCCCGAATTACGCAGAGACCCTATCATCAACCGCTGGGTGATCGTGGCCCAGGAACGGGCCAAGCGGCCGCTGGATTTCGTCCAGGCGCCCATGCCGCCCCGTGCCGGTTTCTGCCCGTTCTGTCCCGGCCACGAAGAAAAAACGCCCAAGGAAATCCTGGCTTGCCCGGCGTTCGATCCCGGCGCGGCTCCGGCGGATTGGATTCTCCGCGTGGTGCCCAACAAGTTTCCCGCCCTGGTTCAGGAAGGCTCTCTGCACCGCGAGTTGCACGGCTTGTACGAGAAAATGACCGGCCTGGGCACGCACGAAGTCCTGATCGAAACTCCCGTCCATGACCAGAGCTTCGCGGATTACACCGGCCTCCATGTGGAAAAAATCCTCTGGGCTTACCGCGAACGTATCTACCAGCTCAGCCGCGAACAGGATTTTGACTATGTTCTCATTTTCAAGAATCACGGCCAGGAAGCCGGCGCGTCTCTCGACCATCCTCATTCCCAGATCATTGCCTTGCCTATCGTTCCGAAACGGGTCAGCGAGGAAATGCTCGGCGCCCGCGATTATTACGATGCCAACGAACGGTGCGTGTATTGCGACATGATCCGCCAGGAAAAAGATGATCCGCAGCGAGTGGTCCTCGAAAACGAAGCGTTTCTGGCGATTGAGCCATACGCTTCCCGTTTTCCTTTCGAAACCTGGATTCTCCCCCAGCGCCACGATCCCCATTTCGTCAATTTGCCGGATGACCGGCTCTCGCATCTGGCCATGGTCCTCCGGGAGACGCTCCGGCGAATCAAAGTGTTGCTGCGGGATCCTCCTTACAATTTCATGCTTCACACCTCGCCTTGCCGGGAAGCCCCGGCGGCGTTGCCCCATTATCACTGGCACCTCGAAATCACTCCCAAACTCACCCGCGTGGCGGGTTTCGAATGGGGCACGGGGTTTTACATTAATCCCATGCCCCCGGAGCAAGCGGCCGCCTACCTGCGGGAATGCGGGAAGGACCATGCCGGTACTGGCAGGGTGCCGTAAGCGATTTCTGGAAGATGCGCGGGGGTGTGTGTTGACGAAATCAGGTTCTGTGGTAATAGAGATAGTTTATTCAATCACTGAGAAGAGAGATCCCCTCCATGAAACCAGCCCTTACCTCCATCGAGATCCCCGGCGTGCGGCCCGCCCAGCGGGGCAAGGTGCGCGATATATTCGACCTGGGTGATGTCTTGCTGCTGGTGGCCACCGACCGCATCAGCGCCTTCGATTGTGTCTTGCCCCAGGGCGTGCCCGACAAGGGCGCGGTCCTCACGCAAATGTCGCTCTTTTGGTTTGAAACCCTCGCGCCGGCCCGGCCCCATCATGTCCTCTCGACCGAGGTGGCGGATTACCCCGCGCCGTTCAACCAATATCCGGAGATCCTCGCCAAGCGTTCCATGCTGGTGAAAAAAGTGGAACCGCTGCCGGTGGAATGCGTGGTGCGTGGTTACCTGGCCGGATCCGCTTGGGCCGAATATCAGCAGAACCGCACCGTTTGCGGCATCCTGTTGCCCGCCGGCCTGCGCAATTCGGACGCATTGCCCAAGCCCCTCTTCACCCCCGCCCGCAAGAACAAGGAGGGGCACGACGAGAACATCTCCTTCGATGAAATGCTGGCCGAAATCGGCGGGTGGGAAGCGGAAGAGTTGCGCGGCCGCAGCCTTGAGATCTACCGCGCCGCCGCCCAATTGGCCCGCGAACGGGGCGTGATCCTGGCCGACACCAAGTTCGAATTCGGGATGGATGGTGACGAGATTCTCCTCATCGACGAGCTGCTCACCCCCGATTCATCCCGTTTCTGGCTGGCCGATACCTACCAGCCGGGACAATCCCAGGAAGCCCTGGATAAGCAATTCGTCCGCGATTATCTCAACCGCATCCAGTGGGATCACAATCCCCCGCCTCCCGATCTCCCGGACGAGATTATCGAGCATACCCGCCTGCGCTACATCGACGCCTACCGCCGCATCACCGGGAAGGAGTGGGATGACGCCTAACGCCCATTCCCAGGAATCCCCATCCGGCCCGTTCCGCGCCGCCCCTATCTGGGTGGCGGGATCGGTTTTGGGATTTCTGGCGGTCAGTTTTGTCCAGTTTTTCCGCTATCCGCTCAATCCCCCGCTGCTGACGGCCGTCTTCCCGGAGTTTTTCAAGGCGGTGTTCGCCATCGAATGGCGTGTTCCGGAAGGATTTTGGAGCAGCCTGGCGTATGAATCCGTCTCGCTGGTTTTGCATGGCGCGGCAGGCGTGCTGTTTCTGCGCCTTTTCCGGCGCTTGCCTTACTGGGTGGAAATCCCCGCCGCCGGGTTCATGGGAATCGGCCTGGCCACGTTCGTCCTTGAATTGTGGGCCATCTTTTTTTTGTTGAATCGCGTCACCATCCTGCTGTCGTTGGCGGGATTGATCGGCCTGTTGCTGGGATTGAAACGGCGCTGGGGCTGGGGGGAGGCGGATCCGCCGCCGTCCGCCGCTCCGCTCCCGGACCGCTTTCAACGCGGTGTATACGGGTGCGCCTGGGGACTTTTGGCCTTCCTCACCGTGCTCAGTTTCTATCACGCCGTCCTTTATCCCGTGAATTACTGGGACGCGCTGATCCTCTACATTCACTACGGCAAGTTGACTTGGATGCAGGGCGGCTTTCCCGTGCTGGTCTGCCTGCAGGTGGGCTTGGGCCTGGGCGCGAACTACCCGCACCTGTATCCCCTGCACCAGGCCGTCACCGCCACGCTGTGGGGATCCTGGTCGGATCTCTACGGCCAGTTGCTGCCCCCGCTGGCGGGCCTGGGGAGCCTATTGGCGCTGTACTATCTCGCCTGGCGCCTGTTTTCCAACCGCCTGGCGGCCATACTCGCGGTGTTGGCCTTCCGGTCGCTGCCTTACGTCACCACGTATTTTGTCTGGGCGTCCGATTACGCCCTGGTGATGCTCTACACGGTTCTCTTCATGTTGTTTTTGGAGGGATTCATCCGCCGGCCGGATTGGCGTTCCGCCCAGCCCCTGTTGGCCGTGGCTGCCATCCTGCCCCACATCAACTACCTGGGCTGGATCGTCTGGCCGCCGATGCTGCTGGCCTTCGCAGGCGCATGGTGGAGCCGGACGCCGGATTTCACGGGTCAGCGCCGGTTTGCCGCACTGGGCTATTTGGGATTCTGGTTGGCTCTGGGGCTGACCTGGTACGTGCGCAACTGGATCGTCACCGGCAATCCGGTTTACGCCTTTTTCCCCAGCATCCTGGGCGGCAAGAACATCAACCTCGAGGTTCTTGCTTCCTGCGAGCGCGAATGGAGCGCCCATGGCAACGGCGCGGGCAAGTTGGGTCATACCTTGTTTCAGAAAATCCGCAACACCTTGATCGAGATCCCCCGTGACTGGCGCTTTTCTCCTCTCCTGCTGGGTTTTTTGGTCCCCGCGTTTCTCTTGGGCTGGCGGAAAAACCAGGCGCTCTTCGTCCCCCTGGGCTTTCTCCTCTTCCTGTTGTTTATCTATCAGTACATGATTTCCGGGCTCTATTGGTATCACACCATCGCGGCGTTTCCGATTCTTGGCCTGTTTGCCGCGCGCTTTCTTTCGCAAGCCGAGCACCCGGGGATACGCGCCGCGTTGGGTGTGGCCATTCTCCTGGCCGCGCTGGTCCCCGGCGCCGCTTTTTCGATCATGGGACCGAAGATCCCTCACCCGTCGCTGCCGTTGTTCAAGCATCCGGGACTTCCGCCGGCCGAGTTCAACCGCTTTGCCTATCCCGCCGAGGCTCCCATCTGGCGGCAGATCAACGAGGAACTGGAACGCGGGGCCGTGATCCTCACCCACGACAACCGGTACCACGTATACCGGGACGATATCCGCATCATTCACCTGGACGATTGCGGATTGACTCCGCTTTACGGCCGCCCGTATCCCGAAATCCACCGGCATCTCCTTCAGCAAGGCGTGCGGTATTATCTCCAGATCCCCGACGAAAAGACCCATCCCATCACCCAGCGTTTGGGCCACAGGGAATATCTGAACCATCCCGGGTATTTCGAAAAAACCGGCCAATCCGGGGAGGTGGTTTTGTATCGGATGAAAGAGTGAAGGATTTGGAAGACCAGCCTGGGGGAGCCCTGAAAGAGTGAAAGCCCTCCATTCTTTTCTTTGCGATCAGGTCAATCGATGCCTTTTTCCCAGATCCTTTCTCCGAAGCCTCCCCGTTTCGCTTGGTGTTCCGGCGGGGAATGGGGTTTCCCCCTCTCCCCGCGCGCCAGTCAAAGTACAATGTCCCTGCGAGAATACGAATGTTCCGGGCACAATCCCAGATTCTGATCAGAAACGGAAAGGCCGGTTATGCGTACACTGCGGATCCTCATTTTGTTGGCGATCATCGTCCTGGTGGGATTGGCGTTTTATGCCAAGGGGCCGGATGGTTTCTTTTCGAGTACGGAATCCTCCACGGAATCAGGAGAATCCTCCGCCCCCGGCGGCGCGTTGGAGAAAATGCAAAAAATGGTTGAGGAACGGCTTCCCCAGTTGCGCGGCGACGGCGAAAAACTGCTGGGCGGCCTCACGGATCTTTTCAAGGACCTTAACGCTCAGGCGAAAGATGTCATCGCTTCCGTGTCGCCGGATTTCGCCAAGGCCTTTTCCGGCATCATCGATTCGGCCACTCCCATGACCGAAGCCGCCAAGGAGGATATCTCCCAGGATCTGGAGGAGTTGAAGGAAATGGGGGAAGCGCTCCGCCAAAAAGGCCAGGAGGAATTGGCCCGCCGCGTGGAAGACATGTACCAAAAAATCAAAACCAAACTCGACGAGCTGGAATCCACCCCCCAATAAGCCGGTTCGTCCGGCCCGAAAACGCTGGTCGGCCGCATGAAGGCGGCCGGCATCCGCTCCTTCCGCGCCTTCACGGGAAGAACGGAGCGTTGTAGACTACGCCATTACATTCGCTAAAAACAAATTGCCGAAAACAGGAGCGGATACGTCCATGGCCTTGTGCGTTGGCTTGATCGGATTCGGGACCGTGGGTTCGGGCGCGGTGAAAACCTTGCTCGCCAACGCCACGCAAATCCAGCAACGGGCCGGGACCGAAATCACGCTCCAGGCGATCGCCGACCTGGATTGGGAAACCGACCGGGGGGTGGATGTCTCGAACGTGAAACGCACGACCGACGCGTGGGAACTGATCCGGGATCCGGATATTGACGTGATCGTGGAGTTGGTGGGCGGGACGACCATCGCCAAGGAATTGGTTTTGGGGGCGCTGGAACACCAAAAAGACGTGGTGACCGCCAACAAGGCCCTCCTGGCCGCGCATGGAGCGGAGTTGTTCCGGGCCGCCGACCGGCAGGGGCGGAAAATTCATTTCGAGGGCGCGGTGGGCGGCGGTATTCCCATCATCCAAACGCTGTACGGGGGGCTGGCCTCGGCGCGGATCCGGGAGATTCACGCGATCATCAATGGGACCAGCAATTACATCCTGACCCAGATGGGGGAACACGGGCGGTCATTCGAGACCGTCTTGCGCGAGGCGCAAAAGCTGGGCTACGCGGAGATGGATCCCTCGTATGATGTGGACGGCAACGATGCCGCCCATAAAATCGTGGTGCTGGCGTCCATCTGTTTCGGCACGGCGATCCCCCTGGAGGATGTGTACACCCAAGGCATCCGGGATATCACGGTGGAGGACATCCGCTTCGGGGAGAAACTGGGCTACCGGCTGAAACTCTTGGCCATCGCCAAGGATCTGGATGGGGAGGTGGAGGTCCGGGTGCATCCCACATTCATCCCCAAAAGCCAGTTGCTGGCCTGGGTGCATGGCGTGTTTAACGCCGTCAACACCTACGCCGAGGGGCTGGGATCGACCATGCTCTACGGGCGGGGAGCCGGCGACTGGCCGACCGGCCATGCCGTGGTGAGCGATTTGATCCAATGCGCGCGGGACCGCTTGGCGCGCCGGCCGGCCGATTACGCTTATTTTTATACGCCGGCGAAATCCCTGCGCCCCATGAGCGAAGTGATCACCGAGTATTACCTGCGCTTCGTGGTCAAGGATCAACCCCGGGTTTTATCCAAGATCGCGGGCATTCTGGGCGAGCACAATATCAGCATCCTGTCCGTGTTGCAGACCGAAGCGAGCCGCGACAACGTGTGCCCTATCGTGATCATGACCCACAAAGCGCGTGAAGGCGACATGCTGCACGCGCTGAGTCAAATCGAGGAACTGGACGTGGTCATGGCGGCGCCCAAACTGATCCGGTTGGAACATATGAATCCGCAACGAGGCTGAAGCCTCGGATGGTTCGATCAAATCCATGAAATACATCATCGCGATCCCCGACGGCGCGAGCGACCAACTCCAGGCGTATCCGGAAGGGGACACCCCGCTCCGGCTCGCCGCGACCCCGACCATGGATACCCTGGCGGATCATGCCCTGGCGGCATGGGCCCAGACGGTTCCGAATGGCTGCCATCCGGGGAGCGATGTGGCCTGCCTCTCCATCTTCGGCTACGATCCGGCCCGCATATACAGCGGGCGCGCGCCGTTGGAAGCGGCCAATTTGGGCATCGATTTGGAGAACCGGGTGGCTTTCCGGTGCAACCTGGTGACCATCCACGAGGGGCGGATGAAGGAGTTCACCGCCGGGCATATCACCACGCCGGAGGCGGCCGCGTTGATCGAGGCGCTCAACGCGGCGCTCGGGACGGAGACGTTGCGGTTTTACACCGGCGTGCAGTACCGGCACATCCTGACCGCGCCCGTTGATTATCTCGACGCGCGCTGCACTCCGCCGCACGACATTTTGGAGCGGGAAACCGCGCCCCATCTCCCGGAAGGACCGGCCGGGCCGACGATCCGGGAACTGATGGAGCGATCCCAGGCCGTGCTGGCCGGGCATCCGGTCAATCAAAAGCGGATCGCGGCCGGAAAACCGCCGGCCACGCAGATCTGGCTGTGGGGGCAGGGCACGAAGCCGGCGCTGACTCCCTACCGGGAGCGTTGCGGGCTGGAAGGCGGCGTGATCTCGGCCGTGGACCTGGTGCGGGGCATCGGGCGGCTGGCCGGGCTGGAAGTCATCGTGGTGCCGGGCGCGACCGGCCTCATGGACACGAATTACGAGGGCAAAGCGGCCGCGGCCCTGGAAGTGCTCCAGCGCAAACCGTTCGTGTGCGTTCATGTGGAAGCCACGGATGAGATGGGGCACGCGGGCGACGCGGTCCGCAAGACCCAGGCCATCACGGACTTTGATCAACGCCTGCTGCGGCCGGTTGTCGAAGGGCTGCGGCGGGGGAACGAGCCATTCCGGTTGTTGGTGCTGCCGGATCATCCCACGCCCATAGCCTTGCGGACCCACACGAACGAGCCGGTTCCGTTTTTCTTGTACGACAGCCGCGATCCGGCGCGCCGGGGCGAAGGCGGGTATTCGGAATGGGCGGTGCGCCACCGGACTGCCCAACGGGTAACGGGGCACCGCCTGATTGATTTGTTGACGGAACAAGCCACACTGGACGAGATTCTTATCCCGTAACGGCGAGGGAAAAAAAGTCATCATGGCAGTGATCGTGCAAAAATACGGCGGGACATCCATGAAAGATCCCGAGCGGATTCTGGCCGCCGCGGAAAAGGCGGTCCGGGACGCCCGGGCCGGATACCAAGTGGCCGTGGTGGTTTCGGCCATGGCCGGCGAAACCGACCGGCTGCTGGGATTGGCCAACCAGATTGATCCGGCCGGTTCGCTGCGGGAGCGGGACATGCTGGCGGCCGCGGGCGAGCAGGTGAGCATCGCGTTGATGGCCCTGGCGATCCAGAAATTGGGCCATCCGGCGGTTTCGTTCACCGGGCCGCAGATCGACATCCGCACCGACGAGGGGTTCTCCAAGGCCAAAATCCGCAGTATCGATATCACCAAGATTCAGCAAGCGTTCGCGGAAGGCAAGATCGTGGTGGTGGCCGGATTCCAAGGGGTGACCGACAGCCGGGAAATCACCACGCTGGGGCGTGGCGGTTCGGACACGACGGCCGTGGCCCTGGCGGCCGTATTGCAGGCCGAACGGTGCGACATTTACACCGATGTGGACGGGGTGTACGCGGCCGATCCCCGGATCGTGGACCGTCCGAAAAAGATCCCCGTGCTGTCCTACGAGGAAATGCTGGAAATGGCGTCGGCGGGCGCCAAAGTGCTTCACACCCGGTCCGTCCAATTCGCGGCCAAATACAAGGTTCCCGTGCAAGTCTTGTCCAGTTTTGTCGACAAACCCGGCACCCTGATCATCGAGGAGGTCAAAGAGATGGAAGATGTCGTTGTCAGCGCGATCACCCACAGCGTCAAGGAAGCCAAAGTCACCCTGATCGGCATCGCCGACAAACCCGGAACGGCGGCCGCGTTGTTCCACTTTCTGGCCGGGAAGAACATCAATGTGGATATGATCGTGCAAAACGTGGGGGAAAAAGGGCTGGCGGACATTTCCTTCACGATGGAACGCAGCGATCTGCCCTATTTTCAGAAGGCGGAAGAGGAATTGCGGCAGATCATCCACTGCGAACGCGTTTTGTATGACGCCAAAATCGCCAAGGTCTCGGCCATCGGCGTGGGCATGCGCACCCACGCGGGGGTGGCCTCGCGGATGTTCCACACCCTGGCCGCCAAGGGGATCAACATCCTCATGATCAGCACGTCCGAAATCAAAATCTCCTGCGTGATCCATGAGGATTACACGGAGTTGGCCGTGCGTGCCCTATGCGAGGAATTCGGGTTGCAGGAAGAGCCGGCCGCGGCCGAGCCGGCTAGCCGGTAACCAGCCGGGAGGCGGTTCGCTGGTCAATTTCGGGCCGCCACGCTATACTTGTTTATGAAGCAAACCGGAACCGGATTTGCCTGAACGCTAGGCCATCATCAAACATCGATCCGCAAGGACGCGGCCGGAAAAGGGAAGGAGGTTTTCATACCTCCTTTTCCTATTTAAATAGCGTGTCATTTTTTATATTTTTCATAATTAATAAAGAAATCGAAAATCCCCGCGCATGGCGTTCCTGATTGTTGAATCCGTGGGCCAACGATGTATTCTGGGCTGTTGGAGCAGTCGACGAGGGAGTCCTGATATGAAACGCGGATGGAGGCGGACCGTTCGTAACCTCATGTATTGCATGATTTATTGCCTGGTGGTATGGACCGGCTTGGCGGGAGGGAACGCGGGATGGACCCGGCCGGATGGCGCACGGTCCTCCAAATTTTTCGTGGTGCTTGATCAACCGCCGGTGTGGATGGTGCAAAAAGAACTCAGCGGCGGGCAGCCGGTTTATTCCCCGGGATTTGCCGCGCAGCGGCCGCAGGTTTCCGGATATGAACGGGAGATGCAGATTCGGCAGGACCGCCTCGCCGGGGAGATCCTGGCCGCCGATCCGGAAGCGGCGGTAGGGGAGCGGTTTACCCGGCTGGTCAATGCCTTGACGGTGGAGGCGGATCCCGCGGCGTGGGAGCGGATTCGATCCCTGCCGGGGGTGGCTTATCTCGCGCCGGTCCGGCGGATGCGGCCCTTTTTGACCCGGAGCGGCGAGGTGATGCGACTGCCTGAAGCCTGGAGCCGGCTGGGCGTGGAGGCCCATGCGGGGGCGGGAGTTTTAATTGCCGTGATCGACACGGGGATCGACGTAACCCATCCGGCTTTCCTGCCGGACGGTTTTTCTTACCCGGAAGGATTCCCCAAGGGCGATCCCAATTTCACCAATGAAAAAGTGATCGTGGCCCGGGTGTTTCCCCCGTCGCAGGCGGGTCCTAGGGGGGATACCTCGCTTTATCCCTGGTCGGGCCATGGTTCGAATGTCGCGTCCATCGCGGCCGCCAATTGGAACGTGATGTCGCCGTTGGGGCGGCTCTCCGGCGTCGCGCCGGGGGCATACCTGGGCAATTACAAAGTGTTCACCTCCGATTACACCGAGAACGACCAGGTGATCCGGGCGGTGGAGGCGGCGGTGGAAGACGGGGCGCACGTCATCAACCTCAGCCTGGGATCTTCCGTGTTCGCGGATCCGTATCACGATTTGCAGGTGCTGGCGATCCGGAACGCCGTGGACTTGGGGGTCACGGTGGTGGTGGCGGCGGGCAATGACGGCGAAGCGCAATTCGCGGTTGGGTCCCCCGCGCAGGTGGAAACGGCCATCACGGTGGGATCGATCACCAACGCGCACGTCTCCAACGGCAATCCCCCTCCATACGGGGTGTTCGTCCATTTGGAGGCCGGTGGCGAAACCGTACTCGGAAACGTACGCGCCACGGTATTGCCGTATGGAGGCCCGTTCGCCCAGCCGATCCTCGGCGCGTTCCCGCTGCGGGATATCAATATCCGGGATTCGTCTATCTCGACCTGTGCTTCCCTGACCCCGGTGGACGATCCGGCCGCGTGGGTCTTCATGCGGGACGGCCTCTGCAATGTGAGAAACCAGATCCAATACGCGGTGGCGGCGGGAGCGAAGGGGGTGTTGTTCCTGGATGAAAACGGCGACCTGCTCGACCGGGGATTTACGTCGTCCACCCGGATTCCCGCCGTGGTGATCGATTCCCTGGAATCCAGCGGGAGTACGCTCCCCTATCAAGTGGTCATCACCGTGCGCGCCGGGGGGCAGGAAATCCTGCGCCGCGTGGGAGCGATTGTGGGAGGGGAGGGGAAGTTTGCTCCGGCTTCCCTCATGGGGACTTTTTCTTTGCAGGATACCGACCTGCTGGATCTGGGGAATTACGGCGGCCCGGAGGATGGGCTGGCATGTACGGTATTGACTCCTAGCGAACCGGTGTTGGATTGGGTTTTGGTGCGGCGGGGGATTTGCACTTTTGTCGAGAAGATCAACAACGTACAGGCCGGGGGCGCCAAGGGGGTGTTGTTCATGGACAACCAGGGAGCGACCCTGGACCGGCCGCTGGTGACCGGCACCAGCATTCCCAGTTTGATGATAGACCAGGAATCGGGGCAGAAAATCAAGGACGCGCTGTTGAGCTACCGGGTGGTGACGCTCGAGGTGGAGGATATCCACAACGTGATCCAGGAGATCGCGCCGAATTATTCCACCCTGACGGTCCGGCTCGAAGGGGGGACGATCAGCGATAATCCATTGGCGCCCAATGAACTTTCCTCGTTCAGTTCGAAAGGCCCCAGCGTGGATTATTCGCTCAAACCGGAGGTGTTGGCGGTGGGAGACGGCAGTTTCGCGGGGACCCAGAACGATCTGCCCAAGCAATCCGACTTCCACGCGGCCGGCTTTTACTGGCTGGCGGGCACCAGTATGGCCGCGCCGCGCGTGGCGGGGCTGGCCGCGCTTCTCTATCAAGCCCATCCCGATTGGCCCGCGGCGTGGATCAAATCCGCCATCGTGCAGAGTGGACGCCGCCCCATCCCCAAGCGTTTCACCGCCTCCCAACCCACCACGATCGTGGAACGGGGCACGGGCGCGGTGGACGCCGAAGCCGCGGTGGGGGTGGATACGCTGGTGATCCCCGCGCTGGTCAGTTTTGGGGCGTCGATGGATCCCCGCCGGGATCCGGATCCGCAATGGATTCAGGTGGTGAATCCTTTGGAGCGGACGTGCGCGTACCGTCTGGCGGTGGAGGCCGGATATCCCATACCCCCGGCGCGGTTAAGCATGGAGGGTTTTGAGTTGGCACCGGGGGCGGTGGTGGACATCGAAGCGCGCCTCTCCGGCTTGGTTGAGTATCCGGATGGGGATTGGGAGGGAGAGCTGATCGTCGAAAACCAGTCCACGGGCACGGCGTACCGGATTCCCTATTGGATCCGGATTCGGCGCGGGACGGATCCTACCGGCGAAGTGCTCCTGGTGGATGATGACGGGGGCAAGACCTATGACAGTTACTACCGGGAGCGCTTGGCCGAGTTGGGGATGGCGTACACCGCGTGGAATGTGCAAAGCCTGAATATTTATCCCACCCTGGACTATATGGCGAATTTCCAGACGGTGATTTGGTTCCTGGCCGATGCGACGCTGAATTTCACGGAGGACGAAAATTCCACCCAATACCGGGACCGGTTCAACCGGCGTCATCTTTTTCAAATGGACCTGATGCGTTACCTGGCGCGGGGCGGTTCCCTGTTTCTTTCCGGCCAGGATTATTCGGACGATCAGGAGACCGCGGCATTTACCCAGGAAGTGCTGATGGTATCCACCACGGATCGGGAGAATAGTGTCAGCACGGTGCAGGGAATTCCCCACAATCCCATTTCCGATGGGCTGGGACCGTATACCCTGACATTCCCTGCCAATTTCGAGAACTGGGTCGATACATTGCAGATCCTGGATCCAGCGCAAGCCGAGGCCGTGTTCCTCGGGGACGGGGACCGGACCAAGACCGTGGGGGTGATGATCGAAACCTGCGTTTCCCGCGCGGTGTTTTTGGCGTTCCCCTTGGAGGTGCTGGAGGCCAATGCCGGCCGCGTGATTTTGCGCAAATCGCTGGACTGGCTGGGGCAGCGGAGCCCCCGGGCCGCCCACGTCAGCCGTCTCTCGCCGCAATCGTTGAAAACGTCCGAATGGACTTCGCCCCAGAGCGTTGTGATTGACGGAGAAGGATTTGTCTATAAAAATGGATATAGGGCCTATTTGGATTTTCTCCCTCTCAGTGACATTCGGCATGAAAGTTGTACCCAACTGGCCGGTACCCTGCCCGAGGGGATAAAACCCGGGACCTATACCTTGCGGATCGTGACCGGGGATGGCCAGCGCCTCATTCTGCCGGACGCGTTCACGCTGGTGGATGATTCGGGGACTGGCGTGCCGGATTGGCAGCAGCACGCGCCAGGGGACGGATTGACCCCGGAACGCTCCCGGCCTTCCGGCAGGGGCTACTCCCATCGCTGACAGGCGATGTCTAGAAAGGTGGAAACGCGGGTGGGCGGTAAAATAGAGATATTCGATACCACGCTGCGTGACGGCACGCAGGGGGAAGGGGTAAACCTTTCCGTGGATGACAAGCTCCGCATCGCGAAGCGGATGGATGATTTCGGGATTGATTTCATCGAAGGCGGCTGGCCGGGCTCCAATCCCAAGGATATCGCTTTTTTTCAGCGGGTGGGCGAGTTGAATCTGCGGCACGCGCGGGTGACCGCCTTTGGCAGCACGCGGCACGCCAAAAATCCAGTGGATGGGGATCCCAACATCCGCCAGCTGCTTGAAGCCAAGACCCCGGTGGTCACCATTTTCGGCAAAAGCTGGGATTTCCATGTTTTGAACGCCTTGCGGATTCCGTTGGAGGAAAACCTGTCATTGATCTCCGATTCCATCCGTTACCTGGTGGCCCACGGGCGGGAAGTGATCTACGACGCCGAGCATTTCTTCGATGGGTATAAAAACAATCCCGCCTATGCCCTGCAGACCATCCAGACCGCGTGCCAGGCGGGGGCGCGGACCGTGGTGTTGTGCGATACCAACGGGGGCTGCCTGCCCCATGAGATCGCGGAAATCACCCGCGCCGCGATCCACCGGATTCCGTGCCCGGTGGGGATCCATACCCATAACGATTCCGGCTGCGCGGTGGCCAATGCCTTGGCCGCGGTGCAAGCCGGGGCTGTCCACGTGCAGGGAACCTTCAACGGCTTCGGCGAGCGGTGCGGCAATTCGGATTTGTCGGCCGTCATTCCCAACCTGATGCTCAAGTTGGGATACGAAGTGGTCTCCTTCGAGCAACTCAAGGAAATTTCCAGCCTATCGTTGTATATCAGCGAGCTGGCCAACGTGCCGCCCCGCCATAACCAGCCGTTTGTGGGCATGAGCGCTTTCGCCCACAAGGGCGGCATCCACGTCAGCGCCGTCCACCGCGATTCCCGCACATATGAACATATCGATCCCGCCTTGGTGGGCAACCGCCAGCGGGTGTTGATTTCCGAACTGTCCGGCCAATCCAATATTTTTCACCGGATCGAGGAGATGGGCATCGAGCTGGACCGCTCCTCGCCCGTGGCGCGGCGGATTCTCGATAAAATCAAGCAGTTGGAGAATGAGGGCTATTATTTCGAGGCGGCCGATGCCTCGCTGGAACTGCTGATCCGCAAGGAACTTGGGCAATACCGGCCTTTCTTCGAAATGGTGGCGTACCGTGTCCTGGTGGACGCCCAGGCCGCCGGGACGTTATGGTCGGAAGCGACCGTGCGGGTGAAAGTGGGAGACGAAGGGTACTTCATGGCCGGTGAAGGGATCGGCCCCGTCAACGCCCTGGATAACGCCCTCCGCAAGGCGCTGGAAACCCGCTATCCCTCCTTGCGGGATGTCCGTCTGAACGATTTCAAGGTGCGGATCATCGACGGCCGCAAGGGCACCGCGGCGAAAACCCGCGTGTTGATCGAATCCAGCGACGGCGAACGGGAATGGATTACGATGGGCGTTTCCGAGAATATCATCGAGGCGTCCTGGGACGCGCTGGTTGACAGCATCGAATACAAACTCTTGCTCGATGAAAAACAATAGACTGCGGTATGCTGTCATCGGAGGAGGGGCCGCCGGCTGCGCGCTCGCTTGGCATCTTACCCGCAACGGGCATGACGTGCACCTCTACGAGCGGGAAAAAGGATTGGGGGGATTGGCCTCGGATATCCCCTTCGGCCGGACGCGGCTGGACCGCTTTTATCATCACATCTTCACCAGCGACACCCACGTGCAGGCGTACGCCGAACGGCTGGGGCTGGCATCCAAGCTGCACTGGTGCGAATCGTCGGTGGGTGTGGAATACCGCGGGACCTGTTACCCATTCACGACACCGGTTGATCTGCTGCGTTTCCGGCCGCTCTCGCTGCTTTCGCGCCTCCGGGTCGGGTTGGCGGTGTTGAAAATGCGCCGCCGGGCCACATTTGACGATTTGGAAGAAATCACCGCCGAGGAGTGGATCATCCGCGAGATGGGCGAGCCGGCCTACCGGGTGCTTTGGGAGCCGTTGCTCCGCTCCAAGTTCGGAGACAAGTACCGGGAGGTGTCGGCGGTGTGGTTTTGGGGGAAGGTGAAACTGCGGGGAGGCACCCGCTCCAAGTCCGGGGCGGGCGAGAGGCTTGGGTACCTGAAGGACGGGTGGGGGCAATTGTATGAGCGGATGGGGGAAGAGATCGCCGCGCGGGGGGGGATTATCCGGCTCCATGAGTTGGTGCGGGAGATCCGGTCTGTCCCTGGCGGATTGGCGGTCCGCACCCGGTCCGGCGAGGAGACCTTCCAGCGGGTGTTATTCACCCCCAGTGTGCCGATGTTGCTCCAGACCGTGCCGTCACTCCCGGACGGCTACCGGGCGTTTCTCTCCCGCATTCCCTACCAGGCCAACATCACGATGGTGTTGGGATTGGAGAGGTCCTTATCCCCTTATTATTGGTTGAACATCACCGATCCGGACTCTCCTTTCGTGGCGGTGATCGAGCACACCAACCTTTTCCGCGATCCGGATTACGGCGGTTTGATTCCCGTGTACCTTTCGCGGTATCTCAGCCCGGACCATCCATTTTATACCATGAAGGTCCCCGCCTTGCGGGAGCGGTTCCTCTCCCACCTGGAACAATTGTTTCCGCATTTTCGCCGGGAATGGATTCAGAGTTTCACGTTTTCCAAGGCTGAATACGCCCAGCCGGTCATTGGACTCCATTATTCCAAGAACAAGCCTTTGTTTCAAACCCCCGTGGAAGGTTTGTTCCTTTGCACGATGGTTCAAATCTATCCTGAAGACCGGGGAATGAATTACAGTATCAAATGCGCCGAAGAACTGTTATGCGCCTTGGGGGAATTGGAACGGCTGACCGCTTGAACTCCGCCAGGGCGCGGGAAATCAGAAATCTTCCTCGTCGGCGTCCTCGTCTAATTCATCGTCATAATCATCCTCTTCAAAGTCCTCTTCCTCGTCTTCATCATCAAAATCATCCTCGAAATCGTCGTCTTCGTCGAACAGATCTTCGTCGTCTTCGTCATCGTCGAGGAGATCGCCGTCGACGAAGTCATCCTCTTCGTCGTCGAACAGCACACTGTCATCCCAATCCTTCTCGAGGACTGGCTTCACAGCCACCCGCGGGCCGGGGACGATCCGTCCCGCCGCATCCTGGAACCACACGATCATTTCCATCTTTTCCGGAAGGCAAACCCAACCCGCCACCCGCCGAAGGGTCCCTCGACGCTGATTACTTCGAAACATTGCTTCCATGGCCGTACTCCTGAATGCATCCGTCAGTGAAAGGAGGATCCTTTCGCCGATATAGTGGACTCGAAATGGCTTTCAGCTTCGGTACATTACACGCAAGAGATAGCAAGTCAATAGCTGATCCGTCATCTTTTTTTACCTGTGTTCAAGCATAATTCAAGGCCCAAAACACGGCCAGCAACCATCCCATGCCATTGAGCAAAAGCGGTTTGTCGGAGAGCAGCAATTCGGTGGGATTGCCCCCCTCTTCTTTCCGGTAGATGAGGTACAAATACCGGAACAGGCCGTAGATGACAAAGGGGATGGTGTATTTCATGCGGGGATTGTAGCCCAGCGATCCATGCGGATTTGCCGGCGGGGGGCCGGGATTTTCCTTGTCCGGGGAAACGGGGGCGGAGAAGGCCTTGCCCGTCAGCGTTTGTTCCTTCACGCTGGTGGTGTCGATGCAGTAGAGCGAATACGAAACGACCGTGGCGGCGGTGACGATGGCGATGATCTGGTCCAGCAGCTGGGTCGAGTATTCCTGGAGGATTTCCCGGTGGTTGCGCGCCTCTTCCTCGCCCAGGAGGATGATCTCGTGGCGGCGTTTGCTAAAGGCCAGGAATAGCGAAACGAAGAGCGCGCAGATGTACAGCCAGTCGGAAAAGATGACATCGATCACCACGGCGCCCGCGTAGGTGCGCAGCACGAAGCCGGAGGCGATGAGCATGCCGTCCAGGATCACGGCGGATTTGGCCCAGAACGAATAGACCACGTGAATCAGCAGGTAGGCCAGGCCCACGCCGGCGAATTCCCAGGAGAGCAGCACCGCGCCGGTGACCGCCACCGCCAGCAGCGCCGCGCAGGCGGTGAGCACGGTGGCGGCCTGGATGCGCCCCGAGGGCAACGGCCGGGTTTTTTTCTGGGGATGCTGGCGGTCGCGCTCCAGGTCGGCGACGTCGTTGATCATGTACACGCAGGAGGAGAAGAGGCAGAAGAGCAAAAACGCCAGGCCGCTGCGTTCCAGCGCCACGGGGTCCATGGCCCGCTTGGCGAACAGGAGCGGCGCGAACACGAACGCGTTTTTGATCCATTGCCGGGGCCGGGAGATTTCCCACAAGGCTTGCGCGGTGAATGTCCATGAGGCCATAAGTCGATCCTGTATCCGGCTCCCCAGGGGAGGCGGGTCAAATATCTTTCGGGATGTTGTGCCACAGGATGTGGAGGAATTCCGTGCATCCCATTTTCGTCCAGAACCGGTAGCCGCGTTCGTTGCGGGGCGAAACGTTGAGTTGAATCACCGTGATGCCCCGCCGGTGAAACCAGCGGCGGATATGGTTCCACATCTGTTGTCCGACGCCGCCGTGCTGGGCTTCCGGGGTCACCGCCATTTCCGCGATGAATCCGTACCGGGTCAACGCGAAGACGGTGGGATTGGAGAGGATCATGCCTACCGTGTATCCCACGAGGGTCTGGTCCCGCTCCGCCACGAAGAGGGCGTAATCGTAGTTGTCCATGATGGAATGGAGGTATTCCAGATACGCTTCTTCTGAATCTTCCGCCAATTCAAACCGCGGGTCGAGGGTCAGATGGTAGGCCATCATTTCCTGCCACAGCGCGGTGACTTTGGGCAGATCTTCCAGGGTGGCGCGGCGGACGATGACCTCATCCATGGGAGGATTCCTTACTCGCGTACGTGCGCGGTGTGGGTGTGGATTCAACGCAGCTCGTGACTCGATCGCAGAGAGAAACTGGATGCCTTCCCCCCTTGCGAGGGTTCCCTCCCCCAGCCCCTCTCACCGAGGGAGAGGGAGTGGCATAGCGTTCTCATCCTGATTTATTCATCCCCCGAATCCAATCCGGAGAAAGATCCGCGGCCGGGTAAATCATTACGATTTAACCCGGAGAGAGACCTTAGGCGATTATAATGAAAACCGGCCGCGCGGTGTCAAGGGTTTCCCCTTTTTCAAGGCCTTTCCAGTCCCGCGGCCGGGTTTCTCCCGCTTGACACCTTTATCTCGCCTTGGGCCTATGGTACCTTGAGTGGCCGCTGCGCGCGGCGCAGGTTACATGGGGACGCGATCCGCCGTCAATCGGATACCACCGTGGAGACACAAAAAAGGAGTGAAACAATGAGCGAAGGGAAACAAAACCAATTATCACGCAGGGAATTTGGGAAACGGACCGTGATTGGAGCCACCGCGATGGCCGGATTCGGGATTCTGAAACACGCCCATGCCGCCGAAACGCCGATGAAGATCGGCCTGATCGGCGCGGGCGGCCGCGGTACCGGCGCGGTGGGAGACGCGATCAAGGCCAACAGCAACATTCAGTTGGTGGCGGTCGGCGATTTCTGGGAAGAGCGGGCCAAGAACGCGGTCCGGGGATTCAAGCAGAACGAGAACCTGAAGGAGAACATCCAAGTGCCGGAGGACGCCATTTACGGCGGCCTGGACGCTTACAAGAAGGTCCTCGAGCATGAAGTGGATTACATCATCCTGGCCACTCCGCCCGGATTCCGCCCCCTCCATTTCGAAGCGGTGGTCGAGGCCAAGAAACACTGCTTCTGCGAAAAGCCCGTGGCCACCGATCCCGTGGGCACCCGCCGGTTCATGGCCGCCGCCAAGAAATCGGAAGAGTTGAAACTTTCCGTGGTCGCCGGCACGCAGCGCCGCCACGAGAAGCCGTATATCGAGACCATCCAAAAGATCCATGACGGCGTGCTGGGTGAATTGCTTGCCGGCCGCGCCTACTGGGACGGCGGTCTGCCCCATGCCCGCGACCGCAAGGACGGCATGAGCGATCTCGAGTATCAATTGTACAACTGGTACAACTTCTGCTGGATCTGCGGGGACAACATCGTCGAGCAGCACGTCCACAACCTCGATGTCATGAACTGGGTCTTCAACGCCCATCCGGTGGCCGTGGTGGCTTCGGGCGGCCGCGCCTGGAAGCCCAAGATCGAAAAGTACGGCAACATTTGGGATCACTTCGCCTGTGATTTCGAATATCCCAACGGCGTGCATGTTTCGAGCTTCTGCCGGCATTGGAATGTTTCCTGGGGACGCAATACGGTGTTCGAGTGGGTCATCGGCACCAATCGCGGCGGTGAACACAAGGGTATCAGCAACTGTGCCGACATGGGTTCGGGCGGCCAGAATGAATACGTGCAGGAGCATGCCGACCTGCAAGCCAGCATCCGCGGCGACGGCCCCTACCTCAACGAAGCCATGCAGGTGGCTGAGAGCTGCTTCACGGCCATCATGGGCCGCATGTCCGCCTATACCGGCAAGCGCATGGTGTGGGACGAGGCGTTGAACATGGATCTCGACATTTTCCCCAAGAACCTGTCCTGGGACGCCAAGATCCCCGTCGATCCCATCCCGGTGCCGGGCGAAGCCTGATAGCCCCGCCCGTTTGTTTCTTCTCCAAATCCGAAGGGGCGCGACCTTCGCGCCCCTTTCTTTTAGGTAATCCACTCTTTGGGTAATCCACTCTACCAGATTCCGCCGTCTTCCCTGCGGGTCCTCCCCGTGTACGCGGGGACGACATCGTTGGTGGATGCCGGATGGATTAAAGCGCGGCGCCGTCCTCGGTTTCCGGAGGGGGTGGGTGGCCCGGCGGGAGCCACGCCTTTCCCAAAATCCAGAGGAGCCGCTTATTGGATTTCCTTGATGTAAATATCCTCGAAGCGGATGGCCGACTGGCCGCCGCTGTGGAGTTGCAGGGCGATCACGCCGTCGGTGTCGCG
This sequence comes from Candidatus Omnitrophota bacterium, assembly GCA_013177805.1. Classification (GTDB taxonomy): domain Bacteria; phylum Hinthialibacterota; class Hinthialibacteria; order Hinthialibacterales; family Hinthialibacteraceae; genus JABLXU01. Next base: position 76,568 of record JABLXU010000024.1, read on the forward strand.
GGGATTTTCATCCACGTAGTCCACGGCGAGGAATCCGTTGAGGTGGGTGATGACATGGTTGTCATTCACCCAGATTTGCATTTCGTTCCACTCCCCGATGGGGCGCATGAGTTTTTCCGCTTCGGCGTTGGGCAGGATCAGCCAGTTGCGGCCGTAGCTTTCATACAGCCCGGCGGTGTGATTGCCCGGCGTCGGGTCGATTTCCGCCTGGACGCCGTAGATTTTCACGCCATCCAGCCGGGAATGGTAAAACACGCCGCTGTTGCCCGCTCCTTCGGCGTTGAACCGCAGCCGCAGCATGAAGTTCTTGTACGTCTTCTGGGTGGAGAGGTAGCCGTATTCGTTGGTCACCGCCTTGCCCACGAGCATGCCGTCTTCCACGTACCATTTCTCCTTGCCGTGCTCGACCCAGCCGTCCAGGTTCTGCCCGTTGAACAGGGGCTGCCAGCCGGGGCCGTAGCCCAAGTCTTGGATGGTGATGTCTTTCCACAGCATTTTAACCGGCGGTTCCTGGCCGCTGTGAACCTGGAGGGCGATGATCCCCCGGATGGTGCGGCCGTCGTGAAAATCCACGATTTTCTGCCCGTTGAGGAAGGTTTGGATATGGTCCCCGATCATCTGGATCCGGTACGTGTTCCACTCGTTGGGCTTGAGGGCTTTTTCTCCTTCCGGGGTGGGCTGGGCCAGCCATCCCCGGCCTTTTTCCTCGTAGATGCCGCCGGTGTGCATGCCGGGAGTGGGATCGCATTCCGCCTGGTAGCCGTACATTTCGCCGTCGATGAGATGCGAGCGGAACTGGATGCCCGAGTTGCCTGCCGCTTCCGGTTTGAATTGGAGGTCCAGGATGAAGTCCGAATATGCTTTTTCAGTAACCAGCCACCCGTAACTGCCGTCGCCGGTTTCGCCCACGATGCAGCCATCCGCCACGTACCATTTTCCCCCGCCGGCCGCTTTCCAGCCGGAGAGGTCCTTGCCGTTGAAGAGAGGGGTTGGAGAGGCGGCGGGCTCTTCCGCGCCGGGGGCAGTGAGCGCCATAAAGGCAATGGCCAGGAATACCGGGAAACAACGTTTCATAATGCGCTCCTTGGTTCAGTATCGAAACCGCATGAGGGATTATATCAAAGATTTCATTGGCGTGTGACCCGGCCGGTGGAATCTTCCCGGGGAAGGCGCATTTTTTCCGATTTTGATTTCCATTGTGACCGAAATACTTTATGATGGCCACGGCCGGCATCCGGCCGGGCGGCAGGAAGGCGGTTCCTGCCCCGGAAATTTGTGAAGGGGTATACGCGCATGCGAGGGAGTTTGGGAATCTTACTGTCTGCCGCCGTTTGGATCGCGGGCGGGATGGGGGAGACGGAAGAAGAGAATGGGTTTGAATTGGATGGCTTCATCAATCCCGCGGTGGTGTCCAATGTGGGCTGCGGGGCCGTTGGGGTGTTGGATGAGGTGCTGGTCAACCGGGGGGATTTCGTCAAGAAAGGGCAAATTCTCGCCCGGTTGGATACCCGTGTCGAGCAGGCCACGGTCGAGCACACCCGGCACCGGGCGCGGCTGGACTCGCCCATCGAGTTGCGCAAGGCGCGGCTGGAT
>JABLXU010000025.1 GCA_013177805.1 Candidatus Omnitrophota bacterium
TCGGGCTTGCCGTTCTTGTTCACCTTGAGCGGCCGAAGTGTTTTCCTGGTTTTGTTTTTGTTCGTTCCATTTCTGGGTTTCGCGTTCCAAATGGTCCTGCCGTTGGGCCAGTTCATTGGCCATTTCCTTGAGACCTTCCAGTTGGCGGGCTTGGAAGGCGTTTTCGAGCATATTTAAAGTCCGCTCGAGTTGCTGGTCATAATCCTGGAAACTGAACGCCAGATCTTTTAACTCCTGATCTGAAATCTGTTCGGACATTTTTTCCACGGTATCGCTGAGTTTTTGCAGAAGGGCCTGGCTGTCCTTGTCCAACAGTTCAGACATGAGTTCCTGGATTTTCTGAATCTTTTCCAAGGTCTCCGGGGTAAAACCTTGCTGTTTTTCCTCATCCCGGGCCAGGGCTTCTTCTGCCTGCTTGCGGTACTCCTCGAGCTGTTCCTCGATTTTCCGGGCTTCTTCCTGCAGTTGCTCCTGCCGTTTCCGGATGTCCTGCAGTTCTTTTTTCTCCTGCCAGTCCGAGGGCTTCGCATCCTGATCCGGGGAAGGTTCCTTGCGTTTTTCGGCGATTTTTTCAAGGGTTTTTTGTACGTCTTCGGTGATTTGTTTCTGGTCCTTCACCAGCCCGCTCAAATGTTCGGTTTGGGCATCCTCGAGTTCATCCAGCCGGTGGAGCACGTCCATCAACGTGGGATAACGAAGCAAATACGGCTTGGTACGGGCGGATTTGGGGCCGTGGAGGGCATCGTTGTCGAAGACCTCGATGCTGTAGGTCAACTCGTCGCCAGGGAAAAGGCCGAATTCCGCCATATTCCAATCAAAAGTCACGAAGAGTTCTGTGGCCGAACCGACGTTCTGGGCTTCTTGCGGATTATAGGTCCAAATGGGGACGGTCCGGATGGTGTTTTCCTCGCGGTTGAGTTGCATATGCGTGAGGATGCGGCCGATCCGGTAATCGTCCCGGGCATGCAATTTAACTTGTAAAACCAGATTATCCGGCACATCAGTCACCGGTTTCGGCTGCAGAATCTCGACCATGGGCGTGGCGTCGGGGATCAGGTTTACCCGGTAGCGCCGGCTGGAAGCCGCGAGCCCGTGGACATCTTCCATCCGCACATGCCATTCCCCGGCCTGGAGCGGTTCCAATTCGGCAGAGAAGTTTTTCCCATTCCACCGCGTGGGGATGGTCTGGTCATTGAAAATCAGTTCCACGGAGCGCAAGGCGGATGAAGCTTCGGCTTCGATCGCGATCCGGCTGCCCTCAGGGACGGAAAGCGGACGCAAGGTTTCGATGGTATCCTCTGGCAGGCCGGTGTATTCAGGCGGAATAACAAGGCTGGAACCCCGCACGAGCGAGGGCGGATCCAGGGGCGTCACCCGGCCTTTGTTGGAAAGAGTACTCCCCAGCGAGAAATAATATTCGGTTTCCCGGTTCACGGCCGCCAGATGATAAATCAGGGCTTTGCCTTTGCGCTCAGCCGGGTAGGACTGCCAATCCGTACCGGTATACAGATGAACCGCGGGAGAGAGAGCCGGTGGCGTATCGGAGCAGAGCGCGGCCAGGGTGAGGGATTTGCCCCGTTCAATCGCGAGGGTTTCCGGTACCTGGAGAGTGATCTGCTGGACGGGGGGAACCGACGCCCACAGGTTTTGTGAGATCTGACGCCATTCGTCCGCGAAACGGCCCGGGAGAAGATTGAACATCACGAGGGACGGGATCGTCACCGCCAGTAGCAACACAGCCCAGCGCGGGGAAATGATGGATTGGTCCTGCGCGCCGGTGGATTGAATATACCGCGCCAGCCACTCGTCGTCTGCCTGGATCAATTCAAGGGAATAACCCAAGCGTTGAATTTCCGCGGCTTCTTTCTCGGCATAAACGAGGAGCGACGCGCGGTTGGCGGCATCGCGGTGCTGCTGTTCCCAGCGGCGGAAAAAGGTGATGAGACGCAGACCTTCACGCCACCATCGGAACAGAAACTGTCCCAAAACATAAACAAAAATCCCAACAAACAGGACAAACAGGCCGTTGATGCCCCGAAATCCCAACGACAGCCACCCGCTGATCCAAAAGAATAACTGAAACGCCAGCAGGCCACCTGCCACCAGGAGAACCAGCAATTCAAATAGCCGGCGGGCGTGATGCCTCCGGAACAACCGGTGAATCCATGTCAGGCTTTGCCAATGGGAATTCTTCACTTTGCCACCTCAGGGCCGGGCGGGATCAATGAGGCACGCCGGCATCGCATTTACTGGGGTTCCTCATTATTTTCTTCGCGGGATGGATTTTCACCAAGGTACAAAAAGCGGTTCAGCAGGTTGACGTAGCCGGTCCATTCGCGGTTCTCTTCACGGACAGCATTCATTTCACGGCGGACAGCGGCCATTTGCGCGTCCATGTTGTCGATGAAATGGAACAAGCAGGCTTCCAGGGTCATGGGGAGCACGGGCGAACGCTCCACCTCTCCATGATGCGACAGGATGATATGGAGGATTTGTTGCCGTTTGGCGGCGGGAAACGTGGGCAGACGGTGGATCAGGCGGTCCACGATCATCGCCCCAATGTACAAGTGACCCAGGAGCCGCCCGTCGGTGCTGTAGTCGATGTACGAATCATAGGAGAGTTCCTCCATTTTCCCACAATCGTGAAAGACCGCGCCGGTCACCAGAAGATCGATGTTCACTTCCGGATACAACGGGGCAATCAGCCGGCACAATTTGACAACGAACAACGTATGCTCTAGTAACCCATGCAAATAAGGATGGTGCCAGCGCTTGGCGGCGGGAGCGGATTGAAAACGCGCCCACAGGGCTTCATCGTTACGGAATTCTTGGAGTAAGGCCCGGTAATCCGCGTCATTGAGGGAGGTGATCAGTTCATCGAATTTTTCCACCAGATGTTCGACGGGCACAGCGGAGGCAGGGATGAAGTCGGAGGGATTGATGGCCGAAAGATCTTCCACTTTTTGGATCGAGCTCAGCGTCGCCTGGATCTCACCCTTGTAATGACCTACACGGCAGTTCACGCGCACCACATCCCCTTCCCGGATGGTTTGATACGCTTCTTCCGCGTTGTCCCAAAGAATGGCGGAAATCTTACCCGTCTTGTCCCCCAGACGCACCGATAAGAATTTGCCCTTTTCGTAATCGCGCAAGTAGATGCGTGTCACCTGGAACAAGCTCTGCACTTTTCCGCCGGCTTTGAGGTCCCGAACCCAAACCTTGGGCGGCAACGGCAAAGCCTCATTCGCGTCTGCGTGCATGAAAGTGGATGTCCTTTCGTCTTAAAATCCATTCCATCCGGCAATCAAAACGGGCGGACGCAAGCGCCCACCTCTTTAACGGTCTCTCCTCCTGGACCTCTCCCTGGGGAAAAACGACCTTTCGAGTTTGGTTCCCGTTCCCCCTGGGAGAAGGCCAGGAAAAGGGAGTCAATTAATACTTGATTCTTATTTTAATCCTCAACCAAAAGGATGCGATGGTTAGGGTGAATTGCCCATTTCCAAATCCAGCCGTTCCACCACCTTAAAATGATTCAATGCCTTTTTCTGGATAGGATCAATGGGAACCGGGACGAAAACAGCTCCCGCGCAGGTTTATTTTCGCATTGCCAATATCCGGAAAATCCCGTATGGTGATTCAAGAAAAAATTCTTGGGTTATTGGAGGTTTGCATCATGAATTCCGGTATCTGGTTGAATCGGTGGGGACGATGGGCCCTGGCGCTGGGATGGGTGATCGCGGTATGCCTGCCGGGCTCCGCTGCGGATCGTGATAATCCCCTGGACACGTTGAAAAAAGAACATCCCCGGTTGATCTTGAATCCGCAAGATGTTGCTCTGCTCAAACAAGCCCTTGAAAACGATCCCGCCCGCCGGGAAATCTATGAAAAGATCAAAGCGGAGGCAGATAAGATCCTCGATGAACCGCCGGTGGAATACCAGCTCATCGGTCCCCGCCTTTTGGACAAAAGCCGGCGCTGCCTGGAGCGGATCTACCGCCTCTCTCTCGTGTACCTGATGAGCGGCGATTCCCGCTATCTCCAACGGGCGGTGAAGGAGCTGGACGCAGCCGGGGCGTTTCCGGATTGGAATCCCTCACACTTTCTGGACACGGCGGAAATGTCGCACGCGTTCGGCATCGCCTATGACTGGCTCTATCACGGCCTGAGCCCGGAAGAACGCGCCCGCATCCGGACCGCCTTGATCGAAAAAGGCATTGACGCCTACCTGAACGGATTTGAAACCGGCGCGTGGTGGACCAAGGCCACGCACAATTGGAACCAAGTTTGCCACGGGGGCGTGGGCGTGGGTGCGCTGGCCATCGCCGACGAAATTCCGGACAAGGCCGAAGAGGTGATCCGCAAAGCGGTGGAGACCATGCCCCGGGCGCTGCAGGGCTATGCGCCAGACGGCGGCTGGGACGAAGGTCCGGGCTATTGGCATTACGCCACGGTCTATACGGTGTATTTTCTCGCCTCGCTGCACAGTGCCCTGGGGACTGATTTCGGCTTGTCGCGCCACGAGGGCATGGACAACGCCGGCCAGTTCCGCATCGATTTCGAAGGCCCCAATGGATTGTGCTTCAACTACGCCGACGCGGGCAGCCGGGTGGGCAACACGCACGAGATGTATTGGCTGGCCCATTTCTATGGCCGCCCTGTGTACGCCTGGTTCCAACGCGAACATTCCCGCCAGCCGCACCCCTTGGATTTTATTTGGTATTCCAAGGAAGGAGACAATCCAGCAAAGAGCGGGGTTCCCCTCGACGCGTTTTACAAGGGCATCGATGTGGTCTTCCTCCGCAGCGCCTGGAACGACCGCAACGCGCTGTTCGTGGGCTTCAAGGGCGGCGACAACAAGGCCAATCACAGCCATCTGGACCTGGGCAGCTTCGTCCTCGACGCCCTTGGCCACCGTTGGGCCGTGGACCTGGGGGGAGACGATTACAACCTGCCTGGATATTTCGGCTCCCAGCGCTGGACCTACTACCGGCTGATCAACCACAGCCACAACACCCTGGTGATCGATGATCAAATCCAGGATCCCAAGGCGGCGGCGCCCATCACGGCGTTCCACTCCGCGCCGGATTGGGCCTTCGCGCAGACCGATCTCTCGGCGGCGTATAAAATCAAAAAAGCCCGCCGGGGACTGGGAATGCTGGGCCGGAGACACATCCTCGTGCGGGATGAAATCGAAGCAGAACAACCCGCCGAGGTGCTGTGGGGCATGCTGACGCCGGCAAAGGTTGAACTCGATGGCCGGAACGCGGCGCTCACCATCGAGGATAAAACCATGCACGCACGGATTCTTACTCCGGAAAACGCGCGCTTCGAGACCGTGTCCGCCAATCCCCCCGCTCCTCAACGGCAGCAACCCAACGTAACCAAACTGGTGGTCCGCCTTCCAGAGAAAGTCTCCGCGGTTGACATCACCGTCCTGATCTCGCCGGACGAATGGGAGAAAATCCCCGCCGCCGCCCGTCGGCCTCTCCCCCTGGCCGATTGGAACGCGATGAAATAGAAATCATCGCCGGATGGACGATCACACTATCGCGTAATCCCTCATCGCTACAAACCCCGGCCTCTTGATTCCTTCCCCGAAGTTCGGAGGAAGTTAGAACGCCGCTGGACCTGCCCATCTACCCATAAATCTTCGTTTTATATTTATTCATTAGTTTTTAAAACTTTGTTGATGAATTTCCTTTCATGTGATACCATCATAAAAGATTTTGTATAGTTCAGGGCTTGGCTTTGATTGGGGTGAACATGGGATCGCCTACCGAGCGATCGATGAGGGAGGGAAAAATGAAGAAATCTGCTTATTTACTCTGCGCTCTCGTTATTTGTGGCGTCATCTTCTTTGCTTTCGCGCCAAAATTCGATGACTCCTCCACGGAGCCGATGGACTCGCCTTCCGCGGAGTCGGTATTCAATCCCCCGGAACCTTCGAAAGCCGGCATCGCCAATCAGGCGGTGATCGAACAGGTCATGGGATTTCCCTTCGACCTGGATGGCATCGATGAGAAAAACGCCGCCCTCGTCCGGGGTGCCTACAGTACCTATCTGGGAGCCATGGAAAAAGCCATCACGAATGTTTACAAGGAGGGCGATTTGGTCTCCGGAAGGCGGGAGGCGTATGTGGAGAAAATCATCCGGGATCAGTATGGCAAAATGAAAAATCTTCCTCTCCAAGGCACCATGAACGGCCAGGCATTGGCGGCCTGCGAGCCGGAAGTGGATACTATTCAATTGATAGCGGCGTTCATGATTTGCGGCCGATTTCAGTATATTCCCGATATCGTGCCCTTCCTTGAATGCGCGAACGTTTACGTGGGCGATACTTATCTCGCCTTTGGTTACCGTGGATATATTGCGGGCTGGAGTCAAGTCATTATGCAACCCGATCAGCCGCTTCCCCCCGAAAAAAGGCTGCATTTCTGGCCCGCGGCGCATGCCCTTCTCGCCAATCCCGAGGTTAGCTTGCCGCTGCTTCGCGACGCCGTGCTTCGTAGAGAATTGCGAAACGATTTACGCCTGCGCGCCGCTGCGTTCATCAATACACTCGATCCGGAGTACATCCAGCCGGAATGGCTGGCGGATTGCGAGGAATCCATACGGGAGCAAGTGCTTTGCATCAAAGAGAAAGATCTGAACTGGAGATATAGTTGGATATATTCCTCTATTGATCCCTGTGATCCGGATGAGGAATTCAAGCAGGATGAAAGATTACGCAAATTGATGAAATTACCGGCTGATGTAAATATGAGAGTATTGCGAAAACAAATGGAAGAACATGATTGGGGTCCCTATTAATCTAGATCATTCGGTTTAGGAATACGGATAATTTCAGGCGGGGATCCAGGACATTTTGCCCGTGGGTAAAACCTTGGCCTAGTTTCTTCCACGGCCACGGTGATCAATAACAACGTTCAAATCAATGAATACCAAAGGAGTACTAAATGAAGAATTTCGCATTCCTTCTCTCGTGCACCTCATTGTTCCTGGTGCTATCGATCTGCACGGTAATGGCGGAAGACGGGAAATTTGAACTGTATTCCAAGTCCTCTCACCTCGGGTACATCGCATCGCAGAAGCAAGCCCTTGAGAACGAAATCCACGGCCTGAAGGACCAGGGGAAAGGCACGGAGGCCATTTGGGCGTATCTCAACCAGCCAATCACGCGGGAGCGGGACATGCTGGAAGCCATGGGCCGGAAAAAAGACACCATCGAGCCGAATACCCTGGAGCGTGACCAGCAGGTCAAGCTGCGGCTGGCCGCGTTGTGCGAGGTGTCCGCCGCGGTCAAAAATGTGAAGGCGATCGCTCTGTTGGAACGCCAATTCGACGTAAGCACCCATTTCAGCTTGCCGGTCAGTTTATCCTCGACTCGGCAATTCGAGCAGGAACAGGAAAAGCCAAAAGCCTCCGCGACTATCCCGTCTTGAACCTGGCCATGGCCTGCGGCCCCGAGGCGATCCCCGCGCTCCGGTTGATCGTCTTGAATCCGGAAATCGCCCCCCGCGCCCGGATGACGGCTTTCGCGGCGTTATACCATATCAACCGGGAAAAGGCGGAAGAAGTCCAGACCAGCTTGCTCAATTCGTTCGATGCCGACTGGCGGGAATGCTTCCAGCGCTATCTGGCCAATCCGGTCCTGGAACCCTGGAAATACCCCGCGCCTCAAAACGAGCGCGTGGAAAAAGCCCGGCTCCTGCATGAATTTCGGATATCCAAGACCGATACGAAATAAATCCGCCTCAACTCAGATCCAACGCATCCATACGGCGCAATTCGGCTTCGCGGTAGCGCTTGAAAATCACCGGTAACACGGAAGTAAAAACCAGGACGCCAATCGCGCCGGTCAGCAGCCAGGGGTACCAGACACCGAACGAATATCCGCCTGCGAACAGCACGATCCCGGCGGGCAGCATGAGGAAACACGCCCCATCGAGGAAGATCCCCAATCCCAACACCCAGGCGCGTCCCCGGCCGCGCGGGGCCAGAAATCCCGCGAAAGCGCCATAGATTCCACCCAACATTCCCAGCATCATCCCGGGAATCCAGGCCAAACGCATGGTGAAGGGATTTCCCACTCTTAAAGATTGGCGTGAAAGCCGTACTTGATCAATCCATACGGTTCCCGGCCCTTCCAGGCACACGCCCAACATTGCCTTTTCGGGCGATTCACCTTTTTTAAGGAAAAAGGGAGTGGAGGTGGGCATCCAATCCCGGTCGCCTGTCAGGGTTTCATTCAAGGCCTTGGCAAAGTAGGATTTCCCATCCGGGAAAACGCACCGCATCTCCAAATAGGCGCGCCCGGATACCTGGCGGGAACGCAGGCGGGCGGAATACTGCAACTGGCCGTTTTCGATGCCGGCCAGCGGGACTTCGAACAACGCGGCGAAGACCGGCTCGTTGCCGGAGTAGGTCAACCGCCAGGATTTCTGGCCGTCGGCTGACGTTTCCGGCTCCAGCATAACGGTGACTCCCTCGGGCAGTCCCGAGACGGCCACGGGATCATCCGCTGTGAATTCGGCCAGGAGGCTGCCCTGATCTTCCGCGCCAAGCGGCGGGGTGGCGGTCAGGAATCCGGTACAGGTTAACGTAACGGCAATGTAAAAGACATAGGAGAAATTCATGGGGATTCTCCTTTTTTTTGAGATGCTTGGCGCATCTCGCGGATAGTTTGTTTGTACGCGTCAAGCAGTTTCCGGGCGGTGTCAGGTGAAAGATGCCCTTCAGCGGCCAGAATCTGCACGTATTGTTGAAAAGGATCGGTTGCCGTTTGGTTTTCAGCGGCCCGGATTTTCTCAATCAGCCGGTCGAGCCGCGCGCGGATGGTGGGATACGAGACACCATATTCCTGCGCCAACGCTTTCAGCGAACCGGAAGCCAGGATGAAACGTTTGATGAAATGCAAGTCGTTATCATTCAATACCTTAATCCAACGTGGGCTATGACTGTGGTGAAACTTCATCGAGTCTCTCGGGTTAAATATAATTGATCTATGATTTAATTATATTCAAAAAAATACCTATAGTCAATATGAAACATGAGTTTAAAATAATTAAAGAGCAAGCCTCAATTTCTTTTATCTTGGACGGCAGAAGGAAATAAATGGATTGAGTTTCATGTTTGATCCCTTTTTCAAGACTATTCGTAAAATTAATTAAAATGATCACAAAAATCTGACATTTGATCACAAAAATCTGACATTGTTGAAGAAAAGAGATAATGTGTTTATAAATTGTTTGTTGAAATCTGTTCGTTGGCTTCGAAACGATTCGATCGGGCAAACCTACCAATCTGCGGAGGGTATGCCGGGGGAAGCGATGATGTCCTATTACGAGAAGATTCAGCGTCAATGCCTGGACGCCTGGAGTTTGTTGCTGCGTTATGAAGTCGATCCCGCTCATCCGGTCCAGGTCAGCCGGCTGGCTACCCAGTTGTTCGACAGCCTGATCCCGGTTCATCACCTGGGCTTGCTCGAACGCAACCTCTTGGAATGCGCGGCTTTGCTGCATGACTTGGGCATGCTGATCAGCGAGAAACGGCACCACAAGCACATCATGCGCATGATCCTCAATGCCGATATGCCGTCATTCGAGGAGAGAGAGAAACAAATCGTCGCCAATGCCGCCCGCTATCACCGCCGCTCGTTTCCCAAACAGAAACACCGGGAATTCGGTGAAATGGAAGAAACCGATCAACAAACCGTGCGGGTGTTGGCTTCCATTCTCCGGGTCGCGGACGCACTGGATAAGTCCGGTGAGGGGATCATCGAGATCGAGGATTGCTTCCTGGAGGAACGGGACTTTGTGATTCGTGGCCAGAACCGGGGGCCCTATGAGCGGGAATTAAAAGCCTTGGAGAAAAAGAAAGACCTTTTTGTTTTCACCTTCGGCGTGGACGTCAAACTCATTCTGCAGCCGGCAGCCGAAGCGGATATTCCTCAAAACCACCTTCTCCGCATTACCGCTTGAGTTTTCCTTGGATTTTGAGCAGGACATACACCACCGCGGTCAAGAGGGTCAATCCGGTCAAGCGGATTAAATTCATGAAACTATAGGGATTATGCGGGCGTTCAGTCATGGTGCGCTTTTGGAGGATCGGAATCTAGTTCGGATTGACTTCGTTATTTGTATTTATTCACTCGCTTGCAGTGAAGGGGTAAGTTTCACTTTGTCATGGTTCTCCTCACCCTGGCCCTCCACCCGAAGGAGAGAGAATTGGGGAGATGATTTTCATCGATCATTGCGAAGAAGATGAGAACCGGTGATTTGAAAAACTGTACGCATTTACCGGATGAGTTCCAATACAGTCTTCCCTCCCCGATTTTTTACGATCCGGCTTCCATTATACCAATTCACTCTTTTCCCCCCAGGGGCAGCGTCAAGGTGAAGGTGGATCCTTTGCCCTCTTGGCTGGCCACGGTAATGGTCCCCCCGTGCAGTTCCACCAGTTCCTTGGCGATCGACAACCCCAGGCCCGAGCCTTTGGCGATTTTCCGAGAGGCGGTGGTGCGGTAAAACCGTTCCCAAATTTTAGGGATCTCTTCTGGCCTCATGCCGATGCCGGTGTCCTGGACCGTGACGGATATGGACGAATCCGTTTGGGCCAGGCGGACTTCGATAGTCCCCCCTTCCGGGGTGTATTTGATGGCATTGCTGATCAATTCGCCTACCACCCGCTCGATTTTGCTGGCGTCCACCCGGATCCGGAAAGGATCCGGCGGGGCCTCCATCCGCAAGGTGATGTTTTTTAGCTCGGCGGCCGGTTTCTCTTCCTGCAGGATGCTTTCCGTCAGCATCCGCAAGGAAATCGTGTTCAGTTCCAGGATCATGCGGCCTGATTCGATGCGGGAAATATCAAGGATATCGTTGATCAGGCCGGTCAGGCGTTTGACGGAGCGGCTGGCGCGGCCGATGATGGTTTGCTGCTTATCGGTCAAACCACCCCCGATCCCATGGGCCAGATTATCCAGGCTTCCCTTAATAGCGGTGAGGGGTGTACGGAGATCGTGCGAGGCTTGGGCCACAAAGGCGGATTTCATTTTGTCGAGCTCCCGCAGTTCTTCGTTCGCCTGTTGCAGCCGGAGGTTGGCTTCTTGCAGTTTCAAGTTGGATTTTTGCACTTGAAAATGCCGGGAAACCGCTAACGCGGCCAGGAAGAGGGTCAAGGTTCCGCCCAGGGCACAAATGGCCCAGAAACCGGGTTCCTTGTACCAAGGAAGGGGAACCGAGAAGTCCCAAGCGGCCGCCTCTGAGACATTCCAATTGCGGTCCATGGCCCGTACATGCAGCCGGTGGGTGCCGGGACTCAGATTCCGCACCTGAACGACTGTATGGGGGGAAAAGGGAGGCCATGGTTCGTCATCGATCCGGCACGCGAAATAGAGCCGTTCCGGTTTGGTGAAATTCCATTTATCCACCCCAGAGAAAAAGAACTGCGCGTTACCGCTGGGGGCGATTTCGCGGGAATTGTTGGGATCGATCCAGGCGATCGGGGAATCCCGGTCCTCCTCCGGATGGAAGCGGGCGATACCGCTGGTGGCACCGGCCCAAATCTGTCCTTGGCGGTCTTGATGAATCGTATATACGGAGGTGGTGGGAAGGCCGTCGTCGCTGGTGTAGGTAATCCAGGATCCTTCCTTGTATTGATGCAGGCCGCTGAACGAAGCGACCCACACGCTGCCATCGGCCATTTGGACGATTTGGTTGACCCGGTCGAGGTCATCCCGCACCAACGACCATTGCCGCCCGTCAAATTGCCAGATACTGTTGGCGCCGCCGGCCCAGATATGTCCGTTCCGGGTTTCCAACAGGCAAGAAGCGGCTCCCATGCCCGGTTGGCCACCTTCCAGAAATGGCCGGTAAACGCCTTGTTCAAAACGCAGCGGTCCCCGCAACCCAGCCACCCAGCGGACGTTGTGGCGGTCCACCAGGCTGTCGCGGACGCCGCTCAACAACCGGTTGCTTCCGGATTCGCGTATGAGGGGAGTGTAGGTTCGGCCGTCGAAATGCCCCAGAGAATAGTCCGGATTCGCGTATTCTGTGACCAACAAATGTTCCGGTCCCTCAGGCTTAAGATAATAGCGGATTTTATAAGGTGTGGATTGGGTCAATGCATCGAATTGTTGCGTAGCCGGATCGAACGCGACGATCGACCGGTCGGTGGAATAGTAGATCCGTCCATCCGGAAGGGAGCCGATCCCGCCGATGATGTAGTAATTCGCCTCATAATCGGGGGGAATAGGATACGTTTTCCATTGAGCCTCCCGCAGGCAAACGAGTTGGTTGCGGCAGAGGAACCAGAGGGAACCATCGGATTGTTCATGGATGCCATGGACGATGGAACGGACCTCCGCCACTTCGTGCGGCGTTTGCCAAATCGAAAGGCAATAGCGGGCCAATCCCTGGTTGGTGGCGTACCACACCTTACCATCCTCTTCGAAAAATGCCTGGTGCACCGAACCGGCCATCATGTTTTCCCGGACGGATAACAAGACATGATCTCCCATGGGAACTCCTATTTTATCCTCGCGGAACAAGATAGTGCCGGATAATTCAAAGTGACTTGGATCGATTGAAAATTCACTCCCATCAAACACCACCGTGGAGGCCTGGCCGCCGGACACGGTCAGGAATCCTTGAACCAATCCGGTTTTGGATTCCATATAAAACTCGGCGGATTGATCCACCAAGATGGAAGGATAAGGAAACTCTTCAAGGCGGTTCCCTTCCCGGAGAAGCAGCCTCCCCAACCCGCGGGATCCGGAGAGCCACACACTTGGGCCGCGGCCGGGAAAAATCCGGTTTATCGTCCCAAGGTTGGTTCCCGTGGCCTGGAGAATCTGGCGTGCGGCTTTTTCTTCCACATTGAATTCCATCAACCGCTGATCAACGGATAGATACAACGCCTTGGTTTTCGAAAGGGGAATCAAGAGTGGCGAGCCGTCCAGGGGAGACAGCGGGTACTCGATCCACTCCCCCTCCATGCCCACGCGCCAATCCGGAAAATAACGGAGGGTATTGGAACGGGTCAGGGACCAGAGGGAAAAATCCGGCCCCTCGAACATGGGCTGATGCGTGTCGTTCTTGGGAAATTCGCGGATACGGTATCCATCATAGTGGGAGGAGTACTGGACCGCCACCCCATGGGTGATCCAGACATGGCCTGAAGAGCTCACGGTGACCGCCGAGCACCAGGCCTCCTGCAGACCGTCCAGCACCGTCCAATACCGCCAGAATCCTGGCTCCCGCGCGAAGGCCAGGGGCAAAGTCAAGAAAAACCAAAGAAGGAATTGGAAAGGGGTCTTCATTGAGATCCAGGCAACATCAAAAGACTTGTTCTTTTTCTGCGTCAAAATGATACATCTTTCCATCCCGGTATGATTGCACCGAGAGATCAATGGTGGTCATAACCTTATAAGCGAGGTCCGCGTGGCAGTGGGGCGTTTGGCGGCTTTGGACACACTCGATGAAATTGTTCACATGCTTCTGGTCGCCTTCGTTCTGGATGTGGGGAATAATGTACTCATGCACGCCCCATTTTTTCACAAATTCCTCTTGGAACGGATCTTCGGGGACCACCCGCAGGACGCCGTAGGTTTCGCCTTCCCAATCCGCACCGCAGTAGAGCGTCGCCTTCTCGCCCCGGATCAGGGTTTGAATTCCATGCGCGTTGGCCTGCGATGAAGGGACATGAAGCGAGTATTCGCCGGGGTAGTCGGCGGCTGTCAGGAACGTGTCGGGAACTTCGCGGCCATCCTTGTGCAACCAAATCCCCCCCAGTCCGATCACGCGGATGGGGTGGTCGTTGCGCACGGCGAGATGAAACGGGGCAACCGTGTGGTAATGCAGGTCGGTGGCGATGCCGCCGGAGTAATCCCAATATTTCCGGAAGCGGAAAAAGCGGTCCGCGTCGTACGGGCGTTGGGGGGCGGGACCGAGCCACTGGTGCCAGTCAATGAAATCCTCCCCCTTCCCTTGAGGGCCGGCGGCGGGATCGATCGTGTAATTCCAATCCCCGCCGGGAGCGTTGCGGCTGTAAGTCCCCTGGCAGATCACAATCTTGCCCAACATGCCCTGATCCACGATTTCCTTGACTTTGTGCCACTTGCTCCACGACAGCGCTTGCACACCGATTTGCAGGATTCGTTTCAGATCCCGGGCCTGGCGGGCGACTTCCTTGGCTTCTTCCCAATGAAGGGTCATAGGCTTTTCGCAATAGACATCCTTCCCTGATTGCATGGCGGCGAGGGTGATGGGCGCATGCCAGTGATCGGGGGTGGCGATGAAGACCGCTTCGAGGTCTTGCCGTTCCAAAAGTTCCTGGTGATGTAGATAGGTTTGGGCCTCGGGGACGTGTTCAGCGGCGGTGTGGAGGCGTTTGCGGTACACGTCACAAAGCGCCGCTACTTCCACGTCGTTTTTTTCTTCGGAGCGGCGCAACACCATGCGGAGCAGGTCGCTTCCCCGCCCTCCCAGGCCGATCATGCCGATCCGGACGCGCTGATTGGCGCCCAGTACGCGCCGGGCGGGATTCCCTTGGGCCATCAGGCCAATTCCCACAGCCGTTCTGGATAAAAATGAACGCCGGGAAAGCCTATTGAGGTTCATGGGCGTCTCTCCCCTCTCGTGACTGGATCATCCAGGGAATTCTCCCCTTCTCTCTTGTGGATTACATACTGTGAAAGCAAACTATCCCAAAGATGTATGGCATTGTGAAGATGGACTGGACAGAAGTGACTTACAAGGAAACGTGGCGGTATGGTACTATGAATGCGGATTCCATCCTATGATAAAACACATTTATTGCAATACGAAATTTCTCATACAAAAATTATAGGAGAATGGGGGTAATCCATGATGAACCAGCCACAGTTGACCCGCCGGGGGATTTTGAAAACCATGAGCCTGGCCGCGGGCGCGGTCTGGGCCGGGCCGCGCGCCACACAGGCGGAGGAGAATCCAGCGGGCGGCCGCGTGCACCTGGCTACTAACCATTACTCGTGGATCGTGTATTTCAACCGGGACAAGCGGGACTTCAACCAATTGCTGGACGAAGGCCTTGGGGAGGTAGCGGCCAGCGGGATCAACGGCTTCGAAGCCAACGTCAACGTTCCCGAGGATATAGGACGCTTCGCTCCCTTGCTGAAAAAACATGGACTGGAAATGCGGTCGTTCTATGTCAACAGCGTGCTGCACACCGCGGAAGAAGCCGAAAAAAGCATCGCGCAGGTGCTCGCCATCGCCGATCCAGCTCAAACCATCGGCACGAAAATCATCGTCACCAATCCCAGCCCGATCCAATGGGGCGGCACGGGTGACAAGACCGACGAGCAACTCCGGATCCAAGCGCAAGCCTTGGAGAAACTAGGCAAGGCCCTGCAAGAGCGGGGGATGATCCTGGCCTATCACAATCACGACATGGAACTGCGGCAGGCGGCGCGGGAGTTCCATCATATGATGGCAGGGACGGATCCCCGGTACGTAACTCTTTGCCTCGACGCCCATTGGATCTACCGGGGTTCAGGCAATTCGCAAGTAGCGCTGTTTGATATTGTAAAATTGTATGGAAAACGAGTGACCGAGTTGCACCTGCGGCAATCAGTGAATCAGGTTTGGGCGGAAACGTTCGGCGAGGGCGATATCGATTATCCCGCGCTGGCCCAGGCCCTGCTGGCTCTGGATGTCAAACCCCACCTGGTGATGGAACAAGCCGTGGAAACCGGCACGCCGCACACCCTCAGCCCGGTAGAGGCACATCGGCGCAGTGTCGAATACGCCCGGCGCGTGTTCGCGGATTTCGCGGGATAATTTCTGTTCCAAGTCAATCCCGTTTTCTTCATTCTTTCCCAAGGTACAGCATTACATTGTGAGTCAAGCCGCCGGTTGCCACGAAATCGAGACGGCCGTCTCCATTGACATCCGCCACTGAGATTCCCTGTACGGCCACTCCCCCCCGGTCCACCACCCACCGTTTCCAAGCCGGTGATCCGTCCCGGTTAAAATTGTAGAGATAGATCGTCCAGCCTTCACCGCGGAAACCCGCCAGAATTTCGTCATCTCCATCGTGGTCAAAATCTCCGGTTGCCACCGCATGACCGCTGATGTACGAGTCATCGATTACAGTACGCGGGCCAAAAGTCAGCGGCGCCGTGGCGCTTTCCACATACACCGCCACTTCGCTCCCATGCCAGGGTTCAATGGTTGCCAAAAAACGGCGGCCATCGTTGAGCTTCCCCACTGTCACCTCGCTGCAGCCTGAGTATCCATTCTCCCGTTGAGCCCCCCGGGCCAGACGCGTGGTACTCCATTGGCCGTCCGAATTTTTCACCAGCCAAGTGATCCCCTCGGCGCTGGCGGTCAACAGATCTCCCCGCCCGTCACCGTCCAGGTCACCAGCATATAACCCATGCGCGATGTGCAGGCTTTGGTCCATAACGCGTTGGCTCCATTTTTCCTCCACGGGATTTTGGGGAATCGGATACGCCAAGAGACGTACAGCGGCCGCGAGCGCCTTCTCGGGAGTCGCGCCCACGCCCAGAATGGGAAGATTGATGAGTTCCACACGCCCCTTCCCCTCCCAGTCCACCCATCGCACCCGGTGCGAAGTTGGCTCCTGTCCGATGGGATAGACCGTCCAGGACTCGTTGAGATTTTCTCGCCGCTTGAGCCAACTGATCCGGCCGCCCGAGGAGGTGTTTCCCAAGTTGAAATCCGAGGCTAAGGCGGCTTCGAGATCTCCATCCTGGTCGATGTCATGGAAAGCCATATCGATATGATCAGTGGTTTGCCCGCCTGAAATGGGCCTTCGCTTCCAGGTGGGATTCTCGTACCAGGCCACCAGTGATTCCTGCCCTTCGCCCAGCGCGGCGATATCCAGCCGGCCGTCTCCGTTGATATCCACGATAGCGTTTTGATACGCCCGGGGAAGGTACGGATCGATCAACACGGAATCAAACCGCGCCGGGGGATTTTCTTCGGCGGGAGAAACCACGGCGGCGGACAACGCCCACCCAGTCAATAAAAGACGTATCATGAACATGAGACGGTTCTCCTGAAACATCGGAACTCAAGGTTCTGTTGAGTTTCTCCACTGTAGCACAAAATACCAAAACGGCAGGGTTTGATCGTCTATACGAAGAGTTGATAGGGCACCCGTTCAGGGTTCCTTTCACCCTACCCCGATCCCAGTGGGAGTGGGAATTGGTGATAAATGGTCCCGGCCATCGCACCGGATTGAAGCCTTGGGCGATAACTACGTGTCCCAGGCAGTGGCACGGCCATCCCGCATTTCAGTGTGCGTTCATGACGATAAATCAACAGAATCCAGGATGGTAGCCTTCGTGTTCATTAATCGTTGTATAATGCAACAATAATCGATAGAGAATATAAGGCTACACCACAGGAATGTTTACGATGCAAGCAAGTGCTTTGATCCTACTTCTGGTGCTACTCATCGTCATCCTACCGGGCTGGACGCAAGACATCCCCTTCCGTATTGATTTTTCAGGGAATTCGCCTGAAGAAAATCAACTCACCGTGCAGGGCGCGGGATTTGGCCAGTATCCCCTCGCGAAACTCTCCTTCGGCGAAATTCCCAGTGATAATGCGTTTCCCAACGCTACGGACGGCCGGGGAGCCATCATTCAGGCCGCCCCTGGCGAGGGAATCATGCTATTCGGCCCTATCATCGAAACCACGAACATGGCCCTCGTGCGGTGCTCGGCTCGAAGTGACGGTCCCCACGCCCAGATCTACCTCGCCCTCATTGGCCGGGGAGAATACGAATTCGTCACCACCACCACGCCCAACCAGGGCCGCTATTTCCACAACCGCTACCGCCGGTTGTCGGACTTCTTCGTGCCTCCCTCCATCGCCTTCCAGGCCGTGATTCAAGTCATCAACACCAGCGCCGTGTTGCCCCTCACCGTGTATCTGGACAATTTCGAAGTCTACCGCCTCGCGCCGGACCGATTCTACAACACGCGTTTTCTGGATGGGGATGAAGAAGATCCCCTGGTGATTTCGGTAGCCGCCGGAGATTCCCTCCCGGCACCGTCTCCTTCGCGTACCGTGGCGTTGGATTTGCCCGAAGACGCGCTCCCTTTGGAGCTCGTGTGGATTCCGCCCGGGACCTTTGTGATGGGCAGCCCAACCTGCGAACCGGACCGCGGCAGCGAGGAAACCCAGCATCTGGTAACTCTTTCCAAGGGATTTTATATGGGCAAATACGAAGTGACCCAGGCGCAATGGACGGCCGTGATGGGCGCGAATCCATCGGTGCGCGCCGGGTCGGACACGATCAACCTGCCGGTGGATAGTGTATCATGGCACGAGTGCCATGATTTCATAAAACAGCTGAACACGCTGGGTCAGGGAAAATTCCGGCTTCCCACGGAAGCCGAATGGGAATACGCCTGCCGGGCGGGAACCTTCACCCGGTATTTCTGGGGTGATGACCCTCAGCAGACGGAAATTGACCGCTACGCCTGGTATCTTGAAAATTCCGACTTGCAGGTTTTTCCGGTGGGCCAGAAAGCGCCGAATCCCTGGGGGCTGTTCGATATCTGTGGAAATGTGATGGAGTGGTGCCAAGACGGGTACGGCCCGTACCCAGCTACCCCCCAATTGGATCCCACGGGCGAATCCTCCACCCGGTTGGTGGTTATCCGGAGCGCGCCATCCCCCGGTTTTGCCTGGGCCCACCGTTCCGCTCAACGCATGAGCGGCGATCCCGCCGCCCGGAACCCCTACCTCGGCCTCCGCGTGGTGATGGATTACCCGTGAAATTCACACCGCTTCACCGCCCCCTCCCCATTTCCGGCATGGTGATATAATCCCGAAAGGCTTTGTGCTTTATGAAACAAAGAGACAAATTTCTTTTGAGGAAATGAAGAACGATGAGAAGTCACTCCCCCCATGCCTTTACTCTCATCGAGTTGCTGATTGTCGTGGCCATCATCGGCATCCTGGCCGCGATTGCGGTACCCAATTTTTTAAATGCCCAGATCCGGGCGGGCGTCACCCGGGTTAAGGCCGATTTCCGGACGATCATGACCGCCTTGGAGACCTACCGGCTGGATAATAACGATTATCCCCCCGATCTATCCGGACCTAATGACGAAGACCGGGCGTACAAATTCCTCACCACGCCCGTGGCCTACCTGAGCAGCACCGACGTTTGCCGGGATTATTTCACGGCCAAAACCGGGCGGCTGGACGAAGGTGGTTACATCCGCAACTTCTACGATTACGGACAGGTGGATTACATTCGTAAATCGGGTTTAAATTATGTGATCGTCAGTTTCGCCCCGGACCGCCGGCTCAATATGCCCTGGACCACGGATACCATGGACATCCTAAGCAAACGGGACGGCCGCCGGGCGTATTTTCTGTACGAATCCAGCAACGGATTGACTTCGTCGGGGGACATCATCGGCAGCGGCCACGGATTGCATAATAACTGAATTGCGTCCCACCCGTGGCAAGCAGCCCATGTTTGTGGCAAGCAGCCCATGTTTATAGATCCACTTCGCGGATGGCGTCCGTTTTCTCCCTGGCCGAGAAAGGACGCCGCTCGCCTTTTCCGGGCAACTCCCATCCTGGCCCCAGAGAAAGAGAGAAGAGGAAGCAGTGAATCCATTCAACACCACACACCGGTGGTGTCAGGTTTCTCCGTTGCCCCGCTCTTGATCGGATACGAACGGCCGCTCGAAGAAATTGGCGACCGGCTGGCCGCGAAACCAACTGCTGTAAAGCGAATCAAATCCAATCGGTTCGCCGCCGATATCCACGTACTCGACCTGCTGCCAGGGGAAAAAAACGGTATGCAGCATTTCCCGCATTTCGTCCAAGGCCCCCGACCCCGGGGGAACGGTTTCGAGAGCTTTCACGGGAATGCAATACATAACGAGACCTTCCCCGTCCTTGCTCGTAATTTTTCCCAAAAACCGCTTGCCATTCAGGAGGTGGACTTCCACCAGTTTGCCGTTTAACATGCCCGTAGTCTCGTTGGATTCCGCCGGTCAGGCGCTTGATTACCAACTAGATTCTGGTTCATCCGGCGGTCAACATCAAGAGGGAAAACGAATCCCTTCTGGAATCAACAAAATGGGATTGTCATCATTTTATCGAGAAAGGGAGAAAAAATCAGATGAAAAAAAGGTGGTTTGCTTCGGTTTTTCTGATGGCTTGGCTGGTCACGCCTGGCATAGTGTCCCCGGATGAATCTCTCGGAAACCTTCCCCCCATCGGTGAAAATGCGATCCGGCTTTTTGTGGTTCGTCATGGGGAAGCCCTGTCGAACGTCGCGCACGAGGCGGGGATGAGCGCCGAAGAACTTGATCACTTGACAGACCTGGGGAAACGGCAGGCGGAAGCCGTAGGACGGGCGCTGGCCGCGCAACCCGTGGCGGCGATCTTCACATCGGAAGCCCAACGGGCTTATGAGACCATGGAGGTTAGCGGACTCGCGGAAAGCAAAGGCCTGGCCATCCAGAAAAACGCGGCCTTCAACAAAATGGCGCTGGGGAACAAAGAGGATGGCAGCGGGGCCAACTTCCAATGGCGGATTGAACTGTGGCAAAAGGGCAGCGATCCCACACCAGCCGGCGGCGAATCGCTGTCGTCTGCCGTGGAGCGGTTTGTCACGGCCGTAAAAAGTCTGGATTATGCGTACGGCAAAGCAGTAGTCATCACCACGCATGGAGAAATCATTGCGGGATTAGCCGGTTCAGCGGACGCCCTACCATCCTGGAAGCGGTGGGAAAAATACCAGTCCGCGTTGGGATCAATCACGGTAATCGATATCGAGAAAAACGGGCCTCTTGTCCTCCGGGCTTTCAACATTCAGCCACGAGTGATCGAGTAAACCTGCCGTGAGAATGAAATTGCCACCAAGCGGATCATTGAAAGCCAACCGGGGCGGCTGATCCAAATCCGCCCCGGTATTTCCTCTAGGGTAATTGTTTACTTGATTGCCGAGAAAAAAAGCCCTACGCCCTTACTAGGCTACCCTCACCTGGGCCTTCTCCCAGAGGGAGAGGAAATTGTTTTGTGTTTTCATTTGGAGTCATACCACGATTCACGCACGAACTAAGTCCAGCATTTGGGTAAATAGTGATCCGCTGGGATATCACGCCGAATCCTACCGATTGGTTCTACTCTCCGGCTCTTCCACGAAAATCCGGCCTTCACCGGGGGGAATAACGAATTTTGTCCCCGTTTCGCCCGTCAAAATGTCTTTGCTCGTTTCAGGGAATTCGACGGTGACGCTCTGTTTCGCGCCGGGGAGATTGACGTGCACCACGGCGTTTTCGTATTTCCGCGTCCAGTGGTGTTCATTGATCCGCTCCCCCTGTTGAAGTGGCAGGCCGAGCTTTACATCATACTCGGGATACCAGTCATGGCGGTGGCTGGTGTTGTCGGAGAAGAGGTAATAGTAATCCCCGATGGTCAACGCGAAACACAGGCTCCAGCGCCGGGCGGCGGGATCCGGCTCGGGCCGTTGTCCCCGGCGGGCGTCGCCCGGCCAGCCCGCGCGGTCCCGGATTTCCTCGAAGCGCTCGATGAGGCTAATGGTGGGCTTGCGCAGCAGGCTCTCGGTATGTTGCATTTTTTTGATGACGCCGTCCCACTCGGTTCGTTTGTGGCTCCAACCGGATTCGTACATCATGCCGTTGAGATAAGGGGCGGCGAAGTCGTAATCACCCACCGCGTAGCCCGCGTTGGCCAGGATGAGAAAATCATCGCCCACGGCCTCGCGGACTTCCTTGAGCAGCGCAACCCAGGGTTCCGGCTCGTTGCGCAGATTATCGTAGAACACGCCATCCACACCGGTTTCTTTCATCGAACGAGTCACCTGAACGGTATGATGCCGGTACTCGGGGTCGTACCAGTTCATGCGGTGCGTGCCCGGCCAGAATTGCTGCCGTTCGCCGTTCTTGCGCATCCACCAGGGATGATCTTCGGGCAGCCAGGAATCGGGATATTCATAGAAGAGAATATCGCCTACTATCACCGCGTCCGGATTGAGCCGTCGGATTTCGGCCACTCGGTTCCGGGCGGCTTCAATCGATTCGGGTGTGAAACCGTCGGCCAAGCCCGCCGGTTCCCGGTTGAATTTCAACTGGAGGCTGCCATGGCCCAGCATGATCAGATCGTGCCGGGCGATGGCTTCCAGGGAGCGGTCTCCCCGTAGCGAGGCCCACAGCATGGCGATACGCGGATAGGGTGTTTTGAGGAACGCGCGCTCCGGCAGCGCCGGGTTGGATTCTTCGGCAGAGATAGCCAACGGGAAGAAAGCAATAAAGATCGGAAATATCATGGATATTATTTGATTGTTCATGAGTGGACCTCGAAGCATTGATTTGTTTTCGGTGGAGTCATTCTCTCAGAAAAGAGGCGAGGGGATCAAGATCAATGTTCCCCTGGATTGCAATCCAAGATTCTGTTGCGTTTTTCCAACATAGAATAGATCAGATGCCCCAACCGGGAGGGAATAATCGATTTCGCGAAACACCAATATGCCGTCCATTCAAAGATTATTTCTCCTTTGGATCAGATATACCACGCGTTAAATCCACTGAACTGTCAACTGCCATATATGATCTCGCGGTCCTCTCCATCCCGGCAGCGAACCTCACTTAAACAAAGCCCCAGCCTTCGACTCAGGCCGCCTCCCCCGTTACAATAGGCGGTTCGCAGGGCCCAAACGCGGATGCTGATGCTACACCGTGCCGGGCCGCGTGAAATCCCAAAGAAATGAGGCACGCGAAGATAATGGAGCTCCGGTGGTATAAATGGGCAGTTGTGGTGATGCTGTGGTTTACTTGCTTTTTCAATTACGCGGACCGGCAAAGCATTTTTTCGGTTTTCAAGTTGCTCGAAGAAGAGATGGGACTGACGTCCATTCAATTGGGGTGGATCGCCGCCGCGTTCATGTGGGTGTACGCGGCAACCGGCTGGTTCGCGGGCATGATCGGCGACCGGTTTTGCCGGAAGACGGTGATCCTGAGCGGCTTCTTGTTCTGGTCGGTCATCACCTTGCTATTCGCGTTTTCTACTGAGTACTGGCATTTGCTGGTGTTGCGCGCCGTGGAAGGATTCGGTGAAGCGTTTTATTTTCCGGCGGCGATGTCGATGATCAGCAGCTATCACACCAAGGAAACCCGTTCGCGCGCCATGGGGATTCATCAATCCAGCGTGTACGCGGGCACCGTGGCCGGCGGCTGGCTGGGCGGGTGGATGGGCATGCATTACGGGTGGCGGTCATCGTTCTACGTCCTGGGAATCAGCGGCATCTTCTTGGTATTTCTTTTATTTTTTCTGCTGAAGGAACCGCCCCGGGGCACCATTGGCGAAAAGACCAATGATGATCCAGCCGGCAAAGGCCCCGAAAGCGCCGCGGCCATGTTCAAGAACATGCTGTTTCTTTATAAGATCCCCATGGTGGTGGTGTTGACCGCTGTGTTCATCGGGGCCAACTTCGTGGCGACCATTTTCCTGGTTTGGACACCCAAGTTTCTGGTCGATAAATTCAACATGAGCCTCTCCATGGCCGGATTCAGCGCCACCGCGTATCTGCAGGTGGGTTCGGTGCTGGGCGTCCTGGCCGGCGGTTACCTGGCCGACCGGTGGGTGCGGAAGCACCGCGGCGGCCGGATGTTGACGCAGTCCATCGGATTGCTCGCCGGAGTGCCCTTCATTTTCGCCGTGGGTTGGACCTTGCACATTTACGTGCTGATTCCCGCCATGTTTTGTTTCGGCATCTTCAAGGGAATTTACGACGCCAACATCTGGGCTTCGTTGCACGACGTGACCCCCGTGGAACGGCGTTCTTCCGCGGTGGGGATCATGAATTCGCTCAGCTGGTTCGGCGGCGCGATGGCGCAAGTGATTATCGCCCGGGCCTCGATGCAATACGGCATGAGCGCGTGCCTCAGTGCCACGTCGATGATTTACCTTTTCTTCGGCCTGTTGCTGGTGTGGGGTGTTCTGCGGTATATGAAAGGCCGGCCGGTGGCGGCCATCGGACAATAAGGTGTGGGGATCACAGGGGGCTTTCGCTAAGGCGGGTCAACGCTTGTCAGATGAAAGGCTCAACAACCATGTTTAAAGTCTGGACGTACTTCTGGGTGAGCCTCTGTTATTCCGTTGTGTCTTTATCGGCCGGCGCGGAACGGATAGTACTCACCCAGGCGGTGGTGTTTTCTCCCGACGGGGCCACTCCCCTGGAGCGGAAGTCCGCCCGAATTCTCGTGGAAGAAGTAGAGAGACGCACGGGCATTCGCTGGCATATCGCGTCCCGCCCCACGGATGAGAACGCTTGCTGGATTGTGGTGGCCACCGCGCGGTCGTGGAACCAAGTGGGCCGTCAGATTTCCAATCCTTTCGCGGATGAGCCGGACTTCACCGCGCCGGAGGGATACCGGATTCGCCTGGCGCGCCCGGGCGGCAGGCCGGTTGTTTATATCATCGGGAACGATGACCGCGGCGTGTTGTATGGCGTGGGGCATTTGCTGCGCAAAGTGGAAATGTTTCAAGGACAAATCACTTTGGACAGCGGCTTCCAGGTTGAGTGTACGCCGCGATATCCGTTGCGCGGGCATCAGCTGGGATACCGTCCGAAGACCAATTCGTACGACGGGTGGACGGTTCCCATGTGGGAGCAATACATCCGCGAGCTGGCCTTGGCCGGGGCCAACGCCATCGAGTTGATCCCGCCCCGCTCCGACGACGACGCGGACAGCCCGCATTTTCCCCTGCCGCCCATGGCCATGATGATGGAGATGTCGCGTATCGCCGATGAATTTGGGATGGATGTCTGGACCTGGTATCCGGCGCTGGAAGCCGATTATACCGATCCGCGCACCGTGGAAGCCGCCTTGCGCGAATGGGGCGAGGTGTTCCGGCACTTGCCGCGCCTGGATGACGTTCTGGTTCCGGGGGGCGATCCCGGCCACACGCCGCCGCCGGTGCTCTTCGCGTTCCTGGAAAAAGTCACGGCGGTGTTGCGGGAATACCATCCCCGGGCGCGGATATGGATTTCACCCCAGGGTTTCTCCCGCGAATGGATGGACGAGTTTTACGGCCTGCTTCGGAATGATCCCGCATGGCTGCACGGCGTGGTGTACGGCCCCCAGTGCCGCGACGAGTTGCCCGTGTTGCGGAAAGCGGTGCCCGCGCGGTATCCCATCCGCTTCTATCCCGACATCACCCACAGCCGCCATTGCCAATTCCCCGTCCCCGATTGGGACCTCGCCTACGCCATGGCTGAGGGCCGCGAGGTGATCAATCCCCGCCCGCGGGACGAAGCCGTGATCATCCGCCGGCTGATGCCTTACACCATCGGGGCCATCACCTACTCCGAGGGATGCAATGACGACGTGAACAAGTTCATCTGGTCGCGGCTGAGTTGGAATCCGGAAGAGGATATCATGGAAATCCTGCGTGATTACGGGCGGTTCTTTATCAGCGCATCCCTAGCGGATGCCTTCGCCCAGGGGCTGTTGGCGTTGGAAACCAACTGGCGCGGACCGCTATTACCTAATTCCGGCGTGGAAATTACGCTGCAACAATTCCAGGCCATGGAGAAATCCGCCCCGCCCGCGGTGTTGCTGAACTGGCGTTTTCTGATGGCCCTGTACCGGGCGTATTACGACGCGTATCTCCGGTGCCGGCTGATCTACGAAACCAGCCTGGAGGAGCAAGCCATGGAAATATTACGCCAAGCGGGACGCATTGGCAGCCTCCCAGCCCTGGAGCAAGCCGAGGCGCTTCTTGACCGCGCCGTCCTCGAGCCAGTGGCCCGCGACTACCGCGCTCGAGTATTTGAGCTGGCTGAGGCGCTCTTTCAAAGCATTCACATGCAACTGAGCGTCGATAAATACCAGGCGATCGAAACCGAGCGGGGCGCCAATCTCGACACGATCGACGTCCCTCTGAATAACGCGCCCTGGCTCAAACTCCAGTTTGCAGAAATCCGGAACCGGAACGCTGAACCAGAACGCCTGGCGCGGATCGAAGAAATCCTGAATTGGACCAATCCCGGCCCTGGGGGGTACTATGATGACTTGGGGAATCCCTCCCGGCAACCCCACCTGGTCCGAGGCATGGGTTTCGACCAGGATCCCGCGTTGTTCCATACGCCCTTTGTTTCATTTGCGTACCGCAGTGAAAAAGAGATTACCTGGCGGCTCTCCTGGCTGCGGCATATCGACGCCTTTTTTGACGGAAGCGTGATACTGCGTTATACCGGCCTAGATTCCAACGCTCAATACCGGCTCCGCGTCGTCTATGCCGGTGAATCACGGACTCATCCCATCCGCCTCACCGCCGATGGGGAGCGTGAAATCCATCCCTATTGGCAGCGGGAAGGAGCCACGCCCCGGCCCCTGGAGTTTGACATCCCCCGGGACCTCACGGCGGACGGCGTGCTGGAACTGCAATGGCAAAAGATCCCCGGCGCGGGCGGCAACGGCCGTGGTTGCGTGATTTCGGAAGTCTGGTTGATCAAGAAGGATTCTTGAATCCCAGAGGGAACGGAAAAAATGGATTCCATGGAAGACTACATCATTTCGTGTTCTTCGTGGATCATTCATATTACCCAGGATTCGAACAAACGCGGGAAGATTTCACACCTGTCTGGCAGAGACCGCCGGATTTCTTATATGACAATCTCTTCCTTCTCCCGGTCGAATTGGGCGGTTTTACCGGAATGGAGAGCCAGCATGCCCATGTGTAGCGTGGTTTGCACTTTATAGGCCAGATGCATGGGGCTGAGGGTTTCTTTCTGCCGTTTCCGGATGCAAGTGATAAACGAACTATAAAAGTCCAGAAAACTCTCGCCCTTCTCGATCGGAAAACGCCGGGGTTCTGCCTTGGATCCCTCCACAGGGATAAAGACCACCTCGTCCTTCTCCACCGTGAGCGAGCCTTCCCAGCCCCGGATGACCGGAATCCGCTGGCCCGAGCCACGCGCGCCGGTGGCGTTGTAACTGTTCCCTTGCGTGCCCAGGCAGGCAACGGTGATCCGCTCCGGATAGTTAATGAGCATGTTGTACGTGTCGGGCACTTCGCGCTCCTCGTAACGGAGAATGCCGCCCACGGCCACCACCTCGCCGGGCATGCCCACGCCCATGATGTTCAACGTGGGAGTCAGCGAATGCGGGAACAGATCGGTGGCAGGCCCTCCCGCATAGTCCCGGTACATGCGCCAGCGGAAGAAGCGGCTGACGTCGAAGGGGCGTTCCGGAGAATCGCCCAGGAAGGTTTCCCATTTCAAATCGTCTCCTGGCTTGGCGTTGGGGTCATCGATGGGCATGCCGCGCTCCCCCCAATCGCCGATCCGGAAAAAACCGCACTCGGCGTGAATGAGTTGCCCGATCAGCCCGTCCTGAACCAGCTGGCGCATTAGGCTCCAGGCCCCATCCGACATTCCTTGCGTACCCAGTTGAAACACTTGGTTGGATTTTTCCACGGCGTGGGCCAAGCGCTTGGTGAGTTCGAACTGCCGCCAGTGGGTAACCGGTTTCTCGCAATAGACATCCTTGCCGGCCTCGATAGCGTCAAGGGCCTGATACCCGTGCCAGTGGTCGGGCGTGGCGATGCTGACGGCGTCCACGTTGGGATCCTGCAGCAATTCCCGGTGATCCATGTATTGTTTGGGGACGGAGTAACGCCCGGCGGCGGCCTGTAACCGGGGGCGGAAAGCGTCACAGACCGCCACGATCGCCAGGTTATGATCGGCTTTCAACTTATCGATCGCATCGAGATGCGAGTGGCCACGGCCGCCCGTGCCGATCACCCCGAATCCCAAACGGTCGTTGGCGCCTAGCACCCGGCGGGACGAGAGCGCCGTCCAGGAGATCGCGGCACTTCCGGCCAGAAAGGATTGTTTCAAAAAACCCCGGCGAGGCAGAGCCGGAGTGGTACCGGTTTGCAGGATTTTCATTTTTGACTCCTTTATGAATTTTTTGTGATGTTCTGGAATTGGTGTCCATTGTATCGAAGGAAAGCTGCGCAGGGCTAGGCAACTCAAACAAATCATTGGGGATAATCACGTCCCGTTCCCTCTCCTACTGAGAAAAGGGCAATGTTAGGGGAATTGATCGCGGAGAAGTCATACCGGCATTTCTCAATTCGCCTGACCGCTTTCCCCCCCTTTCCCCCGGAGCCATCTGCTTCCCGGTGTCGCCTTTTTCAATCTTCTGGTTTCCACCGGTAAAGGATCTCTCCGTACTCCCGAAGCGGAGGCTTACCAAATTGGCTCACATACTCCTCGTCGATGTATACCGCGAAGGAAGTGATGTGCCGGATGCCCCGCCGTCCGTAAGTATGTAAATCAGATTGAAACGACTTCAAGGAAAAAGGCAATGGTTGCGCGGGCCGGGTCCACTTGGAGAAACGGGAAACATCCAGCCAATACTCCAGCGCTTGGGCGTTTTTCACGCCGAAGATTTTCAGATTCGCGTCGAGCGCCTCCAGGTTTTGCTTCTGCAGCGGATCTTCCCCCGATTCGAAAGGGATGTCATACCGCCGGTGAATGGGCGCGAATTCCAGGAATAGGCCGGGGACCGGCCGAATCTGGCGGGGCGGCTGCAAGGAGTTGGCGTACGCCAGATGCGCCAATTGCGCTTGGGCGTCCAGGGAACGCAAGGCTTCCACCAGATGGTTTTCTAGGATCAACGCCTGTTCGCTGTCCGACAGGTCACGGCATAGGCCGCATCGGCACCAAGGCAGCCCATCATCCCCCCAAAAATAATACCGATGGGTAGTGGGCGTGAGAACTTGAGCCAACCGGATGGCGTTTTGGGCGGCTATCTCCAAAGCAGGCGCTGAATGCACACAGAGATTTGCGTCCGGAGTCCGCTGGCCTTCCTCGTTCACACGGAACATCGTGGGATCCTTGGCAAACCAATCCCGCGGTAACAATTCGCTCATCGCGTGCAGTTCATATTCAACCTGAAGGCCAAGTTGCTTACATTGTTCCAAAACCGTCTGGCCGGCCCGGGATTGGATAAACCGGATGATTTGCGACGGCGAGCGGGGGTGGTGAATCCCGATGGTGGTCAGTTTCGCGTCTTTCACGGCCTGCGGCCACTGGGTCCAGGTGAAATCCTCGGGCGTGAGCACCACGCCCCGGGTGTGGAAATACGGTTCTTCCTCACTGGAATCATCACCCGCGTCACCACTCCGATAACTCCACGTGGCGATTCCTCCCAACGTTGTGCCCAGAAACACCCTCCGATTGATATGAAAATGGAAACGATCATTCATCCGAAGACCTCTTAAAAAAACAATTGGAAGGTTCCTGTTGGGCGGGAGTTCGTTGGGCCGGTTCATCTTCACCAGTCCAAACACCTCCTTCCCTTTTCCCTGGGGAAAAGGAATCGTTTCGCGTTCCTATTCAGAGACATACCACGAATCAAGCCCAGAGTAAGTCCGGCCGATGGGTAAATCGGTCCATTTCATTTGCTCTCATATCCCCCTGACCAATACACGGTCACCACCGGTTGGGATTCAAGCCGGGATGGGTTTCGAACAGGACATCGCCATCGCTGACCAAGCCATTCGAGGATGCGTAGGAAACCCATTTGTTGGAATTCGGATAATTCCCGAACTCCAAAGTATCATCTTCCCGGTCCGGCCCGAGGCTGGCGAGCGCCCAATCTTTTTGAGTGCCGGCCGCAGTCCGGTAGGCTTCCGCGAATTCGTAGAAATTGTGTTGATTGACAAAATATTCTTTTTCTTTCGGCTGGAAGATATCAATAGGCACACTGGGCAAATAAGCGACCGGCGTAGTGAAGCACCGCCAGGCCACGTACCATCCTCCAATCGTCCATGCGTCCGGCAGGCGGCCGTTACCATCCATCCGGTACATTTCGAAGGCCGTGCGAATGGTGGTGAATTCCGATTGTACACGCCCGATTTTCGCCCGGATTTGCGCGTTCAAGAAGTTGGGCACGGCGATCGCCGCCAGGATGCCGATAATCGCTACCACGATCAGCAATTCGATCAAAGTAAATGAATCCGGTTGCCGTGACATTTCGCGTCCCCTGCGGATTGTTCTTAACAACACCGCTCCATCCAGAACGGATTTCCCTTCCTAGGGAAACTGGTTCACTATGGCACATTGGCCTCGGCGGGTCAATGTTTTTTCAGAATGAATCAGGATTAGAGATAGGTGTACAGGCAGGCGGGATGATCTGCCAAAGCCAGCCGGGCAGGAAGGAACTAGGGGAAAGAATTGGAAAGAAACGGGCCACGGTGTCCGGCCGTATCGAGAAATAAGAAAAATGCCTATGTTCCAAAGAAATACGCACGAGCTGGATGAATCATATAAAATACCCATCATGAGAATTGCCGGATGATCATGCCTCCACCGGCTCCAGCTCATCCTGAATGTATGTCTTTTCCTGATAGCGCAAGGCAACGAAGATGAAGACCACCGCCGTGATCAGCATGAGGCCCGCGAAGAAGAGATAGTAATCCGCACCTGCCAGTTTGCTGGTTCCGTCGGGATTCTCGATGACATGATTCACCGCCGAGGTGAAGGCGTTGCCCAGCGAGATGGATAACAGATACGCGGACATCACAAACGATTTCATTTTCTTGGGGGCTTGCGTGTAGGCGAATTCCAGGGAAGTGATCGAAATGAAGACCTCGGCCGCCGTCATGATCACATAGGAGACGAACTGCCAGACGATGTTGGGGCGCCCGCCCGCGCTGATCTGCATCTCGATCCAAGCACAGACGAGAAACGACACGGCGGTCAGGAACATGCCAATGGTGATTTTGCGCAGCGGCGTCAGTGGAAATACTTTGTTGATCAGGGGATAAACCACATACGAAAAGAGGGGAATGAAGATCAGAATGAGGATGGGATTGATCGCTTGCAATTGCGAGGGAAGCCATTCGAAACCCAGCCAGTTCCGGTCCATCTTTTCAGCTTGCAGCACCCAGGCCGAACCGGTTTGATCGTACAACGCCCAAAACATCGCCACGAACACGTAAATCACGGCCAGCTTGCCCAGCGCGCCCAACCCCTCATGGCTGAAGGTTTCCTTCAAAAATCCGATTCCTCCCGCGGGGATGTGAACGAACTTCTTCCTCCCCATCCAAAACACTACCGTGGCAAAGAACATCAGGATGCCAGGGACGGCGAAAGCCACGTGCGGGCCGTATTTCTCGAGAAGCCAGGGAGTCAACAACGTCGAAATGAACGAGCCGAAATTGATCGAGAAATAAAACCACCCGTACACACGCTCGATCAGGTGTTTGTTCGTCTGGCCGAACTGGTCGCCCACGTTGGCCGAAACGCATGGCTTGATCCCGCCGGACCCGATGGCGATCAGGGTGAGCCCCGTGGCCAAGCCGAGCCGGGTGTCATCCAGCGCCAAGGCCAGGTGGCCCAGGCAGTACACCAGCGAGAGATAGATGATCGTCCGGTATTTGCCCAGCCAGACATCAGCCAGCAAAGCGCCGAATATCGGGGTGAAATAAACGGCCGCCACAAACATGTGGAAATACGACTTGGCCTCGTCCGCGCTCATGACCGCCAGTTGCCCGCCGGCTCCCATCAGGTATTGGGTCATGAACACCACCAGGATGGTCCGCATGCCGTAGAAGCTGAACCGTTCCGCGGCCTCGTTGACCACGATGTAAGGAACGCCCGGCGGCATGTGGGGCGTCTTGAGCGGCGCGGTGAGATATTGCGTCTTTTTCATCGATATGTTTTTCCCTCGCTGCGGGATTTGCGCTTCCAGCCGGAGCATCGGGATATAGTATGGGAAATCCGTCCCGGAGGGTAGTTGTTGGCGTTGGTTTGAAGGAAGGGATCTGCCTTGCGGCCGCTGTATATTTTTCAGACAATAATCAAGCGACGGCCTTTACGGCGACTCGTCACCGAACTGTCCATGGATTGCCATAGGCCGGAAGCACCGCCAATCCTCATGGGGAAGCAGGGATCGACCATGATTGAACAACCAAAGACTTTGACCCGGCGTGGATTCTTCCACCAAGCGGCCTGCGCCTCCACCGCGTTTCTGCTGGCCGCGCCACGGGTGCTCGGACGGGAGAAAAATTCCTCTCCCAGCGACAAACTGGACTTGGCCATCGTAGGGGCCGGCGGGCGCGGGGGAGATACCATCGGCGAATTCGCGAAGGAAAATATTGTGGCCTTGTGCGATGTGGACGACAAGCGCGCGGAAAAATCATACAACCGGTTTGACAAGGTGCCTCACTACCGCGATTTCCGGGTGCTGCTCGACAAGCATCCAGCCATCGACGCCGTGGTGGTCAGCACCCCCGATCACACTC
Organism: Candidatus Omnitrophota bacterium; assembly: GCA_013177805.1. GTDB lineage: Bacteria > Hinthialibacterota > Hinthialibacteria > Hinthialibacterales > Hinthialibacteraceae > JABLXU01. The sequence continues at coordinate 32,328 of JABLXU010000025.1, forward strand.
ATGCCGTGATCGCGCTGGCCGCCATACAGCGGAACAAGCATGTGTACGTGGAAAAACCGCTCGCCCATAACATCCACGATGTGCGCCGTCTGATGCAAGCCGCAAACGAACAGGGGGTCCAAACGCAATTGGGAAACCAGGGCCATTCCTACGATGATATCCGCCGGGTACGGGAGTGGATTCAAGACGGCGCGCTCGGAACCGTGCGCGAAGTGCACTGCTGGTACACGCAGCCTTACGGTGACGGCACATCCCGGCCGTCGGATACGCCGCCGGTCCCCGATACGCTGGATTGGGACTTGTGGCTAGGCCCTGCCGCTGTCCGTCCGTATCATCCCGCTTACGTGCCAGCCAAATGGCGGAGCTGGGCCGCCTTCGGCACAGGTGTGCTGGGAGATTGGGTTTGCCATATCCTCGACCCGGCGTACTGGGCGTTGGATTTAACCGCCCCAACGAAGATCCTCGCCCGCAACGAAGGCCGGGCGTATTCGCCGGAACGGTTCCCGCTGATTTCCACAATTCAATACGATTTCCCCGCCCGGGGAAACGGTCCGCCCGTGAAAGTCCAATGGACCTACGGCCAATTCCCGGATATCCCCCAATTGAAAGAGGTGCAACTGGACGATTGGAACCGCAAGGCCGGCGCGATCCTGATCGGCGAAAAAGGCTGCCTGGTGCATGGCTCCCATGGAGGAAGCAATCCCCGTATCCTCCCCGCGTCCCGCAACCGGGAATATCAACGGCCGCCGGAAACGATTCCGCGCGTGCCGGGCGGGCATCCGCAAGACTGGATCCGGGCCTGCAAGGACGGCCAACCCGCCGGCTCGAATTTCAACTACGGCGGCCCGTTGACCGAAGTGGCCTTGCTGGGCGTCATCGCCACTGTATTCAATGACGAAACCTTGGAGTGGGACAGCACGAACGCCCGCTTCACGAACCACGAGAAGGCGAACGGGTACCTCCAGGAAGCCTGCCGGGAGGGGTGGGGGTAAAACAAGGTCAAGTTCTTTTGAGATTGTCCAATGTAGTTCCGCTTATCAAAACGGTTTGGATTAATCAATTGTCCCAAAAAACTATATGGCGCCTTATAGGGCTTCCCTCAACCTGAACCTCCCCCGAGGGAGAGGGGATCGGAAATGAAAGGCTTGTTGAAAAACGGTTTGAACCACGGATGCTCCCGATCGGCGTGGGGATTACCCGGAAAAAAGGCATGCGGGTAGGCTGTTTTGCCCAAGGTTTGCCCAGGGGTGAAACTCTGACAGGACCCGGATCTCCGATTTCGCGGGAACGGCATCCTGAAAGACTCGGCCCTACATCGTATCAACCGAATCATCCCACCGGAGCGCCCAGCAAGCCTTCGTGGAAAAACACCGGCTGGTAGCCCTGTTCTGTCACCCAGCGGATGGCCGTATCCAACCGCTGCGCGTGATCGGGCAGGTAATTCGAATAAAACGGCCAGAAATATTGTTCATGGGTGAACAAATCCATGATCTCCGCTGTGTTGGGATCGCGCGTGAGCGGCTCCAGCGTGGGGATGATCCGCTCGATGGGCGTGCTGTTGCAAATGATGTCGACCCGGGAGAACACGATGCCGCTGTCGAAATCCTTGAGTGCGTCGTGGCGGGAGAGGTAATCGGAGCGGTCATCCTCCAATAGATAGTTGATATCCCAGCCGCTGGGCACCCGGCTGAAATACCCACTGAGGGTGCGGACACCCCGTCCCGCCAAAGCTTTGAAAGCTCCGGGTTGGGTCATTGCCCAATGGATGACTGTCGGGGGGGTGTACACGGATTCCCCCGCGAACCGGAGGATCTGCTCCGCCACTTGGTCCAAATCCCGGATCAACAGCTCTGCGGAGGCATATTGATACGGCCGGTCAGGCAGATTGGCGTGCGCGTGGAACGCCAGCCGCAGCCACTCGGCGTTATCCTGCCATTCACCCTTGTATTTGTCCGGGAATTGCGGAAGAGAGAAATCCCCGCCGGTGGTGTAATAGATATTCAACACGAAACGCGCTCCGTACTTGGCATGCAGGTCCCGCAGAATGTTCAGATAGAAACAATCGAACAAGGACGCGTATTGTTTTTGGGCAATGTCCCGCAAAAAGAAACTGTTGTCGTCGATGGAAAACCGGTAGCGCGGAAAGGAGTGGCGGTCCCACACCACCCGCACGCGGTGTTCGCGGCGGCCCTGGCTGCCTTCGGCCACAGCGGTGATGTCTGTTTCCAAATCCCGCAGCGGGATGGTGGCGGTAAACCGGCGGCCTTCGCGGCGCGCCGGCTGACCGTTCACAATCACCGTGTCCCGCAAGGGCGCTTCGCCGCGCACATCGATCCATAACGCTCCGTCCGCTTCTTTTCCATGCCGGCGGTTCAGCACCGCGCCGTGGAAGGGTTCCGCGATCCACATCTCCGGGTCCGCCTGGGCCGTTTTCGGCATCCAGCCGCCCAGGGTCATGCCCCATATTCCCGCCGCGCCCAGTTCCAAAAAATTTCTCCGTTTCATGGCGGCCGCTCCTATGATAGATTTCCACTCACTTGGAAATAAAGTAAATCCATTTCCGCCGTTTGCCTACGGGACCTGAAATCCGGAAGCAGGATTGACGATCTTCAGTATTCAATGGGATAATCGCTCCATCGATCAGAGGAAAGGAGGTGGCTGATCGTTTCATACACGATCTTTAACCACGATGCGGAGGAGAGAGGTCAGGTGAAACACCTGAACACAAGCGTTATGGATAGGAGAAAAAAAATGAATAAAGTGTGGATTGTATGGACCAGTCTATTGTTGCTGGTATTGTTGTCCCCGGCCGGGAGTTGGGGCGAAACGGTGGCCTATTTCAAGTTCGATAACATCAAGGGATCGAACTTCACGGATGACACGGGGCGCGGATTGCTGGGGACGCTCGGACTTCCGCCGGAAGGCGGGGCGCCGGACGTCGTCGCGGGTCCTTCCGGGGCGGCTACGGATAAGGCGGTAAAAATTGCCACGGACAAGGAACTGATCATTGACGATGCCACGCTATACAACCTCGAAGTGTATCCCCCCATGACCATCGAGTTGTGGGTACGAACGCCGGGTCTCGTGATTCCGGAAAGTTACACCACCTTGTTGGGATACGGCGGCGGGAGCGGCGGATACCGCTTGCAGGTCAACCAGGACGGCACGATCGCGTTCGTGGGATTGAGCCAGGTGAATACGGGCGTGGCGCTTCCCACGGACAATGTCTGGCACCATGTGGCTTTGGTGGATGATTGGGATCAGGATGTCATCATTTTGTACCTGGACGGCCAGGAAGTCTTCCGGCAAGCCGGAGCGGTCGATACCTCTCCCGCGGGCAGCGTGGTGGCCCTGTATATCGGCAAAGCCTATCACACGCCCAATTATGTGACCTTCGAAGGCGAAATGGACCGTATCCGTATCAGCAACGCGGCCTTGGCCCCCGCGGATCTCGACAGCAACGCCGCCAGCATGAAAGCGGCCGGGGAGAACACGGTGCTTCTGCTCGATTTCGATGAAGGCGCTGTGCCTTACGTGGCGAAAGGGATGGCCGCGCCCATGGAAGCCATCACCTTGCAAGCCTGGTCCACCGGGAACGCGGGCGGACCGGATATCGTGACCGACACGCCTTCGGGTAAAGAAGGGGATTTCGCGTTGCGCTTCCATGGAGCACAAATCGCTAGGGTGGAAGATCCCAACGGAATCATGGATGTAGGCGGTGAAGGAAACGACTGGACCCTGGAAGCATGGGTGAAATACGAAAATACCTCGCTGGGCCGGATGATCATTTTCTACTATGGCCCGGGCGGGATTTCGTTCTCCCTCAGCGCGGGTAATCCCCGCCGGGTTTTTGTCACGACCCTCCGGATCGCGGATATTGATTCCGGAACGGCGGAAGTCCCGGTGGGCGAATGGCATCATGTGGCGGTGGTTCAGCGGTACGGAGACGGGATGTACTTTTATGTGGACGCGGAGGAATTGGGCTATATCGCTGATGCCCGCGGGGCGCGGAAAGCCGATGTCCGGCGCATGAACATCGGCTCCGAACCCAACGGGGTCTTGCCGTTCGACGGGTGGATCGACCGGATCCGCATCAGCAATGTGGCGTTGGAACCGTCCGAGTTCGACGCGGTAGCAGGCACTCCGGCCGCGGTGATGGATTGGGCGGTCTTTTAATCGCCAAATCGCTCAGTACACAACCTGGAATTAACGAGGTGGAACATAAAAGGGAGCCCTTTTCAGGACTCCCTTCTTCTTCGTAATCAAGCATGACGAAGAGGAAATGCGAAGCCTGGATCGGGGCATGAAAACCACCAGCATCCTGCTATAAAAAACCCCCGGCTGGTGAAGACCGGGGGTCTTATATTCCCGGAATGGAATTCAGATCAGGGACGCAATTCGGTGGCGCCGCGGTGCGCCCCGGTGATCACCTGGTGCGGGGCCTTGAATTGGCGCATGCGGTCGTAAATCGCCCAGGCTTCCTGGCACAAACCGCTATCCCGCAGCTTCTCCGCGCACCGGAACAATCCTTCGCAGAACGCCAGCTGACTGGCTTCGGGCACATGGGCCATGGCGCTTTCGATCGCCCGGGCGGCGGGGAGGGTGCCCATGTTGCCCAACGCGCGCGCGGCGGCTTGCGAAACCACCAAATCCTCACTCTTGAGCAGGCCGGTCAACGACTCCACCGCCTTGGTGTCGCGGCGCACCCCAATGCTGCCGATCACACCCGCCAGCAGATTGCCCTGGAGTTTCCCCAAGGCGGCACGGAAAGCGTCATCCACGGAGGGATCGGGAATCGTCTCCAGCGCGTAACGGGCCATGTGCGCCAGTTGCTTGTCTTCCAGCAACGCGGCCAACACGGGAACGGCCGCCTTGGAGCCCACGCGGGCGAGCCCCCGGCAGGCGTCGAGTTTTTCCTTCAGAGCCGCGTTGGATTGGAGAACCTCGATCAGTTGCGCTTCCGAATCTTGTTCTCCGGCCGCGGCCGTGACAGCGATATTCAGTGTATTGGTTAACATAATGCGATCTCCTTCAGGATAGGATAAACGTCAAATGATCCACGGTTCCCGCTGGGCGCGCGAGCGCAGCCGGTTGGCTTCGTCGTCGTTGAGGAATTCTTCCTTTACGGGATCAAACTTGACGTCCCGTTTCAGCCACATGCAGATGTTGGCGGCGTGCACAGTGGTCATCGAGCGGTGCATCATTTCCGCGTCCGCGACACACGGGCGGCGGGATTTGATGCAATCGAGGAAATTGCGCCAATGATTCATCGGGCGCTGGGTTCGGGCCATGTATTCGTTGACCAGCTTATCGAAATCGGCCAGCAGCGATGGAGTGGAGACTTCCGGCTTGTCGTAGCCATCGGCGATGGATACCCAGCCCTCGGTGCCTTCGTAACGGACCCCGCACGACCCGTGCCAGTATTTATTGTCATCGTCCCGGTGCAGCACCATGCGGATGCCGTTGGCGAATTGGGTCACCATTCCGTCGCCGGTCGGATTGTTCACGTACCCGTATTCGATGGCCGACGTGTGAGCCGCGCCGATCGCCACTTGGCATTGCGCGAAGGTGTGGGCGCCCCATTCGCCGATGCAGCTGGTGTGGAAATCGTAGAATCCCCGCCAGCCGCCGCGGACATACTGCGAGTTGTACGGCCTCCAGGGGCAGGGGCCGAGCCAGGCATCCCAATCCATTTCTTCCTTGGGCGGCTCCGGTTCTTCCGGCAGCCAGTCGAAGCGCATTTCGGCCGCGTCCCAGGGCGCGATGTGGGCTCGAACCGTATGCACATCCCCCAAGCGCCCGGTCCGGAGCAGTTCGTTGGCGAAGGTGAAATTCGCTTCGCTCAGCCGCTGGGTGCCGGTTTGATAGATGCGTCCATACCGCTTCGCCGTGTCCATCACTGCCCGCCCTTCCTGGATGGTCATGGAAGACGGTTTTTCGGAATAGACATCCTTGCCCGCCCGCATGGCCAGGATCGAGGCGTAGGCGTGCCATCGGTCGCCGGTGGTAATCAGTACCGCGTCGATATCGGTGCGCTCGGCCAGAAACTCACGAATATCGCGGTACGTGGCGCACTCGGTGTTGTCGTTGCGGGCATCCACCAACGCCTTGACTTTCTCGCGCCGCGCCCGGTTGGGATCACAAACAGCGACACATTGGCAATCGGGATACTGCAACAACATCCGCAGGTCGTACTCACCCCGCACGCCGATGCCAATGCCCCCCAGAATAATCCGGTCGCTGGGTGCCACGTAGCCATCCCTGCCCAAGGCTTTGGATGGAATGACACTGGGTGCCGCCAGCACCGCCCCGGCCTGGGCGGCCGTCACGATAAACCGGCGCCGGTCCGTTTTCGCGGAAAGCGCCTGATTCAGAAGATCTTTGGTCTCACTCATCATGTTGCCTCCAAATAAGATGCGTTCACATCGCCTCATCCATACCACATTCCCCGCCGCCTGTCGATGTTCGTGAAAGGGTTCGGCGTCCGGTCAAAGCATTATTCCGTAGGTTTCTTCCATCTCTCCCACACCATCTCCCCCGCGATGGCCGTGGCCATCGATACCAGCGCTCCCACCGGAACAAACCAAGTCCAATGAAACTGACAGCGCGATATGGCCCACACCGCCCCGGCCCCCGCCAGCATCCCCGCCATGAGCGTGTACTCGTTGCGGAAACGCGTGAAAATCCCCAACAGAAAAGCGGCCAGGAGGCTGCCATAGGTGTAACTGGGAATGCTAAGACCTGTGTCGAGGATGTTCTTCGAGCCGCTGGCCCACATGGCGATGCCCACCAGCACCCCCATCCAGAACACGGTGATCGCGCGGGACAGCAGCACCTGCCGCCTGGGGGTGAGAACGGGTTTCCAAATTACCAGCACGAAATCACTCATGGTCGACGAGGCCAAGGAGTTGAGCGAGGCGGCGGTGCTGGAGAGCGCGGCGGAAAGTATGGCCGCGATCACCAGGCCGGCAGCCACCGGCGGCATCCGCTGCGCGGCGAAATAGGGAAAGATCTCATCGGTTTTTTCCAATCCGGGGGGCAGCGTTCCGTAATACGTGAAGAGCATTATCCCCAACAACAAAAAAAACGCGAATTGAAACAACACAAAAATCCCGCTGCCAACCAGCGCCTTCCGCGCTCCCGGCAGCGATTGGCAGGCCAGCAGCCGCTGGACGATGTCCTGATCGGCCCCGTGGGTCGCCAAACCCAGGCAGGTTCCGCCCAGAAGGCCCATGAAAAACGAATAGTTCCCGCCACCCGTCCAATCCCAATGAATGACCGCGAATTTGGCGTGCCGGGCTCCGGTCTCCAGGATCGTCTCCCATCCGCCGGGGATCAACTGCCACGCGTAATACGCGCCAAGGATTCCGCCCAGGATCATCACCCCCAGTTGGAGCACTTCGGTCCAGATCACCGCCTTGAGTCCTCCGGTGGCCGAATAGGCCAGAGAAACAACGCCGGTGATCACGATGGCGGCCGCCAGATCGAATTGGAACACACTGGAAATGACGAGCGACGCGGCGTAGTGCCGGACTCCAGAGGCCAGGGCGCGGGTGATAAAGAAAAATAAGCCGGCCATCTTTTGCGTCCGCGTTCCAAACCGCTTTCCCAAGTAAGCGTAAATGGTCAGGATTTCCTGCGACATGAATTTGGGCAGAAAAAACACCGCCAAAACCACGCGGGCGATCAAGAAACCCAGCGCCACCTGCAGGAATGACAGGTCTCCGCCTTCCTGGAACGTCTGCGCGGGCGCGCCGATAAAGGTCACGGCGCTGGTCTCGGCGGCCACCACGGCGGCCAAAGCGGCCCAGGCGGGGACCGCATGGCCCGCCAGGAAAAAATCGGACAGGGTGGTTTGCTTGCGCGCGAACGCCAATCCGATGGCGATTAAAATGGCAAAATACAACATCAATATGACAAGGCTGACCAGCGACATATTCTCTCCCGCGCGATTGAAAATTGGAGTCCCGATATGGCATGGATTCCCGCCGGCGGCCTTCCCTTCCGTGCGGCTGCCCTTAGTCCAGCAGTTTGTCAGACATAAGTTTTTCGTACAACAATTCCGCCGCCAGCCGGTGCCCCGGTTCGTTGAAATGGCTGTCGATGGTAAACAACGGCTGGGATGGACTGGCCTGGAAGGGGGGGAGAAGATTGAGCACCGGGATTCGCTTCTCTTCCAAGAATGCGGCCAGTTTTTCCAGATTTTGATCCGCCAGGCGGATGCCATCCTCGGAATATTGATCCAACCGCTTTCCGCCTTCTACCAGACGGTTCACTTCCACATGGAGGGGAATCAGCACGGCCAGCCAGGGAATGCCGCGCTCCCTCAAGAGTTCATCCGTGAAGACCAGGTTCTGGGCGAGGATATGAAACACGGAATCGCTGATATTCACCGTCAGTGTGCCGATGGGCGCGGTCTGATCTTCGCCGATGGCCGCCTTTTCCCACTCCCCCTCGCGGAACCGCAGCCAGTGCAGGAGGGTGTTGTATCCCCGGGACAGTTCCCGGTAGAGCCGCGAGTGATACCGCAGGAAATTTTTGAAAGGAATCGGGACCTGCCCGGGAATCAAGCGGGCTTCCCTGGAGGGCGCGTCGGGGGGGCAGCGTTCCGGCCGGCCGCGTGCGTCCAGCACCATCTGAGACTGGTACACGGCGTCGTCGTTGAAGTCGTTCCCCAGGAACACACAAACCACTACGGTGTCGGGATCGAGATCGAGCAATTTGTGTTTCAACAGCAAGTAACACAACGCCGGCGAGTAGCTGTCGATGCCGCAGTTCCAGACTTCCACACCCTCGTACCCGGGTGTGGCCTGGAATGTTTGTTCGAGGATCTGGGTGAAATTCAGCTCGTGATAAGTCCGCCGCACCAGGGAATCGCCCAAAATCATGATCCGGCGGGTGCCATGCGGTTTGGCGGCGGGATACTCCCGGTCGTAAAAGCCGAAGGAATTCGTGCTGGGATTATTCCCAGAGAAATGATGCAGAATGGGATGGGCGTTTGTGATTTCATGCGCGACCGGCCCATACAGAATCTGGAGCACTCCTTCCGCCAGCAGCAAGGCAATAAGCGTCCCTAAGGCCGCCGCCAACGCGCCAAATAGCCATTTCTTGAGAGGCCGCATGGGAGCCGGCAAGGCGTGTTCAGTCATGAAGAATTGGTTTCATTGGCTGGGATCCGTGGAATCCGGATCCGGACGGGGACGATTCATCACGTCCTGGTATTCCGGATACAATTTTTCAAAACACGAGGGGCAGATGCTATGGCTGAAGTCCGCTTCCGAATGATCCCGGATATAATTTTCAATCTGATTCCAATAGCCCTCGTCGTTTCTCACCTTTTTACAATACGAGCAGATGGGAATCAATCCGCTGAGAATTTTGATTTTGCGCAAGGCCTCTTCCCGCTGGGCCATGCTCAGTTCCAGTTCCTCATTTTTCCGCCGCAGCTCACGGGTTCTCTCGGCGACCAGGCCCTCCAAATGGGCTTGTTCGCGCCGGAACCGCGCAATTCGCCGGCGATACTCCCCCCAGGTCAGAATTCCCACTCCGGCCAGCGAAGAAACAAGAAACCACCAAGTTCTCCAAAACGGGGGAAAGACCACAACCGGTATAGACAATCCCGTTTCGTTCCACACCCCATGGTTGTTGCTCCCCTTGATCTGCAATGTGTACGATCCTGGACTGAGATTCGTGTAATTGCCAAAACGGCGGGTCCCGGCATACACCCAGTCATGATCAAATCCCAGCAACCGGTAGGCATACTGGTTTTTAGCCGAATTGGTAAAATCCAACGCCGCGAACTGAAAAGTGAAAAACTTATCTTGATACGATAAATCAATCCGGCCGGCATGGTCAAAGAGGCCCGGGGGTGAAAACGGCTTTCCCATGATGCTGAATCCAGTCATTACTACCGGCGGCACATGGGCGTTAGTGGTCACCTCTTCGGGATGAAGAATTGTAAATCCCGAGGCGCTGCCGAAAAACAGTTCCCCCCGCGGATTTCGGTAACCACTCCGGCTGCCGAATTCGTTGCTGGGCAAACCGTCGTTCTCGTCATAATTGAGGAAGACTTCCTCTACCGGCGAAAAACGGCTGACTCCGTGGTTGGTACTTATCCACAAATTGCCTTGAGCATCTTCCAGAATGCCCCGGATGCTGTTATCCGGCAATCCATCCTCCATGAAATATTTGATGAACGTTTCTGTCTCTGGATCCCACTGGTTCAGGCCGTTCGCCGTGCCGATCCACACGCGTCCCGCCTGGTCCTCCTGCAGACAGATCACCCGGTTGTGGCTCAAGGCGCCGGGATCTTGAGGATTGCTCTGGTACCGGGTGAATGTTTGAGTGGCGGGGTCGAACCGGTTTAATCCCCCTTGCGACGTTCCTACCCAGAGATGACCGCGGTGATCCGGCAGAATGCCAGTGACATACCGATCGCTCAAGCTGGCAGGATCCTGATCCACCGGGACAAACGAGGCCACCAGATTCCCGTCCCCGTCCATCTGGTGCAGCCCATTGTCGTCCGTGCCGAACCAGAGAAATCCTCCGCGGTCTTCCACGATCGACCGGACTGAATCCACCCGGATGCGGGACAAAACCGCCCCGTTCCCCGGCAACGGGTGGAACAAACCGGTTGAACGGTCGAAAGACATCAATCCTTGTCCATACGTGCCCGCCCACAGGACGCCGCGGCTGTCTTCCCACAACGCCAACACAGTATTCATGTAATTTTCCTTGCCGAAAACACCCGGCAGATCGTAATGAGTGAATTCCTCCTTCCGCCGGTCCAAGCGGTTGAGCCCTCCTTCATAAGTGCCCACCCAGAGAATCCCCTCCCGGTCTTCCAGCAAGGAATATACAAGACCGGAGGATAAACTGTTGGATTGTAAAAAAGAGTGGGAGTAATTGACGAAACGGCTGATCTGGTAGTGGCATTTGTTGACACCGCCTCCGATGGTTCCCACCCAAATCATTCCTGACCGGTCTTCCCAGAGACAATCGATTGTGTTGCTGCTTAAACTGCGGGGCAGTCCGGGATCGTGCGTAATCCGTACCGGACGGCCCAATTGGGGACTCAGATAGAATAGCCCATCCGACCACGTCCCGATCCACAAACACCGGGCGCGGTCCTGAAGGATACACGTGATCTTCCTCCCTTCGAATTCCGGCAGGGAGGTAAAGGTCCCGGACGCCCGGTCCATTCGCTGCAATCCCCCGTTCCAAGTCCCGACCCAGAACATCCCTTCCGAATCTTCCAGAAGATACATGATAAAATCCGAGGCGACCGAACTGGGATCGTCCGGACGGTGGGTGAAACGCGTAAACCGCCCGGCCGATTCATCCATCCGGTTCAATCCCCCGCCGCTTGTGCCGATCCAGAGCGAGTCTTGCGAATCACGAAAAATCGTCGTGATATGGTTGGACGAAATCGACTCCGGATTTGCCGGATCGTGAGTGTACCGTTGCTGGATCCCCTGTTCCGGATCAAAACGCAAAAGGCCATCCGTCGTTCCGATCCACAAGCCGTCCGGGACATCTTCAAAAATCACGGTAATGAAATTGGCGGGCGAAGGGGGCGCTTCTCCAGTTTGGGTCAAAAAGGTCTGAAACGTATTCGTGGCCGGATCGAAGAGATTCAGGCCGTTCTGGGTGCCGGCCCAGATCCGCCCCTGGGAATCCGCCAACAAGGCGTTGACGAAGTTGTCGGACAAGGACCGGGGATCCTGAAAACGGTGTTTGAAGATCGTGAATTCATAACCGTCATAACGGCACAGGCCGTTGGCAGTGCCGAACCACAGGTACCCTTCCGCGTCCTGGATGATCCGGTGGACGTTGCTGTCCGGCAGGCCGTCATTGGTGGTAAACCGCGTGAATTGGCAGCGGTTGATTTGCGCGAAGGCTTCTGGGCCCTGGGCCGTGAACCAGAGAATGGCCGCCAGCAACCAACCCGCCGCATGGGCCGGAGACGGAGACAAATTACGGTTCAGTTTTCCGGATCTGCTGCCTATTTCAGCAAATTCCAGTGTATCTGGACTCTTCCCCTCGATAAATCCATAACCCATGATGCCGCTCCAAGGAGAAAGATAAGAAGATTATACCGGGACCGTCCTGGATTCAGCATGTGGTGAAGTCAAGTTTCTAGAGATTTTTTCCAGATTTCTGACAAAATCCGGTAACGGACAGCCATGCGGAATGACAGATTCTTAGTGATGCCCACCGAAAACAAAATACAAAAAACAAAATACAAAGAAGGGGGGGGCCATGGACACGGCCCCCCCTTCCGTTACTCATTCATCAGCGATTCCCGGTGGCAAGCGTCTCGATGGAACGCTCAGTACAGCATGAAATGATCCACTCCCGTGGAAATTACATCGAAGACACGGAACGCGACCACCCGGTCGGAAGTGGATTCGTGGTTGGTGCTTTCCCAAGTAATGACCGCGGTGTTCCCCCGGAGTGCCGCGCGGGGCCGCCGGCTTTCACCCTGGTAATTGTCCACGGTTTCGCGTTCGCTGACAAAGAAGGTCCCGCCCAGCGGTTCCCCAGTGGTATCGAACAATCGAGCCTGCACCAAGTGAACCGTCAAGCCGGTCACATCGTTGTCCATGAAGGCCGCCAGCACCCGGCCCTGGGCGTCGATGGCGCAATCCACGCGGTCCGAGTTGGCGAATTCGAAATCATCGGTAGCGATCCGCGAATAGCGCAGGGTGCCGTCCTCATTGATCACGGTCAGATAGACTTCCCGCGCGCCGTCCCCGTTCGCGTCGGCCGAGTTGCATACCGCGTAGGCATCAACTCCGTTGCCATGAAATCCGGTTCCGTCTCCCCGGCCGCCGCCCGCCGGGCCTTCATTGCCCGCTAACGTGCCGAGGTCGATGTTATCCCCCTTGGGAGTCCCGTCGTTGGTGAACAAGCGGACCTGGGCGCGCCCGCCCTCGTTGAAACGCACCGCGAATCCATTCCGCGTGACGCCCACGCCGTGCCAGATTTCATTCGCCACGGCGTTGGAACTAACCAGACCCACCGGCCGCACTTCCTCCCCGCTGGGGGTTACGATCCGGTAGATGGCATGATTGCCGGGTGCCGCGCCGCCATACTTCGTGACCAAATCGTCGGCCTGCCGGCTTTCGCCGATGATCACGATGTTGCCGTTGGATAGATAATCCCAATCGCCGATCCGGATGTTGCCCGCCGGCTCCGCGTCTTCATCCGAAACGCCGGACAAGACCGCGACCGGTTGTCCCGTGTTGGTCAGCAATTGCACAGCGGGAAAATCCCCGCCGCCGCCCTCGTCCAAATTGATGTCCGCCAGCTCCGCGATTTCCTCGCCCAAGCTGAACGCCGTGGCGCCCATGCCCACGCCGTCACCGAACAGGTTGGCCTTGATTTTAGGCCCCCACGCCGTGGCGCCGGCCACCGCGCTCCCATCCGACCGGAAAAAGGCCAGGAACTTGGTGGTCATGGTCTGGCCGCCCACACTCACCACGGTATCGGGTGTGATTGAAACGCCATTCCCGTCGAACATCGTCCACACCGCTTCCAAATCGCGCACCCCATCCCCGTCATCTTCCCATCCGATGATGATGTTCCCATTGTTGGCAATGGCGGCTCCCAAACTCTCCGTGCTGGAATTGTTGATCGTATCCGGCGTGTTGATATACAAGGTGCTGGTTCTGGGCGTCAAGCCATTGTCCTCGGGCATCCCCGGAAACTCGGGCGCTTGCGCGTGGCACAGGAACGGCATCGTCAATAGACAAAGCCCCAGCGCCATGTAAAACCCTTTGGTTTTTGCCATTATTTCACCTCGCACTTTTGGAATGTTCCGCCGCGCCTGGTGGCGCTACGGATATTTATAAATAAGTATAATTAAATAATCTAAATAGGATTCAAATGCTTTGTCAACACAATTCTCACCGGGATTCATGGGCATTTGCCTTTTTCGGAACACATGGAGTTAGCGGGTAGAAAACCGGATCTCTGGTTGTTTCTCTGTCATCCACCGTCGGATGGCGGAATTATGATTCCCGGCGGGGCTCTTCGGACACCATTTGAATCCGCAGGGGAGCAGGCGTATCGAGGTGCAGATCGCGCTGCGGGTACGCAATCGTAATCCCGGCGTCCCGGAACAAGTGGTCCAACCGGTGGCGGACATCGCTTTCCACGACCAGCCGGTTGGAAGTCTCCAGGCGGATCCAGAAAAACACCTCAAACAAAAGTGCGTTTTCGCCGAAGTCCCGGAAAACCACAAACGGCTCCGGCTTCTTGAGGATCAACCCATGCTCGTCCACGGCCTTTTTCATGATCCGGAACACGTCCCGCAGGGGAGAACCGTAGGCGACTCCCAAGGCCACGGAGGTCCGGTATACGTCGTCGGTGAGCGTCCAGTTGATCACCTTGTTTTCCAAAATCTTGCTGTTGGGAATCAGGACGTCGATGTTGTTGAACGCCTGCACCTGGGTGCACCGGGCCCCCACCCGCACTACCCGGCCCGCCGTGCCGTCCACGTCGATTAAGTCGCCCACCCGGATGGGCCGCTCCATCAGGATAATCAGGCCGCTGATGAAGTTATTAAAAATAGTCTGGGTACCAAAACCGATCCCAATGGCCACCGCGCCCCCCACCACCGCGAACATGGTCAAAGGAATACGGTAAACATGCAGTGTGTAGAACAACAACACTATCAACAGCAAATAATACGACATCGGTTGCAGGGTGATCTGGGCACTCTCATGCACACCCAGGCGCGATAGGATGCGCTTCAAGACGACATAACTGAAAAAGCGGATAGCCAGGATCCCGAACGCCAAATAGAAAACGATCGAGATCACCGTTCGGACGCGGAACGAGGTTTCCTGGGTTGTGCCATCCTCGAGAATGGATTTATATACATATATTTCTGTATTCAGTAGATTTTCGATTTTGTCTTTTCCGTAGGCCAGCCAATCATTCAAGGACCAGGATTTATAAATTTCATCAATCTCAGCAATCAATTTGCTGTAATCCCGCTGCAAGATGGCGAGACTGTTCAAAATGTCCTGCACAAAACCGATTTGTTTTTCCAGAGCCGCTTTTTGTTCATCCAGATATTTCAAAAGGGTTTTTGATGGCTCTTCCAACGAATCCCGGCGGGAAAGCAAATTAATCAATCGGTTTCGCAAGACCGAGATGTACACATTCAAGCTGTTCTCCCGCTCTTTCAGCCCAGCGAGGGCTTTGACGGCCTCTTCCCGCCAAGGCGTGATCTGCCCCCGTTCGGCTGTGCCGTTGATGATTTCAAACCGTTGTTTCCAAATCCGGCGGCGTTCAGGAATCCACGTCAAACGGTTTTCCAGTGTACTCACGGCCAATTGCGCGGCTTCCCGTTCCAAGCGGCGGGCGTTGATTTCTTCCTCCTTATCCGGGGTGATCGCGGGATTGTCCAGCAAGGCCGTCAGTTTTTTATCCGCGGCCTCCAACGCTTTTTGTTGTTTACTCACTTCCTCCTTGAGCGAGGCCTCCGCTTTGTCATACACCGCCAGCTGGGTGTCCAGGTCAGCCTGAGTGAAAGAAACCGTCAGTTGGATCCATCGGATCCGCTCTTCCATCTCACGCAAACGGGTCTTGAAGGTTTCCACCCGTATCTGGGCGGTTTTCGATTCCAGATCCCGCAAGGTGACGATTTCCTGAGCTTCGCGGCGGTCCAGCCAAGCGGTCCGGGTTTGCGCCTGCAACAGGTCGGCCGCGCCCGGGTCCGTGTTGGCGTCCAGGGCATCCTTCACGCGCCGGTACACCGCCGCTTTTTGTTCCTGTTGCGCTTGCGCCCGTTTCAGGCTCTCCTGGGCGGTGGTCAAAATCCCGGTCACGCTTTTCTCCTGGTCTTGTTCGGCCTTCAACTCGTCCCGGAGCCGGTCGAGCAAAACATAGGAATACGGCGGTTTTTCATCCGGACCCTGCCGCCGGATTTTCTCCAGATTATCTTTGGCTTCTTTCAGCGAATTTTCCGCGTTCACCATCCGCTTCAACAGGCTGATCTGCTGCGTATAAACCGACTGAAGCTGACCCAATAAGTCGATTTGTTTTTGGATTTCCTCGAGGATGGCGGGGGGGCGCACCGGCGGAGAAGCGCTGAGGACCTCCTGCAGCGAACTGATTTCTTTCGCTGTTTCCTCCATGCGGGCTTGAATACTTTCCAGAGAGTACTGTCCACCAACGGTTCCGGCCGCCGGAGGAACGGATGCGGTCGCGGCTGTCTCGGATTTCGGCGCCGGAGGCTGGGGAATGGGAGGAACCGCCTGCGCCGCCGTGTCGAGAGTGGCGGGGGCGTCGGTGGAAGCCGCCGCCGGCGGCTGTTGCGCCCACGAGGCCCTCATCCCGGTTCCCGCTACCAGGCTGGCCCACAGCCACATCAGGCCTACAAGGAATGAAAACCAGAGGCTTTTTAAAAAATATTTACAAACACTGGATAAATTCATGGCATCTGTATACCCGACTGCAAAGAAATGGGTGTGTTTTGCCCTTTTTAGAGCCACCCTCACCCTGACCATTTCCCAGAATGGTTCAACATTATGCTCCATCATCCAATCCCAAATATCGCAGCGAGAAATGACTGAATTCTTGCAAATAGGGGGGAGATCGGTGGCTGACCGGATTCCTTCGCACAATTCCCGCAACCCTATTTTCAGTTTTCACACCAGACGGCAATTTCTTCGAATTCATTCCCGCGGTCATTCCTGCCATAGAAGACAACCCGGGCCTGCAATCCCGTGTCACTGCTTTCATAGATAAAAAGTGGCCAGTCTGAGATTCCATCATCCGTTTTTGGAAACGGCCCGGCCTCCCCCTCCGCGCCGGGGAATTCCTGGTAGGGCCGAAATCCACCCATGAGGTGGAGAAGAACACAGATACCTTTCCTCTCCATCCTCTTGGAGAAAAGATTACAGTAATTGAGGATCAGAAGAGAATGGGCCTGTCAAGGCATGATCACATGGCAACATGCGCCACCTCACCCCCACTTTTCGGATCGGGTGAATCAGTATTTGTACCTTTCAAAATGGAGTCCAAGTGAGCAGGACTTTTTTCTTGAGTGGAATCCGGCAAAATAACGCTTTGAAGCCCGTAAAATCCCCGCTTCTGGAGCCACATCACCCCCATCAAGTCCCACAAACCTATCCATAGCCTGTTGTGAATTGTGTACTTAGTCGTTCCCTTGTGCCGGGGACGGTGGTTCACCGGCTGCTCCTCGATTCGATACCCCTGGTTAACCACTAAAGTCGGCAAAAAACGGTGCATTCCCTTAAATAATGGCAAGTTCGATACACATTCCGGTCGGAATGCCCGAAGAGAACAACCCACGTCACGCACAGTCTTCCCTGTCATCCAGTTCCGGAAGCCATTGGCGATCCGGGAGGCGGCTTTACGTCTCCACGTATCCCGCCTTTCTCGCCGGTATCCATTCACCATGTCGACGTCACCCGACATGATCCGTTGGACCAGGGCGGGGATATCCCGGGGATCGTTTTGCCCATCTCCATCCATCGTCACGATCACTTGGCCACGGGTCTGTTGAAATCCCAGCCATAAGGCAATGGATTGGCCTTGACCGGGGTGTAGATGAAAGGCACGGTGAACCGGTTTCTCGCGGGCCTGACGGTCCAACAATTCGCCGCTCCCGTCCTCCGACCCATCATCTATCCATACCACTTCATAAATCCATGGATAGGAAGATAATACACTATCGATTTCCCCGGCTAAGCCCAGGATGTTTTCTGCCTCGTCCCGGACCGGAATGACGATAGAAACATGGACATATGATCCATCACCCCGCATGACGATCTCCTTGAATCAGGTTTATCTGGGAAGTGCGTATTTTCTTCATGAAAGGCTATCAGAAATCCAATCGAGCCAACCACATCGATCGGCCCCTTCTCCCCTCTCTCCCGAAGAAAAGCCAGGGGAAGGGGAGGATTGTTCACCACGCCACGGCTTGCCCGATTGGATTTCCACCCCACGAAACCAGTTGAGTCCCCCTTCTTGGGACAATTTGATGCCCGCCTACGGATTCTACCAGGGACGGCACACGGAGTTCCGCATCTCCCCCCTGATCCTAAAATAATCAGGCGATGATGATATTCAAAGGAGAAAAAATGAAATTCCCATACGGGAATGCAAACGACAATTAGACCTCGATCCCAAGAACAATATAATATCCTTATAATATCCTTGTATTTTGGATGAAAATAGTTTTATTTCTTATTATAGCCGATTAGGCGATAATCTCATAAAATCTCCCTACGGTGAAAAGCGCAGGGCATGAATGACCTTTTCGGGATCTATTGAAATTCAAGAAACTTTTTTTCTAGCACCATTATATCGAATTACATATTTTATATTTTTTCAATATGCAAATTACAAATTATATATAAAATTGTATTTCCATGATCCGTTATGGGTAATCTCCGTTTCCTTAGGCAATCCACTATGACATTGGTTGCGAGCGGCCACTCTTATACCGTTCACATTCTCTTCCATGCGTGAAAATTATCTCCACATTCTGGGCATCCTGGGCGTATGGGCGCTCCTCTACTTACCTGGCTTGGGGCGGTACGAAATGGAATTCGAAGAAGGCCGCCGGGCTCTGGCGGCCCGGGAAATGCACCAAAGCGGTTCCTGGATGCATTCCACCGTCTTGCAAGAAACCTATCTCAACAAGCCGCCGGGATTCTCCTGGCTGGTTCTTTTAGCCTCAAGCCTTCAAGGCAAGGTCACCGAATGGAGTGTCCGGTTTCCATCCGCGGTGGCCACCTTGGCCACCGCATTCTTCGTGTACAGATTCGCGCCGGATATTTTCAATTCCCGTGTTCGTTTCTTCGCCGCGGCTCTGTTTCTCTTGACTTTCATGACCAGCGAAAAAGGGCGTCAAGGAGAAATCGACGCGGCTTTCGCCCTGTTCGTCTGGGCCGCCCTCCATTCTGCGTGGTCAAGTATTGCTTCCAAACCGCATTGGTTTAAATGGTTTCTATCCGGAGTAATGCTTGGCGGAGCCTTTCTCCTCAAAGGTCCTCCCGCTTTGTTATTTTATTATGGAACTTTCATCCCCTTCTATTTATACAAACGCCGACTTATATCGTGGCTGGTTTCATCTCATCACGGATGCGCGATTCTGGGATTGATGGCCGTGATATCGGTGTGGCTGGTTCCCCTCCTCCGGCAACTGGGGTGGGACCCCTTAGGAGAGACCTTGATGCGGGAAATCGGCCGGCGGGGAGTCGCGTCACCGGTTTTTTTAATGAATCAGGCTGAGTTGATACTCCGTCTGGTGGGTGGAATGCTGCCGGGCGTGATATGGCTTCCCGTTTATTTCGGCCGCCACCGATGGAAGAACGTGGATTCCCGGATTCAGGAGACACAAACTTTTCTGCTTTGCTTGCTGACCACACCATTGATATTCTTTTTATATTTCCCGGGAGCCCGCGTCCGTTACTTATATCCTGTTATCCCCGCCGTGGCCTTGCTGGCATCCTGGGCATGGAGCCGTTCGCGTGAATCTTCGGGCGATCCCTATCTTTGGATTGCCCATAGACTTTTTGCCCTTTCCGTTGTCCTCGGTGCGGGTTTGACCTCGATGGGGGCCGCCTGGGCCGCCTGGCACTATCCTTCTCATTTCATTTGCTTCGCGATGGGGGGAGGAATAGCCTTGTTGCTCGGGATCTGGCTGATGACTCGTCTCTGGGACAGTCTCTCATTTCCCGTGTCCGTGGGTCAGATCCTGGTATTGGCGTGCTTGATCCATACCAGTATTCAAGCCCGGGTGGTGGAGAAAGAACTTGAACACGAATGCCGCGATACAGCCAGAAAGATATCCGATTGGGTGCCGCCATCCCCCCGCCTCTATACCCTGACGTGGAATTATTTCGGATTGTTCTATTATGTTGATACTCCCGTGATCCACATACACGCCCTGTCCGATCTGCCCCCCGGTGAAAGGGAATATACCGTGGTATATGGACCGGAGGCCGGTCCAGATGCATGGAAAAAATATAAAATTACCAACTGGGAGACTATCCCTGTCCCTAAAGGAGGCATGATTTGGCTGATCCGGTTAAATGAAAAATCTGATTAACGATCTGGTTCGACCGGCCCCCGCGTTCCTTTTCCCGGAAATCAGAATGGAATCCTATCGCAACGGGAGGGGATAAAATCCCGAATCCCTTCCTTCCCCTGGGGGAGGATGATTATTCCGTCAAGCAGTTGGAGATCGCCAAGCCGATAGATTATCTAACAGATTTCCCGCCGGTCTGCCCCTCTTAACTCGCACTAAAGATTTACTCAAAAGGGAGGGAGGAAAAATTTCCCGCTGCTTGCCACTTTCCTCAAGAACACTCCAAGCGGATGAACCTGGAATCAGATGAATCTGAAATAAAATGGGCAGTCTCATTTTCGGAGACTGCCCTCTTTCCCATTGTATTAAACCTCTATTCAATCCAAGAGCCCAGATTGGCTCAATACAACGACCACTCTGTTACGGACACGGCGCCCGGGGAAAGCACGATATCCCCATAGGTCAGCTCGTTGTGGGGATAGCCATTCCAGTTCATCTGGGCTTCACGGTTCGCGCCATCGTCATCGTTGACGGCGATGTTGAAGCCCATGACGGCCCCATCCGCGGGATTCATGATGGTGGCTTTTAGAACCTTGAATTCAATTTGATACCCCGTGCTGGTGATGGTCGAAGCCGCGACCCAGTCCGCGTCGGCCCCGAAGATGGGATTATTGGCTTCATTGTCCCGCCACGCGCCGTTTGTCGTATAGACGAATTGACCTTCGTACAAACTGGCGGTACTGCGGCCGCTGTCATTGCTGTTGTCCGCGTCGAAGAAAATTTCGACGGAATCGTCTTCCCACGTGGAACCATCTTCGGACCCGGCTGCCGCTGAATCGGAAACGAGCAGTTCGTCGGTCACATCGACCGCCACATAGACGGCTTCGCTGTCATGAACCACCCAGAAGGAATAACTGAGATCGCTGGGTTCGAACTCGTCATCCCCTGCGTTGATATCGAAGGTGGAGTTGAACGAATTCTGATCGATCTTCTGCGCTCCGGCGTATTCGGCCGCGTTGATCTTCCCATCCACCGTAGGCGGCGTCGTCACCTTGGGCGCGGTGTATTGCTTGATACCGAGGAGCAGGTTCCCATAGGTGGCCTCGGTATGGGGGCTTCCCACCCAGATGAGTTGCCGCTCGTTGTTGCCGCCGTCATCGTCATCATTGACCGCCACCGTGAAGCCAATGATATCCCCGGGCTTTGGATTGCCCAGTTTCGACAGCGAAATGCGGAATTCCGCCTCGTAGCCGGTACCATCGTCAAGCCAGGCGGTTTTCGCGTACCAATCGCCGTTGGGGCCATAGGACGGATTCCCGGCTTCCGCGTGCCGGTACGCGTTGTTGGCCGTGATAACAAACTGGCCTCCGGTCCCCACCACCTCGGGATTGGTTCCCGTAGTATCCCGGGTAGGAAAGTTGCTGTTATCGCCGTCCACGAAGACTTCCACGCTGTCATCCAGCCACGTATTGCCATTTTCGGAATTTTCTTCCGCGGAATCGGTCTCGATAAAATCGTCTGTTACCCGCACAGCCACATAAAGGTTCTGCGCGTCGTACCCCACCCAGAGCCGCATACCAATATCATTGGCATCCCACGGTTCGGTGGTGGCGTCTCCCAATGTTCCACCCCGGAACAGGTCTTCTTTCGTGTCATCATAAAAGACCCGCCAATACGAGTCGCCCCCGCCTGGCGTGGCGCCGCCCGCCCATTTCCAGACGTCCAACTCATCGATGGAACCATCGATGGTGGGCGCCTGAGGCAAGGGCAAGGCGATCTGAAACTTGATGGGATCGATCGTCGCCCGGTCCGCTTGGCTCATCCCGGCTGCCCCTGCGATCACGAGTGCTAAAATCAAGAGTTTTTTCATCAGACTGCCCCTCCATCATGTTTTGGGATTGTTCCTGTACGCTGAGGCAGGAGACACCTCGCAGGAAAAATCCCGCCGCAGCGTATCAGAACATACTTGATGGGATTATTTTCTAACAGATAGGAAGGTCTTGTCAATCTAGCGAGTGAGATTTTCGCAATTGATTCGATTATCTCGTATATCAAGTGGATTAGCCAGAAACACAAAACGTCGTGGAGGTTCGCGCCTGAGGAATCACAAACCAACCGGGCCCCGCCATGGGAGCCGAAGCGGCCTGGATCACGAAACGTATCACCCTTATAAAAAAAACAAGGCAGCCTCTTCCTCTGAGACTGCCCTTGATTGACAAAGACTGAACAGAATCGTGCCGGTCAGTAAAGTGACCACTCCAGAACAGGAGTTCCCCCTCCTTGAGATGACAAAGTGAGAATCCCATACGACGCTTCATAATGTGCGCGGCCTTGCCACAATAGTTGGACCTTCCGCCCGGCGCCGTCATCATCGTTGAGGCCGAGGTTAAATCCGATGGAGGTGCCGTCCGCCGGATTTTGGAACAAGGACTTGTTCAACCGGGCTTCGATTTGATAGCCTTTCGCGGTCGTGGAAGCAGCACCATACCAGTCCCCCGCTTCACCAAATACGGGATTGCTGGCCTCGGCATCGCGAACCGCCCCATTCGCGGTCACCACATATTGCCCTTCAAAAGGAGGATGGACACTGAGGTCATTGTTGGTTTGAATAAGGCTCTTGTCGTTGTTCGCGTCGAAGAAGATTTCCACGGAATCATCTTCCCACGTGGTACCATCTTCCGAACCGGCTTCGGCGGAATCGGTGCTGATGATATCGTCCGTCACGTCCACAGCGACATAGATGGCGTGATCGTCATGAACGATCCACGCCTCATAGCGGTGGTCCCCATCCAACCAACTGTCGGCATCATCTCCCACTTCCCCCTCATAAAAACCGGAGTGCCGGTCAATGGCAATCGCAGGCGCGTTGGCGTATTCACCGGCACTGATGATCCCGTCCACCACCGGAGCGGCGCCGGTTTTTGGCGCGGTATAGGTGCGGGGACCCAGAATCAAGTTCCCATAGGTCGCCTCGACATGCGGTTCGCCGCACCAAATCACTTGTCGCGTCACGCCGAAATCATCATCGTTAACCGCGACCGAGAAACCAAGAATATCGCCCGGTTGGGGATGGCCGAGCGCCGCCATTGAAATACGGAATTCCGCGTCATACCCTGTGTCGGTCAACGCGGTCTTCGCGTACCAAGCCTGGTTCTCGCCATAGCCCGGATTCCCCGCTTCGGCTTCCCGGTAAGCGTTGTTGGCCGTAATCACAAACTGGCCTCCCGTCCCCACCACTTCCGGATTGGTCCCCGTGGTGTCGTGGGACGCGAAATTGCTGTTGTCGCCATCCACGAAGACTTCCACGCTATCGTCCAGCCACGTGTTTCCATTTGCGGATCCGGCGGCGGCATCGTCCGTGAAAATATCGATATCCATCACCCGCACGGCGACGTAGAGGTAATCCGCGTCATAGCCCACCCACACGTTGTAACTCAGATCCTCATTATCCCATGGAGCGTCCCCGGATGAGACACGGCCCCATTGCACAAAATCCTCCAGATTTTCATTGACCTGAATCCGCCAAGCATTGCCGGACCCCCCGATGGCCCCGGCGGCGTAATTCCAGGATTCATTCGCCAGATCGATGGTACCATCAATGACCGGAGCCGAAGGCAGTGGCAACGCGACGGCCGTTTTCGTTGGATCCAAGGTGGAACGGTCAGCCCACCCGTTGCCGCCGGTTAATCCGGTCCAACACATCAAACATACCATGAATCCAAAAACCGCTTGATATCTCATATGTCAATTCCTTTCGTCAATTCAAAAAAACATACACATCCGCTCTGGTTTTCTATTCCAGATTCCGGTTCAACCATTTATAGGTGGAAAACCAACCGGCCTTTCCCTGTCCGGCGGATTTTCCACCTTATCAAACAGCTCGAATACGGGGTATCATCCCATCGATTTTCATACCCGCACCCTCCTATTTCATTTGAAATGAATCCAGGCTATGCCATGGACAAAAAGTATCCATTCCAGAGGGAGACAGGGCACTGGAATGGGTTATCTTTATTGTCTAACCGGGAGCGAGACTTTGTCAATCTAGCAAGCTAGTTTTTCATTAAAAAATCTGCCGACCAGTTAAGCGGAAGAAAGCAAGATAGTAACAAAGGCAATATAAGTCAATAGATTGTGCGATCAATCGTATCTTTCCCGCGGCGATTTACTAAAATGCAGAGAAAACTGCATTCCAGCCATGCAGGGCTGCTCTCCTCCTGACCTTCTCCTAAAAGGGGTGGGAATCGTGCAGCGTTCCCTCCATCCTCATACTACGTATATACCACCTATAACACCACGATCGTTCTGCATGCGGGTAAATTGTCATCTGGTTTTTTGCAAACTGCAGTTGAGACGAGGGACCCTCTTCCGGGGACGGTTTGATAGCGGCTCAGGGATTCAACCTTGAGTAAATGTATGCAGTACACACTTATATCCGGCTTGCACTTGCAGGATGATCTATATGTAAGTCAATTGATAAACTGCTTGATCGATTCCATTATAAATCTCCGGACGGCTGACTTACATTGGCCAGGTGGCCATGGGATGGCTCTCCACCCGCCACCTCTGGGCGGCGGTCACCGGCCGGTTCGGCCTCCGGCGCGGGAAACCCTCCTCCCAAAACGGCAAACAGCCGAACCCGGTTGGTGAGTTCCATCAAACGGGCCGCCACCAATCCTTGTTGCGCGTCATACAGCGAACGTTGGGCATCCAGAACCGTCAAGTAGTTCTCCACGCCTTTGGTATAACGCAGTTCCGACAGGCGGTAGGTTTCCGCCACCGCATCGAGCAGGGATTGCTGCGCCGCCAATTGTTCGCCGATCGTCCCCCGCACCGCCAGGGCGTCGGCCACTTCGCGGAAGGCCGACTGGATCGCTTTCTCGTAATGCGCCAGGGCTATTTCCCGTTCGATTTGGGTGGCCTTGAAACCAAACCAGACCCGGGTATCAAAAATCGGCATGACGATTTGGGGGGCGTAGTTCCACGTGGAAGAACCACTCGCGAAGAGGCCGGACAGTTGTCCGCTGGCGGTCCCTAGGGCCGTGGTCAGAGAGATGCGGGGAAAGAAAGCGGCGCGGGCAGCATTGATGTTAGCGTTCGCGGCTTTCAACTGATGTTCGGCTTGAAGGATATCCGGCCGGGCCAATAACACATCGGACGAAACGCCCGGGGAGATATCCCGCGGCGGCTGGATGGCCTGCAAGCCGTCCGGCAACAGGCCGGCCGGCACTGGTTGGCCCGCCAGCAGATTAAGGGCGTTTTCATCCAGCGCCGCCAGACGCGTGTACACCGCGATATCCACCTGCGCCGCGTCCACCCGCGTCTGCGCCTGTTTCAGATCCAATTCCGGCGAAATCCCGCCTTCAAACCGTTTTTGGATCAATTCGTACGCCGCCCGTTGCGTGTCCAGGGTGGATTGGGCGATTCGCAGCCGTTCCCGGTCGGCTGCCAGGGTGTAATAGGCGTTGGCGGTTTCCGCCACGAGCAGGATCCGCGCGCCGCGGTGCGCCTGTGCCGTAGCCAAGAATTCTTCCAGCGCCTTGTCTTTCAGACTGCGGATCCGGCCGAAAAGATCGATCTCCCAGGAAGTGATTCCTAAATCCACGCTGGCGGAGGTCACCTTCATCGTTTGATCCAGGAAGGAGAGATGCATCTCCTGTTCACTCCAGCGCCCGGACGCTTCCACAACCGGCAACAAATCGGCATAGCGGATCCCGTACAGATTGCGGGCGCGCTCCACGTTCAGCGCCGCGATCCGCAGATCCCGGTTATTTTTTAAGGCCATCTCGACGACTTGTACCAATTTCTCGTCGTTCAGAAATTCCGGCCAGGATAATTCGAGCGCCGTGGGAGCGTCAGCCGGGGTGACGGATCCGGCAGACGCTGATCCTCCCGGCCATTCACCCGGAACGGGCGCCGGCGGCCGGGTGTATTTCGGATTCGCCGCGCATCCTTGCAACAACAAAGCGGCCAGCCAGGGGATAAACCGGTACGTTCGAGTCATCATCCTTGTTCTCCTGGGGTAACGGGATTGGCCACCGGAACCGGTTCAAACGCTTTCTTCTTGCCAAAAGTTTTCTCGATCAACACGTAAAAAAGCGGAGAAAAGAGGATCACCAGAAACGTGGAGGTCACGACACCGCCCAACACGCCCGTGCCGATGGCATTTTGCGCGCCTGAGCCCGCTCCGCCCGCCAGCGCCAGGGGCAACACTCCGAAACCAAAGGCCAGCGAGGTCATGACGATCGGGCGCAGCCGGAGTTTGGCCCCCTCCAAGGTTGCGGCGATCAATTCCATGCCTTCCTCCACACGCGTCTTGGCGAACTGGACGATCAGGATGGCATTCTTGGTGGTTAATCCCAGAGTAGTCAACAATCCGATCTGGAAGTAAACGTCGTTGGGCAATCCCCGCCAGCTGGAGGCGATCACTCCACCGATCACCCCGAGCGGCAGGCATAGCAGAATCGAAATAGGGATCGGCCAGCTTTCGTAGAGGGCCGCCAGGCACAGGAAGATCACGAGAATCGAGAAAGCATACAGCACGGGTGCCTGGGTGCTGGACATCCGTTCTTGGTAGGAAAGGCCGGTCCAGTCATAGCCAAAACCTTGGGGCAACTGGGCGATGAATTCCTGCATGGCCTGCATCGCCTCGCCGGAGCTGCGTCCCGGGGCCGGCTCCCCCCAGATGTTGATGGAGGGAAAGCTGTTGAAACGCTCCAGGCGGGGCGATCCCGTCGTCCAATAACCGGAGGCAAAAGCCGAAAAAGGCACCATTTTGCCCGCCGTGTTCCGTACATAGTATTTTTCCAGATCCTTGGGCGCCATCCGGTAAGGAGCGTCTGCCTGCACATACACCCGTTTGACGCGGCCGCCCTGGATGAAGTCATTGACATAGGCGCTCCCGAAAGACGCCGAAAGGTTGGTGTGAATGGATTGAATAGGCACCCCCAGCGCGCCGGCTTTTTCCCAGTCCACTTCGATCCGGTATTCGGGCACATCCTCCAAACCGTTGGGCCGGACATTGATCAAGCGGGGGTCCTGGCTGGCAATGCCCAGCAACTGATTGCGCGCGTTCATCAGGGCGGCATGCCCCAGGCCGCCACGGTCCAACAACTGAAAATCAAATCCTTTGGCTTGTCCCAATTCCACGACGGCCGGGGGAGCGAAGGCGAATACCATGGCGTCCCGGTATTGCGAAAAGACTTCCATGGCCCGTCCAGCCAATGGTCCGACTTTCAAATCATGACGGTTGCGCAGATCCCAGTCCTTGAGCCGGACAAACGACATGCCCACGTTCTGCCCCCGGCCGGAGAAACTGAAACCGGCAATCGTCATCACCGAGGCCACCGTCTCTTTTTCATTCTCCAAAAAATGACGCATGACCCGCTCCATCACCTGCTGGGTCTGCTCGATGGTGGAATTGGCCGGCAACATGACCTGAACCATCATGACCCCTTGATCTTCTTCCGGCAGATACGCGGTGGGCATCCGCAGAAACAGATATCCCAGGGCCGTGACAATCAATACATATAGGAACAAATAGCGCAGGTTCCGGGATAAGGCGTGCCCGGTCAGTTTGATATACGAATCCCGAAACCGGAAAAAAACACGGTCGAACCACCGGAAGAACGGGCGGAACAGGGCGATCCCGGTCTCTGCCGGTTCATGCCCCTTGGGCACCGGTTTGAGCAGCGACACGCACAGCACCGGGGAGAGGATCAAGGCCACCACCACCGAAAGCAACATGGAGGCGATGATAGTCACGGAAAACTGGCGGTAGATCACTCCCGTGGATCCGGGAAAAAACGCCATGGGGCCAAACACCGCCGAAAGCACCAGCCCGATCCCGATCAGGGCACTGGTGATTTGGTCCATCGACTTGGCCGTGGCTTCGCGGGGCGGCAGGCCTTCTTCGCTCATGATCCGCTCCACGTTCTCCACTACCACGATCGCGTCATCCACCAGCAGCCCGATGGCCAGCACCATGGCGAACATGGTCAGCATGTTGATGGAAAATCCCAGCAGCGCCAGCACCGCGAACGTCCCCAGGATGACGACCGGCACCGCGATCGTCGGGACCAGGGTGGCCCGCATATTCCCCATGAATAAATACATCACCAGAAAAACCAGGAAAATCGCTTCGAAGAGGGTTTTCACCACTTCTTCGATGGCTACCTCTATAAAGGGAGTGGTGTCGAACGGGTAAATAACCTTCATGCCCGGGGGAAAATAGCGGCTTAGTTCGTCCATCTTGGCCCGGATGGCGTTGGCCGTATCCAACGCGTTGGCTCCGGCCGCCTGGCGGACAGCCATCCCGGCGGCCGGTAAACCGTTGTATCGAACAATCCGATCGTACTGCTCGGTTCCCAGTTCGGTCCGGGCCACATCCTTGATCCGCACTACGGAACCGTCCGGATTGTTGCGGATGGGAATGGCGGCGAATTCCTCCGGCGTGTTGAGCAGATTTTGAACCACGATGGCGGCGTTCAACCGCTGGCCTTCCACCGCCGGCCCGCTTCCAAATTGGCCGGCGGAGATTTCCACGTTGTAAGCCCGGACGGCCGCAATGACATCTTCAACCGTTAAATGATAATCGGTCAGTTTGTCCGGATTGAGCCAGATCCGCATGGCGTACTGCGCGCCGAACGTCTCCACCTCCCCTACGCCTGGCACCCGGGCGAGCACTTTCTCGATATTGGACCGGGCATAATCTTCCAAGTCGTACCCGTCCATGCTGCCGTCCTCCGAGATCAGGCCCACGATCAGCAGGTAGTTCCGTGTGGATTTACTCACCATGACGCCTTGACGCTGGACGACCTCCGGCAGGCTCGCCATGGCCAATTGCAACTTGTTTTGGACTTGCGCCCAAGCCAGGTCGGGATCAGTGCCGGGCGCGAAGGTCAATTCGATCCGGGACGACCCAGACGAATCGCTACTGGCGGACATATACAGCATTTTATCGAAACCCGTCATTTTTTGCTCGATGATCTGGGTTACGCTGTTTTCCACGGTTTCCGCCGACGCCCCCGGATAAAAGGCAGTGATGGCGATGGAAGGCGGGGCGATGGGGGGATACTGGGAGATAGGTAAATTGTAAATAGCCAAGCCGCCTGCCACCATCAGGATAATCGCGATCACCCAGGCAAAGACCGGCCGGTCCAGAAAGAATCGGGATAACATGCCATGCCTCCGTTTATTGGCTATTCATTCGAATCCAAGGACGGGCCGGAAGATCGCTCCGGTTCCGCGTTTCCGTTTGGGCTGTTCTCAAAAGGGACCACCTTCACGGTATCTCCCGGGCGGATTTTTTGGATTCCCTCCGCAATCACCCGGTCTCCAAACTCCAGACCCGCGGCAACCAGCCATTGGTTGTCGATGATCCGGTCGAGCGTAATTTTCCGCTGAAGAACTTGGTTATTCTTGTCCACAAGCAACACGGTGGGATTGCCCTTGGGATCGCGGGACACGGCTTGTTGGGGAATCAGGATGGCCTGTTCGTTCACGCCTTCTATGAGCACCGCCCGGACAAACATGCCCGGCAGCAGCACGCCGTCTGGGTTGGGAAACACAATCCGCAAGATGAAGGACCCGGTGGACGGATCCACGGTGATGTCCCGGAACTGCAGGGTTCCTTCCTCTTTATATTCGGTACCGTCTTCAAGGAGGAGCCGAATACGGTGGGAGTCAGCTCCCCCTGCCTGCAAGCGGCCTTCTTCCCACGACCGGCGCAACCGCAGCAATTCGGTGGTGGATTGGGGCACATCCACATAGATCGGATCAATTTGTTGGATGGTGGCCAACGCCAATGGCTGATACGCTGTGGCCAACGCGCCCTGGGTGACGTTGGACTTGCCGATGCGGCCGGAAATGGGCGCGGTAATTTTCGTGTAAGCCAGATTGATGCGCGCCATTTTGAGTGTTGCCTCGGCCTGCTGAATAGCGGCTTCCGCGTGAGCGACCGCCTCTCGGCTGCGGTTCACTTCGGCCTCCGCGGCCCGCAAGGTGGCTTCAGCTACCTCGGCATCGGTGGCGGCTTGATCCCGTTGGAGGGCGGATACCGCCTTGTCCCGGAAGAGTTCTTCGAAGCGCTGGTGATTAGTCCGGGCCAATTCCAAAGTGGATTTCTGACGCTCGACATTGGCGAGGCTCACATTCAACGCCGCCCGGGCTTGGTCGGCGGCTTTGCGCGCGGCCACCAGATTGGCCTGGGCATTTTCCACTTCCGCCTGAAACGGGGCAGGATCGATCTGATAAAGCACCTGCCCGGCTTGGACATCCGCCCCTTCCGTGAAGAGACGCTCCTGGATGAGCCCATTCACCTGGGGCCGGATTTCCGCCACCAAATACGCCGTGGTGCGGCCGGGTAATTCCGTTGTCAAGACCACCCGCTGAGGTTGGACGGCAAACACGGCCACTTCCGGCTCCATATGCGGTTGCGCGGCGGATTTCGGCATTTCACAACCCCCAAGCATCATTGCAACCAGCCAGGAAATCCCCCCAGCCGTCCACCTATTCCATTTGGTTTCACAATTCCCCGTTCGTGCGCGTCGCATTGAGTGTTTCTCCGGCAGTCAGAGTGGTTTCCACGAAATGATCCAATTTCAAATGCTTTATTCGTTTAACAATCCTTTGAAAAGAATATCGAGAATGACATTGGGATCTTCCGGAAAAGGATGGCGTTCGGGAGACTCCAGCCAGAAGGAAAGAAATCCGTTGCAGATGCTGTCTAAGGCGACCGCCAGCGGATAAGGTTCCGCGATTCTCTTGAAACGTCCTTGCTTCATACCGCTTTCGAAAATCAAGGCGATGCGGTCCAGAAAACGGGTATAGCGTTCCCGCAATTCCCGGTCCAAACCGGATCGGATATTGAAACTCACGCCTTGGGTCTCCGCAAAAAAGATCTTGATGAATGGGGCATTTTTGCGAAAAACCGCGCCCTTGACTTTTATATAATTCCGCAATTTTTCGACGACGTCGTCCGGCTCGGTGATCGCCTGGACCAAAGCGGTATGGAACTGGTCGCTGACTTCTCTCACTAACGCTTTGTAGAGGTCTTCTTTATTTTCGAAATATTTATACAAAGTCCCAATAGCAAATTCGGCTTTTTGCGCGATTTCATGCATTGAAACATTGTGATATCCCTTCTCCGAGAACAAATCGAGCGCCGCCGCCAGCATCTGTTCCCGCTGCCGCAAGCGCTCTCGTTCTTTCCGGGGAAGATCGGGCTGAATCATCGCATTGCCATAAAAAAGGTGTGCAAGTGAGTCGAAAAATAGAATCTGACGTCAAATTATAGAATCTGACGTCAGATTCACAATACCCGGAAAAGAAAATTGTTTTATTTAATTTTATTTTTGCGATTATTCCTTGTGATTATTCCCGCCGCTCGTTCTCCATTCTTCTAGGTTCTTCATGATCCGCTCTGGGTCTTATGGATCAACTCCCTGACCGAATTCGCAATCCGGGTGGGACCGTTCCTTCGAATCATTCAACTCGATTGAATTATTTCCGGAATGGCGTACCAGGGATTGTATCCTGATTTTATTTGTTAGAAACTGATACAGATGAAATCAGGGGAGTGGTTTTCCCCCCTTAATCCCCTATCGCGAAGGAGTGATGAACATGAATATCCGACGGAGAGATTTTCTGATTTCCAGTGTGGGCGCGGCTGCCTGTCTGCATTCTTCCGTTTTGTCCGCCTTGGCCCAGGAAAGAAGAAGCCGCCCGCCTGCCATCGGGATCCAACTGTACTGCGTGCGCGGGGAATTTGAGAAAGACGTGCCGGGCACCATCAAAAAATTGGCCGAATTGGGCTATCAGGGTGTGGAATTTTACGGCTATGGCGGCACGGAAAATGTGTTTCAGGATTGGTCAGCCGAAAAATTGCGCGCGGTGCTGGATGAAAACAAAATCCGCTGCTGCGGTATCCACCTCAGCGTCGGGGCTTTGCAAGGTGACGCCCTGGCCCGGACTATTAAAAACAATCAAATCCTGGGCAACCGCTTCCTGATCGTGGCCGCGGCGACAGACTACATGGAATCACCGGAAAAAATCGGCCAGTTCGCCCAACTCCTCAACGAGACCGCCGAAAAAGTCCGCGAACAACGGATGCGGGTCGGCTACCATTGCCACGGATTTGATTTCAAGAAAATCAACGATCAAACGGCTTGGGATCTCCTCTTCAGCCAGGCCGCGCCGAATGTCGTCATGCAATTGGATACCGGCAACTGCGCGGACGGCGGCGGTGATCCCATCGCGATTCTGAAGAAATTCCCCAACCGGGCAGCCACGTTTCACGTCAAGAGCTATCCCGCCGCTCCCCTGAAGGCCGACAGTGCCGTCTGGAAGGAAATCATTCAACTGTGCAAGGAGCTGCACCGGACCCGGTGGTATATCGTGGAAGAAGGCGAGGCAGAAAACCAAGGCTTCGAAATCGCCAAAGCCAGTATCGAAACCTTGAAAAAAATGATCTAAGCCCTGTGATGGAGGCCCGAGATAAGCACCTTTGATCATCCAGGGATTCTTGGATAGATGTCTTCACCAAGGCAGGAAAGAACCAGCATGGTTTCTTTGCCGTTTTCCGTAGGGGCACGTGGCCGCGTGCCCCTGCTTTTTATACGCTCTCCCGGGCGCCCCAGGAGGTTCACCCCCCCTGGAAGAGAATGAGGGAATGCAGATCGGTCCCGAGGTTGGAAGAATCCTGGAGGGAATCGGAATGGGGTAACCGGTATGTCCGGATGAAAGAACATAGATACTTGAAAATAGCCATGGACCGGTTGATCCGAATTTTATGGACAAGGATTCGTGGATCGGGATAGATTGAATTCCGCGATCCAAATCATTGGGGAGGTGAATGGTGTTCCTCGTTAATTCAACGATCCTCTTCCGTGGTATTTTCATCGTTTTTCTTGGCAATACCATGGCGCCGGCTTTGGAATATTTACATTGCGGAGGCAACCGGATCGAAGTTCTCGACCTGCGCGGGTTTTCCCGCTTGCGAATCCTGGAATGCGGGGACAACGCGCTTATGGAATTGCGGCTGGGTGACAACACCGCCCTGGAATATCTCGATGCCTCACGGAACCAGTTGCGGGAGGTGGACGTCTCCTCGTTGATCAACGCCGCCTGGATGGATTTCTCCAACAACCGGCTCGAATCCGTGGCGAGTTTCGCCCTCAATCCAGGACTGGACCGCCACGATTATGTCAACGTGAAATACAACCATCTCGATTGCGGGGATTGGCCAGACATCCGCGCGTTGGTGGAGCGCATGGGAGAAGAAGAAATCATACTGGATTATGATCTGGTTTTCCATCACGTATCGGTTATTCTCCCCAACACCAGGCGGATCCCTATCACTGCTCGACGGTAGAGGGCTGGTGGGACCTGACGCCTTGAAACCAGCCCTCCCGCCGCAGCATAACCGGAGGCAATTCCCCCGATCGATCCGAAGGAGCAAGCCTATGAAACCGGTTGGCAAAGTGATCTTCGCCCTTGTCCTGGCGGCTGTTGCCGTGCAACCGTCGTGGAGTGACCCGCTGTTGATCGTGGCCGATGAGTGGCCGCAGATGGAGATCCTGGCCGCGTTCTTGCAGGAAAAGGGAGGCTATTCCATCGAGAAAGTGGAACAGAACGGCTTGCCGGATGACCTCTCCGGTTACGCCGGCGTGTTTGAATTCGTGCATGGAAGCCTATTGGATTCAACGGCGGAACGGCTGATCCGGTACGCCCAACACGGCGGCCGGGTGATCGTGCTGCACCATGGCATTTCGCAGCGAAAAGCGGAAACCAAGGGGTGGTTCGAGGTCCTGGGCATGAAACTCGATGGCCGCCCGGAAGCCCAGTCCCGTTACACATGGATCCATGACGCCGATGTCATGCTGGTCAACCTGCAGCCGCGGCATTACATCACATCCCACCAGGTGACTTATCCGAAAACCGTGGAATACACTCCGTCCGACGCCCCCAGCGCTCCCGGAGACTATCCCGCCTTGGAATTCGCCCAATCCGAAGTGTTCCTAAATCACCAATTCACGGACGGCCGGGAAAAAACCGTCCTCTTCGGTTTCCGGTACACCGACCCGAAAAGCGGAACCCTCTGGATGCAGGACCGCGGGGGGTGGTACAAGCCAGTTGGCCACGGTTGGATTTTCTATTTTACCCCCGGTCATACGGTGGAGGATTTTCAACAATCCGCCTACTGCCAAATCATCTGGAATTGCCTCACGTGGAAGCCGTGAAAGGCAGCCCCGGCGGTATCCGTACCCTCACCTGCCGCGAGGACCCGACCCGAGTCTCCAACCTCCCGGGCTGACGGCCCTGGATGGAATCACCTTCCTCTGCGATTGGCGTGACTTCCTGTTTCAGCCGCCCGCGATGAATTCCTTCAATACTCCAAACTGCTCAACCGTGTTGGGATTGCCTGTTTAGCCGCTATTTCCGTTATGGTTCCGTTACGGGCATTCGTATTTCTTTTAGCGGCCGATACCATAAAACCGTGTAAGTTTCGTCATACGGGGCAGACTCAACAGCACAATACGCGGTCATGAAATCGGCTAGGGGAAAACTAATGGAAACCAGAATCACCTCGGAGAATTTGCATGATTCGGTCCTCGCGTATGCCCGGCGGGACACGACCACATTACGGAAAGAGCAAACCGTGCAGGAAGCGTTGAACTCGCTGCGCAATCAGGAACTGAGCGAGCGGATCGTCTATTTCTACGTCGTGGATGATGATCACCGGTTATTGGGCGTGGTTCCCGTGCGGAGGCTGTTGAGTGCCGGGTTACAACAGCGGATCGAATCCATCATGGTGAACCATGTAGTGACGGTTCCCGCGTCGGCTACGGTGCTGCAGGCGTGTGAGATGTTTTTAAAGCACCGGTACCTGGCCCTCCCCATTGTGGATGAAACAGGAAAGTTGGTGGGTGTGGTGGATGTGCAATTATTCACCGATGAGGTTACTGAATTGGCGCAAAAAGCCGAAGTGGACAACGCCTTCCAGTTGATCGGCGTGCATGTGGCGCTGGGGCGGATGGTGTCGTCCTGGGTCAGTTTCAAAGACCGGTTTCCTTGGCTGCTCAGCAATATCGCCAGCGGTATCATCTGCGCGTTCATCGCCGGACAATACGAGTTGTTGATCAGTGAATTCACCATTTTGGTTTTTTTCCTTACTGTCGTCCTGGCGCTGGGTGAAAGCGTCAGCATGCAATCCATGACCATCACCCTGCAAACCCTCTTGCAGCGGGATATCACCTGGAGCCAGTTATGGAATGCCGTGCGGAAAGAATTCGCGACCGCCTGCCTGCTGGGCGGCGGCAGCGGATTGACGGTAGGATTGGTTGCGTTTCTCTGGCGGAGGCAGGGCTTGGCGTCATTTTCGGTGGGGGCGACGATCGGCCTCTCGATCGTCACGGCCTGCTTGCTGGGCGTGCTGATTCCCTCCGCGATCCGGGCACTGCGCATCGATCCAAAAGTGGCCTCCGGCCCGATCGTCCTGGCTTCGGCCGATATCATGACCTTGCTGTATTATTACAATCTCGGGGAGTTTTTGCTTCTATGAACTAGGAATCTCTGGGACCACGGATGGATTTTAATTTAAGACCGGCGCGGTCTTGCGCGCTTTCGGGGCGAAAATGTCCGCCAAGCGGTCCGGCCGGCTCTCATCCCGGACTAGGTCCGCATAACGCAGGCCGCCCGCGTAGTCGAGAACGGTAGCTGCAAATTCCCCGCCGCGCAGGAGAAGCAGCTCCACCGGGCGGCCGGCCACGGTTCCGGCCACGGCGTCCGTTAGGCGGGGGAGGCTGAATTTCCGTCCGTTCACGCCGATGATTTGCGCGCTTTCCCGCAATTTGGCCCGGTCAGCGGAACCGCCAGGAATGATACGGGAAATCATTCCTTGTTCAGTGACTTCCATCCCGAGTGAGGCCAGGAAGGGAAATTTCTCATACGGCGTGGGCTGGTCCACGTATGACAACCGGTAGCCGGCACGCTCAAGCCAATCGAGAGGGAGATCTTCCTGGAGACCGCGCACGCGGGATTCGATGAGTCCTGACCAATTGTAAGGAAGCAGTTCAGTGAGAAGATCCACGATTCCGCTCTCATCATATCCCATCATTTCCCATTCCGGTTCGTAGCGGCCCAGGAAACGCCGGTTGAAATCGTCCAAACTGAGTTTCCCGCCGCTTTGTTCGCGCAGAAGGCAATCGATTTCAAACCACAGCAGCGCGCCCTCGAAATAGTAATCCTGCGGGCGGTTGAGCGCGGACCAAAACCGGCTCTCCCCGCGGCGCAGGTACCCGGCGGCGGCGGTGTCTTCCAACGGGATGGAGCGGCGGCCTTTTTGATAGGTCAACCGGATCAAGGTGCGGCCAAGACCCATCCATCCGTGTTGCAGCGCGCCCTCGAGCGTGGATTGGGTTCGGGTCGCGAGAAAACCCGCCCGGGCGGCCAGCACCAAACCTAGATATTCCCCCAAACCTTCATACACCCAGAGCAGGCGGGTATCGAGCGGTTCCTGAAAACCGGGAACAACCATTCCCCGCGGCCGGTGATATTTCCCGCACCAGCGGTGGGAGTATTCATGCGCCACCAGCAGGCCGGTGGTGGGGAGGACCTCTTCTTCGCGCAAGCCGGTCTCGCCCACGATGTTGAGACTGGAGCGGAGATGTTCCAGACCACAAAAGGGGATGGAATCGCTGAGCACCAACAAAAAATGATACGGATAATCATGCGCGGTTCCGAAAAGGGCCATCGCCTCGGCAGCCAGGTTCTTGAACTTGGCGGAAACTCCATCATCCAGTTTGAGGGCATGATCCGATTCGGACACCACATGTAAAAAATGCGGTGTGCCGCCCTCCGGCGTGATATCCCAAGTCCGCCGATAGCGCCCGGCGATTAAGGGGCTGTCGATCAGGATTTCCAGCGAAGTGGATTCAAAGTGAACGGTATCGCCTTCCCGCCTGAGTGGGATCAACGAAGACGCGCATTGCCACCCCGGCGGCAAAGACAGTGTAAGATCCACGCGGATGTCTTTCACCGCCGGCCCTTCGGGATACAAAAGGCATGTGTTCCACGCGATGACGGCCGTTAGCGAAGAAGCATAACAATCGGCGCCTTCCGAATTGATTGTGGCGGCATTGGCAATGTAGGTTAGATTCACGATCAGGCGTTCGAGATTTTCAGGGATCTCCACAAGAAAACGGTAAGGATCCAGAGGATCCCGCCGCCAGGAAACGGATTGACCTTCGGGCGAGCCCATGGCGGTTTCGGCCAGATTCTCGATCGGCCCACCCGGCGCATGGGTTCCAGGAATCCACCGGGGATAGAGCAGGACGAAGGTCCCAGGAGCGACGGGGAACTCCATCGTGGATTTCAACAAGCCGCGGGGCATCAAAGTGGCGTCCACCCACGCGCGCACCGCCGGTGTGGATTGGGCCGGGACCGGCGCGAACCCCAGACTCCACCACCCCAGGATGACGAAAAGGCTGCTTCGATCAACATGAATCATGGAATCCTCAACACGCAAAGGTTCATCGAGTCATACCATTGTAGAAATTTCAGGTGGGATTGGGTAGGTCGATCCAACCCATCCGGCAGGTCATTCATGGCACCGGAGGGAAGCCGCGTGATCTCCGGCGGGAGAATGCTTACTTGTAATCTTCTTTCCGGATGTTGTATTTGGTCAACAACTTATGCAATTGGCGGACGGTGATGCCCGCCGCCGCTGCGGAGCGGTTGATTTTTCCGCCGTGCAGCGCCAACAAATCGCTCAAATACTGTCTTTCGAAGCGGTCCACAAACAGGCGCCGCGCCTCGGCCAACGGATAGGATGTATGGTTCTTGATCACCGGCATGGGGTGGGCTTCGGCGAAGATTTCCACCGGGAACCGTTCCGGCATCAATATGGACGTGGTTTCGAGGATGAAGGCCCGCTCCAATATGTTCTCCAACTCACGGATGTTCCCCGGCCAGGCATACCGTTGAAACGCTTCCATCACCTCCGGATGCACACCGTGAATATCCTTAAGGTGGAATTTGTTGAGCCGGGTCAGGATATTGTCCACCAGCAAAGGAATGTCCTCCAATCGATCCCGCAACGGGGGAAGTTCGATGGGAAAGACATTGAGCCGGTAGAACAAATCGTTACGAA
Organism: Candidatus Omnitrophota bacterium; assembly: GCA_013177805.1. GTDB lineage: Bacteria > Hinthialibacterota > Hinthialibacteria > Hinthialibacterales > Hinthialibacteraceae > JABLXU01. Next base: position 70,556 of record JABLXU010000025.1, read on the forward strand.
ACACGCCTTGGGTGGTCAAGAACTTCAAGTCGATGTTGGTGGCGGCGATAACCCGGACATCCGCCTCCAGGGTTTCCTCACCCCCCACCCGCTGAAAAGTGTGGTCTTGCAGAATCTGCAGGAGCTTGATCTGGGCCGGCGGCGTGATAGTCCCAATTTCGTCCAGGAATATAGTCCCGTTATGGGCGATCTCAAATTTGCCCAGTTTGCGGCGGAAAGCCCCCGTAAATGAACCTTTCTCATGCCCGAACAACTCGCTTTCCAGCAGATTCTCAGGAATCGCGCCGCAATGAACCGTGATAAACTGATTTTGCCCGCGCTGGCTGTGGCGGTGCAGCAACCGGGCAATAACCCCCTTGCCGGTCCCGGTTTCGCCCAGCAGCAAGACGGTCGTCTTGGTGGGGGCCACCGCCTTGACCTTCTGAAAAACCTCCTTCATGAGGGGGCTGTGGGTCCGGATCAGGTCCCGGGAATCCGTCTGCCAAAAACTGTCGCGGAAATAATCCAACTCGTATTGCACGCGGATGGATTCGTACAGACTTTCGGTGACATACTTCACCTCATCCGGATGAAGGGGAAACGTCAGGTAATTGCCGGCCCCCGCTTTCACGGCCTTGATGGCTTGCCGGATCAACTCCGGCGGGGTGAGCACAATCAACTCGGCCGAGGGGAAAAATTGCCAGAAGGGTTGCAACTCGTGCTTGTATTCAGATAGGTTGGAATGATCATTTTGACCCACATGCAACAAGGGGAGATCGATGAAGATGAGTTCATACCGTTTTTTGCGGAATTTTTCGAAACAGCGTTCCTTGCTCTCCACGATATCCACCTTGGATTCGGTTCGGAAGAAATCCAGGAGGACATGGCGGGCTTCCTCGTCACGTGTGACCACCAATACCCTCTTCATCGGATTCCCCGGCGGAGGACCTCCAAATCCACCGCGTTGAACCTCCTCATCCGGTCATGACACCACGGCACAATTATACCAATTATAAGAAATACACGTGGATTTGCAATCACCGGAAAGGGCGGCACCCCAAAATGTATTTCAGTCAAGGATGGCCACGCCATTGCTTTTCCGGATGCCCGCAAAGGAGTCGAGAATGGATATCACGGTTTGGATCGACAAGGAGTGGCTGCCCTGGGTGTTTCCTGTGATCATTTTTTGCGCCCGGATCCTGGACGTGACCGTGGGAACGCTCCGCATCATCTTCATCACCCGCGGAATGCGCAAACTGGCGCCGGTTTTGGGCTTCATCGAAGTGTTTATCTGGCTCACGATCGTGAGTCAGGTCATTCTGCACGTCAGCACCCTCACCAATTTCATTGCTTATGCCGCCGGTTATGCCACAGGCAATTACATCGGACTCCTCATCGAAACCAAATTGGCCATCGGCCTGATCATCGTCCGGATCATCACCCAAAAAGACGCCGAAGGCCTGATCCGGCACTTGAAAGCGAACAACTACGGCTTCACCAATATCCCCGCCTATGGCAACGACGGTTACGTGAACGTCATTTTCACGATCATCAAGCGCAAAAACCTCCCCGACATGCTGAATATCATCCAGCAACACAATCCAGGAGCCTTTTATTCCATCGAGGACGTCCGTTCCGCCGGCGAGGGCATCTTCCCCGCCGACCGGGAGCAACTCAAATACCTTAAATTCTTCCGCCGCTGAGAGCCGCCGGGGGATGGACCAGGATTGATGAACCCAAGGTTATGGAGTATCGCCCAGGGTTGAAACACGGGGCTGCTGTTCGGCAGTCCCGTGAAAGGGGCGCCGGGGGGAAGAAGGGGGGAGGAATGCGTAATTGGGGAAGACCGTATTGGTGGGCTACGCTGCGCTTTGAGCCCACCCTCCAACGGCTCTCCCGGGGGAGAGCGAGGAGGTTAGCGTTCCCATCCAGTCTTCTATCGCGAATCGTGCCATAAAAACGTTCTCCAATCGGATCAACGGATACCCTCCAAGTAGCGGCCGGATTGCCCATTACCCACTTGCCTCCCCCCTGTTTTTGTATTCAAATGAATCACGTTTTGTTTCAACCATCTTTTGGAAACCGGTGATCCCATGAAACACGTCCTGATTTGTCTGACACTCGTTCTGGCCGCCGGGCCGGCCGGTCCCGCGGAGGACGCGGCCGGTCCTCTCGCGATCACCTCGGTCTTCGATCACGGAGCGGTCCCGGACGGCCAAACCGATTGCACCGCGGCCTTTCAAAAAGCGCTGGATTTCGCGGCGGAAAAAGGCGGTGGTGTGGTAGCTGTGCCTTCCGGCCAGTATCGATTCACCGGGAACCTCGTTGTTCCACCCGGCGTGACCTTGCGGGGCGTGTGGGAATCGATGCATCACGCGGACATCGGCCGCGGCAGCCAATTGTTCGTGACGGGGGGCAAAGGCCGGGAAGACGGCGATCCGTTTCTCCTCCTGCAGCAGAGCAGTTGCCTGCGCGGGCTGACGATCTTTTACCCGGAACAGAATGTCGAATCCATCCAGCCCTACCCGTGGACCATCCGGGGCAAGGGCATGTTCTGCAGCGTGATCGACGTGACCCTGGTAAATCCCTACCGCGGGATCGACTTCGGCACCGAATCCACTGAGCTGCACTATGTCCGTAACCTGTTCGGCTGCCCGTTGCGGGAGGGGATCTACATCAACCGGACGACGGACATCGGGCGCATCGAAAACGTGCATTTCAATCCCCACGCCTGGGCACGGGCGGCGATCCCCAATCCTCCCCGCGAGGGCAGCCCGGCCTGGGAAGCGTTGCTGAAATATCTGCCCGAAAACCTCGTGGGCTTCCGCATCGGGAGGACGGATTGGGAATATATGGTGAATTGTTTCGTGATTTTTCCGAAGATCGGATTCCATTTCGTCCGCACCGAGGCAGGCGAACCGAACGTAGTGTTGACGCAATGCGGATCGGATATCGGCCCGGTGGCGGTGCGGGTGGAGGCTTCGCAAGCGCACGCCGGCCTGGCGTTTTCCAACTGCCAGATGATGGCGGGCATCGAGGTGAGCGAGACCAACCGCGGCCCGGTGAAATTCTCCAACTGCGGCTTCTGGGGAATCCCCGCCACCGATCATCATGCCCAGATCGCGGGTTCGGGTACGGTGATTTTCACGTCGTGCCATTTCCAGGGGTGGGCGCGCCACACACCCGGAGCGCCATGCATCGTGGCGCGCGGCGGCCGATTGATCCTCAACGGCTGCGCTTTTCTTGATGAGAACAAAAAACACGTCCGTTTGGAGAACGGGGTCTTGTCCGCTGCGATCTTCGGCAACCAATTCACCGGCGGCGCGAAGATCGAGAATCAATCCCAAGGGCGTGTCGAGATCGGGTTGAATATTGAGTAGGGAAATACGGCACGGTGGAAAGGATGACCTTCACCCCACCCTTTTCTAAAACAAAGACCACTGATCCACATTGGTAGCGCCGATCACATACCGGCCATATCCATAGACTTGGCTTAGATAAAGAATTTCACATGCGCCCGCCCCGTATCCGGGCAGCCGGTTGACTTCGACTTGGCACATGATCCCGTTCCAGACCGCCGCGCCGGAGGGTGCCAGGGAGGGTTCATCCGACTCCACAGGCGGCCGTTCTTTCGTGCCGCCAAATACGGCATCTCCCAGAAAATCCCCAAACGTTTCGTTGGCCACCGAGTACACCGAAACAAATCCGGGTTTGTCGATTTCATTGCTGTTCCCTTGCGACCCCCAGCTGGGCGTGGTCGCCACCACGATATAATCCAAATCCTGATGTGCCGCCACATCGCCCGCCCAGCGCGTGGGCAACGCGTGATTCCAGCCATCGGCGTCCTCGGGGGGATACAGAACGAAGAGATCGGGTGAATCCTGCTCGTAGGTGACGCCATTCCAGAAATACCGCCACACATTGTTGCCCGTGATGTTGCCGGCACCGTAGAGAACTTCTTCGTTATCCGCGTTGATGACGGTCTCACTGTACCCGCCCGGTTCACCGAAGCACCCGTTTTTCTCTTCCCCGTACGCGCCCCGCAATGTCCAGGTGTTGGTGGTAGCGTCCACATCGAATACCCGGACACGCATCCCGTTGCGCCAGGTTTTGCCCGACAATATCACCCGCGTGGTGGCTCCCGAGCCCATCACTTCGATATCCCCAAAACGCCATTGCGATAGACGCTGAGTTCCCCCATGATTGCGGTAATCCTGCTCATAGACAACCGTCGGCCCGGTAAATCCGCCGTTGCCGTCCGGATCGTAGCGCAGAATCATATACCAATAGCCCAAATAGACGACTCCATCGTCGGAAACATCAAAATTCATATACTCGGGCGCGCTCTGCGCTCCGGAGACAAAACGGCGGTTTTTGGGATCTTCATACCCTTCAATGGGGGGATTGCCCGAACCGCCATCGATCATGCTTTCATATTCCGCGGAGAGCTCGACCGGTTTGAATCCCACATGAATGGCGACTCCCATGGGAGAACCATCCTCCGGATTGATCCAAATAATGGAACGGTCGGGATATTGCGCCGCCAGCGCGGCATTGTGATTGGGATCGGTCTCATCGATGCCGTTATCCCGGATCCCGAGCAGCAGGCGGTTCGCGTCATAGCGGACAAAGCCGTCATATTGATCATGGAGATTGACGCCATACCAAGGACCGTCTTCCGGATCCCCATCCCAGCGGGGATCCGGTTCGCTGATCACTAAAGTCGGCAACACCGCCCCTCCATCCAGCAAGGTATGCTCCCAAACCGGTACAACGTCCAACGCGTAGGCGGCCGGCAGGGCCACAGACAGCGCTAATCCCGCGAGTAGCAAGCGGTTTCTCATGTTTGGTCTCCTTTGGAGTTGGCTTGTTCAATGGATGTGGAAACGCCTAGGATGTGTTGGGCCGTATTATAGACGGTTCTGATTCCCTATCCAGTTGGGCCGGGTTAGATCAAAGCCCCGCCGGGAGGGTTGAGCATAACAAAAAAACCCCGGCTCAAACGCCCCCCTTCACTGGATCAAAAAAATCAGGTTGCCGAATGGGAGGTCGAGGCACCCGCAAAGCCGCATCATTCTGAAACAGTACATGGGATGAAGGCATAGGAAAAGCCATCCAGAGCGAAAGCAGAGGACCAGGATACCCTCCCCACACTCTCTCTCCATGTCCCGGCATCGATTCCCTCGTGCCGCCGCATCGACCTTCACGCCTGAAATTTGCGCAACCGCAGCGCGTTGCCCACCACCGAGAGTGAACTGCAGCTCATGGCGGCGGCGGCGATCATGGGATTGAGCAGCAGGCCCGTCCAAGGATAGAGAATCCCCGCCGCGATAGGTACCGCCAGGGCGTTGTAGCCGAAAGCGAGCAGCAGATTCTGGCGGATGTTGCGCATCACGGCCTGGCTGAGCCGGTAGGCCTTGGCGATCCCCCGCAAGTCCCCTTTCACGAGGATAACATTGCCGCTTTCCAGGGCCACGCCGGTTCCCGGGCCCATGGCGATACCCACCTGCGCCTGGGCGAGGGCGGGGGCATCGTTGATACCGTCGCCGGCCATGGCCACGATATGGCCTTGCTGCTGGAGTTGTTGGATAATCCGGTGCTTGTCGCCGGGCAGGATTTCTGCATGGATTTCGGGGATGCCCAGCTGGCGGGCGATGGTTTCGGCGGTGACCTGGTTGTCACCCGTCAGCATGACGATCGAAAGACCGTGACGCCGGAGAATATGAATTGCCTCGCGGGTGGATTCCTTGATGGGATCCATGACGCCCAGCAGCCCGGCGGGACTCCCATCCACCGACACGTACATGACCGTCTGGCCTTCGCGGCGCAAGGCTTCCACCCGGTCCTGCCATCCGGAGACATCCGCCTTTTCATCCTCCATCAGGGCCGTGTTGCCGATCGCCACGCGTTTGCCGCGTACAGTGCCGATGACTCCTTTTCCCGTGATGGATTGAAATCCGGTGGCGGATTCCGGTACGAGGCCCGCCTCGCGCGCCCCGGCCACGATGGCGGCCGCCAGGGGATGTTCGCTGGGGCGTTCCACCCCTGCGGCCCAGCGCAGCAGATCCTCGCGCGGGATGCCGGGGGCGGATTCGGCGGTGACCAGTTTTGGTTTGCCCTCGGTCAAGGTGCCGGTCTTATCGACCACCAGTGTGTCGATTTTCTCGAACCATTCCAAGGCTTCGGCGTTTTTGATGAGCACGCCCATCTGCGCGCCGCGGCCCGTGCCCACCATGATCGACATGGGCGTCGCCAGCCCCAGGGCGCACGGGCAGGCGATGATCAGCACCGCCACGGCGTTGACGACGGCGTGGGCCATTGCCGGGGACGGCCCCCACACCGCCCAGGCCGCGAAGGTGACCGCCGACACCAGGCTCACCACCGGAACGAAAACCGCGGCCACCCGGTCAGCCAGATTCTGGATCGGCGCGCGGGTGCGCTGCGCTTCGCTGACCAGTTGCACGATCCGCGCGAGCAATGTCTCCTCGCCGACATGTTCGGCGCACATCACAAAGCCGCCGGTCTGGTTAAGCGTCCCGCCGGTCACCGGGTCATTCACCCGCTTTTCCACGGGAACCGGTTCACCGGTGATCATCGACTCATCCACGTAACTCGAGCCTTCGAGCACCACACCGTCCACGGGAATTTTCTCACCGGGGCGCACCAGCAAGCAGTCGCCTTTCTTCACCGCGCCGAGCGGGACATCTTCCTCAGTGCCATCGGGCCGCACGCGCCGGGCTTGCTGGGGCACGAGTTCCAGGAGCGTGCGCAAGGCCCGCGAGGTCCGGCTCCGGGCCTTCAACTCCAGCATTTGTCCCAGCAGCACCAGAGAGACGATCACCGCCGCCGCCTCGAAGTACACGTCCACGGTCCCGGAATGGGAATGAAACGCCTCCGGAAAAATCCCCGGCAGCAACGTAGCAATGACGCTGTACCCATACGCCACACCCGTGCCCAGGCCGATCAGCGTGAACATGTTCAGGTTGCGGGTGACAATCGATATCCACGCGCGCTCAAAAAACGGCTTTCCACCCCACAAGACCACCGGAGTAGCCAACGCCAGTTGCCATACATTCCCCGCCGCGGGAGTGAGCCATCCGGCCAAGGATTGCCCAGGAACCATGGGCAGCATGGCGTACAAAAACAGCGGGAACGTGAAGACGGCGCTAAGCCAAAACCGGCGGGTCATGTCGATATATTCCGGATCCGCTTCCGTTGTCAGCGAAATGGTCTTGGGTTCGAGTGCCATGCCGCATTTGGGGCAGGCGCCCGGACCTTGGTGCTCGATCTCTGGATGCATGGGGCAGGTATAGACTGTGCCTGACACGGCGGCAGACGGCGCGGCCGTTTCCCTCGCGGGTGACAAATATTTCAGCGGCTCGGCTTCGAATTTTGTCTGGCAACCCTTGCAGCAGAAATAATATTTTTCGCCCTGGTACACGCTGGACGCGGCCGCCTTTTCGGGATTGACACTCATGCCGCAAACAGGATCACACGCCTGACCCGCCGCCGGCGCGGGGTGATTTTGAATGATGGTTAATTCAAGAGAATGACGGTCGTGTTTCAAGGGTTTTCCTCCGGATTGGGGAATTCGCTACGCCCTGGTTTGCGATTGTACCTGATAGACGAATAAGAGGGGGAGTGTATGACGGATCGGGTGAACACCGGAATGGATCCCGGTCTGGTTCAGGACGGGCAAGATGAGCAGAATTACCAAGAAATAGAGTTCGGAACTCGTTCCATGGGGAAGCCTCCCGGCCCCATCGTGTTTTCATCAATATACCCCAATCAATATTCCCTCTCATCCGCTTCTCCAATTTCCCTGATCGCTCGAAAGCGCTTGATCTAGAACAATGGAATGCCGTAGAGTAAGTAAGGATATCGTATCCCGGAAAGGATTCCATCTTCCCATCCCCACTAAATACAGGAGTTCAGAAGCGATCATGAATAACAATCGAATCTCCCGGAGAGCCTTTCTCCACCAATCCGCTGCCGGTCTGGGCGCGGCGGGCCTGTTTACCCTGATCCCCCGCCATGCCTTGGGGGCCACAGACCGGCCGGCCCCCAACGACGAATTGACCCGGGCGGTCATCGGCGTGGGCGGTATGGGACAAAGCCACCTGCGCTATCCCGGCGCGCGGCTGGTGGCGGTGTGCGACGTGGATGAGCAACACCTGCGCTCAACCTTGGAGCGCGTGGACGATCCGGACGTGAAGGGCTACAAGGATTTCCGCGAAGTACTGGAGCGGCCGGACATCGATGTCGTCCACATCCCTACCCCTCCCCACTGGCACGCGTTGATCTCGATCGCCGCGGCGCAAGCAGGCAAGGATATCTGGTGCGAAAAACCTATGACCCGCACCATTGGCGAAGGCCGCAAGGTCGTCGAGGCGGTCCAGCGTCACGGACGGATCTTCCGTATTAATACCTGGTTCCGCTTCGAGGACACGTTTTACGGCTTCGGCACACCGGTGAAGCCGATCAAGAAACTGGTCCTAAGCGGGATGCTGGGCTGGCCGCTGAAAGCGGTCATCTGCGGGGAAACCGGCTTCGATTGGAAATTCTATTGGAGCGGCCGCACCGACCTGGTCCCCGAACCGGTCCCGCCCCACCTCGATTACGACTTCTGGCTGGGGCCGGCCCCCTATAAGCCGTATCACCCTCACCGGGTGCATGGCACGTTCCGGGGATACTGGGATTACGACGGTGGCGGACTGGGCGACATGGGGCAGCATTACCTCGATCCCGTGCAGTACATCTTGGGCAAGGACGACACCAGCCCGGTGGAGATCGAAGTGGACGCCCCCCAACAGCATTTCGACGCCGTGGGCTCGTGGCGGCGCATCGTGTTCCGCTATGCCGATGGCTGCGAGATCATCCTGGACGGCGAGAATCAACAGAAAAACGTGCCGTTCCTCGAAGGCCCGGAAGGCAAACTGTACAAACAATTTGAGTCGGATATCCCGGACCTCCAAAAGAAGCTGGCCGCGTTCCCTGATCCCGAGCCGCAGCTCACCGACTTCGAGAAAGCCGTGCGGACACGCCAGAAATTCGCCCTGGATGAATGCAAGGCGTTCCGCTCGTGCACGCTGGTGAACCTGGGCAAGATCGCTGTCCGCCTCGGCCGTAATCTGAAATTTGATCCGGAGCGGCTGCAATTTATCGACGATGACGCGGCCAACCGCCTGATCGATGAACCCATGCGCGCGCCCTGGCATTTGTGAGCCGGGCGGGCGATTTTGATTCACCGCCGAGACGCCGAGGGCGCGGAGAGCAGGATGTTTGAATCAAGATAGCCAGGATGAAGATGGGCGGGGATAAGGATCGGGACGGACCCCTAGGTCCGCCCCTGCAAAAATTCCCCCAACCTGGCCCTCTTCCAGAAGAAGAAGGAATTCGTTTTTGATCGGATGTACCGAAAACGTGACCAAGGAGATAACCAACTCATGCATCGATACGCTAAAATCCTAATACCACTATTACTTTTATTTGTCAGCTCCGTCATGCTGCCAGGAACCGCCGCCGCGCAGGACGCCAACATTGCGGAGATTTTGAAACGTCTCCCGGCCCAAAATCCAGCCGAAATCAAGGAAATTTCCACGCAAATTCTGCACCTCGGCCCGGCAGCCATTCAGGAGATTTGTGGCCAATTGCTTCCGCCCGGTGGGGGGAACGATACACCGGCGCGGTTCGCCATCAGTGGCCTGGTCCAGTGTGTGGCCCAGGGTGCGGCGGAAGAGGCGCGCGCGATGGTCTCCAGCGCGTTGATCGCGGCCTTGGAGACCGCTACGAATCCGGAGGTGAAGGCGTTTTTGATCAGCCAACTGCAACTGGCCGCGCGGGATGAAGCCGTGGAGGCACTGGGCGGCTGTCTGGCCGATGAACATCTCGCTGATCCCGCCGCGCGGGCCTTGCAGACCATCGGCACCCCGGCCGCCGAAGCCAAGGTGGTTGAAGCCCTCTCCACCGCCACGGACGCCAACCGCGTCACGTTGATCGATGCCGTGGGACGTTTCCGCAGCGAAAAGGCGGTGGAGGCCATCACGCCCTTCGCCTCAAATGACAACCGCGAAACCCGCATGGCGGCCCTCTACGCCCTGGCCAACCTCGGGCATCCCTCTTCGGCGGACATCCTGGCCCAGGCATCTAAAGCCGAAGGAACATACGAAAGCGCCAAGGCGCTCTCGTTCTATTTGCTCTACGCGCAACGGCGGGCTGAAGCAGGCGACGCCGCCGCCTGTGAAAAAATCAGCCGGGAGCTGCTCGGCCATCCCCTCGTCCATGTGCAATGCGCGGCGCTGGAGACTTTGGTGGCGTTGTTGGGCAACAACGCCCTGCCCGACCTGCTCGCCGCGATGAAAAGCGAATCCAGCGAGTTTAGGGAAGCGGCGCTGGCGCTGGCAGACCGCATCCCCGGCGAGGAAGCCACGAAATCATGGGTGAATTGGCTCCCCCAGGTTTCCGCCCCGGCGCGGGTGGAACTTATCCGCATGCTCGGCCAACGGGGCGACGCGGCTGCGCTGCCCGCGTTGATGAAGGCACTCAAGGACGAAGATCCCGCCGCGCGGATAGCGGCCATCACTGCTTGCGCGCGCCTGGGCGGGAACGAAGCGCTGCCCGCGCTGATGGCGGTGACACAATCCACCACCCATCCCGCGGAAGTGAACGCGATGAAGGAGGCCTTGCTCCGCCTGCCGGTGAAACGCACTCTGCCGGTGGTCTCGGCCGCCCTCTATCTCGTTTCGCCCCCCATGCGCGTGGCGCTGCTCGAGTATCTCGCCGAGCGCCGCGCCGAGGACCAAGCGGAGAAGGTGTTTACCCTGGCCCATGACCCCGAACCCGCCGTGCGGGTGGCGGCCCTCCGGGCCCTCGAACACGTGGCGGGTGAAAAAGACTTGCCCCGCGTGGTGAATTTGATGCGGATCGCCCCCTCCGAGGATGAACGCCATGCTGCCCAAAAATCCGTGGTGACCCTCGCCAAGCGAGTCCAAGAAGCGGATCAGCGCGCGAACGCGGTCATCCAGGCGTTGGATCAAATCAACGCGCAACGGGCCGCCCTGCTCGAAACCCTGGCCTTGATCGGTGGAGACAAGGCATTGGACGCAGTCACGCGGGAATTGCTTAGCCCCGATCCCGCCGCGCAGGAAGCCGCCCTCTACGCCCTGGCATCTTGGAAAGACTCCAGTGCCATCGAACGGCTATGTGCCTGGCTGGAGGATGCATCCCTGTGTGACATGGCCGCGGCGGCCCTTGTGAAAATCATTGTTCCCAGCGAATACGATGCCCAAGGACAGCGAAGCCCGGCCGCCTACAAAGCGCTCGAGGCCCTCATCGAAAAAACCCAGGAAGAGGATCTCATCGCCCAGGCCCGCAAGCACCTCCTGACCCGCTGGGATAACGAGGAAGGTTTCGTATCCCTCTTCAACGGCCAGGACCTGACCGGCTGGGTAGGCGACACGAAGGGGTATCTGGTTGAGGACGGAAAGATCATTTGCAAACCCGGCGGCAACCTGTACACCGAAAAAGAATACCGCGATTTCGCCTTCCGGTTTGAATTCAAACTCACGCCGGGCGCGAACAACGGTTTGGGCATCCGCGCCCCGCTCGAAGGGGACGCGGCCTATGTGGGGATGGAAATCCAAATCATCGACAACACCTCACCCATCTACAAGGACATTTTCCCCTGGCAGGCCCACGGCTCCGTGTATGGCACCGTACCCGCCAAACGAGGTTACCTCAACCCGGTGGGCGAATGGAACCAAGAAGAAGTGATCGCCAAAGGCAAACAGATCACCGTAATCCTCAACGGTGTGACCATCGTGGACGCCGACATCGAGAAGGCCAGCGCCAACGGGACAATTGACGGACATGATCACCCTGGCTTGAAGAACGAAAAAGGCCACATCGGCTTCCTTGGCCATGGCTCGGTGGTCGAGTTCCGGAACATCCGGATCAAGGAGTTGTGATAGATTCCGTATCTGTAGAAAATGTCTGAATACTAGAGAAGGAACGGGGGAGGACGGACATAAGAGTCCGCCCTTTTTTCTCAATTTCTCTTCACTTCTTTTCACTTCTTCTAATTTAAGGGTGCAGTTAGATCCTGGTTAGTTTTTCGACCTTATCGCCAAAATACCCACCTTGGGGGGAACGGCCGGGCCGGCGGGATTCGTGAAGGCATTCACGGAAATCCGTTTTCGGGTCTAGAATCCTCAGCATGATGCCGCACCGGATGGTTATATTTTTCGACGCGCATAAGATGCTGATTTTTTTCATCCCGTTTGTCATTTATTTGATCAACGGACGGGAAATCAGCAGTGGAGATCCTACGCCCACGGTGTTCGTGGCAGTGAACCTGGTCAAGCACGGAACCGTGTTCCTGGACGATCTGCGCGATTATATTCCCTATCACAACACACCATATTTCGTATCGGAGCGGATGGGGCATATCGTCTCCAACTATCCGGTGTTTCCCGGCCTCATGGCCGCGCCGGTGTTCGCACCGTTTGTGTGGCTGGGAATGATCGCCCCCGGGGACGGCGACCTGGTCTGGAAATATTTATCCAAATTGTCGGGGGCATTGTACACGGCGCTCTCAGTGCTGGGGATGTATCTGGCCCTGAAGCGACTGATTTCACGCGA
>JABLXU010000026.1 GCA_013177805.1 Candidatus Omnitrophota bacterium
GCCGAGCGTGTTTTGGTGGGCGGTATGTTTTTATGCCCTCATCCGGGCCGCGGAAACAGAAAGGGGGCGCGGGTTCAGCGGATGGGCGGCGCTGGGCGGCACGGCGGCGGGGTGCGCGGTGTTGTGCCGGACGGTGAACGGTATCGGGGCGGCAGGCCTGTGCTTGGCCCTGGCAGTCCGGTATGGGAGAAAAGCGGGGGCATTTGCGGCGCCGGCGGCGGGTTTGTCAGCGGCGCTCATTCTTTATAACGTGGCGTTGTTCGGTTCATGGAAAGGGGGTGATTCGGTTTTACACGCGTTGCATTGGGAACTGGACCGGATGGTGGGGAGTTCATGGTCCACGCCGCTGGCAGTGGGATTGCCGGGGCAGTTGATCAGCCCCAGCCGGGGAATTTTCGTGTTCAGCCCGTTTTTGCTCTTCGCCTTGTGGGGCATGGCGGAAGTATGGCGCAAACCCGGTCCGGTGTGGCGTTTGATCGCGTGGACGGTCCCCATTCCAGTGGTGATGTGGGCGGTTTTCGGGAAATATATCGTTTGGTGGGGAGGAAATTCGCATTACGGCCCCCGCTATCAGATCGAAACGTATCCGTTCTTGATGCTGTATCTGGCGGCCGTGTGGGAGCGCCTGAACGGGCAGGGCTGGCTCCGGTGGGGATTTATTCTCCTGGTGGGGTATTCAGTGCTGGTCCAGGCAATCGGAGCGTTTTGTTATCCCAGCGATTGGGCGGTGGCTCCTGTGGATATCACAGAGGACAAGGGGCGGTTGTGGGATTGGTCCAACAACCAGATCTGGAGTTGCCTCCGCAGCGGAATCAAAGGTTATCAATGGAGTGGATAGGGGGAGGGAACAAACGGCGAGGTATTAAATTCGTAGAATTCCACAGAAATGATGAAATCATGCGAAGATTCCTGCATCTGAGAATTGGTTCCACCTCTTGCCTGCCCAAGTCTGATCAAATCCTTCTATGGATTGTAGAAACGTGTTGAGGAAACTCCCGATTGTTTCAATGGGAACGATGCGCTAGAGTCGCATTGAAAAACAGCAGGAAGATAAAAATGCCCCAAAAACGATGCCCCAAAAACGATCGAAGATTTTTTCGGAACGGGGATAGGGAATGATGCGCGCTGTGTGGAAATTAGGCAAAACCTCGGTCTGGGAGATCCGGGTAGAAATGGGAGGAAAGCAGACGGGAGCCTATACCGCGGTGGCCATTATGCAGAAATTTCTGGAAAAAAGACGTCCTCCGGCACGAACAACACGGACAGACGGATAATTATTATTCGGCCAACACCAGCCAGACCGGAGAACAACAAAAAGCGCTGTGTTTCATTGTCCACGGCTATTTCGGCGGGGATTGGAAGCACTTGCTGAAGGCCCTGCCTCGCCTCGGGCACGGAAGACTGGAAGAACGCGCGGAAATTCTATGATTGATGGCGGATCTGTATCCCGGCGAGGATTACTCGTAAGACGTATGGGATCGTATTACAATAAAAAGGTCCCCTGGGGAATCCGGTATACTATCTTGAAATCGAGGTTAAACATGAAACGGTTGGTGTGGATCACCCTGCTGCTGTACTTGGCCCTCCCCGCGGCGCATGCCCGTATCTTGGAAACCATTGACGCCAAGGTCAATGACGAATTGATCCTCTCTGGCGAGGTGGACGCGCGGGTGTACCGCTACGCGCGGGACCGGAAACTCACCCAACTCAGCGATGAGCAATACCAGGAAATCCGGAACCGGATCCTGAACGCGATGATCGACCAGGCCCTCATCTTGCAAGAAGTCAAAAAACGGTTGTCGCCGGAAGAATTGGAACGGATCCGGCAAACAGTGGAGCGCCAGACCAACCAGGAGATGGCCGCCTTTCAGAGCACCTTGGCCTCGCCACAGGACTTGGCGGAAAAAGAACAGTCCATGGGGATGACGTGGGAAGAGTACCGGCAAGCGCAGTACCGGTTGAATTATGACCGGTATTTGAGCGAAGTGGTGGCGTTTCAACTGTCCCGGCGGACGGTGGACCGCCCCACGCCGGAAGAAATCGAAGCGTTCCAACAGGAACATCCTGAAGCGCAGGCGGGCGGCGAAGTTGAGATCGCGCATATCCAGATTAACATCCCGGAAGGAACTCCCCCGGAGGAAGAACAGGCGATTCGACGGAAAGCGGAAGAAATCGCGGCCCGGGCGCAGGCGGGCGAAAACTTCGGCAACCTGGTCATGGCCTATTCGCAGAACGAAGCCACGCGGCGCAACCGGGGATTGCTGCCTCCCATCAAAAAGGGCATGCTGCACCCAGAATTCGATGCGGTATTTGAATTGCAACCCGGGGACATCGCCGGCCCGCTGCGGACTCCGGGCGCGTATCACATTGTCCAGGTGCAGCGGAAAAACGACATCAGCGATTTAATCATACAAAATAAAAAACAACAGATCGTGGAAGAATTAGTCAAAGATCTGCGCGCGAAAGCCAAAATCGAGATTCGCCCCAGGACCCAAATGAGCCCCATCACCCCCCTGGAAATTCCTTGAACGGCAACATGCCCTGAAAGCGGGGAGCGGTCAGCCTGGCATTTCGACGCGGGATAACTCGGCCAGGAGGTCAAAGCCGGCATCGAAATCCTCGATGCGGTCCTCGTCGGTTTTTTTCACCTCTCCCAATTCCACCAGATTGAAGACGATATTGCCGAAATCACGGGATGAGTGAATCCCCCATTCTTGAAAAACCGTATACGCCATCCCGCCGAACCGTTCCCGCGCTAAGCGGGCAATGCCGGCCAGAAGTTCCTGCCCGGTGATATGGCGTGGTTTTTTAAAGAAGAACTGTGTGTATCGGAGTGCTTCCAAAACGAAGCGGTAGGCGTACAGATGATACCGGGAATCATGTTCCGCGATCCATTGCAGCAGGCGGTCCTCATTCATCATGACACCCTAACCCCTATATTTCAAAGTCATTGCGGATCCATAAACATTATAGTAAAAATCCCGAAAAGCACAACATCGGAGGCAGGGATTGGCAGGCGGTTCATGGCCTTGCGGCCGGCGCGGGCGGGGGATACAGTGAGAAAGGATACGCAACAGCGGTCCCCCCGGGATGAACGAGTATGGAAAACAGGGTGGAGGCATCTCCAGATTTTCCCGTGAGCCAGGGCGTATCCCTGATCGTCCCCGTGTACAACGAGGCGGAGGGATTGCGCGCCTTTTTGGAGGATATCCAGCGGGTGATCGAATCGGTATCCTTTCCCGTGGAGGTGGTGCTTGTGGACGACGGATCGGACGACGCCACCCCTGAAATCTTGCGCGGACAACCGTATCCCGTCCACCGGCATGACACGAACCGGGGATACGGAGCGGCCATCAAAACCGGCTTGGAGTACAGCCGTCACGAGGCGGTGGTGATGATCGATTCGGACGGGACCTACCGCCTGGAAGAAATCTTGGCGGTCATCCGGCATTTGGATGAATACGATATGGTGGTGGGCGCCCGGCTGGGGCCCAACGCGCGGGTGCCATGGACGCGGCGGCCGGCCAAGTGGCTGATCCGCCAATTCGCCGCGTGGATGGTGCGGCGCCCGATCCCGGATCTGAATTCGGGGTTACGGGCGGTCCGGCGCGCGCCGCTGGAAAAAATCCAACAACTGCTGCCGGACGGCTTTTCGCTGACTACCACGATCACTGTCGCGTTCCTCTCCATGGGCAAGCGGGTGTATTTTCACCCGATCCAGTACCAAAAGCGGGCGGGGAAATCGAAATTCCACCCCGTGCGGGATACATGGAACATGATCCTGGTCATTTTGCGGACGGTGGTGTTATTGCGCCCGTTGAACGTGTTTCTTCCCCTTAGCCTGGGATTGGGTCTGGCGGCGCTGGCGGTGTTGCTATTCAGCAAGCCGTTGACGGGGCAGTTCATGGACGCCACCTTTATCGTGCTCGTCATGGCAAGCCTGCAGATGTTCGTGCTGGGCCTTATCGCCGACCTGATCGTGCGGATCAACTTATGGACCCATTGAGAGGGGAGGCGGCGCCCTCCGGGAAAAGCCGCGGGCGCCGGGGAGACCGAATCGCAAAGGATTTCCAATGAGCGTGAACCAAGCGCGGTTTTCATTTTGGACGGCCGGCACGGCCATTTTGATGCTGCTGATGGCTAGCCATTGCGGACCCCGGGACGAATGGATTCCGCGGCCGGATCCCGAGACGGTGGTGATGAGTTTCGGTGGCCAACCGGTAACGGCGCGCGAGTTCCTCATCGCCTTCCAGGAAGCGCACAGTTTCGCGGAAGTGCTGGCCGGCAAAGCGCTGAAGGACTTGCCCGCGCGGATGGCAAACCTGGCCAAAACCATCGGATTCGAACGGTATCTGGCGGAACAGGCCCGCCAAGCCGGCCTGCACCTACAGGACCGTTTCCAAACGTTCCGGAACGATATCATCCGGGACGAATTGTTCCAGCGGATCCTTCTGGATGAAGTCCTGCGGAAAATCAAAATCCCCGAGGCGGACATCAAGCGGTATTACGCGGAAAACCGGGACCGGCTGTTCGTGAAACGCGGCACGAACGTGTTCGTGGTTCAGGGCATCCGGATTCAGACTAATCCGCGGGGGTGGGAGGCCGCACGGGCGCGGGCCCAGGAGGCGTTGGAAAAAATCAAGGCCGGCGCGCCCTTCGAGACCGTGGCGCAAACCTATTCCGATGCTCCGGCAGAAAAACGGGGAAAAGAAAATGAAATCCCTCCTGGGCTGGCGGATCCAGAGATCGAACGGCGCCTGCTGGCGTTGAAGGACGGGGAAATCACCGATGTGTTCGAGGCGGGCAATCAATTCTTCATTTTCAAACGGTTGCGGTTCGTCCCGCCGGAGTATATCCCCCGCGAGGAGGTCCGCTCCGCGATCCTCGAGACGCGGATGCAGGAATTGCTGAACAACGGCGTGTTTCTCTACGCACGGGATTTGAAGGCCAAGCACGGCCTGTTGCTGAACACGGAATGGCTGAAGGATCCGGCGGGACTGGATCCCCAGGCGGTGATTCTTTCCATTCCCGGCGTGTATCAAGTCACGGCAGGAGAATTTGAACAACTGGCGGCGGCTAACGGCAAGCGGACGGCCGAGGCGCGGGAGGAATACCTCTCGTTTCTCACTCACAAGGCGCTGTTTTTGGCCGAGGCCCTCAGCCGGGGATGGGGAGAACGCGAGGTAGGACCCGCGCTGGCGTACTGGGAACAGCATCAACTGGCGGAAGAGTATATCCTGGCGGAGGTAGACAAGCGGGGGGCGCTGTCCGAGGAGCAAATGCGGTCTTTCTATGAGCAAAACCGGAACCTCCCCCAATTTCAAACCCCCGCGCTATACGACCTGTACGTGATGTTCTTCAGCGTGCCGGTGCATCCCACAACCCCGCATCACGATATGCTGCTCCTGTACCAAAAAGCGGAAGCGGAGGCCAACCGGGCGTTCGCGGCAATGATGGAAGGCTTGCCGTTCGAGGAAGCGTTGACCCAATTCCCCCAACACAGCCCTTCCCCGGTCAGCGGAGGGCCGTTGGGCCGGGTGGCGTTGGCGGATCTCGGCCCCAGCCAGGCCGATTGGGTGAAAGGGCTGGAAGCAGGTGAGATCAGCCCTCCGCGGCGCGTCTACAATCTCTCGAAAGCCCGTTTCGGTTATGAGATTCACTACGCGCGGGATATCGAGCCGCCCCGCCCGATGTCCTACGAGGAAGCCCGCGAGGTGATCGGCCGGCAGGTGGCCCAGAAACTGACGAAAGAAATCCGGGAAGAACTCCTGGCCGCGTTTCAGAAAACCCATCCGGCCACGGAATACCCCGAGGGGATGCGGAGCGTGATTCAGTATCTGGAGAGTCTGGCGGAGCACCCCGGCCGGCAAGCGGATTTGTTCTGGTACGAAGAGCCGCCTGCCCAGCCTGGGATTCCGGCAGACGGGAAACGGGAAAAAACGGGAGAATCCACAGCGCAATGATAAAAATATTGATTGCCGCATCGGAGATCGATCCCTTCGCGAAGACGGGAGGGCTGGCGGACGCCATGCGGTCGTTGCCCCCGGCGTTGCGGCGGCAGGGAGTGGAGGTGGCGCTGGTCATGCCGAAATACCGGCAGATCCAGGCCGAGTGCGAAGACCTGGGCGAAATCCAGGTCCCCATCGAAGATACATCCATGACGGGACGCCTGGCGCGGACCGAACTGCCGGGAGACAAGGTTCCTGTCTATCTGATCGATCAGGAAAAATTATTCCACCGCAATGAGCTCTATACAGAAAAAGGAAAAGATTACCCGGACAACTTGGAACGGTTCACATTTTTCTGCCGGGGTGTCATGGAAATCATCGCGCGGAATTATTTCCGCCCCGATGTGTTGCATGCCCACGATTGGCAGGCGGCTCTGTTGCCCATCTATATTAAAACCGTCTACGCGGATCATCCCGTCATCGGCCGGATCAAATCGGTGTTCACAATTCACAACATGGCGTACCAAGGAGTGTTCCCGCCTTTTCTGTATCCGGTGACAGGGATCGGGTGGGAACATTTCCACGTGGAAGCGTTGGAGTTCTATAACCAATTGAACCTGATGAAGGGGGCCATCGTCTTCGCGGACGCGGTGACCACGGTCAGCCCCACTTACGCACGTGAGATTCAAACCCGAGAATACGGATGCGGACTGGAAGGGGTGTTGTTGAAACACCAGAAAAAAGTGACTGGCGTGCTGAACGGCGTAGACTACCGCGTATGGTCGCCCGAGGTGGATACCGAGATCGCGGCGCGATACTCCATGGACACGTTGGAGGAGGGGAAAAAAGCGAACCAAACGGCGTTGCGGAAAGAATTCGGACTCCGCGAACCTCCGGTGCGCGCACCGCTGTTCGGAGTGATTTCGCGTCTGGCACATCAGAAGGGATTGGACTTGCTGGCGGCGGTGCTGCCCAGCCTGATCCGGCGGGGGGCGCAAGTGGTGATCTTGGGCAAGGGAGAACCCCCGCTGGAGGAAACGTACCGGACATTGCAGAAACAATTCCCCGAATCGTGCGGAGTTACCATCGCCTTCGACAACCGGCTGGCGCATCAAATCGAGGCCGGGGCCGATATCTTCCTCATGCCCTCGCTGTACGAGCCGTGTGGGATGAACCAAATGTATTCATTGCGGTATGGCACGGTTCCGGTGGTGCGGGCCACGGGCGGATTGGTAGATACGGTGACGGATGTGGACGAAGCAGGCGATGGGACCGGATTTGTCTTTGAGGAACCGACGCCGGCGGCGCTGCTGGAAGCCTGCGAACGGGCCATTGCGCGGTTCGAGGACCGGGAGGCTTGGCTGGCCTTGGCCCGGCGGGGGATGCGAATGGATTTTTCATGGGACCGTTCCGCCCAGGAATACCAGCGGATATATCAATCGTTAATGAGAATGCGGGGATGAGGGAGTGAATGGCCCGATCCTCTGTTCCTGCGCCCGGTGCTTTCACGGTCGTCCCATTTCAATCCTGCCGGAAGGGAAGGCCGTTCCATCAGGAAGCCGATACGAGGTGAAACAGTAACGAACCATGACCGCCCTCCAACCGGTTTATTTGAATATGTATTGGCATCAGCACCAGCCCTGGTATGTAGCCCCGGGGACAGGGGAAGCTGTCCTCCCCTGGGTGCGGCTGCACGGCATCAAGGATTATTACGACATCGCCTGGTTATGCCGGCAGTACGAAGGATGGAAGCAGACAATCAACCTCGTCCCTTCCTTGCTCAAGCAAATCCAAATGTACGTGGAGGGATCTTTGACCGACCGGGCATTGGAACTCTCCCGCAAACCGGCGGAGGAGTTGACCAGCGAGGAAAAGACTGAAATCCTCACCCGTTTCTTCGATGCCCACGCGCCCCGCATGATTCACCCGTATCCCCGCTACGACGAACTGTTCCGCAAGCGGGGAGCCTCAGCCGCTGCCGCGCTCAAACATTATACGGTGGAGGATTTTAGAGACCTGCAGGTGTGGTTCAATCTGACCTGGATCGATCCCCTCTGGCGCGAAGATCCCAACCTGCCGCTGGCGGGACTCCTCAAAAAGCAGCGGGGCTTCACGGAAGAGGAAAAGCGGCTGGTTCTCGATATCCAAATGGAGATTCTGGCGAAAATCATCCCTATTCACCGCACGGTGCATCAGGAAGGGAACCTGGAACTGACCTGTTCGCCGTACTTTCATCCCATCTTACCGCTATTGTGCGACAGCGCCGCCGCGAAAGTTTCCAATCCGCTGGATCCGGTGCCGGAGCCAGCCTTCGCGTATCCGGAAGACGCGGAGTGGCACATCCGGGAAGGAATCCAGGCCTTCGAACGGATCATGGGATTCCGGCCGGTAGGCATGTGGCCCTCGGAAGGTTCGGTTTCCGACGCGGCGTGCGGCTTGATGGCCAAAGCAGGGATGACGTATTTCGCCACCGACGAGGGAATTTTGTTCCGGTCCCGGTTCCGGGAAGAAGAGCAGAAGCCGGGGCGGGAGGCATTGTACCAGCTCCACCGGTTGGAAACCGCTCATGGCGGGATCGATTGCGTGTTCCGGGATCATGGCCTGTCGGATTTGATCGGTTTCACGTATCAACGGTGGAACGCGCGGGAGGCGGCGAGCGATTTTATAACGCATTTGAAGGCCATCGGCCGGAACTGGACCCGGAAAACCCCACCGCTGGTAAGCGTGATTTTAGACGGGGAAAATTGTTGGGAGTATTACCCGCGCGACGGGCATGATTTTCAACGGTACCTGATCGAAGGCATTCTGAATGATCCGCAAATCCAGCCGGTCACGGTGCCGGAATTCCGGGCGATGTATCCTGCCGAGCCAACGTTGCGGTCCATTTTTCCCGGATCGTGGATCAACAGCAATTTCCGGATTTGGATCGGGCACCAGGAAGACAACGCGGCCTGGCATTTTCTGCGCCAAGCGCGGGAGGCGTTGCTGGATAAACTGCCCGAACTGGATGAGGAGAAAAAACAAGCCGCGTGGCGGCAGATTCATATCGCGGAAGGCAGCGACTGGTTTTGGTGGTACGGTGATGAAAACGTATCGACGCAGGAATTGCTGTTTGACAGCCTGTTCCGTGATCATTTGATTCATCTCTATGCCCTTCTGGATTTACCGGTCCCCGAAGGGCTGAAACGGCCGATCAAGCAGCCCCGGCGGGTACTCAAGGGCGGAGGGATTTTGTTTCAAGCGCCTTACGGGATGGGCCAAGCCCAAGGGTATTATCCATGGGTGGGAGCCCAGTTGGTCTCGTCCAACTCGGGCGGGGCGGCGATGCGGCAAGCCAAAGACGTGGAGGCGGATCTGTGGTATGGCCGCCTGAATAAATATCTGGTCTTTCGCGTCGAATTCCAAGATGGATCGTCATTGCCCCCGGACAGCCGGGTGACGCTGCAGATCACCAAACCGGTCATGAAAAGCATCCCCGTTTATCCCGCGCGGGAACCGAATACGGCGATTCTCCAGAACGGGCGGATCGAGGGACTGGTGGATTTGGAACCGGCGGGCATCGCGCCCTCGCGGGAGGCTTGGTTTTATTTGGAATTCGAACCGGCGGGACGGCCGGCGTTTTCCATCCCGGGGGGGAGCGAAGTCTACCTGCCGGGTTACACGGCGGCCAATGCGAGTTTGTATTGGTTTCTGTGAAGCAAGCCTTCACCGCCGAGACACGGAGGCGGGATGGAACAAAGGGGAATGGTTGAATCGATTTGCATGGCGATGATGCCGCCCTCCGCCGCGTTCAAACCTCCCGGCATTCTTTACAGAGATTTTGCCTGTTCGGAAAGGATTGCAAAGAACGATGACGCCAACAAGGCCCGAATCCGCCAAACGCCGGCGGACTTGTTTTGGGATCATCACCGGATGGCTTATGGTCTCCATCCTGGGGACGGTCCTCACGCATGCCGCCCAAGTCAGCCCGGCCCGGGAGTCGCGGATTCCTGGCCGGGAAATATTGGACCGGGCGGCGAAAGCCTGGGAAACCATCGCGGATTTCCAGACGATCCTCCATCACGTGGAGCGCCACGAAAGTGGTGAAACCAAAGAATTTTGGGCGCGGATCCACATGGTGAAAGGGACCAAGGAAAAACCCGAACCCGATCCGGTGTTCCTGTTGCAATTCTATGATCATCCGGTCTCCTTGGCGGCCGGGGAAACCGTGGAAAACAGCACGGCGGATGAGCCGTTCAAGGTATATTTTTCGGACGTGAGCCGCCGGTTTTATACGTATGATGCCGTAGCCAATACGTTGAAAATCGAATGGCTGGATGAACAAACCTCCCCCTTGCCGGAATTTATGTACCTGGCCGGATTTTTGAATTTTGATATCGAAGAGTTGAAAGAGAAAGCCTATATCGACGCGAAGGTGCTGGAAGAAACCATTGAAGGCACGCCCACGTACAAAGTGCGTGTGGTTCCCCGGTCAAAAGTGAAGGGCGAGGAGCCGGTGCGGGAGATCTGGATCGACCGGAAAACGAATCTGCCTAAACGGTTCGCCGCGCCGGGAGCCAACGGCGTCCAAGTGGACTTTGGGGACATCCGGATCAACCAAGGTTTGAAAAGCGAAGCGCTGATCCCGGAAGTCCGAGAGGATGCCTATGTGGTGGACATGACGCAGTGAGAGGAATTTGCATTCCCATATCCCAACGAAGGCTACTTACCCCACACTTACCCCACGCATTCTTCTATCCAGGTTTCGGCTCCAAAAAAATCGATGTTAAAGTCGATGATCGTGGCTCCTTCCTGCTGAAGAGCGCGGCGCACTTGGTGTTCCCGCTCCGGGCGGCAATAGAAGAGCACGCATCCCCCGCCGCCCGCGCCGCAGGCCTTGCCGCCGATCGCCCCGTTATCCAGCGCCGCCCGGAACACACGTTCAATTCCCTCATTGGTCACCGAAGGATGCAGGCGCTTCTGGCATTCCCAGTTGCGGTTCAGCAATTTCGCGAAGGGGGCCATATGTTCGCCCAGGAGGGCTTCCTTCATTTCCAGGGCAATATCCTTCATCTCCTCGATCGCGCCCACGGTGTGGGGATCGTGGTTTTCGTACCGCTCCTTCACCCGTGCGTGGATATCGCCCGAAAGGCGCGACTGGCCGGTGTAGCACAACACCAGGTTTTTCTCCAGTTCTAACGCCACTGCCCGGGATACGCTGAGGGCGGAGGACCGGACCTCCTCGCCCCGGAATTCAAGAAAGAGCAGCGAGCCCAGCGCGCTGGCGTAGTGGTCCTGCTTGCCGCCCAGGATCCCCAGTTCCTCGCGTTCGATGCGGCTGGCTTCCTCGGCCAGCTCGTAAGCCAGAAAATGGCGGCCGGCATACCGGCTCAGGGCGGAGAGGAGGGCCACACCCATGGAGGCCGAGGTTCCCAAGCCGCTGCCGGGCGGAGCAATCGATTGGGTGATGAGAGTGAATTCCCGCTCCACGCCCAGCCGCTTGACCGCCGCCTTGACCAAATCGATGTTGCCATCGTATTCCAATTCCCGGATGTTCTCAGCCTGCACGTAGAGATCGAAATCGCTGGAATAGAGCGTGATGCCGTGATGCGGCACTTCGCCCCGTTCGCGCAGCGCCGGCCCGCCGTTTCCTTTCAGCACGGCCCCTTCGCTGATCGTCACGAACGAATAGACGTTGATGGCCGCGTTCACCACGTATCCCGGCCGCGCCCGGCAAAAGTCAGGCACGTCCGTCCATCCGCCGGCGAAATCAATCCGCACCGGCGCACGGGAACGAATCAGTTTTTCCCCCATGTTGATTTCCTCTGTTTTGGAATTGCGCCCTTACGGCTCGATACGGGTTCCCAAGATCTGCAAAAATTTCCTCAACCACTCCGGATGCGCGGGCCAAGCGGGTGCGGTGACCAAGCGGCCGTCCACGTGGGCTTGATCGAGCGGAATCTCCATCCAGTTTCCCCCGGCGGCTTTCACATCCGGTCCCACGGCGGGGTATCCTGTGCATGATTTGTCTTGCAACGCGCCGGCGGCCGCCAGCAACTGCAAACCGTGGCATACCGCCGCGATAGGTTTGTTGGCGCTCGCGAAATGCCGCACGATTTCGATCACCCGGGGATTGAGCCGGATGTATTCCGGCGCGCGGCCTCCGGGAATCAACAACGCGTCGTACGCCTCGGCGCGGATATCGTCGAACGAGGCATTCAACGTGAAATTATGCCCCGGTTTTTCGCTGTAGGTCTGATCACCCTCGAAATCGTGCACCGCCGTGCGCACCGTGTCGCCCTTCTGCTTGCCGGGACAGACGGCATGTACCGTGTGTCCCACCATCAGCAACGCCTGGAAGGGCACCATAATTTCGTAATCTTCCACGAAATCCCCTGCCAAAATCAAGATCTTCTTTGCGCTCATGGGCCTTTCTCCTTGCGGGCAGTTCGATGAACCGGCCTCTATTGTAATGCGGTCAAAAGGATTACCAAGTTACGTGAGATTCGTTCACGCCCGAGGCGCGGAGGGGAGAAGAGATATGTTTTTTTCCCGTTATGATTCACGGTCTTCGCCGGTAACTCGGCGTAACAAACGGATCACCTGGTTGGGACGGGCGGCAAACCATGCCCCGATCACCACTTTCAGCAAGAAGGCAACCGACTCGGTGACCGGCCGGATGACCATTTCCGGTTGGCTCACCAGAATGGCTTGCCGCTGGTGGAAAAATAGATAAATATAAGCGATCGTCCCCGACAGGTTGGTAACCGCGTTGCCCAAAATGAACAACCCGCACAGTACGCATCCCGTGCGCAACACGGTTTCCACTTGGATGCCGCTCCACACCTCACCGGGCGGCATGTCCATCGTCATGTAATACGCAATCCGGTTCGCAAAGAGCCACAAGATCGCCGCGAAGGTCAACATATACAGTCCCGGTGATACGCTGGAGAAAGCCATGAGCCATTCCTGCATCCTTGGCGTGGGATTTTGCAGATAAAACGGAACCATCCCCAGCGAAGCGAATCCCATCACACCCTGCATGAACGCGTAAATAGCCAGAATCCGGCAGGCCAACATGGCCGCTTGCTGTTTGCTCATGTTCCGCCCTCCCTTGTCCGGCGGGGAGCATGAAAACCGGCACGGAGATTTCGCCCCCTGCCGGTATATGGTCTTCGCGTTACCTTGCCGTGTCCACTTTGGCGTGCGTTAGAGATTCCACGGCCCGCGGCCGACGAGTTGAAGGAACCGGTTGGCTTCGTCGTCGTTGATCACCTGTTCTTTTTCAGCGTCCCATTCCAGTTTACGGCCCAGGCGGTAGGAAATATTCCCGAGGATGCACAGCACGGCCACCCGGTAGCCCGCCTCGATATCCATGACCGGCTTTTCCCGCGTCTTGACGCAATCCAGCCAGTTTTCGAAATGTCCAGGGCTTCGGAATACATCCACCCCATCGGATGGCGGCGTGTATTGCATGGCTTTTTCTTCAGTCCCGCAGCCGCCGTCCCCGCCGGTGACGATGAGGGTATCCTTGTCGCCCCAGTATTTGGCGCCGAAGGGAGCGTCCAGCAGTTTTTCGCCCGGCTGGCTCCATGTCATTGTCCAGTCGGGATTCTTGAATTCGTAGGTGATCTCCATGGTGGGCGGGCAATCCCAAATGCCCTGGTGAGGCGGCTCGCCCGTGGCCTCCACGCTGACCGGCCCCTGCTGATCGGCGTTCATGCACCAGAGCGCGACGCTCATCACGTGCGCGCCACGGTCGCGGATCTGGCCGCCGCCGAAATCCAGCAGCCAGCGGAAATTGAAGTGGACCTTGTTGGGATTGTACGGCATCCAGCGCGCCGGCCCCAGCCACAGGTCCCAATCCAATTCGGGCGGGGGTGTGGTGTTGGGCGTCCAGTCACCCACTGGATTTTCATAATGCCAGCAGGTCACCCGGCTCACCTTGCCCAGATTGCCGTTGCGGATGTACCGGCAGGCATGATAGGCGGCATCGGTGGAACGTCCCTGCGAACCGACCTGCACCACGCGCGCGTAACGCCGGGCGGCGTTGACCATTTCACGGCCTTCCTCAATGTATTTGCATGCGGGTTTTTCGACATATACATCCTTGCCGGCTTCGCACGCGTGGATGGTCATCAGGCCGTGCCAGTGATCGGGCGTGCCGATGGTCACCGCGTCGATGTCCTTGCGGTCAAGCAAATCGCGGTAATCCTTGTACAGTGCCGCCTTGCCTTGCATTCGTTCATCCGCCGCCTTGAGGTGATTGGCATCCACGTCGCAGACGGCCGCGGTCATACCCGGCCGGACAAATGCCGAGCCCCGGCCGCCCACGCCGATATTGCCGAGCACAATCGTGTCGCTGGGCGCGGGCTGACCGTCCTGGCCGAGCACCCGCGCCGGGAACACATGAAAGGCGGTGACGCCGCCCAGGGCGGCGGTGGATTGTTTCAGAAAGGTGCGCCGTGAGGTTTTTTTCGAAAGAGTCATCTTCAATCTCCCCTTGCGTCCGGCCCGGGCCGGGGTTTCCTGCTCAAGCGGTTCAACTGCCGATGGGGATTGTCGGACATTCGGCCGGAAAAGTAAACATGCAACGGCGGGATTTGGGAATGATGAAATAGGAAAAGGGATCTAACGTATTCTCCCCAGGGGAATAGGAATCCGTTAGGGTTTTCCCAATGGGAGAGGAAATCGTAACGCGCTCAGACTCCTTCATCCCTGAATTTTCTTCGAGAGTTTTTTGATTTCATCACGGATCGAGGCGGCGGTCTCGAAATCCTCCCGGGCGACGGCGTCCATCATTTTCTCCCGCAACTCGCGGACGGGATTGGCGCTCCAGCGGGACTGAATCTCCTCGGCGAATTGGCGGAGGAACAGAATTTCGCTGCTCTTGTTCGCTAAATCGGGCCGGTCGAATTCCGCGAAAAACGCTTCCAACTGCAGAATGGCGTTCTCGAGGAGTTGGACCGCCTCGTCCGGCCGGTTTTTTTCGAGCCGTAAATGCGCCGCGGCCCGGGCGTTCATCATCACCACATAGGGCCGGTACTGCTCGAGCAGTAATTGATCGTCCTCATCTTCGGCGTAGGTCTTCAAAAAATCGAAGACCTCCAGGTTGCGGGCCGTGTCCCGCACTACCGCCTCGTATTCCTGTAAATGGAACAGACTGAGATACCGGTAATAATATTGCAACGATTCATTCTGCAATAGGACGCAATCCTCCGCCGTCAGGCAAAACCCTTCGTCCGTTCCATTTTTTTTTATATACTTCTGCAATTGATTCTGGAAATAGCATAAGTACGACTCCTCGCCGTAGGGCCGCTTGCCGTCTGGACGTCCGTCGTACTCCATCTGCAACAAACCCAAATCCAGCCGCATCTGGATTTTCAACTTCCGGTCATCCCCCTCAATGATTCGGACATTCACTTCATCCGGTACATATTCCCAGTCCGCCAGAATGCGCGTAATGTCCAGCATAGTGGTGACTCCCGGCTTCCGCTCCTGCATTTCGCTCGTTTCTGCCTCCAAATTTTATCTCCCCCCACGAAAGCCTGTAAGAGCTTCCCGGCCCTCCCGCCGGCTGCGGATTCACCCCAGCCAATACGCCGCCGCGATGCCCACCTGCCCAGCCAGCATCATGAGATACATATGCTTCCACGATACATGATTGGCCTCGGTGGCCAGTTCCGCGGGTCGCCGGAGAATCAGCCACGCCACATACACACCCCAAGCCATCAGCCCCACAGCCAGGGCCATCAGCAGCCACCGGCTGCCGGTCAACCATCCGCCATACGCGGCGAAAAACAGCAACAGAAAGGGAACCACAAAAAAGGGGGAGATGATCCTCGCGCCCCAATCGACTCCGAACCGCACCGGCAATGTCCGGCAACCGCCCGCCTCGTCGCCTTTCATATCCGCGAAATCTTTGGTCGAGGCCGCCCCTAGAATAAACACCCCAAACACGCCGCCCAGCACCCACGGCTCCAGCTCCCACATGTCCCGCACTGCCGTCCACACCGCCACGACCAACAAGCAACCCCTGGGAATCGCGATGGTCACGTTGGCCAGCCACCACGAACGCTTGGTCCGGAACGGAGGACCGGAATACGCGTAGGTCACCACCGCCGTGAA
>JABLXU010000027.1 GCA_013177805.1 Candidatus Omnitrophota bacterium
GACAGCCATTCTTCCCGTTGTGCTTGGCCGAGGATGGGCAACATCGATTCCCCCAGGTCCAAAATCTGGTTATAGCGGTAAATCAAGGCGTTCAACAATAAAAACAACGTAATAGCGGGTATGAAATACGCTGTCAGAATTGAGGCGGAACGGATGGATTGGATGAGAGAAAGGATCATAAATACGGAAGGAATGGTCAGCAGAATCAGAGTGGAAAAGAAAAAGCGCCCGTCCGCGTTATCGGCTTCGATGAAAAAGAGCAAAGAGGAAAGCAGAGTATATCCCAACAGCCCCCAATAAGCCGGCGTGAGTAATCGCTGACCCGTCTCCGTTCCCCGCCACCAATATGAAGTCAACCACCCCGCGATCCCGACCAGCACCAGGGCATTGCCTTCGATCAGCAAATTCCCAATCCGGGAGAAGATATAGGGAATGATGTTCTGGGCGCTCTGAAAATACGAATCCGGTTGATGGCGGGAGATGAACTCATACGCTTCCTGCGCGGGGGGAATATGCATACCAAATATCGAAGGGAATAGGGGATAAACGGGATTGCCGGTCCACAACGCGTTGGTAAGCAGCCAAGGTGACACCGGCAAAATCCCTCCCAGGAAGAGCAGACCGGGCCAGCGGGGCGAGCGGAACAATCCAATTTGCCAAAGAGATAGAGCAAGGAGAATCAAGTACCCGGGCAGGAATATCAGCCAGGAAACATATTTGGTCCCCATCGCCATCCCCGCGAAGAGGGAGGATAAGAACAAGAGCATGGGATTATTTTCCGCCTTTCGATCTTCCCAGACCAGGTAAAGCAGGTAGAGGGCGGAGACTTCCCAAAAGGAGCGGATCAAATCAATATACGACGAGGTGGCGATAAAGCCGAAAAGCGGAAGCGAGGCTACGAAGAAAGCGGCCATCAACCCCGCCTCGTGGCTAAGAATTTTTTCCAGGAAGGATGCCGCAGCGAGGAGGCAAAGACAACCAAAAAGGAAGTGAATCAGTTTGGTCATGGAATCATCGCCGAATCCCAAGGCCAAACCATATAGAATTTCTCCGTTTTTGGGCATGTAGGTAAAAACATGCCAGGGAATTTCCACAATCTTTCCGTCCGCGAGATACAAGGTGGGAATGGTCAAATGGTAGTCGTATGGATCATGCCGGGTTTCAGGGGTCATGCCGTTCAGAAGATAAACAAGCAGCAAGACTCCCAAACCGATGCGTAGAAACAGCGGATTGATGCTGGACTCGAACTCCGGCCGCATGCCCTCCTCATCCCATCGGGAAAAACAGGAAGCATACCATTTTCGCGCGGCCAGCATTCCCGCGGCCAGCCATATCAAAACAACGAGAACTAGAACCGGTCTCCGGTATAATCCGATAAGGCCAAGGATATCAAGCAAAAAGGTAAGAACTATCCAACCCACGGCGA
The DNA here is from genome assembly GCA_013177805.1 of Candidatus Omnitrophota bacterium. Taxonomy (GTDB): domain Bacteria; phylum Hinthialibacterota; class Hinthialibacteria; order Hinthialibacterales; family Hinthialibacteraceae; genus JABLXU01. Next base: position 1,427 of record JABLXU010000027.1, read on the forward strand.
TCGAGCAGAAATAGGGCAGTCTCTTGGAAGTTGATCCCAAGACCCGTAAAATACGATCACCGATAAAACCGTTTCCCGCGGTCAGACTGAATCCCAAAGAAAGTAAGAGGATCAGGTTACTCAATTACGTACTTACCCAAACCGGCGAAGGTTGTGACGAGACCGATATGGTTTATCCCGGGAAAAGAGGAACACCAGTTGTGCATGTCACATTTCTATTTGACAATAGCATTCTTGACCATCAACCTCTAGGCGCGTCGTATATTTCGGCGGTGCTGAAAGAGGCCGGCCATGCCGTATCCGTGATCAATGTCGACAAGGTCCCGGATTGTGCCGAACAGGTGAAGCAATTGAATCCCGGCCTCGTCGCGTATTCGATCTCTTCCAGTTCAGCGGCCCGTTTTTTTGAAATCAACCGCGCCATCAAGAAAAAGCATGATTGTTTTTCGCTTTTCGGAGGCCCGCATGCCATATTTTTCCCCCAAACCATCGAAGAAGAAGGCATCGATGCCATCTGTACGGGCGAAGGCGAATATCCCACCCTGGAATTGGTGACCGCCCTCGAGGAAGGCCGGGATTTTACTCGGATTTCCAGCCTATCCTTCAAGATAAATGGGAAAATTATCCGGAATCCCAACCGGCCTTTCATCCCCAAAAGCGAATTGAACCATTTGCCGTTCCCCGACCGGGAATTGATCCGCGGCCAGGAGGTTTGGAAACACCGGACCGGGTATGTCATGGCGGGACGGGGATGCCCCTATGATTGCTCCTACTGTTTCAATCACGCCTCCCGGGATTCGCAACCCGGCCGCTGGACCCGTCAGCGCAGCGTAGAGAACGTGTTGGCCGAATTGCGCTGGCTGAAGGAGAAATACAAGGTCATCTACATCGCCTTTCAGGACGATACGTTCATACTGAACCGGCGGTGGTTGCGGGAGTTTTTGCCGCGGTATGGGAAAGAAATCGGCCTGCCCTTCATCTGCAATGTCCGTTGCGACCTGACGGATGAAGAAGAAGTGCAGTTGCTGGCGGAAGCAGGATGCATCCGGGTGGCCACGGGCATTGAGAACGGCGACGACACCCTGCGGAAAACCATCCTGGCTAAGAACATCACCTCCGAGCAGATTCAAAAAGCGTGTGATTTGTATTACGCGCACGGGATTCAGGTAGTCGGGCAGAACATGTTCGGTGTGCCGGGCGAAACCGTGGATTCAGCCTTGGCGACCATCGAGTTAAATATCCGCTGCCGGACGCACATCAACACGTTTTCGTTTTTTGCCCCGTTCCCGGGAACCAAGCTGGGGGAACTTTGTAAAGAACAGTATGGCTTCAGCGGCGATTTAAGAGAATTACCGAAGGAATTTCAAGAAAAGCTCGCCCCCAGTATTCGTTTGGAAAATAAAGACCTCATTGAAAAAATCGGCCAGTGCGCGCACCTGTTCATGAGCTATCCCCGTGTGTTTTGGGTGACCAAATGGTTGTTGAAACGCCTGCCCGGGAAATCCCTCAAAATCATGTATTTGGATTGGCTTTTGCGGATACGGAACGATCTGATGCGATGGGAAATCGCAGGCCTGCCTTCTTTGTGGCACCAACCCCGTTTTGTCCGGGAGGCCATCCAATCCCCCCTGCCCGAGATCCCCATTCAGCCAGTCGCCCGCGAAACCGGGCCTTATCAACTAGGTGGATGAAACCCGGGGGAGAATCCTACAACGAGACCGGATTTTTCCGGGATCTTTCCGGTATCATTCTCCGCGCCCTCGGTACCGGGGCAGGGATGTCCGCTCTTTCCCTAATCCTCTCCCCGGGAGAGTGGTTCGTTTCGAGCCCCGATTCAACATCGTGAAACAAGTCCGCACTCGCCGGATACACCAGAAATCAGCGGTCCCCCTCACAATCCTAGCCGGATGACTTATGATGGATCTGGCATTCTGGTCTCCGGGTGACCGTGGATCCCCCCAAGTGGAAATTTCCGGCTTTGCGGCAAAAGAAAATCCAGCGAGGAGGGCCATCTTGTCTTGCATACGAATAGTACTCCTTGTGTTTGTGGTAGCCGGATGGGGGCTGGCCTCCCAGGGGGATACGTTGTTCCTTCCCAGCGATGACAACGTGGTTTATCAAGGTCGATGGGACCGTACTCAGTCCGAATCCGCGATCACCGTGTATCCCGGAGCGGGATTCCGGGCCGGTTTTACAGGAAACCACTGTGTGTTGCGGTTTGATACGGCGCCCTACAGCGATAACCGCCCCCCGCAGGTATGGCTGCAAGTAGACAACGGAGAATGGCAGGTAAGCGTGGTTCAATCCGAATTGCGCATACTCGCCGGGAACAGCGGATCGGAAGAACATTCCCTGGAATTAATCCTTAAGTCTTACAATGTGGCGCGGCAACGGTGGACGCCTCCCCTGGAAGCGGTGGTCATTTTTCAGGGGATCTCTCTTCCGGAAGGGGAACGATTGAGGCCCGGCCGCCACCCCACGGGACCCCGGGTGGAGGTGTTGGGCGACTCCATCACGGAGGGGCTGATTGTGTATCCAAATCAGAATAACGCGAATATAGAGGATATTTCAGACGCCCGGGAATCCTATGCTTTCCGCGCGGCCCAGGAATGGGACGCCGACCTGCGGATTACGGCGTTCAGCGGGCAGGGGCTCCTGACCGGAGGAAACGGGGGCGTTCCGGAAGTGATCAATACCTTTGATTGGATCTACAAGGGAGTCCCCAGGGATTCTTGGCAAGCGGATTGGGTATTGATCAATCTGGGGACCAATGATGCCTATTCCACGTCACGCACATTTCAGGGATTTTACGAATATTTGTTGAAAAGTGTTCGCGCGGCGTATCCTCAGGCCTTGATCTTCTGTTTGCGGCCTTTCAATGGCACCCAAAGCCAGGGCGTGGAAAACGCCGTGCACGCGATGCGCGGACAAGGAGATTCGGCTATTCATTATGTGGACACCACCGGCTGGCTGAATCCATCGGACACAACGGACACTATTCATCCGTCCGTCGAAGGCCACACGAAGGCGGCGGAACGGTTAATCGAAGTCCTGCGGGATTATCATCCCACGGGAATCACCGATTATTGCTTCTATTGATTTAAGAGTGGGTAAAGGGAAATGCGACCAGCCGGGATTATGAAGACGTGTTCCCTCCCCGCTGCGGGCCTCCATGGTGTGTTCACCCCTCCACGTTCTCGCCGCATAATCCCGTTATGAGCGTCATGTCATTTTCCAGAGCTTGTCTTCCCAATCTCTGGCAAGGTGTTTACTATCGATTAACATGAAAACAGGAAGGATTCATCCGGAAGTGCGCACCTAATAAGGTCTAATCGATTCCATTCACTCCGGGATGAGGACGGATACCACAGTCCGCCTCTGAAAAAAATACCTTCACCCTCGCCCTCTCCCAGAGGGCGCGGGAATTGTGGGGGTGGTTTTCATCGATCCTTTCGAAGAAATGAGAACCGGGAATATGGAAAAAGTACGTGCAACCGGATGAGCCCTATTTCGTCCAAGGAGAAAAAGCAATGAAAAAAATCCTTGTTTTTATTACCGCTTGCCTGATTCCCGCGGGAACAATGGCCCAGACGTGGGACATCGTATCCCATTTTGACGATTACGAAGCGGAGGGGTGGTATATCTATTTGGCTCCGCGGCTTGGGACGGAAGTCCGGCAAAACGCCGATGGGACGGTAACAGTTTCACGGTTAGGGGAGACCAGCCAGACCATCTACCTGACGCATGATGTCCAATGGATCGAACCCGAGGATATCAGCAATGTGAAAACCTGGTCATTTACCTACGAAGTCCGCATCCGGGCGGATCAGATCGGCGGTCCGAACAGTGGCGATCCCGACGAGCACGGCGACCGGATTTCGTTTTACCCGTTGAAAAACCGCCCGGACGGCGGGGTGGATACTTTCTCCAACGGGCGGACCTGGTTGTGCAGTTTCGATCAGAACGCCATCGGCAGCCGCTATTTTCTCAACGCGTATCTGCCCATCTACCAGGCGGATTTCTCGCAATTCCGCGTGCTCACATTCGTTTGTTCCATCGACTATGATTTGTATGTGGAAAAAGTGGAAACCATGCCCGACGTCAATTTCGGCGAGGCCTTCGAAGGAGACAGTTGGCCGGAACGGGCGCTGGGGGACCACACGCCGTGGACGTTGTATGTCGATCGCGATTTTACGAAGCCCGCGTTGGAGAATATGCCGGGCAGCGGCTGGAACGGCTGGGGCAGCCCCGCCGTGGACGCGGACGGCATCATGCAGATCGGATTCCAGGGCAACACCCGGGGGCAATACACGATCGATTATTTCCGGACCGGCAACGGCGTCATCCTCGATCCCCAAGAACCCATGGGAGGATCGACCCAGATCGCCAATTGGTCAGTGTATTAACCGTTGCGATGGATTGCGCCGCGGTTTTCGTCTAGTCAACGGGATGGCCTCCCAGCAAAGAATGACAGGATTGCTCGCCTATCCCCAATGTCGATTCCGAATCCGCCAGTTATGGCACTCCTCACGTAAAAACAATTCCCTTATCCTCTTCCCGAGGGAGAGGGAGAGAGGAGCGCTCTCTGCAACGCGCATACCACGGACCACGAATTAAGAAAGATCCGCATCCGGGCCAATCGGGATGGTTTTTCAACCCCGCGTGCCGTAGAAAGCCTATTCCGCCAAAATCCGGCTCGAAACCGTGGTCACCTGGTCCGTGATTTTTTGAGCCAATTCGAGGGCGCGAACACCATCCTGCCCGGTCACCAGGGGAGTTTTGTGATGCACCACGCAATCGATGAACGAATCGATTTCCAGGGCCAGCGGTTCGCGATTGGTCAAGACGGGATGCTCGTATTCGATATTTACCGCCCCGCCGGGCCCGTTGACCTTGCGGTAAATTTGCAGATCCGGCTTCAAGAGATCGAGGGAAAGATACGTGTCTTTCTGGAAAAACCGGATTTTCCGTTGCCGTTCAGGAGTCACGCGGCTGACGGTGACATTGGCGATGCAGCCGGACCGGAAACGAAGGCGGGCGTTGGCGATGTCTTCATGCGGAGTGAGAATGGGAACGCCGGCGGCGTCGATGGATTCGATCTCCGACCGGACGAGGTTGAGAATCAGGTCCAGGTCGTGAATCATCAGATCGAGCACCACACCGATATCTTGGACGCGGGGGGTGGGGGGTCCCAGACGGTGGGATTCAATGAAAAGCGGGGTTTGGAGGTGCCGGCCGAGTTCGATCACTGCGGGATTGAAGCGCTCGATATGGCCCACCTGGATGGGAACGTTGCAGCGGACGGCGGCTTCCACGAGGCGTTGGCCCTCTTCCACTGTCAAGGCGATGGGTTTCTCCACCAGAACAGGAATGCCGCGCTCGATCAGCCGGAGCGCCACCTCGGCATGGGACACGGTAGGCACCACCACGCTGGCAAGATCGGCCGGTTCGCGCAGGTCTTCGAGCGAGGCGAGGCCCAGACAATTCCAACGAGTGGATTGCTCGTGACGGGCCTGTTCGTCGATATCGATTACCGCCACCAACCGTACTTTTTCATGTTGGGCATAGACGCGGGCGTGATGCCGGCCCAACGCCCCCACCCCAACGACGACAGCGTTCAGCTTGTCAGCCATGATTTTAAGTCCTTGCGCGGGAAGTGGTACAATAGTAGCAGACTTGATCCGCGTGCCTAAGCCGGGCGGGAGCGGAGCGTTGACTTTCCCGCGGTTTGCTTTCAAGCGGCGCGGCAAGGAACCCGACGAATGGTTTTTGAAAGTGAGGATCATGAAACACGGATTTTTACGTCGTTTGCTGGACCGGGTGGAAAAAATCGACAAGGAGCAGATTGTCGATTACATGCGGGAAATCGCCCAGGAACGGGACCTGCTGGCCCTGATCTTTGAAAGCATGATCGAGGGCATGATGGTGATCGATTCCGAAGAAACGGTGCTTTACATCAACCAGTCGGCGCGGGACATTCTCAACCTGGATGCCGGCGCCACCACTCCCGACCGGCCGTTGGAACGGGTGCTGGTCAATCCGCATCTGTTGGCAGTCTGCCGGGAGTGCATTCAAAGTCCAACCCCCATCTTGTCCCGCGAGTATCATCTGGATTTGCCCGAAGGCGAGCGGTTTTTGTATGTCAACATGATCCCCCTGAAAAACAAGACTCAGCGGGTCAGCTCGCTTTTTTTGTTCATGGACGTTACGGAGCAGAAGGCCCAGGAGAAAAAGTTGCGCGAGGCGGAGAAACTGGCGGCGCTGACCACGCTCAGCGCGGGGATGTCGCATGAAATCCGCAATCCGCTCAATTCGTTGTCCATTCATTTGCAGTTGCTGGAGCGGCAACTTAAGAAAAAAGGCGTGGACGACAAAGAAACCAGCGAAAACTTGGCAGTGATCACCAACGAAATCAAACGGCTGAACAACGTGATCGAAACCTTCCTCTCCGCCGTTCGGCCCACGCAGCCTCAATTGCGACTCGTCAATCTTTACACTTTAATCACCGATACCTTGACCCTTATGGAGCCGGAATTCCGGCAGCATGGCATCCGCGTGGCGCTGCACGAAGAGGGCGAATGGCCTTACATCAAGGCGGATGAAGTCTTGATGAAGCAGGCCGTGATCAACATACTCCGCAACGCCATCGAGGCCATCATCCAACAGCAAGACGAGACCCGCGCGGCGCGGCCGGGAGAAGTCGTGATCAGCATGGTGCGGGACGGGGACACGGTGAATCTCATCTTTTCCGACAACGGGCGGGGGATTGACCGCGAAGATCTAAAGCATATATTCGAACCATATTTCACCACCAAGCCCAACGGCACGGGCCTGGGGTTAATGATTGTCGACCGGATCATCCGGGAGCATCAAGGCGCTTTGTCCGCGCATAGCGAACCCGGGCAAGGAACGCAGTTGGCGATCACCCTGCCCGTGGCGGCCGAAAGCCCCCGGTTGCTGGAACATGGATCCTCTCACCCCGATGGCACGGCCCCGGGTGTTTCCAGAATGGTGTAGTGGCTTATGAACACGAGGCCCATCATTACCCTGATGACGGATTTCGGTAACACCGATGGATTTGTGGGGGTCATGAAAGGTGTGATCGTCCGCCTCGCCCCCGCGGCCCGTCTCATTGACATCAGCCACGAGCTGCAGCCTTTCGCCATCGCCAGCGCCGCCTTTTTGAATGAGTGGTCCTTCCGCTATTTCCCGGAAGGCACGGTCCACCTGTGTGTGGTCGATCCCGGAGTAGGCACCAAGCGGCGGCCCCTCGTGGCCGCCATGGACGGCCACTATTTCGTGGCGCCGGATAACGGTTTGTTGATCCCCGCCCTGGACCAGGCGAAATCGGCCCGTGTCTTCGCCGCGACCCGTAAACAATATTGGCTCGAAACCGTCAGCAACACGTTCCACGGACGTGATATTTTTTCTCCCCTGGCCGCCCATTTGGCCAACGGGGTGGCGATCGAGGAGCTTGGGGAAGAAATCCACGACCCGGTCCGCCTGCCGCTCAAACCCCTGGCGGTGACCTATGACCGGATCGAGTGCCACATCTGCCATATCGACCGTTTCGGCAACCTGGTAACCGATCTGGATCAGCCCACGTTCGAGGCGTGGGCCTCGCGCAACGGCGTCCGCGCGGAAGAGGTGCTCATCCGGTTCCAACGGCACACAATCCGGGGGATATCTCAAGCCTATGGAGAAAAAAAGCGGGGGGAATTTCTGGCCGTCTTTGACGGGTACGGCCGGTTGGAAATCGCGGCCACCGGCGGCCACGCGGCCAGCATCACCGGATTGGGCATCACGGATACGATCCAGGTGCTCGCCGGGGGGATCGATTGAGAGGAACCGATAGGTGAACATCCTGATGGTCCATCCCCACGATTTGTGGCACGATCCCTGGACCATCCGCATCCTGGCCCTGGCGCGAGGATTACAACAACGCGGGCACCAGGTTCAATTGGTCCATCTGCCCCGCAAGAATCCCCCCCGTCATGGCTTTTTACGCGAACCGCAGCCGGGGGATCCCCCCTGTCAGGCGCTTCGGCCCCGGCAGCATCACATCGTTTCCAATTTCCGGCTGCTGCGAGAATTAGCGGAGCCATGCGGCTTGATCCACCTCCAAAAATGCTTCGCCGCCACCGCGTTGCCCTTATTGTGGATCTCCCGGACGCTCCGCAAACCGCTCCATTACGACTGGGACGACAACGAAACCGCTATTGCCCGCCAAGTGGAAAAAAGAGGGCTGAGCCGCCTGCAGGTGGCGGTGTACGAACGGGTTCTCCCCCATTTCGCGCATACTCTCACCTATTCCAGCCAAGCCATCCAGGAACGGGCCTTGCGCCTTGGGTTTCCTGCCACCCGGATGTGGCATTTGCCGGTGGGAGCGGACACGGAGCGGTTCCATCCCGGCGCGGGGGGGAAGGAAGTTCTGGCGGAATATGGACTCGATCCAGACCGCCTTACGATTCTCTATATCGGCCAGTTGGAAGGCGCGGCCCATGCGGATTTGCTGATCCAAGCGGCTCCCCTGGTTTTGGAACAGATTCCCGATGCCCAATTCCTGATCGTGGGCGGTGGAGAACAGGAAGCGGCATTGCGCCGCCACGTGAAGCAATCACCCGCTGGTGGATCGATCCATCTGACCGGTTATATCGCGGCGGAACGTATCCCCGCGCTAACCGCCGCGGCGGATATCTGTGTGGCCTGTTTCGAAGACAACGAGGCCACGCGAGCCAAAAGCCCGTTGAAAATCGCGGAATATCTGGCTTCTGGAAAACCGGTCGTCGCCAGCCGGGTGGGAGAAACGCTGGGGATGCTTGAAGGTTGTGGGATCACCGTAGAACCGGGCAGTGCGCCAGCCCTGGCGGAGGGAATCCTGACTTACGCGCGGGATCCCGCACGGAGGATGAAGGATTGTCAGGCGGCGCGGGAACGGGCGCTCCAGCATTTTACTTGGGATCGGGGCGTGGAAACCCTCCTGCAGGCTTACGCGGTGTGCCTTGAAAACGTAACCCCCACCCATTGAATTCCCGGTTCAGAAACCTACGCGGTTTTGTTGCCATTCAGAACGAACAAGGCGGTATCCGCCCGGACATTGGCCCAAAATTTCACGGGATGCCCGTACGCGAAGTAATAGGCTTCGAGGATGGTATAGCGCATAGCTTGACAGAAATTGTTAAAATCCTTGATTGTTAAGAACTTAATGTTAGGGCCTTCATACCATTCGAAAGGCAATTTGAGGGTTTTGGGAGCCCGGCCGCGGAAGAAAAGTTGGAATCGCGCGGGCCAATGGCCGAAATTGGGGAAGCTGACGATAACTTGTTTCCCCACCCGCATCGTTTCCTTCAACACCAGGGCCGGTTTGTGGATTTCCTGCATGGTTTCGTTGAGGATAACATAATCGAAGGACTGGTCGGGGTAGTCAGCCAGTCCCGCGTCGATATCCCCGTGCAGGACATGGAGGCCGCGGCTGATGCATTCGTACACTTTCTCTTCGTTGACTTCCAGGCCCGTGCCTTCGACTTTCCGGCGTTCTTGCAGCAATTTCAAGAGATCGCCCTCGCCGCAACCGATATCCAGCACCCGGCTGCCTTCTTTCACAATCCGGCATATGATTTCATGGTCGTACCGTGGCGCGGGGGTGCGGGATTCCGAATTTTTACTGGACATGCGCGCGATGCTCCTCATAGACATGGCTGAGAAAATCACGAATCAAACGGGTTTGCTGGGGGTTTTTCAGCAAGAACGAATCGTGGCCGTTGTCGGATTTGATTTCGCAGAAACTGACCTTGATGCCGTTCTGTTTGAGCGCCTTGACGATCTCGCGGGACTGATAAGACGGATACAGCCAGTCGCTGCTGAAGGAGATGATCAAAAATTGCGCCTTCACATCCCGCAAGGCTTCGGTCAACGAACCATGCCCATGGGACAAATCAAAATAATCGAGCGCTTTGGTGATGTAGAGATAGCTGTTGGCGTCGAAGCGCCGGGTGAACGAGTTGCCCTGGTATTGCAGGTAACTCTCCACCTGAAAATCGGTCAGCAGGTTGTAACTGACATCCTCCCGGTCCTGCAGGCGCCGCCCGAATCTCTCGTGCATGGCCTTGTCGCTCAGGTAGCTGATATGCCCGATCATGCGGGCCACGGCGAGCCCCCGGGAGGGAGGTTCGGAATCGTAATAATCGCCGTTATTCCAATGCGGATCGGCAATGATCGCCTGACGGCCGACCTCGTTGAGGGCGATGTTCTGAGCGGAGTGGATCGAGGTGGTGGCGATGGGGATGGCCGAAACCACCATCTCCGGATAGGTGACCGTCCATTCCAGCGCCTGCATTCCGCCCATCGAGCCTCCCGCTACGCAGAGCAATTTGGGGATGCCCAGATAATCGATCAGTTCCTTCTGCGCGCGAACCATGTCCCGGATGGTGATGAAGGGAAAGGACATTCCGTAAGGCTTTTCGGTCTTGGGATTGATCGAAGAAGGGCCGGTCGATCCCCGGCACCCGCCGATGCAGTTCGAACAGATGATGAAAAACCGGTTGGTGTCAAACGCTTTCCCGGGACCGATGGCGATGTCCCACCAGCCCGGTTTGCGGTCGTTGGGGGTGTAATAGCCAGCGGCGTGATGGTCCCCCGAGAGGGCATGAAGAATCAGGATAGCGTTGTCTTTTTGGGGAGTGAGTTCCCCGTAGGTTTCGTACGCCAGGGTGATGGGGCCTAGTTTGGCGCCGCTGTCCAAAGCCAATTCATGGGGGGGGACGCAAAGGGTCACGAATTGTTCTTTGACGATTCCAACAGAATCCGGGGGAATCTCGATTGTCTTCATGGCGGAATTCTTCTTTGGTTAGCCTGAATGATGGGTGGAATGCACCCGCTCCCTCCACCGTATTTTAATTACATGTTTAATTACATGCTCCGTTGAATACCAAACAAGTTATAGCCCGGGGCCCATGGCCCCGCGCCCCGGCGTCTATAGGGAGAAATGAATCCTTTCGTCCAGCCGTGCTCGTTATAATTTGGATAAAGCCTGATCCAACTGTTCGATGATGTCGTCGGCGTTTTCAAGGCCGATGGAAAGACGGACAAAATCGGGAGTGACGCCTGTCGCCCGCTGTTCTTCTTCCGACAGTTGTTGATGCGTGGTGCTGGCCGGATGGATGATCAACGACTTGGCGTCGCCGATATTGGCTAGATGCGAAAAGAGTTTGATTTCCCGGATCAATTTGATCCCGGCTTCCAGGCCGCCTTTGACGCCGAAACCCAAAATCGCGCCGAAGAGACCCCGCGTGTGGTATTTCTTGGCGGTTTCAAACGATGGATGATCCGGAAGCCCCGGGTAATTGACCCATGCCACCTTGGGATGCGTTTTTAAGAATTCCGCCACTTTCATCGCGTTCTGGCTATGCCGTTCCATCCGCAGATGCAGGGTTTCCAGGCCTTGCAGGAACAGAAAGGCGTTAAAGGGCGACATGCAGGAACCCAGGTCGCGCAACAGTTGCACCCGCGCCCGGATGGCGAAAGCGACATTGCCCAGTCCGGGAAAGTGGCCGAAAGTTTCCCACAGGTTCAACCCGTGATAGCTGGGATCCGGTTCGGAAAATTGGGGAAATTTGCCGCTGCCCCAATTGAACTTGCCTGAATCGACAATGATCCCCCCGATCGAAGTCCCGTGGCCGCCGATGAACTTGGTGGTGGAGTGCATGACCACGTCCGCGCCGTGGTCGATAGGCCGCACCAGGTAGGGCGAGGGCATGGTGTTGTCGATGATCAGCGGCAGACCGGCGTTGTGCGCCACGTCCGCGACCGCCGCGATGTCCAGCGTGTCCAGTTTGGGATTGCCGATGGTTTCCGCAAAGATCGCACGGGTTTTGGGTGTGATGGCCTCCTTGAAGTGATTGACGTCATTGGGATCCACGAATTTGACCTGGATGCCCATGCGCGGAAACGTGTAATGAAATAGATTATAGGTTCCGCCGTAAAGGCTGGCGGAGGAGACAATTTCCTCACCCGCCTGCGCGCAGTTTAGAATGCAAAAGGTGCAAGCGGCCTGGCCGGAACTGACAGCCACTGCCGCGGTGCCTCCCTCGAGGGCGGCGACGCGTTTTTCCAACACGTCACAGGTGGGATTCATGATCCGCGAATAGATATTTCCGAATTCCTTCAACGCGAAGAGGTTAGCGGCGTGCTCGGGGCTGTCGAATACGTACGAGGTGGTTTGATAGATCGGCACCGCGCGGGCCTTGGTGGTCGGATCGGGGATCTGCCCTCCGTGCAACGCGAGGGTCTCGAAACGGTATTCCTGGTCAGGCATGGGATTCTCCTTTATCATCGGAAAAGCCGGTACGGCTTCTCCCTCATACGGATGACACTACTGTAATAAAAATAGTTGCCTTTCCTTGAGAAGAGAAGGTCTTGAGCCTCCGGAGAATCCGCGGCTGGGGAAAAAACGAAGCCATCGGCGGATTGGAGAAGCAAGAAGAAACCAAAGCGATTCCAAATCACGCGGGGCGGAACAAGGCTAGGCTGGCGGTGTGGCCATGGATGAAATTTTTCCCGCCCACCGGACCGAATTCACCCGCGCAGAACAATCCCGCCACCGGCACGGGGCCGAGGATTTCCCGCGTGACCGATATATCATGATCGGGGTTCGGAAACAGCCGGGTTCCCCGTCCGTTGCATGAAAAGAGCAGCGCGCCGGCGGGTGGGGGGTCGGCATGGGGCGCGAGCAGGGCCCGCAGGTCTTCATCAGCCGTTGCCGCGTCCCGCACATGGAACTGGATGGTCGTCCCGGTCACCACCCGGTCCATCACCGCGATTGCTCCGCTTTCCTGATCGGCGTCGATAAGGTTTCGAATGAGAAAATCCCCGCGCCGGAATTCCTGCTTATATTCGTCGATCACCCGGCCGACATACAGGCCTTGAGCCAACAAATGGCGGTCCGGCTGGGAGAGTGAATGGTACAACTCATTGATGATTTCCAGGGGAGGTTTGGCCCCCAACTGCTGAATAATGTTCTGATCGCTTTGACTGATGAGAAACGGTTGTCCGACCGGCCGGCACCCTTGCGAAACCACGGTTTCAATGGATAGCGCTCCATGAATCGCCACCCCCACCGTGCCTTGCCGGTATAACCGCCCGTTGTGAATCAAAACATTGACACCAGGACCATCCAGAGCACTGGCCATCCCTCCCACGGCCAGACAACCCGGCAGAAACCGGTTGATGCCTCCGAACAAGGCCTCGATATCCGTCGTGAAGGGATCGGCCAGCAAGATCAGTGTGGTCCGGGCGGGATCTTTTACTGGTATCAGCGACCGGCAGGCATCTTCCGAACCGCACCGGTTGATATCATCGGGGCTGAGATAGAAGCTGTGCAGCCCAACGCCGGGCCGCCGCGCCAGCCAGAGGGAAATGGAGGGCGTATCCTCGTATTCCCGCGTGGGTCCAATCACGCTTTCTCCGGTACAGCCCAGCAAGTGCGCCGCTCCGGTGGCGTTCTGGATCTGTTCTACTGCTGCGGGAATATCGTCCGCGAAATGTTCGGTGACGAACAAAAAACCCAGATCGGCGGGGCCTGGTCCCAGTTGGTTTTGAATTTCGTCCACGACCTGGCTGATCAACGGTTCGATTTGTTCACCCGCCGCGCTGGCCGCACCGATTTGCATGGAGGTCTCCTTCGAATTGGTTGAATGAATTCCTGATCCTGTCTTTTCGAATGATCCGCGGCGGTGAGGATCAGAAGGAAGGGCCTGAAATCCCCTGCCTCAATTCAAGAATAGATTATAGATAGATTATTCCAAGACGCTTGCCGGGGATTCTACCCACTGGGAAAAATAATCAGGAGAGGGATGGGAGGCAAGGGAGAAAGGAAGGATCGGGGAATCCGATCAGGGAATCCGGTACCCGCTTGATCCAAGGTCCGTTTATACTACGATGATCCAAAGATTCTAGATGTGCGAGGACTCCGTTGTGGTGGCGGGAATTTTACAATACTCCTACCGTTGGATGGGGTGGGCGGTCCTGCTCGCCTTTATTCCGGCCGTCAATTCCGCCTGGGCGGCCGTGCCGGATCAAGCGGATCCGCATTTCACGTTATCTCTGAACGGTGTTTGGGAATTTGTCCTTACTCCTACGGAATCCGCTTTCTCAGGTGAAACATTTTTCCAAAAGGATTTCTCCTACGAAGGTTGGAAAACCATTCCAGTTCCAGGCCATTGGGAGCTGATGGGTTTTCTTCCACCGCGGGACGGGCCACCAGGTCCGGGAGCCGGGTTTTACCGCAGACAGTTCACGATTCCCAAGGGATGGGACAACCGCCGTTATTTTTTACGGTTTGAAGGTGTCATCGGCGATTTCCAGGTTTGGGTGGATGGCCGGATGGCGGGCCGCCAACCGGTATCCAGCCTGCCCGGGCAATTCGAGATCACCTCGTTGGTGGACCATACCAATGAGCATTTAGTGGCGGTCCGGGTGGAGAGCGCCCGCAATGTGAATTTCGCCGAAACGACCGATCTGTCCGGCATCTTCCGGGATGTCCGGCTCTTCGCGGTCCCTGCGCTTTGCATCGATGATTGGACGGTCCAAACGGAAATTAAAGGCAACGGAGAATCCGCCCAAGTGGGGATCGTGATCCAACTGGTGCGCGTGGATGAAGGTCAAGATTGGTCCGATATCCGCGTGAATTGCCGGCTGGCCGGCCCGGACGGCGCGACGGTGGCGGAAGTGGAAATTGCCTCGCTGGAGGTTGCCGGGAATCAGGCCACGGGCCGGGCGTCCCTGCCGGTTTCTCAGCCTCTTTTCTGGACTGCCGAAACGCCGCATCTTTACCAACTCATCGTGGAATTAAAACAATCCGGCCAGGTGCGGCATAAAACCTCATCCCGCATTGGCATCCGGCAAGTCTCGATCCGCAAAGGTGAATTCCTCTTGAACGGGGAGCCGATTCATCTCCGCGGTGTGAATTATACGGAATACCGGCCGGATGTGGGCATGGCCTTGCGGGAAGACGATTGGCGGCAGGATTTAACTTTGATGCAGCAGGCTAATATCAATACCATCCGCGTTTTGTCCGGGCCGCCTCATCCCCGGTTTCTCGAGATATGCGACGAGATGGGATTCTACGTGATCGGCGAAATGCCCGCGTATTTGATCAGCCCTGCCACGGCTTCGGAATGCATCCTGGATTCCTCTTCGGAAGATTCCGGCGCCCGCAGGGCACAGACCGCAATGAAAGCCGAATCTGCCGAATCGATCCTGTTCCGGGACCGCAATCATCCATGCCTAATCGCCTGGAGCCTGGGAGATCAGCCGGTGTGGGATCCGGCATTGCGAGACATCGTTCAAACCGTCCGGGCCCTCGATCCCACCCGGCCGGTGCTGGTTCCCGGTTGCGCCGATCCCTCGTTGCCACCGGAGGTGGAGATCCTGGCGCCGTACAATCCCTCACCCGAAACGTGGAAAAAACTGGCCCGGGCGGGACGGCCGGTGATCGCCGCTTCCCACACGCCCGCGCTGGGCAACGCCGTGGAAGGACTGGATGAATTCTGGCAGGCTGTGAGGGAACACCGGACCCTTGCAGGCGGCCTGCTGCAACAATTCGCGGATTCATTGCCGCCCGGGGCGTACCCACATGGCGTTCTGGGATCCGGCGATTACCGGTCGAATGGCCGGGACGGCATCATCAACGCGGACCGCACGCCGCAAATTGATTACTGGCAGGTCCGCAAGATCTATTCCCCGGTGCACATCGAGGAAACCGTGAAACCGGTTCACCCCGGCCGGCAAACTATCGAGATTCCCCTCCGCAACGAGCATGACTTCCTTAACCTGGCGGCGCTGCGGTGCCGGTGGTTCCTGCTGCGGGATTTCGAGCCGGTCCTCGAGCGTTCCCTGCTTCTTCAACTTCCCCCCCGGCAGGAGATGGAGGTGGCGCTGGTGGTGGATATCCCGGACGATCTTCCGGACCATGAATACGCGATCCGCCTGGAGTTCTACGATCCCTCCGAACGGCAGGTCACCGGGCACGCCGTCCGGCTGCGGCCCCGGGACTGGGACGAATCGTTTTTGCTGCGGCTGCGGGATCTGAAATGGGACGACGAATTCCGTGTTGTGGGAGATGCCTTTGAAATCCGAAGTCAACACCGGGATTACGCCTTTATCATTCAACAAACCACGGCGGCCTGGTTTCTGCGCGCCCAAGACCATAATGTCCGCTTGATCACCGGCGGCCCCTGCCTGCGCGTGGGGAGGGAGTTGAGTTTCGCGGAACTGCGGCATGGTCCGGTAGGAGAGGCGTCCCCCCTATGGCAACCGCCGCTGTTGTGCGATCTGTGGGTGGATTCCAAACAGATGGGCAAAGCCGGCCACGACTCGTTTGTGCAATCGCTCCTTGTCGCCCGGAATCCCGGCCATCCGGATTTGGTTTTACGCGCTCAAGTGGATTACCTCTTCTCTCCCTTTGGGTATTGTGATGTTCGGTTTATATTCGATACGGAAATGATTCACGGCTCGTTTTTGGAAACCGGACTGGCCTTTCTCGTTCCCTCCACCCTGGACCAGGTGGCTTGGCTGGGCAACGGGCCGTATCCCTCATGGCCGGGGCAGGAGGCTTTGTCTTCCTGGGGAATGTTTTACATTAACCCATTGAACCGGCTGCAGCCCGGCAACCGCTCCCACGTCAACGTGTTGTCGTTCCGGGATGCGAATGGTTTTGGCTTAGGGATTTTGATGCTGGACGGCCAAGTGTCGCTGGAACCCGGAAGTGGCGGGACTTGGGTGAGCATCAACACCGCCGTGGCCGGTCCCGGAAACGGGGCGTCCGCCACCCGCCGTCCACTGATCGCCGATCAGTTGGCCCCCGGCCAGCGGTCGGCGGCCTTCCGGCTCATCCCCCTGGTGCGGAACCGGTATCCCGCCGTTTTTCAAAACTTATGGAATCAAGCCCTGAAAATGAAAAACCCTCCTATCCCTTGATTCGTTTTTATGATATGAAAAAGAACATTTCTTTTCCCAAACTCACATTCCATCTATGGAGGCATGGAGATGAAAATGATCCGCAAGTCTAGTGGTTGGAAGAGTATGTTGGCCCTGGGTTTGGCCTTCGGGCTGACGGCATTTGCCGGGGGAACCGCGGCATTTGCCCAGAATGTGGAACCGCCGTTCACCTGGAAGGGCGATGGAACCGCGTGGTTTGTGAACCAGGGTGCGGTGGAAAGCCTGTCCTTCAAAGTCCAAACACGGGTGGAGGCCGATGGGACGGTTTCCGGTGAATTCTCCACGGACGACGGTAGCGCTACCGTCGAACGGCTGTATTATGGCCAGGTGGAGAACAACTCCCGCAAGGTGATCCTGGTGCTGACAGAGAAAACGGACGAGGACGGAATCCTGTATATCCTGGACGGCCGGCTTATCGGTGACAACCTGTTATATGGCGAAGTGCTGATCAAGAAATTCGAAAAGGATGGAGAAATCGAGAAAGGCCTGTACTTGGGAGACAAGACCGCGCAGGAAATTTACCCGGACTACCTGCCTTCAGGCCTGAAAAAAGCCCTGTCCACCTGCCGTCCGGCTGGATGCGTGAAAGTGAGCGGCGGATTCTCCCAATAGAGCCAATATATTCTTCTGAGGCTCGCCGGTTCATCCATAGGAATGCCGAGCGCCCGCTCCCGGGGTACTGATTCCCGGGAGCGGGTTTGATTTTCTTTCTCGTTCAGACAAATAGCCCTCCAGTCCTCCGGCGGAGGAAATCTTTTCACATTCCTATGATCAAAATCCCTGCAAACTGCTAAGATCGCATCTATAATAAGTAATTCCTTGTTGTCGGGTTTGAATTTGAACCGGTTCTTAAACGATTCCATGAATTATGCTGAACTTTTTTCCAATTATGTCTGCTTGAAATGCCGGGGCCGGTCTTGTGTGTTTTCCGAAGTCACCCTCGGGAACCTGCCCAAGAAGTTGCTGTTCCGTTCCCATAATCAACGCTATGTATTGGTGACTTGTGAACTCTGCGGCTATACAGAAATATACAGTCTCAACGTTCTGGCCAAGCAAAACGCTGTAGTCTCCGCCAAACAAACAACCCCCGCCGTGGAGAAGTTAGAATAGAAAGATCGGATTTTTCCGGCAGAGAGAACCGCCTGGACACGCAACGGAATCCGGTTGATCAGTTTTGTTTCAAAGATTCTTTTTGAGCTTTGCGGGCTTCCGTGAGGGTATTCTTGATTTGATTGGCCGCCTTGAGCCTCGTAGTATGTTCCACATGGGCAATTTCGTCCGCCAAGGCTTGCAGGGCGGTTTGATAGATTTCCGCTTCAGCTTTGGCCAAATCGAAGAGTTTGCTCTTGTAGAAAAGAGTTTTCACGATCCCGGCCATCACCGCGGGATCGCGGTGTTTCAATTCTTCCTTGGTTTTTTCGATCTCCAAGGAGTAGTTTTCCGCCTTCTCGTTCTCCCCTTCCCCCCGCGGGAGGGGTTCGCGCAGGCGTTGAAGAATTTGTTTCACCCCTTCGGCATCGAGCAACGGCCGCAATCCCCCGGCGTGGGCATGGTCAAAGGGGACCATGACTTTGACCTCGCCTGATTGCAGGACATAAAAAGATTGGTCAATGCCTTCGACTTGCATTTTCCGGATCGCCTTGATCTTACAGATGCCCAGCCCCGGCTTAACCACCGTATCGCCTACTTGGTACGTCATAATCGTGCCCCATCCGCGAAAGAATCGTCACACCCGGCGCTGGCCGGGGAATCCAACGGAAAGCCCATTCTCGATCGTGAATCGTTCTGCCAGGACGCCGGTGGAACACCGGCCGTGTGGGAAAACAGCCCTCAAGCCGTTTCAACCTGATCTTCAAAGACCAGGAGGGGTTCGGAGCCTTCGGTAATGACTTCCCGGGTAATGATGCATTTGGAAACCCCGGTCATGGAAGGGATTTCGAACATGATATCGCGCATGGCCTTTTCCAGGATGGCGCGCAGGCCGCGGGCGCCGGTTTTGCGGTCCACCGCCCGGCGGGCGATGGCGTCCAGGGCGTCGGGCGAGAATTCCAGTTCCACGCCTTCCAATTCGAACAGTTTCTGATATTGCTTGCAAATCGCGTTTTTGGGAACCGTGAGGATGCTTTTCAGGGCCTGTTCGTCCAATTCGTCGAGAGCGGCCACGCAGGCGAAGCGCCCCACGAACTCGGGGATCATGCCAAACTTGATCAGGTCTTCCGGTTCCACCAGGTTCAGAACGTTATCCTCGTCCACGGCCACAAGCCCCTCTTCGGCCGTGCTGAAGCCGATGACCCGCTTGCCGATGCGGCGTTCCACGATTTTATCCAACCCGACGAACGCGCCGCCGCAGATGAAGAGGATATCGGTTGTATTGACCTGGATGAATTCCTGATGGGGGTGTTTGCGTCCGCCCTGGGGGGGAACATTGCACACGGTCCCTTCGATGATTTTGAGCAGCGCCTGCTGCACGCCTTCCCCGGAGACATCGCGGGTGATGGAGACGTTCTGGGTCGTGCGGGCGATTTTGTCGATCTCGTCGATGTAGATGATCCCTTTTTCGGCCTTCTCGACATGGTAGCCGGTGGTCATCAGCAATTTGAGGATGATGTTCTCGACATCCTCGCCGACGTAGCCGGCTTCGGTGAGGGTGGTGGCGTCCACGATGGTGAACGGAACGTTGAGGATTTTGGCAAGGGTCTGGGCGATATAGGTTTTGCCGGAGCCGGTGGGGCCGATCATCAGGATGTTGCTTTTTTGGATTTCGACATCGCTGTTGATCGTTTCATGGTAGCGGATGCGTTTCAAATGGTTATGGACCGCGACGGCGACTGATTTTTTACTGCTTTCCTGGCCGATGATGTACTGGTCCAGCGCTTCTTTGATTTCTTTGGGCTTTAAAAATTCGCGGAGTTCAACTTCGATCTCTTCTTCCAACACGCTATTGCACAGGCGCACGCATTCGTCGCAGATATAGGCAGGCTGCGACGTATGTTTCTGGGGCGGGCCCGCGATCAGTTTCTTGACTTCATCCTGATGCTTTCCACAAAAGGAGCAATAGAGCGGTTTGTTCTTCACGGCGTAATCCATAAAAAGCCTCGCGTTTCAGCCCCTCGCCGGCCCGCGTCCCCGGCCGAATCGGTTGGGATGGCCTTCCAGTTATTGTAGTCCGAAATGCTAAGTATCGGAAAGTTTTTTTTCGGTCCCTTTGGCGGGAGCGGCTTTAAAGCGGGAGGGTTTCCGGGGTTCGAAGAGACCGTCGATCAAACCGTATTCCACAGCTTCTTCCGGGGACATGAAGAAATCCCGGTCGGAGTCCCTCTCGATCTGCTCGATATCCCTGCCGGTGTGAAAAGCCAGGATTTCATTGAGACGCGATTTCAATTTCAGGATTTCCCGCGCCCGGATTTCAATATCGGAGGCCTGGCCTTGGAATCCGCCCATGGGCTGATGGATCATGATCCGGGCGTTGGGCAAGGCGTGGCGTTTGTTGGGAGCCCCCGCCGCCAGCAACACCGCCGCCATGCTGGCGGCCAGACCCATACAGGTGGTCGCCACATCCGGTTTGACATATTGCATCGTGTCATAGATGGCCAGCCCGGCCGAAACCGAACCGCCAGGGCTGTTGATATACAGTTGGATGTCTTTTTCGGGGTCTTCCGCCTGGAGAAACAGGAGTTGGGCGATCACCAGGTTTGCCATGTGATCCTCGATGGGATCGCCGATGAAAATGATCCGGTCTTTCAGCAAACGCGAATAGATATCATAGGCGCGTTCGCCCCGGCTCGTCTGTTCCACGACCATAGGGATTAAAACCACGTTCAATTCTCCTCTGTTGGGTTTGCGCTTTCCTCCGGCTCTTCACCTGGGACTGCGGGAGCCGGTTCGGCCGGCAAGTCCGGGGCTTCCCCGAACGCGGATTCCACCCGTGCCTGTAGAATATCCAACACTTTTTCTTCCAGCGCCATGCGGCGGTAGAACGACTCCATGCCCATGGATTCAATACGGCGAACATACCAATCCACGTCGTGCTTGCCTTCCGGAGCCGTCCGATGCATGTAGAGGTAATAATCCTGGTCCGTCAATTCAATGGATTCCTCCGCCGCGATTTTCTCCACCAGAAGGGAAATCCGCACCTCCTCCTCGGCGGTTTTTTCGTGACGGGCCAGGAGACCTTCGTCCCGCTTAGCCTCCTGTTCGAGGCTGGTTCCTATGCGCTGCAGTTCCAAATCGTGGACGGCGTTGATGAAATTGTACCGCGCCCGGATCATACTGGGGGGGACATCGAACGGGTTCCGCCGGATTAATTCCTGCCGGATAGCCTGGCGCAGTTGGTCGCGCCGGCGCTGAGCCAAAGTCTGGCGCAAGTTCTCGCGGATGCGCTCCTTAAGGTCATGGAGGGTTTGGAAATTCCCCATGTCCTTGGCGAATTCGTCATCCAGCTCGGGCAGCAGTTTCTGGCGGATATGCTGGACTTCCAGTTCGAAGACCGCTTCCTTGCCTCGTTTCTCTTCCTCGGGATAATCTTCCGGCAGCGTGAGGGTGATGGTTTTTTTCTCGCCGGGTTTCATCCCGATCAAAGCGTCTTCCAGTCCGGGTATGTAACGCTTGGAACCGACCTCCACCACGATGCCATAGTGGGTGGCTTCGGGAAACGGCTGGCCCTCAATGGTGGCGTTGCAGGCAATCGTAACATGGTCCCCTTCGGCCGCCGGACGGTCGTCGATAGTGCGGTACGTGGCGTTGGTTTCCCGCAGATGGTTGAGGGTGTCCACCACATCCTTCTCGGTGACTTCCATGGGGGGCACTTCGGGACGGATGTCCCGGTAGTTCACGGATTCCAGCCGGGGCGCGTATTCGAAGGTTGCCTCGAAAACCACCGGTTCTTCGGTCTTTTCTTTATCGATTTCGCTGAATTGAGGAGAATCGACCGGCGTGAGGTCCAACTCCTCCATCGCTTTCTTGAACGCGGTTTCCACGGCTTTCTCGACGGCCTCGCTGTCCAGATGCTTGCCGTATTTCATTTTGACGATCCGGCGGGGCGCTTTACCCTTGCGGAACCCGGGGACAATGGCGTTCTCGATGAACTCCTTGTACAGTTCATCCAGTTCCGTGCCCACTTCATCGGGCGGGATCTCGATTTTCACAGTTTTTTTGCACGTACCTACATCGCGTTGTTCGAGGATCTTCAAGGTAGTCCAGGCTCCTTGTCCGAATGCGTCGGTTCATCGGATGGAATCCGATGCCTTTACTGAAAACATAAACAAAGACCATGGCCGCCGATCCGTCCCCGGATCTGGACCACCGTGGTCTCGAATTTCGCCCGTAACGTTGGCTATGAATATGTTAATTTTTTAACCTTATCTGCCCCTCAGGCTTATGTCAAGAACCGCGATTTTATCCTCGTTCGTCCCTCTCTCTCCAATTATCCCTTTCTCTTTATTATAGTTTCCTAGCGTTTTTTGTGGAGGAGCACCTCCTCCTGGGAGGGAAGCCACTCCCGCGGCCAGCCGGAGGTTTTTTTCATGCCGCGTGGATGATCTGATCGTGGAGCTGGATTCTTCCTCCCTGTATCCTATCGCGCCAATTCTCTCCATGATATCCTTATTGCCCCAGACGGCGCGGATCCTTCTTTCCCACTTTGGAAGAAAGCACAGGCAGGTGTATCATCGATGGTCCATAAAACATCACGTTTCCTAATCCCCCTCCATCACGGCCTTTTATGTCCGCTTCTCTTTTTGAGCGGACTGTCTCTGGCGGCATGGGCCGCCCCGGATCCGGAACCGCCGGCGGGCAAGTCCCCGCAGGCGTATGAGCAACGGCAAACCCTTGACGATCTGGATTACTGGCTCCGGAACATGCTGCTTTCGCACCGGTATTCATGGGAGGAGGCGGCTGGCGTGACCGGATTGTCCATCAAGGAAATCCAAGACGCCGCGCAACGTGCCGGGATTGATTTTGAAACCGCTTCGTATCCCTTTCCCGCGAATCGGACCGGTGTGCTTCCCTATCCCGGCGGGCGCCATCCCCGCATCGGATTTTTGGAAGGCGCAATCAATCCCCGCCGCGCCACCAAAGCCAGCGTGTTTCTTCCGTGGGACACTCAATCCTATGTGGTCATCGACTTACCGGAAGCCATTTTCCACGGTGAGGATCTGATTTTTCTCGCGCATACCCATATCCCGACGGTCTGGGATAAGCAAAACCTAACACTCTTGTGGAACGATTGGTTTCGCAAACCGGACGGCGGCCTGGAAGGTGAATGGCGGCTGCCCGATGGAGTGGAATTCGGCGCAAGCATCCACTCCGGCACCGCCGGAGTGGAGATGGGCCTTTGGCTGAGGAACGGCACGGAGCAGACGCTGTGCGGTTTGCGCGCTCAGGTCTGCGTGATGCTGAAAGGCGCGGCGGGATTCACGGAACAAACCAACGCCAATAAACGTTTCGAGGCACCCGTGGCGGCGGTCCGCTCTGGTCTCGGCAACCGGTGGATCCTGACCGCTTGGTCTCCCTGCGGCCGCGTCTGGGGCAATGCGGAAGTCCCCTGTTTCCATGCTGATCCGGTTTTCCCCGATTGTTCTCCTGGAGAAACCGTGCGCGCCCGGGGCCGGTTGTGGTTTTATGAAGGAACCGGGATTGAAAGTGAAATCGAACGCGCGAAAGTGTGGTTTACGCCTTCTCCCGAAAATGGAGAACCACGCGATCCACACAGGTGAACAAAATGCGCATCCATCGATTCATTACCTTTCCGGCCATCCTCCTCACCGGTTGGATCCAGGGATGGGCCGCGCCTCCTGAGGAGACTGTGATGAGGGAAACCAAATCTGTGAAAATCGCTTTATCCCAGATCTTCGCCCTTGACGGCGACCGCGAGGGAAACTTTGTCCGGATCGAGAACGCCCTCAAGGAGGCCAAGGCACAGGGGGCGGAGATCGCCTGCTTTCCGGAGACCACGATTTATGGGTGGGTCAATCCCGACGCTCACCAACGCGCGCATCCCATTCCCGGTGAGGATTCGGACCGTATGTGTGGACTTGCCCGGAAATATTCGATCTACATCTGCGCGGGTCTTGCTGAAAAAGAACATGGCCATCTCTATGATTCGGCGATTCTGATCGACAAGGAAGGCAGGATTTTACTGAAACACCGCAAAATCAACCTATTGACGCAGTTGATGAATCCGCCTTACACGCCCGGTGAAGATATTCAAGCCGTGGAAACACCTTGGGGCCGCATCGGAATCCTCATCTGCGCGGATACCTTCGTGAAGGAGAATCTCCAGCGCATGGCGGCTTTGGAGCCGGATCTTGTCCTGGTGCCTTACGGCTGGGCCGCGGACGAAACCGAATGGCCGCAACATGGGAACGAGCTGCACAAGACTGTCGCGCAGGCCGCCCGGGCCATCGGCGCGCCCGTGATTGGAACCGACCTGGTGGGAGAAATCACCCATGGGCCATGGGCCGGCAAGGTCTATGGGGGACAAAGCGTGGCCGCGGACGCGCAGGGACACATTCTTGCCATTGCCAAGGACCGGGACCGGGACATCCTGGTCGTTTCGATCCAACCCGGCCGCGTCAGGCCTTGAGGCTGGACGAAATTCTGGGAGGAGTCAACAAAAAATCTTCCCAAAAATCCTAGATACTCAAAAAAAACGGAGTCTCAGCTGGGCACTTGACTCCGCGTCAACAATTGGGGGAGATAGTGGGAAGGAATAAACGGTTTTTCAACCGTTTATTATCTCGTTTAATTTATAATGATAATCCTTTTTACTTTGTTTTTCTATAATATATTATATTAAATAATCAAAAAAAGCCTATTTATTTTTTCTATACTATATAGATCCATTGGACGAGAAATTATTCAAAAAAATTTTCACAAAAATCAGCATGTATTTCCCGATTGCCGAAACAAAGATAATTTTTGCCCTTTCCGAGCAACCCTCCCCTCCCTCTCTCACCAAGGGAGAGAGAATCGGAACGCGTAACCAACAATTCTTCTATTACGGATAATCGCGAATTTTCTGAATTCAAAAAAATAAATGCAAAATTCTTTCCAATTGATCTTTATTAGTTCATACGCAAAATTGTTTCTTCTTTATAATACGATTCAGAAAGAGAAATATTTCAATTTTTTTTCGAAGACGATAGGCTGTTGGAAATGGGCCAGTTCCAGGCAAACAGCATAACTTATTGAATATATGGTATTTATTTTAACGCAGCCCTGCCCCATGGAATCGCGTGGCCACGGCGTAATCCCGCAAGAGGGGATCTATACACCGCCAAGCGCCTGGCATTTTCTGAACACGGCCGAGCAAGAACAAATTCTCCCGGCTGACGAGATCGGGAGGCCAAGGGGCAATATAAAAAATTTTATTATCACCCACCTTAGCCTGAACAGGCTCGCTCAGTAATTCATTCCAGGATTCCGGCGAGACGCGCAATTTATCCAGTATCCCACTTAATTGCCGCGTCTCTTCTGATTCCTTCACAGCGGGAGTGGAGAAGCGGATTCCCTGAACTGGAAAAAGCCATCCCGGTTGGATTGTAACGGCTAAAACAAAAACCAAAGCCAACGCCCCCAGTAATGCCCGCGCGCCATGGACCACGCGCTTCGCCAAGGGACCGTTGGAGCGGCCCAGGGGACAACACTGGAAGATCAACGACGTGAAAACCGACAGCATCAGGCATTCCCAAGCGAAAGGAAGAAAGCCAAGAAATCCGGGAAGCGGCATCTCAAAGTACCGAATCGCGGGAAAAACCGGTACAGTGTAGAACCATTTCGCCCCAGCCCAATAGTTCCAAAATTCCCACAGCAATCCGCAGACCGCGCCGGAGCCAAGCATCAGCCACACCAGACGCCGTGCCCCGGCCGTCCACAAACGTAAGAGCGAATACCCCTCGGACGCGTAAGCCAGCGGTTCCAACAACAAAACATATCCAATCCACACAAAACCAAAAAGATAGTGTCTGATTTCGCGAACCGGTATAAAGAGTGGAACTGTAACACATAGAAAACCAATAAGAAACAATAACTTCAGAGTCAAAGGCTTGGGTTTTTTCGAAAAATCCAACACATCCCGGGAGGGCCAATAGGTTAAGAAGAATTCGTAGGTCGAGAGCACGGCGGGGATAATCGTCGCGAAGGCAATCAAATACCCCACATAGCGGTGGAGTAGGTTTTCGGGCAATCCCACATAGACCCAGTTCTCGAGGTAGCAGTTATAAAACTCGAACACAAGCCACCAGAGCGCGGAAACGACGGCGAGGAAGCCAAACAATCGGGGTTTATCCGGCAGGAAAGATACCCCCCGGCGCTTTTTGATGAGTCCGTCAAGCAAGAGAATATAACCCCACCAGGCGATGGGAGTAAAATGGGTGTACACCGGCTCAATCTGAAAAAAAAGAAGCACTTCGGAAACCAGGATAACAATCCCCCCCAGCCAAGTCCACCAGGGAACGCGCGCGGTGGGCTGGTTCCATTCCAGCAGATCATCTGGGGAAAATGTTCCGGGGGGAAGCGGCGGTAAGAATCCCATGATCAGGCTACCTGTTCACGTTCCTGGAATGAGGGGAAGAGGGTGGCCAAGTGCATGATCTTTTCCTGGGTGGCTTCATTGCGGTGCAGTTCGCCGGCGAGGCGGCCGCCGCTCATTACTAAAATGCGGTTGGCCATGCCCAACACCTCGGGCAGTTCGGAGGAGATCATGAGAATGGCCGCGCCGCGGCGGAGCAATTCGTTCATCAGGAGATAGATTTCCCGCTTGGCTCCGACGTCAATCCCGCGAGTAGGTTCGTCGAAGATGAAGAGCTTCGAGTTGGCTAACAGCCACTTGGCGAGGACGACTTTTTGCTGGTTGCCGCCAGACAGGTTGCGAACTTCGGTCTCGATGCTGGGCGCCTTGATGGTGAGATCCTTGACGGCATTCCCGGCGGCCTTTCGTTCCATCGCTCCGTTGATAAAAAGAAACCGGCAAAATTCTCGGAGTTTGGGCAAAGTGATATTTTCCCGGATGCGCATCCCTAAAATCAGCCCTTGGCTTTTGCGGTCCTCCGTCAAGAGACAGATTCCCGAATCGATGGCGTGCCGGGGTGATTTCAACTCGATTGGACGCCCTTCGAGCCAAATAGAACCCTTCTCCGGCGGGTCCGCCCCGAAGATCATACGGGCCACCTCGGTGCGGCCGGCCCCCACTAGCCCGGTCAGCGCCACGATTTCTCCCTGGCGCACCGAGAACGAGACCTCCTTGACGAAGCCCCGCGTCAAGCCTTCCACACGCAGGACTTCCTCGCCGATCGGGGACTCGGCCCACGGGAACTCGTCCGTGATTTTACGGCCGACCATCATTTCGATGATGCCTTCGCGGCTGATCTCCTGGATATCCCGCGTCCCGATCCATTCTCCGTCCCGCAACACAGTGAGCCGGTCACAGACTTCGAAGATCTCTTCCAGCCGGTGGGAGATATAGATCACGCTGATGCCTTTTTCCTTCAACGCGCGGATCAAGGCGAAGAGGTTCTTCAGTTCATGCAGCGTCAAGGTGGCGGACGGTTCATCCATGGCAATGATTTTGGCGTCGATGGAAAGTGCCTTGGCGATTTCGACCATCTGCTGCTGGGCGATGGAAAGTTGGCTCACAGGGACATCCAGGTCGAACGAGATGCCCAGGCTGTCGAGGATGCGCCGGGCTTCGCGGCGCTCCCGCCTGAAATCGACAAATCCCAAGCGGGTAGGTTCGCGGCCGAGGAAAATATTTTCCGCCGCCCCCAGCTGGGGCACTAAATTGAATTCCTGGTAGATGATGGAGATTTGAAGTTCTTGCGCCTTGTGGGGTGAGTCGATCACCACCTGCTGCCCGCCAATGTGAATTTCGCCGGCGTCCATCGTCTCGGCCCCGGCCAGGATTTTCATGAGGGTAGATTTCCCCGCCCCATTCTCGCCGACCAACGCATGCACTTCTCCCGCGCGGATTTCCAGATTCACGCCTTTAAGTGCTTGGACACCCGGGTAGTTCTTGGTGATTCCCAGCATCCGCAAAAACGGTACCGGCTCCGGCATGCGCCCCTCCTTTTAATCGCGATCCATGGTTTCGCCAGAAATCGTAGCAAAAGGGGGTGATTCTGTCGATTGGATTGGGAAGATCAAATCTTTTTTTGATGGACCTAAGCTTGGCATTGCGCTTACAATAGCCTATCCCAGTTCCGGATACGATAATCAAGGAGATTAAACGCATGGCGGTCACGAGGAGAGGATTCCTCCATATGGCAAATGCCGGGACAGGCTTAAGCGCGTTACCCGCCCGGAGGGCGGAGAAACAGACGAATATTCTTTTGATCCTCGCGGACCAACACCGGGGGATGGATCTGCGTTGCGCGGGGAATAGTCAGATCCAGACCCCCAACCTGGACCGTCTGGCATGGGAAGGCGTGTTTTTCGACAATGCCATCGCCAACTCTCCCCTGTGTACCCCCAGCCGGGGGATCTTGCTGACCGGCAAATACCCTATCGCCAATGGGTGTGTTTCCAACGATTTGCCTCTGCCCACCGGTCAATCCACGCTCGCCACCGTTCTGACCGGCCGGGGCTATCGTTCGGGATACATCGGTAAATGGCACCTGGATGGCATCCCCCGCAGCAAGTTCACCCCGCCGGGGCCGCGGCGGCATGGATTCGACGCCTATTGGGCCGCGTACAACTGCCATCATGAATACTTCAAGCCCAAATTCTATTTGGATGCGCCTGAATTGATTGAAACATCCGGTTATGAACCGGATGTTCAAACGGATCTGGCCATCAATTTTTTGAAGCAAAACGCCGCCAGGCCGTTTTTCCTGATGGTATCGTACGGCCCGCCCCACGATCCCTATGACCAGGTCCCGGACGCGTATAAATCCTTGTACGATCCGGAGAAGCTGACTCTCCGCCCGAACGCCCCCAACGCAAACCGAAGCCAGATATCCGGCTATTACGCGCACATCACGGCCCTGGACGCTAACCTCGGCCGCTTGATCCAAATCCTGGAGGAACTGGGAATACGTGAGAATACACTCATCGTCTATACTTCCGATCACGGAGACATGCTGGGATCTCATGACCGGAAAAACAAGCAACAACCGTGGGAGGAGTCGATCCAGGTCCCCCTGATTTTCAGCCAGCCGGGACGGCTCCCGGCCGGAATCAAACCAGACGCGCTGTTCGGGACCGCGGATCTCGCTCCCACGCTGCTAAGCCTGGCGGGGGCGCCGGTTCCCGGGGAGATGGAAGGGCAAGACCTAAGCGG
Source organism: Candidatus Omnitrophota bacterium (assembly GCA_013177805.1). Classification (GTDB taxonomy): domain Bacteria; phylum Hinthialibacterota; class Hinthialibacteria; order Hinthialibacterales; family Hinthialibacteraceae; genus JABLXU01. Next base: position 30,696 of record JABLXU010000027.1, read on the forward strand.
CAGCCTCCTGGGCGGAGCCAGCCCGGCGCGGGAATCGGTTCCCATCCTGGATATCATCCCTGCCGACCAGGCGAAACAGTGGAACGGCCGGACCTGGCGGGGCGTGCGGACCCGGCGTTACACCTACGCCCGCTTTGTGGATGAAGGATGGGTGCTGTATGACAACTGGGCCGATCCTTACCAGCAAGACAACCTGATCAACCGCCCCGTGCACCGCCAGTTGCGGGAAGTCATGGAGAACGAACTCCAATACTGGCTGAAGCGTCTGCACGATCCGTTCCTGCCGGAACCGGACATGCTGGCGCATCTCGGCTTGTCCGAGGCCTGGCGCGAGCGGGAAGCGCATTTCCAGGCCGGGGGGAAGTGGTAGAATAGGGGCGTAGAGTCATTTCTAGAAGGACTTGTATTGAGGTCGTGCTCATGCCCATCCCCAAACCCAACGAACGTTACACCTACCAGGATTATTGCACGTGGCCGGATGAGGAACGGTGGGAACTGATCGGCGGCATCGCCTACGACATGACCCCCGCGCCGACGTTCCTTCACCAAACCGTGGCCGGGAACATTTTCCGCTTACTGGGAAACGCATTGCAGGGTAAATCCTGTGTTCCTGGTATCGCGCCGGTGGATGTTGTTCTCTCGGAAGAAGATGTGGTGCAGCCGGATGTGTTCGTGGTATGTGATCCGCAAAAAATTACCGGGCAGAACATCCAGGGCGCGCCCGATTTGGTGATCGAGGTCCTCGGCCCCGCCACCGCCAAAAAAGACCACTGGGAGAAGAAATTGCTGTACGAAAAACACGGCGTGCGGGAGTACCTCCTGGTTGAACCGGAAGCGCTTTACGTTATGCGGTACATATTGGGTGAGGACCGGCAGTTCGGGCATTACGAAGTGTTCGGCGCGCGCGAACCGTTGCCCTTGCGATCATTGGAAGGCATCGAGATTCCCCTCTGGGAAGTCTTCGGCATTGACAAGGACCAGCCGGAGGTCAAGCGCGGGCCACGGGGGAGATAATCCCCGGCGCGTCACTCCTTCGGCGTGTAATGGGCCAGGTCGCCGATGCCCAGTTGCTTTTCCAAGCCGGCGACCGAGGCGACGACCTCCTCGAAACCGCCCTCGCCGAAGAGTTCATGCTCTTTGTCCTCGAATTCCTCGCCCAGCGCGCCGTACTCGTGGGGCGGGACGATCGAGCGGAGGGCGGGAAAGAGCACCGTGTCCTCGCGCGCTTCATGGGGGCGGTACATGCGGATGAACAGGCGCAGGCGGCTGGTCAAGGCCCGGCGTTCTTCCGCCTCTTTCGGCACCGTGGAAGCATGAGTCAGGATGAAGTCAGTCAGGACGCGGCCCGCCTTGTGTTGATCGCGCAAGACCGCTACCAGATCCACCAATTTATTGGCCTTATCGAAGCGCGGGAAGATGTGCTCTTCTTCTAGTTTTTCGTGATAATCCTCTATGAATTTCCGCACCAGCCCCGCAGCCTTGGCCAGCACTTCGGGAGGATAATCCTGGTTGTTACGGATGCGGAAAATAATTTCCTCGTAGATCAGCAGGACGCGGTTGAGTACGCCGTGCTCGCGCATCAGGTCTTCCGCGGGAGAGATTAGTTTTTCTTGTTCGCCGAGAACATCGGATTCTTGTTCCGCCGCGCCGGCCAGCCATGGTGAGGCGGCCCATCCCGCCCATGCGGCGGCGGGAACCAGAGTTCCGGTTTTCAATAGTCCTCTCCGGCCCATGCGAATGATTCTTGACTCATCCATCGTTCCATCTCCTTGATATCGGGGGGGGGAATCGAATTACCAGGAGAGTATGCCACGCGTTGCTGATATTATTATTGTAGAGAGGGAAAGGGAAAAGATCGAAGTTGTTTAGCGCTTCAACCATCCCATCAGCCGTTTATACAGCCGGAACAACGGCTTGGAGCGGATAGCCTCCAGGTCTTGCCGGAGCGAATCGGTCTCGTGGCGAAGACGGTCGATTTCCCGCCGCATGTCCTGGATGCGGCGTTCGCGGTCGGCTTCGCGGGCTGTAAAAAAGGTGGGAGATGGGGTGCGTTTGGACGGATTTTCCAACCACCCCAACAGGGGATTCAAGGAAGATTCATCCACGATCGAGCGGGAGATTTCGATCGCGCCCCGCCGCTTGGCTTTGATGTCCACCCGCTCCAGGGCGATTTCCTCGATCACCCGGGCCAGTTGCCGCGTATCGTGATAAGGAACAATCCACCCGGCATTGTGTTTCTCGATCCAACCGGCCCAGGGGGATTCCGGCGTCACAAGGCAGGGAGTTCCCGTCCACAAGGCGGTTCCCGTGCGGAGGTCGGAGGAGAGGCGGCGCTCCGCGGTAGGACGGCCGATATCGACGGCCACCGTGGCGCGTTTCAGTTCAATCACGTATTCCGGAAACGGCAAGGAACCCAGCCACGAAACATGGGGATGCTGGTGATATGTGTTCCCTTCCCTATCGCGCAATGACTCTTCGCCTTCGCTGCCCACCACGACGATTTGCCCTTGCCGCAGCCGGCTCACGGTTTCGACCAACACCTGAAACGCCTGGGCGCGGTCGTGCCACGGCCAGAAGAGGCCGCCCCAGAAAAAGAGCGGTTCCTCTTCCACGTGGCCTTGCCGGGAGATGGGCATTTCGTGCAACCGGAACGGCAGCACCGCCAGGCGGCCGTGGTCCTCGGGAGAGACGCCCGCCCAGGTCAGCCAGGCCATGTAGTAACCCCACTGGCGTTCATGCGCGCAGAGGTAGTAATCCGCCCGCGCCAGGCATTCGATTTTATCGACGATGTGCTGATAAAAATTCGCTGGATCGCGCCAGTAATATTCGAGCGCGAGCGGGCCGGGCAAATCGGCAATCACTGGAATATTCAGCGGCTCCTGAAGGAACGTGAGAGGCTGCCATTGTTCGAAAAGGGCCGCTTCACAACCGGCGTGTTGGATTTCCTCCCGCAGCCGTTCGGGTTTGTAAATCCGCAAGGCAAGACCGGCAGGGGGAGTGGACAGCCCCGGCGTGCCTTCCCGCAAAAAATAGGTGCACGGAACGTTCCTCCGGCGCAGCGCCTCGCCGATACCCCAGATCCGCACACCGCCGCCCGCGCAAGGCGTGGAAAAACAGGGCAGCGTTTCGGTGGTGACGATCGCCAAGTGCTGGATCATGGGATAGATGGTTGATTCGGTGCCACTATTTACCAGATGGCCGTTCGGCTTACCAGATGGCCGTTCGGCGTTTGAGCGCCTGCGGCCCGGCATAAACATAGCCCCGGGCGCAAGCCCTGGGAGAGACAAAATCAAGGGATTAATTCCCTCTACCTCCGGGAAAGGGCCGGGGTGAGGAAATTTTTCCCGGAACCGTTCTGGGTGTCCACCTTCATCGAGGAGCGAATCCCCCGCACGGAAAGCCTCGTTCTATTTCAGGTCTTTCAGAGCCTTTTGGGCTTCTTCGGCATACTCGTTGTCGGGATATTTTTCCACCATCTTTTGATATTCCTCGATGGCTTGGGGCGTGTTGTCGAGATAGCGGCGGTAAATCCGGGCGATGCGGATCTGCGCTTCGGGGGCCTCGGGCGCGTTGGGATAGTTGTCGACGACCTTGCGGAATTCCGCGACGGTGCGCTCGAACCAAGGTTTCTGCTCACCCTTGCGGACTTTGAAAATGGTGTCGTGCATCAGTTGCCGGGCCACTTCGTACTGCACACGCGCGCCGTAGAGGTCGCCCCCGCCGGCGGCCACGGTTTCGGCCTGTTTTTCGATCACCTTGGCTTGTTCTTGCACCGTCTCTTGCTGCTGTTGGATGGTTTTGCGCAGGGAGGCGATTTCCTCATCCTTCACGGCGAGTTTTTGCTTAAGCATCTCGATGTCGGCCCGCATCTGCTCCTGGTTTTCCAAAATCTGCTGGAGCAGAGCCTCGATGTTTTTCCCGACTTGGAGATCGGATTGGGTGTAAGCAGCGAGGGGAAAGAGGAATGCGAATCCCACCAGAATGGCCCAAATTCTATTACCTTGCATCATGATTTTAACCTCCAACGGCGCGTCATGCCGATCCAGGCAAACCGATGGGATACATCGTACAAGAACCTCACGCAAATGAAAAGCGGCCCATCCATCCGAGCCGCTTTTACCATGCTCCGCGAATGCCGTGTGAGAGGGTTTGGTAAAGACCTGCCTGAACAGGTGGGATCCCGGACTTCGCCTTCTGACTTCCCCATCCGGGGCCTGGCATCCAGCCAAGAATTAGAATCCCGAACGTTCGATATCGCCTTTCAAGACCGTCTTCATCACCAACACCGCAGAGAGACGTTAACCGGTTTTTCCGCCGGATCTCCGGGCGGATGGTGCTTATTTTATCCTGACGCCCGCGATTTGCAACCGGTTTTTTCACCCCCGCCGGCATGCCCGCCAGCCCGGTTTTTTCCAACCGCACATAGACAAGTGAACGCGGGGAAGACTACAATCCCTATGATTCCATTTTGGTATTCGCGGCTGGGCCAGGAATCTCACTCAGAGGCGCAAAGGAGTTGAAACGATGTGGCAGAAGAGATGTTTGGCATGGATAGGGATTTTGATGGCCGGCGCTGTGCTCGGCGCCCTCGCGGTCCGCGGCATGTCCGAACCGGCATCCCTCAGTCCGGCGGATTTCAATCCGAACGATCCCGCGGACCGGCCTCAAACCACGGTCATCAACATCACGTTCCGGGGGCTGTCCCAGTATGGCCAAGTGTTCATGCTGGAAGGGATCGAGAACACCACATCGGCCTCCCGCACCGCCAGCGGATCGTATGAAATCTCCAAAACCACGAACTACCCCCCGCTGGTGATGCATGGCGTATTCCACAAACTGATGCGGGATTGGCGGGACGCCGTAATCAAAGGCAACGTGACCAAACGGACTGTGGACGTGGATTTGATGAATTCCAAAAACCAACGCGTCCTGCGGGTAACGTTTTATAATGTCGTGCCGGTGAAATTTTCCTTGCCTCCCCTTTCGGTGGATAGTTCTACCCGGTACATGGAACGCATGGAATTCGTTTATGACTATTTCGAAATCACCAACTGAAATCCCGGCACCGCCCCGCGAGGAACAATGATGAAACCTTTGATTCCAATCCTAATCATGGCATATCTGCTTGGGGCCTTGGAGGGAGCTGCCGCCCCCCCCAAAGCCGTGGATGTTAAAACGGTCCAAGGCGAGGGAGGCCTCTATATCTTATACGAAGACGGTTTCCTTCAAACCGGAGGCAATGCCGTGCATTTTGGCTCGCCTTCCGGCATCACGGCGGCCGATCTGGAAATAACCCCCAGTGAAAAAGGATATTATGTGCTGGCCACGGACGGGACGGTCTATACCTTTGGCGACGCGAAGACCATTTCTGTCCCGGTCCAAAATCCCCGGGTGAAATTCGTGGACCTGGAACTCTTTGGAGACACGAACGATCCAATCTACCTGCAGGAAGACGGAACGATCATCCCGGCGGGCCACAACCGCTTCTGGGGGCAATACGCCAAAGCCGGCGCCGTCGACCTGGAACTCGCCCCTGATTTGCTGGGGTATTACGTGCTGTACCAAGACGGGACCATCGCCTTTTTCGGAACCGCCCTCAACCGCGGATTCACAGTCTCCAACGCTTTGACGGCGGTGGATCTTGAACTCGTGGATAACGGGTATTACGTGACGTACAGCGACGGGACGGTCCTGCCGTTCGGGGCCGCCATTCCCTTCCCATATCAAACCCGGCCGGCTCAAGATGTCACGGACATGGTCATCACCGATCGAGGCTACCAAATTCTGCGGTCCGACGGAGTGCTGGATACGTTCCTCCGCTTGGACGGCCAGGGCCAGATCCGCTGGTACGCGCAGGTGACCGAACGGAGCGTTCCCCAGCAGGTGACACCGACGCCCACCCGCACGCCCACGCCCACCCGCACGCCGTTACCCTCATTGGGGTATTTCGATTTCACGGAACCGGGATTCACCGAGCAGATCGTGGGGCGCCTGCCGGACAACGCCCGTCTGCCCGGAACGTTCTCCGACAACCTGGCCAGCCTATTCAGCGGCGGGTTATTCGTGGCGCTGGCGGAGGGAGAAAATCCGCCCCGGCTCATCCAACGGTACACCTTCGACAATCCCGGACCCACGAACACCGGGAAGGTTTTCGCCCGGTTGAAATCCGACCGGGGTGAAGCATTGATTCAAGGGATCAGTTACAGCAGACCGGGCTTGTACGTCCTGGTGAGCGATGTCAGCGGGACGTTGATCATTCTCATCAGCGGGCAGTTCGAACCATCCAGCCTGAGCAATTTTTCGTTGTATTGACCGGGATGATCCATCCGGAGTACTCCGCTTCATTGACCCGTGATTGAAGCAAGGGCAAGCGCATCACCCTGCGCCTAGGACTCAGGAAAAACCGGGGCGGACACCAAGGTCCGCCCCGGGGGTTGTCCGATCTGTCTCTCGCTCTCATGCTTGACCCACGGATAGGAAAGCCTCACTCTTTCTCCCCGTGATTTCAATTCCCCCGGTCATTCATACATACACCCGGTAATCGATTTCCTGGAAGATCGAATCCCGCCATTCCAGTTCCCGCAGGAAATTCTCGTCGATCCGGTTTCCTTTGATTTGCTCATACAGCACTTGAAACCGGTGCGCGTGTTCGCGGGTGCGGCGGCGGGCGTAAGGCGTGGCCGTTTGGGTGGTCATGATGAAAGCCCAGTCGCTGCTCTGGGCCAGCAGCAGTTCGCGCGCGGCCTGGTTGAGCGCCCGTTCCTCGAGGCCCTGGGCGTTGGGCCGGGCGGCCGCCAGTTCCAGCATGCACTCCTCGCAGCGGTGCAGATGACGGTAGATCCAATCGTTGCTGCCGTTCAGCCACACTTCGAAATAGCCCTTGTCGCCCCACGAAGAAGGCGCGGGCTGGATGGATTGCAGCACGGGGTGGGCCTCGAGGTACTCGCTGGGCGTGATGCCGCGGATGTCGTGCTGATCGAACGCCATTTTGCGGAACAAGAACTCAATAAACCACGGGCCTTCGAACCACCAGTGGCCGAACAGTTCGGCATCGTAAGGGGAGACGATGATTGGCGGCCGGTCCATAAACTGGCGCAGAAACCGCACCTGTTGCTGCCGGTTGAACATAAAGTTGCCGGCGTGATCGGCGGCGCGGTCCCGGGCCCACCGCGGGCGGTACGGTTGTTTTTGGGAAAGATCGACATCCCCGGTAATGCGGTGGTACTTGAAGCCGATATTGCGGCGTACTCCGTCCCGGTGCAGGTAAGGGCGGATGTACTCGTAGGGCATGTCATAGCCGAGATCGCGGTAGAATTCGCGGTACTCGAAGTCGCCCGGGTATCCCGCGTCACGGCTCCAAACCTGTTTGGAGGATTCCATATCCCGGGCGAAAGCCGCCACATTGGAGGGGCACAGCACCGGCGCGAAGACACCGTACTTGGGCCGCGGCCGGCCGAAGAGAATGCCGTGCGAATCCAGGAAGAAATAGCGGAGGCCGGCTTCTTCCAAAAAATCGTCGAGGCCGTAATCGTAGGCGCATTCGGGCAGCCAGATCCCGCGGGGCGGGCGGCCAAAATATTTCTCGTAATTCTTCGTGGCCACCCGGATCTGGGCGCGGCGGGCTTTGTCGGTGGCCATCAACGGCAAGAAGCCGTGCGTGGCGCCGCAGGTGATGACTTCGAGCACGCCTTCGTCCTGAAAGCGTTTGAATCCCTCCAGCAGGTTCCGGTGATACGTGTGATGAAACACGCGGATGGCGGTTTGGACCATGTCCCGGTGCAGAACCGCGGCGTCATGGAATTCGGCGGCGGATTTCTGGGAGGTGCGGTGGACTTCCTTCTCCGCCAGTTCCGCGTGTTTTTCGAGGCGGCGGCTGTAGCGGTCCTGCAAGAGCGGATCGGCCAGCATTTCAGCCAGCGGCGGAGTCACGGACATGGTGATCCGGAAGAAGACTTTCCCGTTGACCAGGCGGTCGAACAGATCCAGCAAGGGAATGTACGTTTCGCTCATGGCCTCGAAAAGCCAATCCTCCTCCAGAAATTCCTCGTGTTCGGGATGCCGGATGAACGGCAAATGCGCGTGCAAGACCAGATTGAGATAGCCAACCGGCTCAGACATAACCCAGGCTCCTCCTATGAATCCGCTTTCGAAATTGGGATGACCGCTTTGATTCCCTTCCCCTTCGGCACTACCACCCGCCGGAGGGATTGAAACCCCTATTAAACATGACAAGGCCGGCATTTGTAACCCAGCACATGGGGATCGTGCACGATTGGGGCCGGAAAAATGAAAAGCCGGGCCGGCGAGTCACCCCCCATAAGCCGGGAAACCGGGTTGGATGGGAATGATAAGCGTCAGGGAAGAACCTAACGGAAAGAAGACCATTGGATCGTCCGTATTTTCGAACGCGGCAGTTAGTTCGATCGTAAAAAAGGTCGAATTTGGCGTGTCCGGCCTTCCCACACCCATGCCCTCTCCCCAGGGGAGTGGAAACCTTCTCATCCCTTCACCACCGCCAGGGGGGAGAGGCGGAATTCGGGGACGACCATCGGCTCTTGCAATTTCATCACGTCCTCGATGTTCTTATAGGCCGCCGGCGCTTCGTCGAGGATCCGGTTGAGTTTGGGAGTCACCACGATGATGTCCTTGACCTGGCGCTTGAATTCCTTCTCCGAGATTTCCCGCAAGGCCTGCTTGCGGCTCATGATCCGGCCCGCGCCGTGCGAACACGACGCGAAAGAATCCGCATAGCCCTTGCCCCGGCCGATGTAACTCAGCGTGCCCATGGATCCCGGGATCGTCACCAACTCGCCCGCCAAAGCCCGGACCGCCCCTTTGCGGTGCACCAGGACCCGTTCACCGAAGTGGGTTTCCCAAGCGGCGTAATTGTGATGCGTGCGGACTTCAAGCGTCTTTTCCACGGGGCGGGAAAACACCTCGCGCAGGGTTTCGAACACCCGCTCCAACATGCGCAGGCGGTTTTGCATGGCGAAATCCATGGCCCATTGCATCTCTTCCAGGTACTGTTGCGCTTCGGGCAGTTCCAGGGGCAAATAGGCATAATCCTTGGGTAACGGGGATTTCTGGGCCGCGCAATAATCTTTGGCCACGTTGTGGTAATGGGTGGCGATTTGCAGGCCGATGTTGCGCGAACCGGAATGCAGCATCACCCACAGCCGGTTCTCCTCGTCCCGCTGCAACTCGATGAAGTGATTCCCGCCGCCCAGTGTGCCGAGTTGATAGGCGATCTCATCCTCATGCTCCATGACTACCGGCAGGCGTTCCTTGAGGCGGTTTTTCTCCTTTCCCTTGGCCTTAAGCACCCGGTCCAGCACTTCGCCCTGTTGAGGTTTCTCGTGCCAGTCAAAGCCCACGGGGATCCGGTGGAGGATCTCCCGGGCGGCTTTTTCCAGATCCTTGTGGACGGCCCAGGCATCCACCGAAGTTTGCGCCGCCACCATGCCGCAGCCAATATCCACGCCCACGGCATTGGGCATCACCGCCCCTTTCATGGCCATAACGCCTCCCACCGGCATGGCATAACCCTGATGCGCGTCCGGCATGATGGCAATATGATGGAACGCGTGGGGCAAGCGGGCGCACCATTCCGCCTGCTGTTGCGCCCCTTCCTCCAGATTCCCGGCGTACAAATGGATGGGGATGCCGTCCGTCTGCCGGATTTCCGGCAGGGTCTTGGCTGTGTCGCTCATGGTTACAATTCTCTTTCTCCGTCCAAAGGCTTCCTTGCGGCGTGGTCCAATCCCGCATTTTCAGGATAAACCATTCCGGGATCATGGCCGTCAAGAATTATGGCGATGCTGGAAATGAGTGAAATGAACAAGCCGCCTCATGCCGGTAATTGGATTATAGGCGGCCATCGGCAGGATGTCCAATTTTTGGGGGGATCAAGATACATCCGTGCCGGGACTGGGTTTGTGCAAATACCGCAGGACGGCGAAACCAAGAACCACCAGGATTAACATGACGATCAGGAAAATGTCGAAATTCCGGAGAATGAACTGGGCGGAGGCACCAAACCAGTATAATAACGTGGCCACAAGAAAAAACCGGCCCGCCCGGCCCAGGGTGGAAGCCGCCATGAACCGCCAGAAAGAAATCCGGCACAATCCTCCACCAATGGTGAACACCTTGTACGGAATGGGGGTGAAGGCGGCGATAAGCACCGCCCAGACATCGTACCGGTTGTACTGAGATTCCACCATCTCGAACTGCCGGCGCGAGAAAACCTTCTGCACCCACCGGTTTTCCACCATCCAGTTCACCAGCGGCCGCCCGCCGTAAAAACCGATGGCGTATCCCATCGCGCCGCCCAGCACCGAACCGATGGTCATGATCGTGGCCAAGAAAAACGCGGCGGGGGGTTTGGCAATTCCCATAAAAATAAACGGAATATCGGGCGGAATCGGGAAAAAGGACGACTCGGCGAACGCCAGTCCCCATAACGCCCAATACGCATGCCGCGTGAATTCATTGTCTTGAATCACCAACTGAATCGTCCAGTCTTTCAGGTTTCCCAACACCAGGCCTAATCTCCTATCCGAATCCTTTACCGTTCTCTCTTCTCAACTCCGCGCGTCAATCTTCTCGATTCCACACCGGACATTGCGTCCAGCGCGTCATTCGCTGTTCAAACTCAAGTTCCACCGGTCCAGCTCGGGGATGGCGTGGAACTGGGTGAAATCCTGCCCCAGGGGCGTCACGGAGATTTTATCTTGTTCCAGCGCGTGAAAATCCGTGCCTTCCGATTTCACCCAGGTGGGGGCTTCGCCGCCGATCCAGTAATATTCTTTGCCCTGGGGATCGACGCGCCGGACGATCTTGTCCCGGTAAATCCGCTGTCCCAGCCGGGTGATCGCTACCCCTTGGAGTTGTTCCCACGGGATGTTGGGCACGTTGACGTTCAAAAACGCGCCGTCGGGCATGGTGCGGCTGAGGATAGCCCGCGCCAGGATTTTCGCGAACCGCGCGCCCGTTTCAAAATGATACGTGTACCCGTCCCGGGGGACATCCATGGATATGGCGAACGACGGCACATTGCACAAATGCCCCTCATGCGCCGCCGCCACCGTGCCCGAATAGACTGTATCGATGCCCAGGTTCGGTCCCCGGTTGATGCCGGACGCCACCAGATCCAGCGGATAATCCAAAAATCCCCGCGTGCCGAACATCACGCAATCCGCGGGCGTGCCGTCAATGATATACACCTCGTGGCCCAGGCTTTGCGCCCGGATCGGATGATTGATCGTAAAGGAATGCGATACCGCGCTGCGCTCGCGGTCGGGCGCGATGATACAAACGTCGCCCACTTCCCGCATGGCATCCGCCAGGGCGGTCAATCCCGGGGAATGAATGCCATCATCGTTCGTGACCAGAATTCGAGGGCGTTGGTGGTTCATGAATCTATACGAAATGAGTATGATAATTCAAGATTGCCGAATGTCCTGTGAATACGCAGCATTGATAGCGTCATATACTTGCTCGAAATGGACCGAACAACAAGTACCGGGAAGCACAGCCCCGCCTCTCTGCATTCTCCGCCATGAAAGGAGAGGGGTGGGGTTAATAGGACGAATCAGGTTGTGGCAGAAAGTGAACGCGTCAGGGATCACCGCATTTATCCCGAAAAACACCCCGATGAGGCTGGCGCAGAAATACCGCGCATGAAACTCGAGCCATCCACTCTGGAACGGATTCTCCTAGTCCGGTTGTCCGCCTTGGGTGATTGCCTGGCGGCGGTGCCGGTGTTCCATGCTTTACGGAAGCGGTTTCCCAAAGCCCATATCGCCTGGGTGGTGCAGGATAACTTTGCCCCGCTGCTGGGCCAACTGCCCGGATTGGATGAAATCATCGTGTTTCCCCGCCGGCGCTGGCTCAACTCCCGATCCCGTGGTTTGCCCTGGGGAGAAGCGCGGCAGTTTATCCGCCATCTCCGCCTGCGCCGTTTTCGACTGGCCGTGGATGTCCAGAGCAACACCAAAAGTTCGTTGATTGCCTTCCTCTCCCGGGCGCCGGTGCGGATCGGGCATGGGGGAGAAGAAGCGCGGGAGCTCAGCGCCTGGTTCAACACCTTGCGGATCCCACCCGCTCCGGGTGAGCATCATATCGTCCAGCGCAATCTGGGGCTTCTCCGGCCCTTGGGGATCGAACCTGCCGAACCGGATTTCACGTTGCCGCCGGACCCGTATGCCCGCCGCCGGATGCTTCACTGGTTGCATAGCCAGGGCCTCCGGGAACAGGCCTACGATCTCCTGGTTCCGTTCTGCGGGCAGCCGGAGAAAGAATGGCCACCAGCCCACTTTACCGCGCTGGCCGGCCGGTTGGCGCTGGCGGGCCGCCCCACCGTGATACTCCTCGGTCCCGGGAAAGAGCAAGAAACCCGCGATCTGCTTCCTGCACCTTCTTTTCCTTTGGTTATCCTGGGGCCCCAGACCAATATACCTGAAATGGCCGAGTTGGTGCGGATGGCGCGGGTGTGCGCCGGGGGGGACACCGGGCCGGTTCAGATCGCGGGGGCGTTGGGAGTTCCTACTATTTGCCTGTTCGGCCCTACCGATCCCCGCCGCTCGCGTCCCTGGTCGAATAGTTGTCCGATGCCCTTGGATTCGCCTCCGGAGGTGGTGTTCGAAGCCATACGGCGGATTCGGGAGTAAGGGGCACCGTTTGTTTACATCCGCGGGGCTTTCTCTTATAATTTTCAAAGAAATGGCATATGGCGTTGAGCTGCCTGAACGTATGCGGGGATTGTGATCATTGTGAAAAAGCTGGGTTGGTCGTTGTACTGGGCCTTGGTGGTGATTATCACCTTCAGCGTGGCTTTTTATTCGCTTTTCCAGATCCATTTTCAGGAGGTCCGCCGCCAGATCGAGTATACGGAATATCCAATGCGGTACGCCGTGGAACTCCAGCTGGGACTCGACAGCCAGCAGGTCAACGCGATCAGTTCCACCATCCTGGCCATGAAGGAAATATCCTCCACGCAACTCGATCTTCCCATTCCCGAGTGGACTGGACCGAACACGCAGCAGCCGGATTGGGAGCGCGTTTGGAAAACTCACCTGCCCCCTGTCCTGTACGCCACCCTGGCATGGGAGGAAACCGTTCCTGAAACGGTGCCGCGCGTCGCCCGGCTGATTCGCGGCGTGACCGGCGTCACCCAAGTGTTGTGGGACGAAGAGCGGGTGGATGCCCTGGTCACCCGTTTGGAACAGTGGCGCCGGACCCAGACGTTTTTTTCTCTCTTTTTCTTTTTCTACATGGCGGCCATCGTAGGAGGTTTGCTCAGCAACTATCCGGTACGGTTGCGCCGCCACTATGTGGTGCGGACGGGCCTGGGGGGCGCGGGTTCCCAGATCAGCCCGGAAAAAGTCTGGATGCAGATCACGACAATGAACGTTCTCGCGGCGGTGATTTTGTATGCGCTGATTTATGGAATCGGCAGTTTCCTATTCCCCTTCGCTCCGCCTTCCCTTCGAGGGTCTTCTCCAGGGAACGGTTGGTTGGAAGGGGCTATGGTGAGCGGGGCCTTGGTGGCCGCGGTTTGCCTGGTCGGGTGGTGGGCACCCTCGGAAGAGGTGGACGCGGTAACCGTAACCCGGCCGCCAGCCTTGTTTTAAGTCAAGGAGGACGAGGCCTATGGCATGGTGGAGCATCGGGGCGTGGGTATTTCTTTATCCAGCCGCCGCGGTAATGGCCTTTGAGGTGGAATCGAACTTGGAAAACCTCCGCGAGCAATGGCGGGTGGAGCAAAAGCGCGCCCAAGCGTTGCAAGTCCGCCAAGTGGAAATGGAAAACGCGTTGCGGCACAACCAGGCCAACCTCAAACAGAACGAGAAAATTTTCCAAAATTACCGTTACAATCTGGACCAAGCCCAGAAAGTGATCGACGCCACCCGGCGGGAAATCCAACAAATCGAGAAGCGCATCCAGGACCGGGAAGACGCGATCGCTCAGTACCTGCGCGCGCTGACTTCCACCCGCATGGAAAATGCGTTCCACCACCCGGAAGACCGTTTGCGGTATCAGATCACCGTCCGGGCCGCCGGGGCCATCACCGCGCGCCTCTTTTCCGAAATGCAAGCCGCCTTGCCCCGGCTGCGGGAATTAATCGAACTCATCCGGGATAAAAATGATCTGCGGGACCGGATTCTCACCCGCTATTTGCCTGCCGATCTGGAAAAAGACCAGGGGAAAGAATCGGAGAATCAAGATACCGAAGCCCGCGCCGGAGAGGAGGCCACCGGGGTAGCCGAGCCGACTCGGGTTCCGGAGGAGGAGTTCCATAAGCAAATCGAGCAACTACGTGCCCAGTTGGCGTCCGCTGAGAAGGAAATCCGGTTCCGCATCACCGAACGTCACCGCCTCACCGCGCTTTCCCAAAGCATAATAGATCCACAAACCGCCGGCGCCTTGAGTCCGGCCTCCCTCCTGGGGGAAGGTCAGACCAATCCCGCGTTGCCTTCCGCGCCTTCCACTGAGAATTCCAAGGAAGATCTGCCCTTTGAGTCATGGAAGGGAAAACTTTACTGGCCGGCGCCGGGGAAAATCATCCGCCCGTTTGGTGAGTTTACCCACCCTGAATACCGGGTTAAAATGAATAATAGCGGTATTGATGTGCAAACCTTCCCGGGCCCGCCCTCCACCATACGGGCCATCGCGCCCGGGAAAGTCATCTACAGCGGCGCGATCGGTGGATACGGCTCAGCCATCCTAATCAGCCATGCGGGGGATTACCTGAGCGTCTACGGAAACGTTATGAGTCAAGTCGCAAAGGATGAAACCGTTCAGGCCTCCCAGGTTATCGGGAAAACCATCGGCACCTGGTATCACTTTGAAATCCGCCTGGGGGAAAACGCGTTAAATCCGCTGGAATGGTTAGGTCCGCTGGAGGAGAATTAATCCGCGGCGGGCCTGACCGGGACAAGCCGTCCCGGAGTCTGACGTTTTGGATGTATGTAACTGTGAAAGCCAATCGAGTTGAAGGAGCCCGGCATGAACGCCCCCGGTAAAAAGCATATTGTTTTCTTGTTATGCATGCTGATTTTGATCAGCACCTGCCTCGGCATCGGAGTGCAACGCAGCGTGTTGGCGTTGGACGCAGTCGAGGATTCCATGAAAACCCTCAAGGTTTTGATCCACGTTCTGGTCAAAATCCAGGACAATTACGTGAATCCCGAAAAAGTCTCCACCGATTCCCTGATCAAGGGGGCTATCCATGGGATGGTCGGAACACTGGACCGGTATAGTGTGTTCATGGAGCCGGACGACGCCAAGGAATTCAACGATCAGACGCAGGGATCGTTTGGCGGATTGGGCATCCAAATCGACGTAGTGGACGGCTGGTTGACGGTCATCGAACCGCTGCCCGACACCCCCGCGGCCAAGGCGGGTTTGATGAGCGGGGATAAGATTGTGGAAATCGACGGGGAAAGCACCAAGGGGATGTCGATCTACAAGGCGATCAAGTTGCTGAAGGGCAATCCGGACACCACGGTGACCTTAACCATCGCCCGGCGGAGCGAATCCGAACTCCGCAGGGTCACCTTGACTCGCGCCATCATTCAAACCAACGCGGTGGCCCAAAGCGAGAAGCGCATGTTGGATAAGCGCATCGGTTACATCCGGTTGCGCGATTTTACCCGCGATGCTGCCGATGAGTTGGAGAATGCCATCCGGGACCTCGAGAAACAAGGCATGCAAGGCTTGATTCTCGACCTGCGGGACAACGTAGGCGGCCTGCTGGATGTGGCGGTGCGGATCTGTGATCTCTTCATCAAAAAAGGACAAAAAATCGTCTCGCACCGCGACCGGGAAAATTACGAAAAGGTCTATTATGCTGAAACCAATCCGGTGGGGGATTTCCAAATGGCCGTGTTGGTCAACGAATTTTCCGCCAGCGCGTCGGAAATCGTCGCGGGGTGCATTCAAGACCACAAGCGGGGCATCCTGGTCGGTCCAGAGGGACACCGCACCTTCGGAAAAGGATCCGTGCAAACTTTATATGAATTAAAAGAGATGCCGGGCATGGAGGGGGCGTCGCTCAAATTAACCACGGCCAAGTATTTCACCCCTCTCGGCCGTTCTATCGAGGATGAAAAAGGTCTGGCCCCCGACATTTATGCCCAGGTGACCGACGATCAACGCCAAGACATCCGCGTCGCGGGTAAAATCGGCTATCTTCCCCCCAGCCTGCTGGGGATGCCCACTGTCGAATCCGCCACGGATACCGTCCAAGCTCCTACGCCCACCACAGTGGCGGAGGTTTTCTCCTCCGAGGAGGATTCGGGCGCCCCAACGGAATCAGAAAACTTGTATGACATCGAACTGTTGACCGCCTATCAATGCCTGAAGGGGATCATGCTCCTGCAGACCGGGGGAGGCGCGCGGTAAGGCCTTGCTGATCCTGGGAATCGAAACCTCATGCGACGATACCGGCGTGGCGCTGACGCGGAACGGCTGCCAGGTGTTGGCCAGCCGGGTATCGTCCCAAGTGGAGATCCACCGGCCGTACGGCGGGGTAGTGCCCGAAATCGCATCCCGTGCCCATATCGAGAACCTTCCGCCGCTGGTTCATCAGACTCTCGGCAAGGCCCAGGTCCGGCTGGAGGAAGTGGACGCGGTGGCGGTCACCTGCACGCCCGGCCTGGCGGGGTGCCTGCTGGTGGGAGTCTCATTCGCCAAAGCGCTGGCTTATGCTCTTCATAAACCGCTGGTGGGAATCAACCACCTGGAAGCCCATGTTTACACAGCCGGGCTGGACAAACCGCTGGACGAACACCCGCCCTTCCCGCATCTCGCCCTGCTGGTCTCCGGAGGCCATACCGCGCTTTACCGGGTGGACAGCTGGACCCGTCTGGCTTACCTGGGGGGCACTCAGGATGATGCCGCCGGGGAAGCCTTCGATAAAGTGGCGAAAGTTCTCCGATTGGGATTTCCCGGCGGCCCGGCCATTCAAAAACGCGCCGAGGGATTCATGGGAGCGTTCATTGAATTTCCCCGTCCCATGGTGGGGCAAGGCTACGATTTTTCGTTCAGCGGACTCAAAACCGCCGTGATCAACTACCTGCGCGGCCGGGAATGGGAGGACGAGGAGATCACCCGCGTGGCGGCGTCGTTCCAACACGCGGCGGTCGATGTCCTGGTGACCAAGACCCTGCGGGCGGCTGGAGAACTGAACCTGCGCCACATCTCCCTGGTGGGCGGCGTCTCCGCCAATGCGGCCTTGCGCCAAGAACTCAGCCGCCGCGGCGAAGAAGGGGGATTTTCCATTTACCTGCCTGGTATGGCTTACTCCCAGGACAACGGGGCAATGGTGGCCGGCCTGGCCTATCACTACCTGCGCGAAGGCCGCACCGCCGATTTGACCCTCAACGCGGTGGCGTAGATAAATCCTTCCTACCTCAATTCCTCCTCCACCCGGAAGGCGTCCTCGAAATGTTCAATGTGGGGAACCTGGCCGCGCGGGGCGAAGATCGAGACCACGTCATAGCGGATGTCCCAGCCTTCCCCCAGCCCCCGGTCGTGCAAGTATTTCTCCGCCGCCTGGATGATGGCCTTGCGTTTGCGGGGTGTGACCGCCTCGTAGGGCATCCCGAAATGGGATGTGGTCCGGGATTTCACCTCGATGAACACGATCCGGGTTCCCTGGTTCATGATCAGGTCGATTTCGCCCGCGCGGCAGCGGAAATTCCGTTCCCACAGCCGGTAGCCTTTGCGGGTGAGGTACTCCGCCGCCAGGGTTTCGTGTCGGCCGCCGCGGTCCACCGTGGCGGGCGTTTCGTCCCGCGCCTGCCGCCGCAGGTCTTCCAGGCGGAACGTCAGCCATTGTTCCAGGTAGTACCGCTCCTTGCCGGCCAAAGGCAGGGCGGCCAACTCCGTTATTTGTTTCTCTATGTCTTCGATCCGTGTAAGATAACGGGCGCGTTTTACCACCGAGTGAACGACGGGGCTGAGATCCGGATTCCGCTCGTAATCCGGCACCCAGCGGAATGTTTTCCGGTGCAGCACGCAACGGCCAAACAATTCCAGCGCGACCCGGTGGAACTCGGTGGGATACCCCTTGTGATGATCGAAACCGTAGTGGGGAAAATTTTCATGCCACGCCAGCATCATGCGGTCCCGGGTGACCTTGGCAAGAATGGAGGCCGCGCCGATGAGGACTGAGCGCTGGTCACCCTTGATGATGGCCTCCCCCGGGATGCCGGCCGGGGGATAATCCCGCCCGTCCACCAGCACGAATTCCGGAGGGGGATCGAGATTCTCCACCGCGCGCCGCATGGCCAGCAGGGAGGCCTGGCGGATGTCCAAGGTTTCGATTTCGCGGGGGGAAGCCTGGGCGATCGAATAGCTCTCCGCGTTGCGGATGAGGATGTCGTAAAAGCGTTCGCGGGCAGCCTCTCCCAATTGTTTGGAATCGCGGAGGCCCGCCAGGAGGTGTTGATCAAGGTCCGGCGGCAAGATCACTGCCGCCGCCACCACCGGTCCGGCCAGCGGTCCCCGGCCCGCCTCGTCCACGCCGGCCACCCGCCTGTACCCGACGTTCCAGAGTTCCAGTTCGCGCAAGAAGGTCGGCGCCTCCCTTGGCGTTCGTGGTTTATGGGGCTGTTTCAGCATACCGGACGCACTCATCCCGCGCAACGGATCCTCTCCCGAACCAATCCTTCACTATGCCGGGGGATGGCCCGGCCTGCAAGGTGCCTGGAAAGGATGAACCGCGGACAGCGCGCCATGCTGTTTTATCAAGTCTTTTTCTGACCCGGCACTGATTCTTCGTGACTTGAATTTACAAGGAACCGGTAAAAAACACGATTCAGAGGCCGGGAGAAGAGAGACCAGGGCTTACCTTGCCGCAAGAATTGTATTAAAAAGAAAAGAAATCCGTGGCCATGCCATCCACGGTGGTTTAACCCAGGATGGAATTGGGATACAATGCACAGCATCCCAAGCAGGGAAACCTGAGATAAACCTCATAGGCATTTTCACATAAGGAAAAGGAAATGGAGGACACACCCGTGGAAGGAAAAGCCCTGGGACTCGTCGAGACACGCGGATTGGTCGGCGCGATCGAAGCCGCGGATGCCATGGTCAAGGCGGCCAGCGTGACGCTGGTCGGAAAAGAGAAGATAGGCGGCGGGTACGTGACCGTGATGGTTCGCGGGGACGTCGGCGCGGTGAAAGCCGCGACGGACGCGGGGGCGGCGGCGGCCCGCAAGGTGGGAGAGGTGGTTTCGGTTCATGTCATCCCCCGGCCGCATGCCGAAATCGAAGGCATACTGCCCACCAAAGGGTAAGGTGTCCTCAGCGGCCACGCAGGTTTCCTGGGCCTCCCCAGGTCCACGGTTCCATGAAAAACGCACATTCCAAGGCACGGCGTGGCAGCACCGCCACGCCGTGCTTTTCTAGGACCGGGAAACAATGGCTGAACCTTTCGTGGATAATGCCCTGATCGATCAAATCACCCAGCGGGTGGTCGCCCGTTTGCGGGCATCACAGACCGGCCCGTCCCCCGGCGCCAAGTTGGTGCCGGTGAATGTTTCCGTGCGCCACGTACACCTGTGCCAGGAGCATCTGGAAATCTTGTACGGCCCAGGTTTTGTTTTGGAGGAACGGAACGAACTCTATCAGCCGGGTCAATTCGCGGCCAAACAGGTGGTGACACTCGTCGGGCCGCGGATGCGGTGTCTGGGCGAGGTCCGGGTGCTGGGGCCGTTGCGGAAAAGCACGCAGGTCGAAGTGTCCAAGACCGACGCCATTTACCTGGGGATCGATCCCCCGGTAAAGCCTTCCGGCGAACACGAAGGCAGCGTGGGATTGATCCTGGTCGGACCGGTGGGCGTGGTGCACCTGCAGCGCGGCGTCATTTTGGCGAACCGGCACATCCACCTGTCCACCGCGTCCGCGCAAAAATGGGGGATTGCGGATAATCAAATCGTCAAAGTGCGGATCACCACCCATAAGCGCACCGTCTTCGAAGACGTGCAATGCCGGGTGCATCCCATGTATTTGGATGAAATGCACCTGGACACGGACGACGGCAACGCCAGCGGCCTGCGCGGGGGAGAAAAGGCGGAAATCATCGATTGAAAGGCCATCATGAATTCACAGGATTTGGAACGGATCATCATGGAGGAGGTTCGGAAGGTCTTGGCGGAGCAGGACCGCGCCCGCGAAACCGCGTTGCCGCCCGATTCGAACGAGACTCTCGATCCGTTTGCCTGCCAAGGTCCGGCGTGCACCATTCCGGATCCGTTCCCGGCCCGCACAGCGCCCAGGCAACTTAAGCCGGCGGCCCCGCCAGCCGTCCCGCCGCCATCCCTGGAAGGGCCGGCAGTCCTTTTAATTTTCACCGGGGCGAAAGAGAAGTGGGATGTCCTCACCCAGGCTTTTCAAAACTGGCGGGAGAAAGGCATCGGCCTGGACGCGGTTTTCTCCTCCAGCGCCCACTGGGTGATCTCGCCGGACGAAACCGCCGCGCTGGGCATCCGCGCCATCGATCAACCGGCGGAACTGCACAAAATGATGTACCATTTGTCCCGTTATTCCGCCGTGTTTCTGCCTTCGTTCAGCCGGACCCACGCGGCCAAGCTGGCGCTGGGCATCACGGACACGGTCACGTTGAATTTGGCGTTGTCGGCCTTGGCGCAAAAGATTCCCACGTACGCCTCCACGGAGGGGCTGGACCCCACCGCGTGCATAGTCTGTGGCAACCAGGTTCCCGGCATCCAAGACGTGCTGAACCGGTACCGGGAACAGCTGGCCACGATGGGCATAAAACTCCTGCCGGCGGCCGAGGCGGTCCAGGCGATCTCGCGGATTGTACTCAACGAAGTGGAAAGCGGGCCGGATTTGATCGTCAGCCTTGTGACCGAAGAAGACGCGGCCCGGCTCAAAGGGCCGGTGGTAAAAGCCGCGCGGGGCGGACTCATCACACCGCTGGCCATGGAACTGTTGCAACGGAGAGGCATCGAAGTCGTGATTGTTCCCCAAAAATAGGGACGGGAGAGAGTCGCAAAATGGATGATCGGCAAATCGCGGAAATCGTACGCCGGGTGATGCAAGAATTGCAAAACCAAGCCCAGGTTTCCCCGCCGCATGTGGCCGCCTGCGCGGGCGGCGCCGTCAGCGGCGGCCGGGACGGCGTCTTTGAGGATATCGAGCAGGCCATTCAGGCCGCCAAGCAGGCTTTTCTGCGGTTCCGGGAAGTGCCTTTGGAAGACCGGAAGCGTTTTACCCAAGTGATCCGGGACACCTCCCGGCAATTGAACCGGGACTGGGCGGAATTGACCGTGCGGGACACGGGGATGGGCCGGGCGGATCACAAAGTTTTGAAAAATTCCTTGGCGTTGGAGAAAACTCCCGGCCCGGAAGAACTGACCACTACCTGCGTCACCGGCGATCATGGCATCATGCTGCAGGAATACGCGCCGTTCGGCGTGATCGGCACGATTACGCCCTCCACCAATCCGGTGGCCACGGTGATCAACCACGCTATCGCCATGCTGTCCGCCGGGAACACGGTGGTTTTTGGACCGCATCCCGGCGCGGTGCAATGCACCCTGGAGAGCATGCAAGCGATCAACCGGGCGTTGGTGGCGGCGGGCGCGCCGGCCAACCTGTTGACCTCGGTGCGGCAACCCAGCCTGCGCACGGCCAAGATCATCATGGGCCATGAGGATATCTCCCTGTTGGTGGCCACAGGCGGCCCGGCGGTGGTGCGGGCGGCGTTGGAAAGCCCGAAGCGGGCGATCGTAGCCGGACCGGGCAATCCGCCGGTAATCGTGGACGAAACCGCCGACATCGGCCGCGCGGCCCAGAATATCTACGACGGATCCAGTTTCGACAACAATATGCCGTGCATCTGCGAAAAGGAGTGCTTCGTGCTCCCGCCGGTGTACGACGACCTGATTTCGGCCATGCGGCAGCGGGGCGCGTACATGCTCAGCGCCGCCCAGACCGACGCCCTAACCCGCGTCACCCTGACGGCGGAGGGACATGTCAACCGCGATTTCGTGGGCAAAGACGCGGCAGTCCTGGCGCGCGCCATCAATCTGCAGATCCCCTCCAATTGCGAGCTGCTTCTGGCAGACGTCACCAAAAACCACCCCTTCGTCACGCACGAAATGCTGATGCCCGTGCTGGCTATCGTGAAGGTCAACACGTTCGAGGAGGCGGTCAGCGCGGCGGTGGAGGCGGAACACGGCTTTGGCCACACGGCCATCATCCACAGCCGGCGGATGGACCGCATCACCCAATTCGCCAAAGCCATCCAGGTCAACCTGTTCGTGGCCAACGGCCCTTGCGGGGCGATTCTAGGCAATGGCGGCGAGGGCTGGACGGCTTTCACCATCGCCGGCCCCACGGGCGAAGGCCCCTGCACCCCCAAGACTTTCAGCCGGGTGAAACGCTTCGCCATCGCCGATTCACTGCGGGTGGTGTAAGCCAAATGGAATGCCATTTCGCCGGATTTTTATCATGGCGAAATCAGGGACCCGATTCCTTCTCCCTCTGGAAGAGGGCTAAAGTGAGGGGAGCCCTGAAAGGGCGGAATCCATTCTAGGGCCCGTAACCGGAGGTGCAGCCGGTGTTGCAGCGTGACGCGCGTTACCCAGTTAGAGTCCGGTTCGTTTAATTGATCGATCTTTCCTTTTGATCCCTCCGATGGGACACACGGGGCACAAGCAACAGTGCCCCGCGTGTTTTTTTATCGTCATTCTCATTTCGGCGGTCTTTTCATCGGGCTGGAATGGGGGCAGCCAAGGAACGCATGAGCCGAAGCCGGCTGGTTATTTCTCTTTCCATTCTTAATTACTCATGACCAGAAGACAAAAAAGGGCATGGAAAACCATGCCCTGGCTTCGTTCTTGAGCTCATGACGCGCTTACGCCGCGCCGCGCAGTTTTTCGTTCCGTGAACGGATGATGTCTTCGGCAATGCTGGCGGGAACCGGCTCATAATGTTCGAATTGCATGGAAAACGACGCCCGGCCGGAGGTGATCGTGCGCAGATCGGTCGCGTAACCGAACATCTCCGATAAGGGAACCATCGCGCGGATCACGTTGCTCGCGCCGATGCTGTCCATTCCCAGAATCCGGCCCCGGCGGGAGCAGAGGTTTCCATTGATGCCCCCCGCGTACTCGGGCGGGGTGGTGACATCCACCCGCATGACCGGTTCCATCAGGTAAGGCCGGCATTTCAGAAAGGCTTCCTTAAACGCCTGGCTGCCGCAGATCCGGAACGCCCGCTCGGAAGAATCGACTTCGTGGAAGGAGCCGTCGTACAAGGTCACTTTGACATCGACGACCGGATACCCGGCGTAAATGCCCCGTTTCATGGCGTCGAGAATGCCTTTCTCGATGGCGGGGATGTATTCACGGGGGATGGCGCCGCCCACGATTTTGTTCTCGAATTCAAATCCATGTCCCGGCGGATTCGGCTCGATTTTGAATACCACGTGCGCGTAATCGCCCTTGCCGCCCGACTGCTTGACGTACCGGTGGTTGACGTCATAGGACTGGGAGATCGTTTCCCGGTAAGCCACTTCCGGACGGCCGACCAGCGCCGTGACACCGTATTCCCTCCGCAACCGGTCCACGATGATCTCCAGATGCAATTCGCCCATGCCGGAAATGATGGTTTCGCCTTCCATCTCGCCGGATGTAACCACGAACGTGGGATCCTCCTCGGCTAATTTCCCGAGGCCGATCCCCAGTTTGTCGCTGTCGTTGCGGGATTCGGGCTTGATACTCACCGAGATGACCGGCGACGGGAACTCGATGGCTTCCAAGAGGATGGGATGATCGATATCGCAGAGCGTGTCACCGGTGACCGTGTCGCTCAACCCCACCGCCACGCCGATGTCGCCGCAGAAGATCTCCTCCCGCTGTTCTTGCTTGTTGGCGTGCATCTGGAGCAACCGTCCGATCCGTTGCTTGGTGCCCTTGGTAGAATTGAGAACATACGAACCGGCCTTCATGATCCCCGAGTAAACCCGGAAATAGACCAACTTGCCCATGTGTTTGTCCGCCATGACTTTAAAAGCCAAGGCCGCCAAGGGCGCGTCGTCCGAAGGCTTGCGGACGATTTCTTCGTCCTGATGAACGCCGATGACCGGCGGCAGGTCCACGGGTGAGGGCAGGAAATCGACCACGGCATCCAACAACCGCCGCACCCCCTTGTTCTTGAACGCGGCGCCGCACAGCGTGGGGGTAATGGCGCGGGCCAGGGTGGCCCGGCGGATGCCCTGAATCAATTCCTCTTTGGAAATCGCGGCCCCCTCGCAGTATTTTTCAAATAAAACCTCATCCACTTCGCTCACTTTTTCCACAAGATACTTGTACCACTGGTCATGCATATCCTGAAACGCAGGGGGGATGGGGACATCGTGGCGTTTTTCCCCGGTGGCATCGTCATAGATATGGGCGCAGTTATGAATCAGGTCGATCACGCCCTCCAGATTTCCGTCGTTCATCATGGGCAGAACGATGGGCACCGGATTGGCATGCAATTGCCGTTCCATGGATCCCAGGGCGCGGAAATAGTCAGCGCCGGCGCGGTCCATTTTGTTAATGAAGGCGATGACCGGGACCTCGTATTTTTCCGCTTGACGCCAGACCGTCTCGGATTGCGGTTCCACCCCGGCCACGCCGCAAAAGAGGGCGATGGCCCCATCCAAAACCCGCAAAGACCGCTCCACTTCCACCGTGAAATCCACGTGGCCGGGCGTATCGATAACGTTAATGCGATGGTCCCGCCAAAAGCAGGTAGTGGCTGCGGAGGTAATCGTGATTCCGCGTTCCCGTTCTTGTTCCATCCAATCCATGACGGCTTCCCCGTCATGGACTTCGCCGATTTTGTGGGTGCGTCCGGTAAAATAGAGAATCCGTTCGGTCATGGTCGTTTTCCCGGCATCGATGTGGGCCATGATGCCGATATTGCGGACGCGTTCGAGGGGGATTTGTCGTTTCATGTTTAACTGATTCCTTTGTGCACCAGAAATAGCTTTCATCCAGGGCCGGCGCGGCCGGATTCACCCGCGCGGACCGCGCAAACGCAGGCCGCTCCCCGACCAGAGCATCCGGCCTCCCGGACCCAACCGATTACAAACCCATATGATTCCCACGAAAACACAGAGGCAGGAAAGACGGCAACCGGGCCTGGATCCTCTCTACCTCCCAATTCCTGGAGATCCATGGCCGAAGCGTACATAACAAACCGGTCTTCCCCGATTTTCAGAAGACCGGCCGCTTTACATTGTATATCCTCTCCAAAATCCGTCAATCAAAAAAATGGATTCTTATTCAGCCAATTCCCATTCCCGCCTAAATCCATCGGCTTTCTGTTCCCGGTTCGTTTTAACGCGGTTCATAAGGGTAAGGGAGGCCTCGCAGCGTTCCCCGTACTCCGGTCCTCTCTCCAAGGGAGAGGGAATCGTTGCGTGTTCTCACCCTCACGCATGCCCCGAATAAAAGAATGCAAGCGTTTCCTGTACGGGAAATCCACATACGGTAAAAAACATGATCACCGCCCCGGCCGCCGGGTATTCACATTGGAACTTCCCTGGTCTCATGCTACGCTACTCCAATTTCCATTCAGACTAAAACTTCTCGATTGCACGTGAGCTATCATGCCGCGAATCCCACGCCGCACCGGACTGCTGATCGTCACCCTGGCGGTTTTCGTGTTCCTCTTCAGCCGGATGGATTTCGCGAAGGCCACCGCGATCCTGGGGCAAGCCGATCTCTGGCTGGTGGCGGCGGCTTTCTGCTTGTCGCTGACCTTTCCCTGGCTGTGCGCCATCCGGTGGAATCTTATTGTCCGCCGGTTGGGGACCGATCTGGGATGGTGGAACAGTTTCATCTTGGTCATGGCCGCTTGGCCCCTGGGCACCATCACGCCCGCCAAATCGGGGGATTTGATTAAAATCGTATTTCTGAAGGATATTCTGTCCTACAGCCGGACCACGGGCGTAATCTTGGCGGAACGGGTCATGGATGTCGTGGCGCTGGGATTGTTCGGACTCGTAGGAAGCATGGTGTACGGATTTCCCACGGCCGGCCTTGTGGCCGGAGCCATTCTGGCCGGCGTATTGTTGTTCTTCCTGGCAGCCTCCTCTTCCCTCGTCAACCGGGTTCCAACCAAGTGGCGGGGGATGATGCTCGAGGTATTGGAAGCCTCCCGCCGGTTGTACCGAAGCGCCGGAACGTTGGGGATCATTCTGATCATGACGTTGCTGAACTGGTTTCTTACTTTTCTGCAAACCTGGATCTGTTACCGGGCGTTGCGGGCGGAGGTCCCCCTCCTGTACGTTGTCGCCGCCTTGCCAATCGCCATTTTCGTCGGCCTGATCCCCATCACCCTGGCCGGCATGGGCACGCGGGACAGCGCCATCATTCTGCTGTTCCAACCCTACGCCACGTGGGAAACCAATCTGGCGGTGGGTGTTCTCTACTCGATTTTGGGGTATTGGTTCCTGACCCTGCTGGGGATTCCTTTCCTGCGGTACGCCATGCTGGGACGTATCCGCGCCATTGACCGGGAGAGTCTGCGCCAGGCTCTCGAATCCAGTCCTAGAGGGCCTATGAATGCAGAATAGCAAAATCCGGCTTTCCCTTTTAAAAAAAGATTTTCACCTTGTTCCTTTTAGTGGGATAGTTATAATTCTGGCAATCTTTTTCAGGTCCGTTGGGGTTTAGATTATTCCATACCCTGATAAGCCAGGGAAAAATACTGGAACTATGGATAAATTCGCAACCAAGGCGCGGGAAGATACGTTTGGCCGTCATTTGTCTTACGATGATTTTTTTCAGCCGATGAAACGTTGTTCTCCAGACCTGCATCACTGATTTCCTCCAGCACGAGCCGGGCAGTCCGTTAAAGCCGTGCCGCATTGCCGAGTGGCAGTTCCCGAAGATGGCATACTTATATAACCGCACGCAGGAGGTATCGATGAATCATTTGGGATTAAACCAAAGCTCGCACGGCCTGGAGCATCATGGCATTACCCAGGCCAGGAATGTGTATTGGAACCTCCCCCCCGCGTTCCTGCTTGAATACGAACTCAAACAGGGCCGGGGCCGCTTATCGGAACGGGGCGCTTTTGTCGCCACGACGGATGAAGTCGGCCGCGGCCGGTCTCCCAAAGATAAATATATCGTCGAGGAAGCCACCACCAAGGATCAAATCTGGTGGGGCAAGGTCAATGTCCCAGTCCAGGAAGAGGTTTTCGACGCCCTCCACAAGGAAGTCACCGATTATCTGGCCGACAAGGATCTGTTTGTTCAAGACGTGTTCGCCGGGGCTGATCCGGAGTACCGCGTGCCCGTGCGCACGATCACCGAGTATGCTTACGCGGCGGCGTTTGTACATACCATGTTCATTAACTCCACCCCGCAAGAACAGCAACAGTTTATCCCGGGATTCACGGTCATCGCCGCGCCGGGTTATCGCACCGATCCGCAGAAACACGGCCTCCGCAGCGGAGTGTTCATCATCGCCAATTTCGCCAAGCGGATGATTCTCGTGGGAGGGTCGGCCTATTCGGGAGAGATCAAGAAATCCATCTTTTCCGTTTTGAATTACCACTACCCCCAGCAAGGGATTCTCTCGATGCATTGCTCCGCCAACATTGGACGTGAAGGGGACACGGCCATCTTTTTCGGTCTCTCCGGCACCGGCAAAACGACCCTCTCGGCCGATCCCGAGCGCGGTTTGATCGGGGATGACGAACACGGCTGGAGCGACAAGGGCATTTTCAATTTCGAGGGCGGTTGTTACGCCAAGTGCATCCATCTCAGCCCGGAATACGAACCGCAAATTTGGAACGCGCTCCGTTTCGGCGCCATCATGGAAAATGTGGTGATGGATCCCGATAGCCGGGTGGTCGATTTCGATGACAGTTCGCTCACCGAAAACACCCGCGCCGCCTATCCGCTGGAGCACATCGACAATGCCGTGTTTCCCAGCGTCGGCGGCCATCCGAAAAACGTGATTTTCCTGACCTGCGACGCGTACGGCGTGTTGCCTCCCATCGCCCGTCTGAGTCCCGCGCAGGCCATGTACCATTTCATTTCCGGCTACACCGCCCGGGTGGCGGGCACCGAACGCGGTGTCACGGAGCCGCAGGCGACCTTCAGCGCCTGCTTCGGCGCGCCGTTCATGGCCATGCACCCCAGTGTGTATGCCGAGTTGCTGGGCCAAAAGTTGCGCCAGACCGGCGCCCAAGTCTGGCTGGTCAACACAGGGTGGAGCGGAGGGCCGTACGGCATTGGCCAGCGGATGAGCATCAAGATCAGCCGCGCCGTGCTCCGTGCCGCCCTCTCCGGCGCTCTGGACAACGCTCGTTTCTCTCCGTTCCCGTATTTTGGTTTCGAGATTCCTGACATGTGCCCGGGCGTGCCCTCTGAGGTTCTCCATCCCCGGAACACCTGGGCCGACAAGCACGCTTTCGACGAAAAGGCCAAACACGTAGCCCAGCTGTTCATCGACAATTTCAAGCAGTTCGAGACGGGCACCGCCGAGGATATTCTGAAAGCGGCCCCCCGGCTCTGAGCGGGAAACGGGCACTCGGAAAGCGGGCCCTCCGGAACCATTGAAGGGGGATGTGGAACCATCCCCCTTGTTCTGTATTTCATTCATGCGGGAAAAGAAAAAAAATCTCCGTCCTGATCTTCCTCCAGAGATTGACAATCCCGGAGACCGGCTGAAACTGATTTGATTCCCATGCCATGCGGCCGGGACCAGGACACGGGATGGCCCACCGGTCCCCATTTGTTCAACGGAGTAATCGAGTGAAAGTCTTAGTCACAGGATCCAGCGGTTTAATCGGATCAGAAGTGGTGGAATATTTCGATCCACAGGCGGAACACATCATCGGCGTGGACAACAACATGCGGGCCGACTTTTTCGGCCCTCCAGGCGATACCTCCTGGAACCTGATGCGGCTCCAGTCGGTGACCCGGCATTTCGAACCAGTCAACCTGGATATCCGCGACCGCCCCGGCGTGCTGCGGCTGTTCGAAGAGCATGCTTTCGACCTGGTAGTGCATTGCGCGGCGCAGCCCTCGCATGACCTGGCCAAAGACCGCCCGTTCGACGATTTCGACGTGAACGCGGGGGGGACGCTCAACTTGTTAGAGGCCACCCGCCGTCATTGCCCAGACGCGGTGTTTATTTTCATGAGCACCAACAAGGTGTACGGCGACGCGCCCAACGAAATCCCTCTGCGGGAACTGGAGAAGCGCTGGGAGTACGCCAACCCCGCCGATTGGGAGGGGATCGATGAGACCATGCGCATCGACCGGTCCAAGCACAGCCTCTTCGGCGCGTCCAAGGTTGCGGCGGATATCCTGGTGCAGGAATACGGCCGCTATTTCGGCATGAAAACCGCGTGCCTGCGCGGCGGTTGCCTCACCGGCCCCCATCATTCCGGCGTGGAATTGCATGGTTTCTTGAACTACTTGATCAAGGCCAATCTGGAAGAACGCACCTACAAGATTTTCGGTTACAAGGGCAAACAGGTGCGGGACAACATCCATTCGTACGACGTGGCCCGGGCGATCGAGGCCATAGCCCAAAATCCCCGCTGTGGCGAGGTATACAACATCGGCGGCGGGCGGTCCAATTCCTGCTCCATCCTGGAGGCGTTCGAACGGGCGGAGGCGGTCACGGGCAAGAAGATGCGGTATGAATACATTGATACGAACCGGGAAGGCGATCACATCTGCTACATCTCCAACCTGGGCAAGCTGAAAACCCATTATCCCGGCTGGGAGCTCACCAAGAGCCTGGACGACATCTTCGAGGAGATTGCGCGAAGCCTTACGAAACGGAATAAATAAAGTAACTGTTTACCAGTTTGCAGTGCGGCTTCTTAGCGTCAACGGCGCGGCATGACTATAATCCAGCCCGTAATTTCTGGGAAAAGGATTACAACAGGATGATTACCCTCCCCCTTTGGAAGAAGGGCCAGGGTGATGGAATTATTGTAGGGACGGACCTACCTTTGTGTCCGCCCGTATTTCATCGAGTGGATGGAATGCCTCCTTCACCATCAGGAACGCCCTTTTCGGATGACCCTTTTTTTATCTCCCCTTGAGCATCCACGCCCGGGGATTGTGCTCGAAGCCGAGCTTGGGGTAATAGTCGTTTGCCAGGGGGGCGGCCAGCAGCACGATCATGCACTCCGGCCACAGCCGTTGCCGGGTCTCTGCGATGAGGCGTTTGCCGATACCCTGTTTCTGGTAGTCGGCGTCCACGGCCAGGTCCGCGAGATAGGCCACATACGCCCAATCGGTGAGCGAGCGCGCGATGCCCACCAGGCGCTCGCCATCCCAAGCCGTGATGGTGAGATTGGCGTGCTTCAGCATTTCCGCGAAGATGTCCGGCCGGTTCACGGGACGGCGTTCGCCCAAGGTAGACCGGTTGTATAACTCGATCGCGGCTTCCACACCCACCGGAACATTTACCCGATAATCGACAGGCATGCATTCACTCCCGGCCTCAAGGCGGTTTTAGGAGAACCATCTAATCATTTCATGTTTTTCTAAATCCATCATAAACTGTTCCTGATTCTTGATCCATGGTATCATTTCACCAATTATTCCGCGGATTACGCCTCAAGGCGCACGCGAGCAGGGTGTGATGCAAGACATCAAACAGTCCGTATGCATAATCAAGGACTCTAGGCCACAGGGTGAGGAATCCGGCTTTTCAAGCTTACGACACTCCTCTCGAACCGGCCCATCTATATATCGATGCCAAGAGGAACATAGAGAAAGGATCATGAAGCCAAAAGGATTCACTTTAATTGAACTTTTGATCGTCGTGGCCATTATTGGGATTCTGGCGGCCATCGCCGTGCCCAACTTTCTCAATGCCCAGGTGCGGGCCAAGGTGGCCCATGCCCAATCGGATATGCAGGCTCTCAGCACGGCGCTGGAAATGTACAACATGGACAACAATCATTACCCGTATTGGGTGAAACCGGATGGAACCTATGTCAATCCCCTTCCCGCCCGTTTCTATCCCCTGACGACTCCGATCGCCTACATGTCTTCCGTCCCCCAGGATCCCTTCATCTACGGGCCACCTGGCGCGCGGATCAATGAGAACCAAGACGCGGCCTACACTACCTACGATTATGTGGAATCCCGGGGATCGATCAAATTCGCCGGCGTGACCGTGCTGCCCCCGTCCCGTCGTTGCGCGGAATGGCGGATCTCCAGCGCCGGCCCTGATGGGACTAACACGTACGGGAATTATTATTCCTACGACGCTTCGAATGGCTTGCGGAGCTTTGGGGATATCGTCCGCACCGGCCCCCGCATGTCGTTCCCCTGCGACAGTTCCTTGGTGGGAAAATAGGGAACGGATTTATTGTTTTTCTCCTCCCCGGCCTTTTTCAAGGAAGGGAGGAACGGGGCAAAGCGATTCAATCCTGCTCACCCGGTAAGTGTGTATTTATGCCTTGAGACGCAATCGGAAATTTAATTGAATCAAGCCCGTTTATCTGCAATTTTCTCCGCTTCAGGGAAAGGAGAGGGAATCGCTAAGTATACAATATCCGGATGTGTACAGCGGATACGGCTCTTAGAAAGTGCTGTATTCGATTAAACAGCCGCTGTGCAGCAAGTGATGTTCCTTACCGGGGATGGAATGAAGATTCAGGGATACGCCACGTCCGGCGGAGTGTGATAGCATTTCCCCGTTACTGGACCACCCTTGCCGACGAAGAAGAAAAAGAGACCCATTCATGGGAAAGACTATTCTGCTTCTGTTTGCCGTATTGTTGATCATCTACTCCACGGCCAGGCTAAAATTGCATCCCTTCCTGGCCTTGTTGTTCGCGGCCTTCGGGTTTGGCATCCTCTCGGGCATGCCGCTCCAGCAGGTGGTGGATTCCATCAACCAGGGATTCGGCGGAACCATCGGCAGCATCGGCATCGTCATCCTGTTCGGGACCATCATCGGCATTTTCCTGGAACGGTCGGGCGGAGCCTACACGATGGCCGAAAGCCTTTTGAAAATCACGGGGCGGCACAACGTCCCCCTGGCGATGGCGTTAGCCGGTTATCTCGTCTCCATCCCCGTTTTCTGCGATTCGGGATTTGTGATTCTCTCCCCGCTCAATAAGGCGCTCGCCAAGAAAAGCCGTGTCACCCTGGCCTCGTGCGCCGTGGCCTTGGGTTTGGGCCTGTACGCCTCCCATACCTTGGTTCCCCCGACACCTGGGCCGGTCGCCGCCGCGGGGATCTTAAAAGCCGATGTGGGTTTGGTGATCCTCTTCGGGATGATCACGGGATTATTCGCGTTGTTGGCCAGTTGGCTCTTTGCCACCGGGTGGGCCGCCCGTGTGTCCATCGATCCGGAGCCAGAATTGGATGAATACGAGATGGTGCGCCGAACCCGCGAAGCTCCTCCCGCCGCATTGTCGTTTTTACCCCTGGTGATCCCGATACTCCTGATTGTCCTCGGTTCGGCCGCCGCCTATCCCACGCATCCCTTCGGAGAAGGCCGTTGGCACTCGTTCCTGTTGTTCACCGGTACGCCTATGGTGGCCTTGCTGACCGGCGTGCTGATCGCCTTTTTTCTGCCCCGGCGATGGGATTCCTCCATGTTTTCCACCACCGGATGGGTAGGCGAAGCGGTGGTCAACGCCGCCATCATCATCACCATTACCGGCGCGGGAGGGGCATTCGGTAAGGTGCTGCAGAATTCGGGCATCGCCGAGGTGGTGGGAAAACCACTGGCCGAGTGGCACTTGGGGATCTGGATTCCTTTCCTGATGGCCGCCGCGATAAAAACCGCGCAAGGCTCGTCCACGGTGGCTCTTATCACCACTGCTTCCCTTTCCGCGCCCCTGTTGGCGTCGTTCGGCGTGGCGTCACCCGCGCAGACCGCCTTGTGCGTGGTTATGATCGGCGCCGGATCCATGGTGATCTCGCATGCCAACGACAGTTATTTCTGGGTAGTCACGCAATTCTCGAAGATGGACGTGGCCATGGGTTACCAGTTGCACTCTCTGGGAACCATTCTCGAAGGCTTCACCGCGGGAATCGTTGTTTGGTTTTTATTTACATTTATCGTGTAAAAGCCCTAACAAAAATCACGCCTTGACAATTCCGTTCGATCGGTACAATATCGCCAAGTTGACTTGCTTCATTGGCTTGCTTCTTGCACCTTGTATTTCATCCAACCGGCAACATAATGATTACATTAAGCCGAAAACATTTCAGTTATTCTGACCATTTTTAAATTTCTTTTAATTTCGTTTCCTGGTTTCAACGGCCCGCCGTTGAAACTTAAATCAACCACGAGGTGAAAAAACATGCGGCAAAAAATTTTAGGTGTGGCTTTGGCATTGGGCTTTTGCGTGACCAGCGCGTGGGCACAGAAGATTAACCCAGTGTGGGAGTTTTTGATCACAGGGGAAAATTCCAAAATACCCATCTTGAAGAAGAACGAACCGGCTCCAAACGAAACGTGGGACGGCACGGACATCTATGATTCCTATGGCGGGCTGAAACGCTATGACGCCAACCGCTTGTTGCTGGCGGTGCGGGAAAATGGAATCAACGAGACCGATCCCAACCATGACGCGGCGTTGGCCGCCCAATTCCCCGACCGCTCCCTCATATGGATCAATCCGGCCGACGGCTCCCCTATGGGTGTGGCTCTGGTGATCGGTTTGAAACCCGTGCCGCTGGATCCTGACTTTCTTGCGGCCGGCGGCAGTGACATCGATTACTATTTCACCTTCGGCGTCGCGGATGACGGTGTGATCTATACCGGCTATAAAAATAAGATCCTGCGTTATGAACCGGATGGCCAGGGAGGATTCAAAGCCCCGACGGTCGCTTACACCCACGAAAACGACGGTTCTCCTTACTGGAGCGCGTGGCGCTACGAAACCATGCAGGTCATGGGTTCCGGTGCGGATACCGTTATTTTGGCTGGCGGCAAGACCTGGCGGGATAAGCAATACTATTACTGGTTCGAGACCGAGGACGGCAAAACCTTCAACTGGTTCAACGAGATTCCCTTCAAGGGTGGCGCAAGCCGGCCGTTCCTCAGCCCAGACGGCGCGAACGTATACGTCGTGGGCGGGGATTATCCCGGCGGGGCGAGCGGATTTGGCATCAACATCCGCCGGTATTTCTTCGCGGCGGGCACCTTGGATCCATTCGAGCAGGATCCGGATTTCGCCTTTACGGCCCCCGCAATTGACTTGGAGAATCAAAATTACCTGAATACGTATATTGGCTGGTTCACAACGGGTTACGCGGGATACGACCGTTGGCCGTACTTCGCGGTATATTCCACCCCGAGCTGGGATACCAAGCATTCCGAGACGTCGGGGGCTTTGGGTTTCGCCGCGAATCCCATGGACACGCCGTACCTGCCCGGCTGGCTGGCATTGCATGACGCCGCCACGGGCGCTTATATCGATGGCTCCGCCCGGATGCTGACCGTGACGGAGGCGGACGAACTCGATGGCGACACGGTCGGGACCGAACAACCGGCCAGCCGTTGGCATGGTACCCTGGGCGACCTGCAGATCAACGTGCTGGGCACCGGCGACAACGCCCAAGTGGAATTGTTGTGGAACGGCGGGATTTACGGAATTGGCCGGTATATCCTCGGTGAACCGACCCGGGTATCCGATTGGTCTCTATTCTAGTCCTGCTTTGAGCCGCGAATCAGAAAGGCCCTTGCTATAAGGTAAGGGCCTTTCTTTTTCGATGCGTCTATCCAACAATAATTTAAATTCATAGGCGATTGGTTTTCGCGCCGCCGCGCAGCGCTCGTAGAGATCAACTTGATATCCTTTCAATCTGGGATGTTTGTCCTTGAATTTCCTGTTAACGCAGACCAGGGGGATTTTGAATAACCAAGAAATAGAAAATCAAGATACAATATCAGTGTCTTTTTGCTAAAAAATTAAACATATACTTAGACACTCCCATGGCAGTAATTCATTCGATTCATCAGGCATTGGAAATTTTGTTATTGTCTTCGGGACAATTGCGCTCTTTGTTACTGGATAACTCTTCGATAGAAGCCCTATTGGATTTGGCCGCCTTGGCCACCCTGCGCAACCGTTTGGGAAAGAACCGGCCGGTGTTTATGGGTTTCATCGGTTGCTCTGGAACCGGGAAATCGACAATCTGTAATAGCTTGCTCGGTATGGACTTATGCTATACGGGCTGGCAGGCGCATAACACGTTGGGGCCAGTGGTGGTAGGCCCGCCGGACTTTTTCGCACGATTGCATGACCTGGAACGGAAGATGGCCCCTTTGTTCTTCCCTTCCTATAAGCGGGAGTTGGCGCCGCGCAGCCCGGCCCAGGCCGAAAAGGGGCGTCCCGACGTCATTCGGATTATTCCCGTGGATGATCCATCCATGCGGAATATGGTGATCTTTGATTTGCCAGACATCAATACGACTCTGGCCTGGGATGAAAATTTGGTGGCCTTGGCTCTGCAACCCTGGCTGGATGTGGTAGTCTTCGTGGTGGATGAAGAGACCCTGTACCACCGGGGGTACGAACCACCGGTCCAGATGGCCAAACAGCTGAACCAACGCCGGATTTGCGTGCTAAACAACCGCGGACGCGACCGGATTGACTTGAACCACCCCGACCTGCTGGCCGTCCGGGACTTCTTTGGCGTGGAAACCATTCATGTCTTGCCTTCGATTCAACGGAATGCCTTGTTCCGCCGGGAACCGGAGTTTCTGCGCTTCAAAGAATGGATTCAGAAATCCGCGAATCATCACGCCCCGGTACACTCCCTGGCGGGCCGCGTGAAGATTCTCGCCCGCTCCGTGTTGGAAGAAAACGACCGGCGCGCTCAAATCTTACTGGATTTGGAAGAACGAATCACCCAAGAGATCCAAGCGGCGGTGGCCCAGTACCGGCCGGTTCCCGTCAACCGGATTTTAAGCGATGAGGCCTGCCTCGTTTTGGATCACTTGGGGCTGAAACGTTTCACGATCAGCAATTTGTATAATTTTCTCCGCCGGGCAGCCACCACAGGCGCGGTGCAACGAAATTTTCAGATCGCGTTTGGAAACAATCGCCACAAAATCGTTTCCCAACTCCTCCATTTGGATTTGGATAAACTAAAACAAGAAACGTTCGCCCGGCTCTCGGACCGGTGGGAAAACATTTCCCATATCCTCCGCCACCACCCGGACGTCCGCCGCTTGTGGGATGTAATACCGGACTTGAAAGCGCAGGCAGCGGCACCCTGCCGTTTGCCGGTTGATTCCCTGGCCGAGCAAACCCGGCGGTTTGAACAACAATGCCGGGAATTGATCGAGTCGGATTCACTTTCCTCTTCGATTCTGAACGATCCCTTGATGGTGTTCGCGGTGATCTTGATTCTGATAGCGGACGTGTGGACGATCCCCGGTTTCGGGAGCTGGGTCATCGTGCCCAGCGTGTTTCAGTATCTTCCGTTGGGCAAGTTTGAGAAAGTGAAACGGGAATTCCAACTCTCCCTCCGCGGCCTGATCCGCGACACGCTCGCCCAGCGGGCCGCCGGGGTGCAGGCGGTCCGTCACCAGGCCGTGTTAAGAGAAACCGATCCCTTGCTCGCCGCCTTGCGGACTTGTGCGGAATATCATGAAAATTGATTCGCTTCGGACCGATTTGGAAAACTTAAACCAGGACCTCGCGCGGCTGACGGAAAAAACTTGCCTCCCCCTTCCTCGTCAGACCGGTGAATCCGAGCAGGACTCCCTGTTCTTGTACGGTATCGTCGGGGGGAAAGACGTCGGAAAAACCACGCTCATCAACCGCCTCGCGGGGGGACGGATCTCCATCGACACAGATACGCTTGACGAAGGCACGCGGAAAGCGGTGGCCTATTGTCACCAGGCGGATCAGGCCGCGCTGCAACGCCGTTTCGCCGGCGAGGCCGGCGGCCGGGTGGAATACGCCGTCCATACCCGGGACGAATTGCGCAACGTAGTCTTGGTGGACTTTCCGGATTATGACAGCCGCTTTCTCTCGCATCTGGAGGACGTGAAACGCCTCGCGCGGTACCTCCAAGGATACCTCTGGGTAATCTCCCCCCGCAAATACGGCGATTACGAATTCGTCAACCAACTCGAAACCATTGCCCAGAGCCATGAATATTATTTCTGCCTCTTCAACAAAGTGGATCAGCTGGAAGGGCAGGCGGATCTGGAAACTGTCCGCCGGGAAGTGCTCCACTATCTCCAGCGGGAATGCGAAAAACGGGGCGTCCCTCCCCCCGATCCCCGCCGCCTCCTGATGATCTCCGCCCTTTATCCGGAGCGGTACGAGTTTGCGATCTTGCACGAGCAGGTGATCCGCCGCCATTCGCCGGAGGAGATACTCAAGGCCAAGGTCAAGAATCTGCGGGCGGAATTTGGAAAAAATCTGGAGCGCCTGCGCACGTATTACGATCTCCCGGGACGCATTCAGGAAATCGAACGGGCCATTGAATTCGTCCAGACCGAAATGCAGCGTCAGTTCGGAGAAGCGTATTTCGAAACAGTCAAGAAACGAGTCTTGGCGCTGGATCTGGTTCATCACCGAATCAACAGCGGCCTCTTCTATCAGCGGATCCAGCATTGGCCGGTCTTGCGCACGCTGTTTTACCCTCTGGCGGGCGTAATTTCCTTTTTCGGCGGGCGCTTCGCCGGCCGGAGCCGAGAGACCGAACCAGCGGCCACGCCCCGGGATATTTTACGTTTTGAAGGCCAATCGGCCGCGGCCCGCCTGCAAAACCTATGGTCGGAAGTGGAAGAACAGTCCCCCGATCTCGCCCTATTGGCCGGCGATTTGGGCGATTGGAACTCCCGAGTAGAAGAGTTGTTCCACCGGCTGCTTTCCATGTATGAAGAACGGGTGATCCAAAGCGTGTTGGCCACCTTCCCGCCCCCCGGTCCCGCCTGGAAGGTGGCGGCGTGTTTCCCCCTGGTTTGGTTTCCTATTTTACAGCCGGTTCTGCTTCATTTGATCGAATGGGAAGGCCGTTGGGTTTCGCTGGCGGGCATCCGGGAAATGTTGGCCCTGCTGATTAGCTTGCTGGGAGCGGGCGCCTTGCTGGAAAGTTTGGTTTTTCTGATCGTCTTTTATCTCGCGTGCCTGGTGATTTTATACGCCCGGGGCGCCCGGCGGGTCCTGTGGGCCGGCGGCGAAGAATGGCGCGATCTGTGGTTCGGAGAGTTTGTGCAGGAGTTGACGCTGGCCATGGTCCGTCCTCTCGAAGAGATTCAGGCCCGTTGGGCTGACAAGCAAATGCAACTGGACACCATCGAAAAGGAAATCGAGGAAGAGTTGGACCGCATCGAGAATCAGCCCCACCGCCCATTCCATCCGGCCCCCATGGAATAAGATGGAGCGCTTGCTAAGGAAAAATAAGGGTTTAAAAAAAACGGCTCATCCGGAAAGTTCGTACTATTTTTCTAATCCCTGGTTTTCATCTCTTCGAGTTAATCGATGCTAGCCAATTCTCAAACCCTTTTCACTCTCTTTCTGGGAGCGATCTCCTTAAAAATCCCCTCTTCCAGGAGAGGACTAGGGTGAAGGTATTGGTATTTTTATTTTATATGTGCGGACCATGCTGTCCGCCCTCTTAGCGCACCCTCATTCCGGAGAAATTGGAATTGTATAGACCTCATAAGTTATATCCTATTCCCCCCTTCCCGGATAACCCAAGAAAAAATCCCCTCGGTATGCCTCAAGCTTCAGACGAATCGGCCGATAATCGGAAACGGATCATTGTCCTTTTCTATCGGGTAGTGAGAGAGGGGGTGAGTGAGTATGACGAATCCAACGAATTCTATCCCGGGTTCCCGCCTCGACGCGGCCCCGGTGGATTGGGTGAAACGCACCGAAACGCGGATCTTGCCCTCCCGGAAGGAGGCTGTACCACCGGACCCGAAAAACAACCTGATCCGCGACCAAGTGATCTTAACATCCAATCCTCCATCCGGGGGCGCCAGGGAGGAAAGCGCAACGGTCCGAAGTGAGAGCGGGGGGGACATCGGAGCCTGGGTGACAACGGCTAGCGTGATCTTCGAACAAATCAAATCTCAGTTGGAACGGCGCTTGGGCATACAGCGGGAAATCACAGGGGATGCCGCAATTCCGAATACCGCTAGCCGGGATGAGTGGAAGGTTTTTGCCGGTTCCGAATCCACAGCCAATCAAATTCTGCGATACGCTTCTGGTTTTTGGCCGGAGTATGCAACCCAGCATCCGGATGCCAGTAAGGAAGATAACCTGGATCGTTTCACCCGCCTTCTGGGTGAAGAGGTCGAGACGGGATTCGATAACGCGTGGGCGATTCTGAGCAACCATGATTCGGCCCCCGAAATCGGTGAATACCTGCAACGGACCTATGAAATGGTGCTGGAACGATTAAAAGAGTTCCGGGAAGAATTTCTCCAGCAATGGAATCAAAAGGCGGAAACACCTCCACCGGATATCCCCAATGCCGGTCTGGATTTAACGCAGGACTTCGGATGACTCCTTTTCGTTTATTGGATTGTTTCCTAACCGCCCCTTGCGGAGGTTGAATAGGGATAACCGGAGATGGCAACCTGCGGTATCAAAACGAATCAGCCCCAATCGCGCAGGGATTGAAACTGTAACTATTTATCCAAATAAAGAGTTTTTTTCCCTTGCTATATACGCAGTATGAGCCTAGATGAATCCACTTGCCGATTCCCTCTCTCCTTGGGAGAAGGGCTGGCGAGGATCAGTCCCAAAGGCTGAATTCATTCCCTCATCGATTGGTTTTTCTCTCTATCCCTCTTTTCCGCTAGTGAGACAGCCCGCCTTCCATTACAATTCTGTAGTCTTCTGTTGGAGTTTCTGAATTCGGGCCAAGGCCTTGAGTTTCAAGGAGCGGATAACCAAAGCCATGACAAAATTGCTGGATAAAGAGGACATACGCCGCCAGTGGGATTCGCAGGGTATGCTGGATTGCGTGGAACAATTCACAGAACAATGCCGCAAAGGCGAAGAACTGGCCCGGGCGTTTCATCTGGATCCCTTGAAAGAAATCCACCATATCGTGATTTGTGGTATGGGCGGCTCGGCTATCGGGGGCGATCTGTTGAAAGCATATGCCGCCGGCGAATGCGCCTTGCCGATCGAGGTGGTGAGGAATTACACGGTGCCGCATTCCGTGGGACCGCGCACGCTGGTGATCACCAGTTCCTATTCGGGTGAAACCGAGGAAACGCTGTCTTGTTACCGCGAAGCGAAAAAACGGGGCGCCGCGATTCTGGCCATCACGACGGGGGGGAAATTGGCCGTGGACTGCCATAAGGATGGATTTCCATATTTGGTTATTCCCAAGGGATACGCGCCCCGGGCCGCGTTGGGATACTCGTTCATGCCGCTGCTCGTGTTCTTCGAGCGCTGGGGATTGTTGCCGGATCAAAGCCGGGCCATCCAGGGTTTGTACCGAACGCTGGAAACGTGCATCGAACGCTATTCGTTCGCGGTTCCGACCGATTCCAACAAAGCCAAGCAGTTAGCGTTGACCCTGCAAGGCAATCTCCCCGTGATTTACGCCGGTCAAGATGGATTCCAACCGGTGGCGGCACGGTGGCGGGCGCAGATCAATGAGAACAGCAAGTCGTTCGCGCATGATTTCGTGATTCCGGAAATGAACCACAACGAAATTCTGGGATGGAACCACCCGGAAGACCTGGTGCGAGCCTTTCATGTGGTTTTCCTGATGGATAAGGGGTATCACAAACAAACCCAAAAACGCTTCAAGGTGATGCGCAAAATCCTGGAACCGGTAGCCAGCGGCATCTCCGAAGAAACATCGGAAGGTCAAGGCCTGTTGGCCCGGTTGTTTTCGCTTATCCTCCTGGGTGATTTTGTCAGCGTGTACTTGGCGTTTTTGTATGAGCAAGATCCGTATCCCATCCCCGCTATCGATATGCTGAAGAGCGCGTTGAACGCACCGGTTCCCGCAATAGAGTGAATTACTGTTCTATTGTTGGATTAGTGGCCTGAATAGGTCCAAGAACGCTAAACGATTCCTTCTCCCCCTGAGAAAGTGTCAGGCTGAGGGCAACAATAAAAAAGAAAATTTTTTATCTTTTTTATCAAAATCGACATTATATCGAATGTACTACGGAAGGGACTGAATTCTTGCGACTAGTTACGGAGGTGTTCCAAATGCCCATCAACTTGTCATTCCGTATTCTCCCCACGATGTCCGACCCGCCGGGAACACCGGTTTGGAGGATGTTTCTCACGCTGGCTGCACTTTGGGCCGGACTGGGGTGGCCGTTGGAGGGGCGCGCCCAGAGTGACCAAGCGATACCCGGTTCGTCTTCCGCCGTGTCTGTGGCGGAGACGGTGGAAGCCACCCGCGCGTTGACCCTGGCCCAGGCGGTAGGGATCGCCCTCGAGCAAAACCGCCTGCTGGGTGCCGTCCGGTTCGACCGGGAAGGGGCGAAACAAGCGATCCGGGAAGCGGCGAGCGCTTTCTGGCCGCAACTCTCCTTCCAGGGCACCTACCGGAAATCCGATTCAGAGCGGTACGAAATGAGCACCCCGCAGCTCCCGCCGGATTCCCCGCTGAAAGACCTCTTCAATTTCAGCGATCTGGGATTTACAGGGTCGAACTACGAGAATTTCATTCAGCTCTCCCAACTGATCTTCGACCGGTCGGTGATCGGCCAGATCAAACTGGCGAACCTGCAAGAAGAAGCGGCGGTATGGCAGACCACCGGGCAAGAACAGGCGGTGGTGTTTCAGACCGTCGTCGCGTATCTCACAGTCTTGCAGGCCCGGGAATTGTTGCAAGTGCAGAAACAGAGGCTGGAACTGGCCGAGAAGCAACTCAACACCGCGCAGACCAATTTCGATGTCGGGCTGCGGATCCGCACTGACGTTCTGCGGGCGGAACTGACCCGTTCCTCGGCGATGCGGGACGTGGTATCGGCGGAGATCGCCCTCAAAAACGCCTTGGTGCGGTTGAATCAGGTGCTGGGCCTGCCGATCGATCAGCCCATTCAAGTAGAAGGCGGTGCGCTCGAGACCTACAATCCCGCGCCGGATATTCTGGACCGGATCCGGGATTCGCAACGGCTGTTCGCGCTGGCGGTGGAAAATCATCCTTCCATCCAGGTGGCCGGTCTTCTCGTGCAGCAGTCGGAAGAGACGGTGCACATGGCGCGGGGCGAATTTTATCCCCGATTGTCCGCCGGCGGCCGCTATGGATTCAACGAAAGTCAATTTGACTTCGATAAAGAGGAGTGGGCCATTCAGGCGCAAGTCCAGATTCCCATTTTCGAAGGCTTCCGGAAAATCGCCAAGGTCAACCGCTCCAAAGCAAGACTGTCGGCTGAGCGGCAGCGGTATGAAAACACCCAACGCTCCGTGTTCACCGAGGTGGAGGAAGCCGCCTTGAAACTCCAGGAAGAGCAACGCAATCTGGAAATCGCCGCTAAGGCGGAATTGGTGGCCGTGGAAAATCACCAGCGGTTTTTGAATCTCTACCAGGAGGGATTGGCCGACAGTTTGGATGTTACCGCGGCGTTAACCGAGCTGGTGGAAGCGCAAAACAACGTGGTCACCACCCGGTACGGCTTCCTCGCCCGGTATGCCCAGCTGTTATCTGCTTTGGGGATCATACCCACCCAGGAAGACGTTTACGCAACGAACGATTGGCTCGCCACCTTACCCTAATTGCCGCGTGGCCATGCGCTTCCTTCAGACCGGGAGTCCAACCCGTCCGGCGCGGGCCGCCGATGACTCCGCAAGGCCAGGGGGAACAGGAGAGCATGATTTTGCACGAATGGAGCCGCAAGGCATGGCGTTTCTTCCCCAGACACCGCGCGATAAAAAAATCGTCCTCGTCTTGATACTGCTTCTGATTTTCGTGGGACTAGATATTTTCATGGGATCGCGGTACGCGGCGCAGCGGGATACCGATTTTCGTGCGTTCCGGTGGGACAGTGGCACGCTCTGGCGGTTGAAAAAGTCGTATCAAGGTGAAGCCTTCGGCAAGCCGGTGCATACCAACAGGGCGGGATTCCGCGGTCCGGAAGAAAATCCCCTAAAACCGGAACACCGGTACAGGATTCTGGCCATTGGCGACTCGCGCACGTATGGTTTCGGCGTGCAGGACCACGAAACGTTCGCGGCGGTGGCGCAGGCTGAAATGCGGCGTCAGGGCATCGACGCGGAAGTGATCAACGCCGGCGTGCACGGTTATTCCGCCTTGCAGTGCCGCGTCCGGTTGGAAAATCTGCTGCCCTACAAACCCCAGGCCGTGATTTTCGCGCCCGGTTACAACGACCGCCGCTACCTGGTGGTGCGCCCGCCTGATTCGGAGGTCTCTTTCGCCTGGATCGCGCGGAGCCGGCAGGCCGTGGACCTCCTGGCCTGGAGCAACACCTTCTTCGCCCTGTTTTACGAATTCGGGCAACGCCGATTGCAGCCGTTGAAAAATCATCCCCCGCCCCTCGATGAAATTCCCGTCCGCCTGGACAAGGAATCCTTCCGGAAGGAATTGGAAAAAACGGCGGATCTCTGCCGCGATCATGGCGTGCGCTTGTTTTTTTTGCTCATTTACCAGGA
Organism: Candidatus Omnitrophota bacterium; assembly: GCA_013177805.1. GTDB lineage: Bacteria > Hinthialibacterota > Hinthialibacteria > Hinthialibacterales > Hinthialibacteraceae > JABLXU01. Next base: position 74,302 of record JABLXU010000027.1, read on the forward strand.
TCCCAACGCCTACGACCTCATGGAAAAAGCCTCGCGCCTCTTCGCTCTGGAGGAATGGCGGGATGCCGCAAGCCTCATCGAGGACGCCCGCAACACCATCCCCGACCGCTCTTATTCCATGAGCCGCTACTACTTGGGTCTGTGTTACCGCCGCCTGGGTGACGAGGCCAAAGCCCGCGAATGCCTGGCCAACCACCAGCCCTGGGGGTCCCTCTTCGGTGAAAGCGTCCTTCGCCCCGAGTGGGAGTATTTCGAGATCTTCCGGGAAGCCGCGCGGAAGAAGAACATCCAAATCGTGGACGGGCGGGAAGCAATGACCGCGGGCTTCGAAACTCCCCGTCAGGCGGAGGAAGCCTTCCGTGAACTGTTCATCGATGAGTGCCACAACAACGCGGAGGCCCACCGGCGGCTGGGGGTACGGCTGGCGGACGAATTAGCGCGCGCTCTCCTGGCTCCGCAGCAAAGCCCGCTTCATTAGAATCTCGTGGCTGTTGCGCTCTTCCTCGCCTTCCTTGGGGCGCCGCTGAACATACGTCCCGTCGCTGAGCAAGTCCCACGATTTCCGGTTGTCTGACAACAGGATCTCCAAGATCTCCTTTAATTCCTGCTTCAAAGTGGGATCTTCGATGGGTGTGATGGCTTCGACGCGGTAATCGAGGTTGCGGCTCATCCAGTCCGCCGAACCGATGTAATACTCTTCCTGCCCGCCGTTGAAAAAATAAAAAATCCGGGAATGCTCCAAAAACCGCCCAATGATGCTGATAATCCGGATGCGGTCGCTGATACCGGGAAAACCGGGACGCAGGCAGCAGAACCCCCGGACGATCAGATCGATCTCTACCCCCGCCTGGGAGGCCTCGTACAACTCCTCGATGATTTCCGGATCTTCCAGCGCGTTCATTTTGGCGATGATCCGGCCGGGTATGCCCTGTTTCTGGAAATGACGCTCCCGGCGGATCAATCTCAAAAAGCGTTCCCGCATGTTCACCGGAGCAATCAGCAACTTGCGGTAATGCTTTTGTTGCGAATGACCGGTAAGGAAGTTGAAGAGATCGGTCAAGTCCTCGCCGATATCCTTCCGCGAACTGAGCATCCCCAGGTCGGTATACAGATTTGCCGTCCCGGAATGATAATTTCCGGTGCCGATGTGGAAATACCGGTGGATGCCATCGGGCTCCTCCCGCACGACGAGCAGTGTCTTGGTGTGGGTCTTGAGGCCGGCGAAGCCATACGTGACATGGACACCGGCTTTTTCCAGCGTGCGGGCCCACTGAATGTTGTTGGATTCATCAAAGCGGGCTTTGATTTCCACCAGCACCGCCACCTGCTTGCCGTTTTCCGACGCCTTGACCAACGCCTCGATGATGGGCGAATCGTCGGCCGTGCGGTACAAGGTTTGCTTGATGGCCAGCACGTGGGGATCCTGCGCCGCTTCCTGCAAAAAACGTTGCACGCTCCCGGCAAACGAATCGTAGGGATGGTGCACCAGCACGTCGTTCTTCTTCAGCAGGTTGAAAAAGGTCAGAGGCGAATCTTCTTCATCAATGGTCTTGATCTTCGGTGGAATAACCGGTTTCCATGGCTTATCCTTGAGATGGGGGAAATCCTGCTTGTAGAGTTCCATCAGGTCGATCAGGTTGAGCGGCCCGTTGACTTTGTACACATCGGTCTCTTTCAACTCCAACTCCTCCATCAGCCACTTTAGGAGCACTTCGGACACCGATTGGGCAATCTCCAGCCGGACCACTTGGGCGAATTTCCGGTACCGCAACTCTTCTTCGATCAACTCGATCAGATCCTCCGCTTCCTCCTCGTTCCGCTCGATATCCGCGTTGCGGGTAACCCGGAACGGGCAGGATTCCACCACTTCCACGCCTGGAAACAAGTAGGAGAGATTGGCGGCGATGACTTCCTCGATGGGCACAAAAACCGAGGGTTCGCCTGTGTCGAGCCACCGGGGCCGGTTTTGGGGAATCTTGACGCGGGCAAAGGCCGGCGCTTCGAAATTCGGCTTCTGCACCAATACCCCCAACGAGATACTCAGGTTGCTGATGAAGGGAAAAGGCTGCCCCGGGCCGACGCCCAACGGCGTGAGAATGGGAAACACGGAACGCAGAAAATACGAATCGACGTGTCTCTTCTGTTGCTTGGTGAGCTCCGCGTAGGAGAGGACGGTGATGCCCTCCTGCCTCAACGCGGGGAAAATCTCCTCCATCAGGCATTGCCGCTGCTGCGTGACCATTTCGATCACGAGCTGCCGGATGAGGGACAACTGCTGATGCGGCGTGAGGCCG
>JABLXU010000028.1 GCA_013177805.1 Candidatus Omnitrophota bacterium
TCGACGCCGGAAATGAAAGAATGATGACGAAATGATTCCCGCTTGTGAATATTGGACAAGTGCACTTCCACAGCCGGGATGCCGATGCCGGTGATGGCGTCCCGGATCGCGATGGAGGTATGCGTGTAAGCGGCGGGGTTGATGACCAGTGCGTCGGCCCAATCCGCCGCCTCGGCCAGCAGGGTCACAATGTCCCCCTCCCCATTGCGCTGTTCGATCCGCAGGGATACGCGGAGCTCATCCGCCAGCGCTTGCAGCCGGGCGTTGATTTCCTGCAGCGTGGTGGTTCCATACGTGTCAGGCTCCCGTTTTCCCAAGAGTCGCAGATTCGGGCCATGGATAATGAGGATATTCGGCATCGTTACGTTACGCAAATATTCCCGTTTAAGAGTGCGGGGGCTCGGTCCCCCCTGTGGATTGACACCGGGCACGCGGGCATTGTACTGATTGCATCTTCCCAAACTTTGTTTATACTACCACAATTTGTTGTGGAATGGGAATCCTTACGGCTTAACCCTATGAAGGCACAGGTTATAAACGGATGAACGCCACCGCCCGAACGGCCTCGAATCAACCCGCCGCCGTTTCCGATTGGGAGCGTTGGGCTTCGCTTTTGGGCCGTCTGATTCTCTTCGTGATTTCGATATACGTCCCTACCATTTTCTTCACTTGGACATGGCAGCACTACCAGGTGCCCAAGGTCGCGTCGTTTCAGCAGCTGGTGATGGGATTGCTTGCCTGCTGGGGTGTCATGGCCTGCCGGCGGCGGTTGGTGCGTTCCCCCTTGGCCACACCGGCGGCCGCCTTCTTCCTGGTGGTGATGGTCACCACCCTGGGCGCCGTGAACCTGGCGGAAGCGTGGGAAACGGTGGCGTTTCTCTGCGCCTGCATGCTCCTGGTCGTCCTCGTCCCCAAGTTTCTTAATCGTTTCAAAGATTTTGAGTTTCTCGCCTATTTGTACGGTTTTCAATGCCTGGTGGTGGATATTTACGCTTTGGCCCAGTGGTTCGGTTGGCGAAGTGTCTTCGAGTACGGTTCAGCGTTTGGCTTCCGCGATTTAGGTACTACCAAACCCGTTTCATTCATGGGCAACGAAAACTATGCGGCCGAATTTCTCAACCTGACCATCCCAATATGCGTAGCCATGATCATCCATTACCGCCGCCGGCCGCTCCCTTTCATCTTTTTCAGCTTCGTGACGCTGCTCAACAGCGTCACCATGCTCTATATTGATTGCAACGCCTCCTACCTGGGCTTTTCCGTTTCCGTCCCCGTTAGCATTCTTCTGTGGATTTACTACAAGGGCATCCCCTGGTCGTTGAGTCAAGGAGTCTTCCGCGTTTCCCGGGCCACGCTGGAGCAATGGTTCCGCCATGCTTTGGTATTGGGAATTCTGGTGTTTTCTGTGGGAATCACCTTGATTTGTTCCGTGTCGAATCCCATCCGGACCAAACTGGTCTCGATGGGATCCTGGGTGGATGTGGACGGTGACCTGGTGCCGGATGGCGTAGCCCCCATTGTGTTCCGGCTGCAATGCATGGACGCGGCCATCCGCAACATATTCGACGCGCCCTTCATGGGCATCGGCGCGGGGAATTTCAAAGTGATGCACCCGATGTATGAAAGCCAGCTCGAGAGGAAGGTGCTGGGAGAAGAAACGCTGGCCCGCAAGGTGCACAACGACCATTTGTGGCATGCGGTGGAATTTGGGGTGTTCGGTTTGTTCAGCTGGTACTGGCTCGTCACGGCCACGTTTGTGGGAATCCTGGTCTCACTCCGCATTCTTGCTCATCAAAAGACCCGGTTCCACGACAATCAAACCTTAGGGGATTCGACTCAGGCGGGGATTTTCACGCCCAACCAGCGGGAATTTTATTTCTACCTGCAATGGGGCATCGCCGGGGGATTGCTGACGGCGTTGGTCAGTTGCGCCTTCGGCCATACCTTCGTGATCGCGTCCGGCACGGTCACCTATTGGATGCTCACGGGCGTGAGCATGGCCCTCTATCAGAAGATTCAATTCGCGGTTCGGCGGATTCCCCTCCCCACCCTGGGAATCACGGATGAACCGCTGTCCCGCCTTCAGACGCTGACCCGGCGGATTCCCCCGTATGTGGTGGCCGTGATGCTTTTTGGCATGGTGGTTCCCTTCGGCGCGCTGAATACCCGCCAATTGGTGGGCGAAACCTGGCTGCGGCATGGCATGTCCGAACGGGACAACGAAAATTACGCCACCATGTTCCGCTGTTTCACGGAAGCAGAGCGGATCTATCCCTACCAGATGGAAATTTTTTACATTTTGGGCCGGTATTACATCGATAGTGTCATGGCCACCGAAAACGCCATTTTGGGAGGGGAACGAGGTCTGGCAAACATCCCCGCCGGATTGCGGCCCGAGTACCTGCAAATCTACAATGAGCGGGGCATTGTCACCCTGCAAACCGATATCTTCATGAATCCCAACTACAAGTGGGCTCACAACAACTTGGGCGTGCTGTATGACCGGTACTACGAGCTGCTCCGGCCCGATTCACCTTTCCGGAATTATTTCAATATTCCTGAACTACCGGACCAAGTGCTGGCGCTGCAAGAAGCCAGCCGTTTGACGTATCGCCGGGTCTTGCAGATCGATAAGGAACAGGTGTACGCGCATTACAACCTGGGCTTGGCGGCCTTCAAACGGAAGGATTACAAGTTGGCGGTCGAACGGCTGAACATGGCGCTGATGGTGGATCCCACCCGGTATGAAATCTACCGCTATCTGGCCCAGTGTTTCATCAACCTCGAAGATTATCCCCGGGCGCAAAGCGCCACGGACAAATACCTCGAGAAGATGATCTACCAGCAGATCATGTCCATTACCAGTTCTTCCGAGGAACGCAAAAAATACTCCCTGATATTGGAATGCCTGGAACGGGGAAACTATCTCCAAGCGGCCCGACTGGCCCAGCAGGAGTTGGCGTGGCAAAGCGAAGAACTGAATAACTTGTATCTCAAGATCGCTACGGAACTGGCCAAAGACAAGAACCGGCAGGAATCCGCCCGGGAAGCCTTGGACAAGGCGGTCTGGATGCTGAAATCACCTCCCGGTCAGAATCTTCTCTTTTACGCGAAAGTGTATGAGCAACTCGGCGATCTGGAAAAAGCGGCTGAACAACTGGCCGAATATCACCGGCGGCATCCGGAGGAAGGCGAATACACCCGGATGTTGCGGAATTTATATGTTCAGCTGGGCGATATCGAAAAAGCGGCACAGGTTTCTGACGCGCTCGTGAAACGCTTCCCGGATCATTGGCGGGATCTGGTCACACATGCCCGCATTCTGATTGGAATCCGAACCCCTTGGTCCCAAGTGTTCCCTTATGTCCAATCAGCCATCCAGATCGGTGGTGATGACGCCCGTAGAACGGTGATGGAAGATCATCCCGGCAATTTCATTAGACCTTTCATTAATGTGGATCCCCGATTGCAACAATTGCTGGGTCCCCAATTCGCGCCTGCCCCGCCGACTCCAGAACCGCCGGTGGAAGAGGCCACGCCATCCAGTCCGCCGGAAACTAGTCCGGAAAGCGCCCCAGTTGAAGAAACCGCCGATGTGCCGGAAAACACCTCGCCTTCTCCGGCTGCTGAACAGCCCAGCGATGGCGCGCCCGAAGACCGAGGGAGTCACTGAAGATGAAACGCGCCCGGTCGATAGGAGACGAGCGGAATGCTCCCTTCCGCTTCCCGAACCGATCCTAGTGCAGCGGTAACCGCCTTACGTTTCAGCCATGCGGATTTTGTTTATCGGGCATAACGGTTATGGATACCCTCACACCCGCGTGCGGTGTTACCACTTCGCCCGGGTGCTGGCCACGATGCCGGATATCGAAACCGCGGTTCTCTCGTTCCGGGATGATCTCGCCCCCCACAAATCCGAAGCCGCCATGTACGAGAACCTGCGGGACCGGGAAAAACTGCTCCTGACCGGCAAGGCAGTCCTCCGCCTGCTGCGCGAACGAAATACGCTGCTGTACATCCAAAAAGCTCATTTCCACGCCGCCGCCCCCTACTGGCTGCACCGGTTGGGATGGTTGCGGCATTACGTGCTGGATTACGATGATTATGACATCCCTCTGTCCAACTTTTTTGTCCGGGGATGGTGGAACCGGATTTTTTTTGGAAGCCACCGCTGGGATGAAATCACCTTCCGGATAGCACGCGGCGCTTTGGGGTGCGTGGCCGCCAGCCACGGACTGGAAAACCTCCTGCTCAATCACAATCCCCGAGTGGCACTCATTCCCACCGGCGTCGATGGCGAAGTCTTTACCCCGCCGGAATCACGCCCCGGGCGGGACCGGGTGATCTTTTTGTGGAACGGCCTGGTGTGGGGAAAACCGATCCGCCAAAATCTGTTGCTGGTTTTCCGCGCCTTCCAGCGTGCCCTGCCCCGGATGGAGAATGCTGTTTTGCGGATTATCGGAGGAGGGGCCGAATGGGAGACAATTCAGGATCAAACCCGCCGGGTGTTTCCCGATGTGCCAGCCGAATGGAGGGATTGGGCAGAGCCGCAGCAGATGGCCGATTTGCTGCGCAACGCCGATGTAGGGCTGCTGCCGGCGGAAGGGGACGATCTCTGGTTGAAATGTAAAAGTCCCACGAAATTGTTTGAGTACATGGCGTCGGGATTGCCGGTGGTCGCCACGGCGTGCGGAGAGGCCGTGTATGCCCTGCGGCATCTGGAATCGGGTTATCTCGCGGAAGATGAGTCCGCCTTCGCCGAGGGGATTGTCCGGCTGGCCAACGATCCCGCTTTGCGTCAGCGTTTGGGGGAAGGCGCACGGAAACAGGTGGAAGCGGAATATACGCTGAATGTCCTTGGGGAGAAATTGTATCGCTTTTTGAACGCGATCACCGGATCCCTCCAAAAATAAAAAGGGGTATCCGGAAAGTACGTACCGGAGGAGGGAAAATCCATTTCATTCTCCCCGCGATGAGGGTGGACACTTGGGTTCGCCTCCGCCAAAACACCCTCACCCTGGCCAACTCCCAAAGGGCGAGGGAATTTTGGATATGGTTTTCACTGATTATATCAAAGAGATAAGCACCAAGGATCTGAAAAAAAGGACTCCCATCCCGGAACACCAAATTTAAAAAAACGATAAACAACACCGATCCCGGCCGGACGGTTAAAAAGTTTCGATGGTTTTATTATAATGAGTTGTGAATGTTCCGTTCAAATTAGAATTCATCCCTCCTCCTTGGGATGGAAAGGCCGCCTTCCATGATGGTTCGGATTTTCTTTTACCTGCTGGCAGGATCGCGGCGTTGCCGGCCGGATCTCGCCATCCTCTTGGCTTCGATTTTCTCGATGTCCGGGTGTTCCACCGCGCCGGCCCCGTGGGAGCCGCCAAGGATCCCTCCGGCCGCTCCTTCCGTTTCGGCACCGGAATCCGTTCCAGAGGACATTCAACCGCGTGAACTGATTGAACCGGTTACGACTGCCCCTTCAATTCCAACCACCGGGAGACGGCCGGGATTTGAATTGGGATGGCTGGTAGCCGCGCCAGATTACCTTTCGGCCTCCGATTTGGTCACCAGCGCGATGGAACACAACGTCACGCACGTGCAGATCGGGGGCACGGTCTTGCAAGCGATCGACGATTTGATACTCGACGCCAACAAAGGCGAATTCGTGCGCCAACTGGCCCGTCAGCTCGACGCCCGCGGGATCGATACGCTGGTATGGAGCCGCGAGTTGCACTTAGAATCGAAAACGTTCCGCTACTTGGCAACCGATCCCCTGGTGGCGGCACGGCAGGCGGCCTACCGGACGGCGCTCCAAACCATTCCCGAAATCGACGGCGTGGTGTTGTCTTTTGACGGCGCATGGCTGGAACCCTGGAACTCCCAGGCGCCCGCTGGTTTTGCCCATATTCCTGTACCCGACCGAATCCGGTTCATCATCGAGATGGTGAAACCGGTGATTGTGGACGAGATGGGCAAACGGCTTTACATCTTTGTGAATGCTTCGCGGCTGGATGCCATCGATTGGATCGCCGAAGCCGTGAATGCCTACCCGGTGGACAGTTTTCCCTTGATCTTCCCTCTGAATTTGCCGTATGGCGCGATGGTGGGGCCGCTCAATCCGTATCTGAACGAATTGGCGGCGCGGCCCCGGTTGATCCTCTGCGATCTGGCCGGCGGCGCGTTTGGCGGACCACGGTTCGTTGTCAGCCTAGGCGGCGAACTGGGACGCTATATCCGGGACATGGAACGCGAGAACTGGCGGGGCATAGCCACTCCCGTGCATCTGGCAGCCGGTTCCGTTTATAACTCGCTTAACACGATCAATCTCCTGACACTGACACAACTGGCCCAGAATCCCAATGTAGTGCCGGTCGTGCCCTGGTCCGATTGGATTCAACGGACTTACGGAGCAGCCCCCATGACCCGGGAGGGCCAAACGTTGCGGAGGATTTACGAATTATCCTATACCTGGGCTTGTAAAATGGCCTACGTAAAGCAATTCTTCCCCTTCGCCGATCAGGGGGATCTTCCCACGGTCGATCAGTTGCGTCAGCGGCTGACAGAACGATGGGGGGACCGGCTGGGCCAGGGATACCAATATATTTACCGGGATCTCCGGGAACCCAAAAAACAAACCCTTCTCGATATCACTCAAGAAGCCTATGAAGCCCTAAGCGGTTTGGAGCAGGCAATCCAGGAGCTGGAGAATATCCGTGACCATTTGCATCCCATGGAGTATGAAGACTTGAACCGGCGGCTCACGCATCAACGCCGCATGGCCGAAGCGCTCTTCTATGCCAAACAAACCTTCTGGGGACTGGATTGGTGGCGGCGCACCAAGGATGAGGATGAAGCCTTGTGCATGGAGGCGAATCTGCAACGCCTGGAGCGGCTGGCGGTGGAATGGGAACAACACACCGGCGGCCAACGACTCCCGGGAGACCCCACCCGCATCCGGGAGTGGGTGTCGGCGATCCGGCGTGAATTTCCGCGGGTACTCTTCGGTGCGCGGGAACGGAATTGGAACAAGATTCAAAATGTCATCATCCGGCAGACGGGGCCGTCCAGCGCCGAAGTGCAATGGACCAGCGCCTGGCCTTCCACTTCCCGGATTTTCGTGACCACCCGCCTGCCCATTTTCGACCGCATGCAGCCGGTCAGCGAATTTTCAGCCACCCGCCATCAAATACCACTGGACCACTTGCAACCGGGAGAGTGGTATTACATCAAACTGCAATGTATCTCCGAAAAAGGCGAAGTGACCAATTCCGGTGAATTCCGCTTCCAACTGGAAGCCCAGCCGGTCATGTGAGCGGAATGTTCATTCTTTCATCGCCAGATGAAAGTCTCTCATAAGATCGACCATGCATTTTACCGCAACGGACTAAATATCCATTCACTATCATTTCCTCCAGAGACAAATTGTTGCGATTGTGTTCTTGATTGAATGAATATCAGCTGGATAATAGACATCGTTGCTTGAGTAACTGGATTCGCGGCTGTCTTATCAACGCGCAGGGCACAAATCACGAGGGGGAGGTATCTTCATGAAAAAGGGATTCACGTTGATTGAATTGTTGATCGTCGTGGCGATTATTGGCATTCTGGCCGCCATTGCCGTGCCCAATTTTTTGAACGCGCAAATCCGCGCCAAGGTATCGCGTTGCTGGTCGGACATGAAAGCCCTGGACACCGCGGTGCGCATGTGCCTGATGGATACCAATCACCTTCCCATCGACGGATGGGATGACGACACGCCGGAAGGGCGCAAGATTTTGAAAGAGGTCTTCAACGGGGTAGGGGATTTCCCCGAATCCGACCGGAAAACCTCGCATTACTTGGCTGTATTGACCAGCCCCATCGCTTATATGAGTTCCGTGCCCATAGATCCTTTCATCGCCAAGAATTCCCTGGAGACAGAGCGGGGATTTGGCAGCCCGTTCGACACGTATATTTATGCCGATCAGGATCCGCGCATCCCGGGGGATGACCAAGGCATCCAGGCCTTGAGTTCGCCTGTGGCGGAGCAATTCGGAATCCGCCCCTTGAAGGACAATGAATGGGCTTTTATCGGGCTGGGGCCGGACGGAGTGGCCGGCATCGGGACCGGCACCGGCGCGTATAGCACCCGGGGATTTCCCTACAGCTCGTCCAATGGCTTGGTCAGCCGCGGGGACGTGGTCATGACCAGTGGCGGCATCATTGGTCAATAGGCAAAGCCGTGGAATGATAATTCAACAATTCGGGTGATTCGATCAATCCTTGAGAATCCGCCGTTCGATTTGACGCCGGATTTGTCTGTTCTCCTGCCACCGTTTTTGCCCTAGACGGACCAGTTCGGTCAGCAGCGGAGTGAAGGGAACCGGAGGATCGGCTTTTTCCCACAGATAGTACGAAAAGGAACCGGGAAGCGTGTTAACCTCGTTGAAATAGACTTTATTCCCGGTCTTGTCGACAAGAAAATCGAAGCGGACCAAGCCGCGGCAATCCAATCCGGAGAAGGCTTTTTGGGCGTAGGCGCGGACTTGGGCTTGAATCTCCTCCGGCACATCGGAAGGATTCAAGTCGCGTTGCATGGAGGCCATGCCGCCGCTGTCGGAAGCCGAGATCTTTTTGTTCCCCTTGAGATATTTTTGTTCAAAGGTCAACAATTTTTCCTCGCTTTTAGGGCGTTCGATGGCTGAAACGCGGGGTGGATTGTTTTCCAAGACGGATATATTCAACTCGTACATCTCTTCCAGCAGCGGTTCGACGATTACTTGGTAATCGAACACGAACGCGCCGGCGATGGAGACCATCAGCTGTTCCTCGGTGCGCGCGCTGGAAATGCCGATACTGGAACCCAGGTTACACGGCTTGACCATTAGGGGGAGCGAAAAATTCCGCAAGATTTCCTGGGTGGTCTCGTGGGCTTTTTCGGCGTCCCAATCCCGCCGGTCCAGCAGGACACCCGGGAGCACAGGGATCCCCTGAGCCGAGAGGGTTTGCTTGGCCGTGTGTTTGTTCATGCCAATGGCCGCCGCCCGGGGACCACAACCCGTGTAGGCCGCGCCGATGAATTCCAAAAATCCCTGGATGCAGCCGTCCTCGCCGAAAGTCCCATGAAAAGCGGGAAAGAAGACATCGACGGGAAAGCGGCGGGGCGCAGGTTTACGAAACCAGCCGCGCGGCTTGGCGTCCACTTCGATCAATTCGGTCACCAGGTCGCTGGTGAGCCGCACCCGGCAGAGATGTTCTTTCATTGTTTCAAAATGAATGTAGTTTTCCCGTTTCCGCAATTCCGGGCCGGTGTACCAGAAGCCCTCCGGATCCACATAGACGGGAAGGGTTTCAAATTGCGTGGAATCAAACGCGTCGAGCACCTGCAATCCGGTGATGATGCTGATCTCGTGTTCGGTGGACCGGCCGCCGAAGAGCACCGCCACCCGCGTTTTGGAAGATTCGTTCATGGTCGGACTCCTGATGCAGATTTCCAGATAGTATGCATAATCCGTTTACCCTCCGAAGAGCGTAAAGGCGGAGGGTTCTTCATAGAGATCAGGAAGATCGTTTTCGAACAATACCACGTCTCCCGGCCGCAGTTCACTCTGCAGCCATTGGCGCGCTTTGCCCAAGGTATTGAACTCGTGCAGATTTTCCCTGGGAAATCCATTCTCGAGAAGACCAGAAAAAAAAGCGGGGACGCGGCCGGGGGCGATTAGGGCGATGTGGTCGCACACGTGCGCCGCCAATGGAGCCAGTTGGCGGTGGGCGTTTTCCGATTCGGAACCGAGTTCGACCATGCCAGGGGTGATGAGGAATTTCCGTTGCCCAGGAAGCGCTTTCAAGATCTGAAGGGCGCTTTCGAAACCAATGGGATTGGAATTATAGGCATCGTCGATGGTGATGATGCCGTCTATCCCGCGTTGCACCACGAGGCGGTGAGGAATCGGTGGGACTGTCTGTAATGCGGCCACGGCGGTGAGAGGCGGAACACCCAGCAAAACTCCGGCCAGGAACGCGCCGGTGGCGTTGAGGGCCTGAGGCGCGCCGTGCAACGGCAGATCGAATGTGTAGGTTTTCCCCTTATACTCCAACACACAACGCGATCCGGTTTCGGTGATCTCCTCCTGGACAAGACGGCAATCCAACGGGCCGGCTTCCGCGTTCCGCCCGTAGAAATAGGCTTTGGCTTGAATCCCTAAGGCCATGGCACGGACGTGGAGATCGTCACCGTTGAGGACAGCGAAGCCGTCGGATGACAGCGCGCGGGGGAGTTCGGATTTAGCCTTCGCTACGGCCTCGATGCTTTTGAATCGTTCCATGTGCGCGACACCTACGGCGGTTACGATGGCTGTCTTCGGGGGTGTCAGGCCGCAGAGTTTTTGGATGGAACCGATGCCGTACGCGCCCATTTCGACGATGAAAAACGCGTACTCTGGCTTCAGGCGTTCACGGATAACGCGGGTGATTCCCATCAGCGTGTTAACGCTTCCGGGCGTCGCGAGCGAGGGCGCGCGCATGGAGAGGATATGGCTTAGAATATGCTTGGTGGACGTTTTGCCGTAGCTGCCGGTGACCCCGATGATATGCGGCTTGACGCGGCTGAGGATTTCGCGCGCCTCGTTGAGATACCGCCGTTGGATCCGGGATTCCACGGGTACCAGGCACAGGTTGGCCGCCGCCAGGAATAACGGAATCGCAACGATAGACGCCGCGATCCATAAAAGCGTAAAGGAAAAAATCCATCCCGGCATCCTGCCCGTGGAAAGAAATGAGAGCCATAACCAGCCTGTCCATCCGGTGAACACCGCGGTTTGCAGGAGCAAGCTGACCGAGAAGATGCGCTTGGCGCGGGCGGTCATGACCAACGCTTTCTTCACGTTACGGGATTTATTGCTAAGTCCGGCAAGAGCCAACAAGAGAGCCACGGCTCCCACCCCAAGAAAAAGCCGGAAAACCTCCGGCCGGGACAAAGGTAAATCCAATCCGGGATGGATTGACCATCCCAGACTGGACACGGCGGCAACCAGGGTGGCCCGCTTTTCGAAAGAACGGGATCGGAACCACCAACGCAGAAAACGCCGGTTGTCGTATTCCTCTTGTTGGAAATAATGGAGATAACGGAAGGTGATCCGCCATGCCGCGGGGACGTATCCCAGAAGGACTAAGAAAAAAAGAAGCCCGGGGAGCAAGGAGTAAGAAGACTCGTTCATAAAACCGGCTTTTCCATGTTCTCCGCAACAAACTGCTGCATCAGATGACTGACCTGATGGCGGCCGCGGGTTAAAATCGTGTAATGATCGAAGCCTGGTAATGCCACCAAACGGGCGTTCGGAAGCAACGCCTGCATTCGCCGGCCGAAATCAAGCGGGGTTTCCTGATCATCCTCTCCCCAAACCAGCAGAACTGGTTTCCGGATCGCAGGCAGCAAGAGACTCAGATCTTCGTTGACGACTTTGACGAAGATGGGACGCAGCGCCCCGGCCTGGAGATAATCCCGGGAAGCGATGCGGTTATACAACGACTGTTTGATGGCCTGGCCGGGCCGTCCGGGAAATATTTTCTCCGACAGACACGCCAGACCGCGAATGGTCTTCACTCGCCATTTCCGGCGAAACGGAATCTCGCGCTTGAGGCCTGCTGAGGCGATAAGAACCAATCCCCGCACGTGTTCCGGCCATTCACGGGCCAGGCGGACCGCCACCCGTCCGCCGAATGAATGGCCCACCACGATGCACGGCCCGGCGTTGAGCTGATTCAACAATTCACAGACCATGAGGGCGTATTCGCGGGTGCCCCAGACTTCCGGAGGAAAACCGGATTGTCCAAAACCAGGAAAATCGGGCGCGATCAACCGCCCCTGGCCATTCAAGGTTTCCATGAGCGGCAAAAAAGTGGTGGAATCGACTCCCCACCCGTGCAGAAACAGCCAAGGAACACCGGTTCCCTGGTCCAGCACATGGACGTGCAGCGGGTGACCGCCCACGGTCAGCGTGATGCCGGGATGGTTGCCCGGAGATGGTTTCATGCCAAGCCCTCAACCGTGTTCCGACACGGAATTATCAAGTTCATTCGCACAGGGTCAGTCTATCATGGGTTGAATCTATTCCGAATACCAAGAAGATTTGCTCATCCTGATTCATCTCTCCGTGCCACTTCCGTTCACCCCGCCGGCCACTTATAAAAGGAAGGGAACGTCAATTGCAGGGATCTGACGGGAATACTTTTCTCCGGTGATTCGATGAAGCGTAACTATGTCCTTTTCACCGGCTTGTTCTTTTTGGGGATCCTGGTGTCGCTCGGGCTGCAATCACTGGAGAGCCACCGGAAAGGGGATACTCTGTCTTCGCGCACAGGGGAACGGAGTGCATTCCCCAACCGGATCATCTGTGCCGCGCCCAATCTCGTGGAAATTGTGTACGCCTTAGGCGAAGAAGACCGCATTGTGGGAGTCAGCGATTATACCAATTATCCGCCGGAGGCCCAGGCCAAGGAGCGGATCGGGGGAGTATTCAATCCCAACCTGGAGCGGATTTTGGCCTTGCGGCCGGACATGATGATCGTTCAGGGCGCGATGGAAAAACACACGGTATTCTGTCAGCGCCGGGGCATTCCGGTATTGCGCGTGGATATGGAGAACTGGTCTTCCATTGCGGAGGGCATCCGAAAAATCGGATACGCGCTGGGATGCCCGGCGAAGGCAGAAACGCTCGTTAGAGATATTCAGGGCCGTTTGGATGAAATTCGAGGGCGGGTGGCGAATTTGCCGCACCGGCCCAAGGTGTTTCTGAGCATGAGCCGGCGGCCGGGATCGCTCAGCGGCTTGTTTACGGTGAACCGGGAATCGTTCATTCATGAGATGCTGATAACTGCCGGGGGCGTGAATGTCTTTGAGGACGCGCTGACGCGGTATCCCCAAATCTCCAAGGAATCATTGATCACCCGCGCGCCCGAAATCATCCTGGAATTGCAATTGCAGGAAGAGTTTCCAGCCAGGCAGGTAGAAACGTTACGGAAGGATTGGGAGGCCTTGCCCCTGATCCCCGCCGTGGCCACCGGCCGGATCTTCATAGTAACCGAGGATTATGTCATGATCTCCGGTCCCCGGATTCACCTGGCCGCAGAGCGATTCTATCAATTGATCCACGAGAGCCATGGAGCCAAACCCGGACCTGTTGACCATCACTGATCTGCGGTATGCCTACCCGGATTCGTCCTGGCAATTAGACGCGCCGTCGTTTCGGGGGCGGGCCGGGGAAATCGTATCGGTTATAGGCCCTAACGGATCGGGCAAGAGCACGCTGTTGCGCCTGGCGGCCGGCATATTGCCGTTTTCGCAAGGCCGGATCGAGATCCTGGGAAAGGATATCCGTTTCCAGGACCGGCGCCGGATCGCGAAAGTGTTGGGGTACCTTCCCCAAGAGTCCCCTGCGGAGTTCGATTTCCGGGTGATCGATGTGGTAGCGATGGGGCGGTACGCGCATTTGCCGGCCGGGGGGTTCTTGCGCGATCATGACCGTCAGGTTGTAGAGGAATGCATGCGGCAAACCGCCACCCTGCCCTTGAAACAACGGCGAATGTCGCGGTTGTCCGGCGGAGAGCGGAAACGTGTGCTGTTGGCATCGGTACTGGCCCAAGAACCGCGGGTGCTCTTGTTGGACGAGCCGACAAGCGCGTTGGACCTGCATCACCAGGTGCGTTTTTTCGCGATTTTGACTCAGCTGGCTGATGCCGGCCTCTCGATTGTCGTTGTCACGCACGATATGAACTTGGCGTCACTCTATTGCCACCGGATGGTGCTGATGAGCGAGGGGCGGATCGTCCGGGAAGGCGCGCCGGAAGAAGTTCTGACGCTGGAGCAGCTGGCGCCCATCTATGGGGGGAATTTCCTGATCGGGCGGCACCCCCAAATCCCGCGCCCCTTGATCTATCCCGACATGAAAGGAACCGGTGGATGAAAGGCCCCTTGACGTTGCGCTCCGGCTTGGCGCATGTGTCCGGCTATGCGATTCTCTTCGCGATGATGTTGGCGGTATGTCCGTTGACAGGCAGCGAGACGATCCGCATGGGGGACTTGCTTCAAGCCGGGTGGAGGGGGACCTGGGATATTTCGGCGGAGATTTTCTATTTCCAGCGCGTTCCCCGGGTGGTGCTAGCGGCCTGTGTGGGCGGGACGCTGGCGGTGGTCGGAGCGGCGTTCCAAGTGATCCTGCGCAATCCGCTGGCGGAACCGTATACCCTGGGCATCACAGGGGGAGCGTCGGTGGGAGCAGTACTGGCCATCCTGTTCCCTGCCCTGCAATTTACCTGGAGTGTGTTCAGCAGTGTGCAGTTGTTCGCCTTAATCGGGGCGTTTGCCGTCTTGCTGATGATCTACTCGCTGGCGCGGCGTCCGGAAGGCTTCGCGGTCTATACGCTGCTGCTGGCGGGGGTGACGTTGTCTATCGTCTCGGCCGGAGCAGTCATGTTTCTGCGCTACGCAGCCAGCCCCAACTACCTGGTGCAGATGGACCGCTGGATGATGGGCGGGCTGGACGTGACCGGTTACCAGGAACTCGCCGCCTTGTTTCCCTTGCTCATTCCCGGCTTGGGAATTCTTTTCTCGTGCATGGTTGAACTGAACCACTTAGCCTTGGGGGAAGAATTGGCTTTGGGGCACGGGGTAGATGTGCCCGCGGTGTACCAGCGGGTTTTTTTTGGAGGGGGCGTGGCCACGGCGGCGGCGGTGTCGCTTTCGGGTCCGATCGGATTTGTGGGATTGATCGTGCCGCACGCGGTTCGGCGGCTCAGTGGATACGATCACCGCATCGTGCTGCCCGCTTCGTTTTTTATGGGAGGGGCGTTGCTGGCAGCTTGCGATACCGTCGCGCGGACCTTGTTCTCGCCCACGGAAATCCCGGTAGGGATCATCACCGCCCTGGCCGGCGGCCCGCTGTTTCTCCGCATATTACTACCGAGAAGTTCATAATTTTCCATAAAAAAAAGCGGGATTGCCCCGCTTTCAGAGAGAGAATGAAGATCAGGTATGAAGAGTTCTATTGAAGGATTTTTATTTGTTCCTCGGTCAGATTTTCTTGCCCGTTTTCGGTGATTTGAATCATCTGGCCTTTGTGCACGAACGAGACTTCTGTGCCTATCGACAGGATTTTGGCAATCTCCGGAGAGAGATCGGCCAGTTGAAAATACGCGTCGCTGTAAGGTTTCACCTTAATCGCGGGCTGCTTCTCGTCGAATAGGGTCGAAATCCAAGCCGAGCCGCGTTGGAAAAAGGCCTGCTGCCCCGCATACCGCACTCCCTGGATTTTCTCCACCTTTTTGCGGCTTTCTTCATCATACCGGAACATCACGTTTTGGGTCGAAAGGGATTCGGCACGCTGGAGTTGATCCTGCATCACCTCCGACGCAACCACGGCCTCCTTGCCCACCGATTCCGACAACGCGCGGCCTTCCGCATTTCCCGCCATGCCGAAGCCGCCGAAGAATCTTCCGGCGCTGGGGGCGCTGTATACTTCACCAGCCCGCCGCGATACAGGTTCGGGAACGGCAGGCCGCATGGCTAACGGCACATCCTCTTTAACCAGGAATGCGGTATATTCGGTGAGAATGCCGTATTTCCGGCTCAGTTCGATGATTTCCTCCACCAGTTCCTGGTTATGGCCGTTCAGGCGGATTTCGTTCATCAGGTATCCGATTCGCCGGGCGGCCCATAACCGGGGGATGTACTCCAGCTTGGTGTTCTCCTTGGTGAAGGTAAATTCCTCTGTGAATTTCTTTTTTTCGCCTCCGACCTTGCCGGAAAGAGTCACTGGGGCAGTGCCGCCTTCTTCATAGCGCCCCAAGACAACAAGTTGCGAACCGCTGAACAGGTCTGGCAACTCCTTGGGATAGATCTTGCTGACTTCCAGGCTGCCGAAGTCGAGTTCCAGATCGGACAGCACCGGATCGGCAATTTTGGCATACATCGACGAAACGGAAACTTCTATATCCTCGTTGGGTTTTACGTACGTGGCCAATCCTTTGTTTTTCTGGGAGATTTCATCCAGCAACGCGGTGTTGACATCGAATCCCACTCCAAAAGCAAAAATCCGGCATTTGAATTCGTTCCATTTTTGGACATGGGCCAAGATTTCCTTAATATCGCGTTCGCCGACCGTAGGGCGGCCATCGGTGAGAAACAGAACATAGGTTGGCCTCGAACTCTCTTCCACCACGCGCAGTGCGGTTTTAAGGGCGCCGTCGATATTGGTTCCCCCGCTGGCGTCGATCTCCTTGATTTTCTTGCAGATGGAATCGATCTCTTCTTTCCCGGCCGAGGTGAGTTTTCCGGTCAAGGTTTCGATTTCGTCACTGAAAATGACCACCGCGAACCGGTCTTCCTTATTCAAACTCCGAACGCAAAACTCGAGCGCTTCCTTGGCTTGTTCGATCTTGTTATTTCCCTTCATGCTGCCCGATTTATCCAGGACGAAGATCACATCTTTGGGATTGACGCTTTCTGGCTTGGGGATTTCGGGAGCAGCCATGAGGAGGAAAAAGCCATCTTTATCTTCTTCCTTGAAAGTTAGAACATTGATACCAATGGGATCGGTGGAAACGGTATAAATGAGTTGGAAATCATTCTCCGGTAACACATTTTCATCGCTATACTTGAGATGCGCCTTGAAATTGGTGTCCCGTTCAATTTTGACCTCATGACTAGGTGAATAAATATTCTTTATGGGCGTGTTGTTAGAGATATCGACTTTGATCTCAACGTAATCGATAGGTTTCTTGCAGATTTTTTCCGTGGCCAGGGCGTATTGATAACGGCAGACTCCACGGTCGTAGGATAGAATTTCTTCATATCGAATTTCGATCTTTTTGGTTTTTTCTGGTTCAATGGGAAAAACGCGGGCCTGAATCAATCCCTTGCCAGAGAAGGCTAATATCCCAGGATCTTTTTGCTTACGCACGATGGATTGATAAATACTCTCTGCTTTATCCTTATCCAGCACTTCAGCCTTAACTTGCTCGCCATCCACTTCTAGGGTGAATTTGGAGATATTCGCTCCTTCAGGAACCGCCAACATGTAGGTTCCCTCGAGGCGTTGTTTATAGGGATTGAAAAAAACCTGCTCGATGTGGGTAACGGCCACTTGTTCATTGATCGTGGTTTGGACCTTATAGCTTTGGATGGGCAATGAGGGACCAATGGGTAACCGCTCCGGTGGTGCGGGGATGATAAGGCCTTGGCCCATCCCGGAAGAAGCAAAGGTGAGGATCATGCCAGCAGCCAATGCGTAGATCGGGTATCTGTTTGACATCGGTTTATCCTCCCGGATTCGATTCGGCTTTGCCTAATAAAACGGATGTCCAAGCAAATAGTTTGAAATGATTTCTCCACCATGGGATGGAAGAGGAGAATTCCATACTGAAATAAGCAGACTCCCAAAAGCAAAAAATCATTTAACCTTCCACCGCGCGCCTTCGTCCCCTGGGGGGAAATGCCATACTATATGAACACGGGAGGATGGAATGAGGCATGCTACCTCAGGCTACCTAGGAAGCAGCGGCCAGTTTTACTTTTGCCGCGTCATCATGGAATTCAGGGATAAGAAAAAATCATGAGACAATCAGCCGGTTTTTTCCCAACTCTGCGGGAGGTTCCCAAAGAAGCGGAAGCCAAAAGCCATATCCTGATGCTTCGGGCGGGATTGATACGCCAATTGGCCGCCGGTTTATATATCTATCTGCCGCTCGGTTGGCGTTCGCTGCGTAAAATCGAGCAGATCGTGCGGGAAGAGATGGACGCATCCGGCGCCATTGAAGTGTTGTTGCCTACTCTGCAGCCCGATGAATTATGGAAAAAAACCGGCCGCTGGGAAGCCATGGGGCCGGAAATGATGCGCCTGTTGGACCGCAATGAACGCCAGTTTGTTTTGGGGCCCACGCATGAAGAAGTCATCACCAGCCTGATTGCGAACGAAATCCGCTCGTACCGGGATTTGCCTAAGAATCTCTACCAGATCCAAACCAAGTTCCGGGATGAAATCCGGCCCCGGTTCGGCATCGTCCGGGCGCGGGAATTCATCATGAAAGATGGGTATTCGTTCGATGTGGATGAAGCGGGCGCGGCCCGGTCATACCAACTGATGTACGACGCGTACAAGCGGACTTTCCACCGTTGCGGCTTGACTACCATTCCCGTGGAAGCGGACACGGGCGTCATGGGGGGGAACTTGTCCCACGAATTCATGGTTCCAGCAGAAATCGGGGAGGCGGAGATTGTCTCTTGTTCGCATTGCGATTACCGGGCCAACCGCGAATTGACCGAATCCCGCGCGCCGGCGGATCCGCCAGCGGTTGTCTCTGTGCCTCCGGTGGCCGAGGTACACACGCCTAACCTGCGCACCGTCGAAGAAGTGGCGGAATTTTTGCGGATTACACCGGCAAGCATGATCAAAACGCTGATCTATGTCTCAAACGGCGCCCCATTCGTAGTCCTCATCCGGGGAGATCACACTGTCAACGAGGCCAAGGTTGCCAAGGCCGTTAACGGACCTGTGGAAATGGCCTCCCCGGAAATCATTGCCAAAGTCACCCACGCGCCCGTGGGATTCGCCGGCCCGGTGGGCTTGCGGGGTGTAAAGATTTTCGCTGATTATTTCATTCGGACCATTGACGCCGGAGTCACGGGAGCAAATAAAGAAGATTATCATATTCGTAACGTGTCGCCCGGCCGGGACTTTCAGCCCGACGTATGGGGGGATTTCCGGTCCGTCGATGAGGGAGACGCTTGCCCCCGGTGCGGCACGGGCACTTTGAGCATCCGCTTCGGGATCGAGGTGGGCCATGTCTTCGTGCTGGGCACCAAGTATAGTGAAGCGTTGCAGGCCTATTACACTGGCGAGGACAGCCAGCGGCGGCCCATGATCATGGGATGTTATGGCATCGGCGTGAGCCGGACGATGGCCGCTGTAGTGGAAGAGAACTCCGACGACAAAGGCATCGTATGGCCGGTTTCTGTCGCGCCGTATCACGTCCATGTGCTCAACTTGTCGGTGCGGAATTCCGAGGTGACCCGCGTCGCGGAGGAATTGTATCAATCATTCCAAAATGCTGGCCTCGAGGTATTGCTTGATGACCGGGACGAACGGCCCGGAATCAAATTCAAGGATGCCGATTTACTCGGCCTGCCCTACCGGGTGGTAGTGGGGGAAAAATCTCTCCAAGAAGGCGTGGTGGAATTCGTGCCCCGAAAAACACTGGAGAAATCCATGATCCCCCCCGACGAGATTGTCCCGCGGGTGAAATCCCAATACGAATTAGATATAGCATCCTTACGGCCGGATTTTTGACCTCGGATACCGGCCAATGGCTTACTCGAAAATCCGTAGACTCCCAAATCCCGGCATTATGCGAAGCCGATGATTGAAATCCTTTCCCTCAATGAATGCGCGTTCCGACTGGAAGACAATTTAGTCGTTGCCCTGGGTTTTTTCGATGGGCTGCATTTGGCCCATCAGCGTCTCATCACGGAAGCCAAGCGCCGAGCCCACGCCCGGGGGGGATGGTTGACCGTCTTCACATTTCAAAACCATCCCAGCCAGGTGCTGAATCCCGGCACGCCGGTGCCGCTTCTCTCTCCTTATCCATTAAAACGCGAACTATTGAAAGCCATGGAAGTGGATGCGGTGGTGGCGGTTCCCTTCGATTGGGCGCTGTGCCATACCTCCGCGGAGGCGTTCATCGATACGGTGTTGCGCGGCCGTCTCCACGCGCGGGAAGTGGTCATCGGCTTCAATTTCCGATTCGGGCACCAACGCCGGGGTTCGGCGGAGATGCTGAAACAACGGGTGCCGGAAGCGTTCGAAGCGGTTACCATCATCGAACAACAATTCCACGACGATATTCCCATCAGCAGCAGCGCTATTCGTGAATTAGTTCAGAATGGCCATCTCCTTGAGGCGGAGGCCTTGCTGGGAAGGCCGTACCCTGTGGCCGGATTGGTGGTCCGGGGAGATGGCCGGGGGCGTGCCCTCGGTGTGCCCACCGCCAACCTGGCCATCGACAACCAAGTTTTGCCCCCCAACGGCGTTTATGGTGTGCGGGTGTATATCGGCGGTCTAGGCAATCAAACCAAATGGGGCGTGATGAACATTGGGAACGTGCCTACGTTCAAAAACGAAACCATCCGCCATGCCGAAGCGCACATCCTGGATTTTGATCAGAATATTTACGATCAATACCTCATCGCGGAGATCATACATCCCCTACGGGAAGAGAGGAAATTTCCAGGGCCGGTGGAATTGATCCGGCAAATCCACGCAGATATCGAAGCGTTTCAAGACTGGGTTTCTCAATCTTCTGGAATGCGTTAATTCCCGAAATTAGGCGGGAAGTTGCCGTTATATATCTTTCCATCCACCATAAGATTGATGACCACGCTGGGATCGCCCCCATACCAGAAAATATCGCCGTTGCTGATCAAACCATTGGAAGGATGGTAACTGTTGCCCTGGCCGTTATTGCGCTGGATGCCGAAAAAGGGATTGGCGGAGTATAGCCCGTTCTCCGACATGTCCGGCCCTTGCGAGAAGATGTTGTAGGCCACGTTGCGTTTGTTTTTTTGAGCCACGCCGGTCTCATAGGCGGCTTGGGTTTTGTCAAATCGCCTCTCCGCGGTGTCCTGAAACGGATCGTGAGGCAATGAACTGATGTAGGGTATGGGTGAGGTCAGAAAAAAAAGTCCCGATTCGCTGCGGGGACGCCGGCCGGTGAAGATGTTATCCTCCGATTCGGGCGGATAGGAATTGTTGTCCAAATAATACATCTCATGAGCCTGAGCGAGCGCCTTGATGTCCGTTTTTACCCGGGCGACCTTCGCCTTGATCTGGGCGTTCAGAAAGTTGGGCACGGCAATCGCGGCCAGTATGCCGATGATCGCCACCACAATCAACAGTTCGATCAGCGTAAAACCTCCACTTGGCCTCTTCATGCGCTTCTCCTATTGAATTGAAGTATCATGCCCTAACATATAAAAAATACGGCCGCCGGCAATGGGAAACCGGCGGCCGTAACTCATTTTGCGAAGACTAATACAATTCCCATGCCGTAAGCATTGTACCCGGATTTCCAAAAACCATCAACGCGATATCCCGTGCTCCGCCTCCCGGTACCGCCCGGGAGGCCCAAGTAAAAGCGACTCCACCGTTCACGGCTGCCGGCATGGATTCGCTGGCATTCCCCCCGTCCGTCTCAGGAAATTCCGGTAACGGATGCACCACGAACGCCGGAGTGGCTGGCATGCCATCCACGTTGAACACCCGGCCCACCACGCTTTCGGTGAATTGCACATCATCCGCCGCGTTATCGATCCACGATACCACAAAAGTTCCATTGCGGGCCATGGCGCAGCGCGTCCGGGAGACGGATCTTCCGTCACTATGCTGGCTGACCAAAATATAGGGGCCGATCCGTTCCCCTTGGTCACTCCATAATTGGGCCAACACCACGGGCATATTGATCAGTTCTTCAGGCAGCCCGATTCCATCGGGCGCGGTGACCTCATAGACGGTGACGAAAGTCCCTCCGCCGCCGGCCGCCATCCAGGCAGGGTGGATTTGGAGGATTTCATCGGTCACGACAAACTCTTGTTTTTTTTCGCCCACCAAGTTGAAGATAATCCCTTTGAATAAATTGGCGCCCCCCACTCGTGAATCATCATCTTGATACACGCAGACAAAACCGTTTTTCAACGCGCCCAGCCAGACATTACCTTGTTGGCCAGTCATATCATCCAAAAAGAATTCCTCTTTGTACCGGCTGCCATCGGGATTGAAAAGATTTAGTGTGGCCACTTGGTTGCCGCCCTGAGGCCAGTCCGGATCCGCTTCGTAACGATGCCCCTGGGCTGCCGTTCCGATGACCAGTTTTCCGTCGTTCAACCAACAGGCGTCCCACTCCCGGTGCCCCGCGCTGAATTCCGCCACCGATAGAGGGGGTGTGAGAGGTTCCAGTTGATCATTGAACAACCGGAAAAATCCATGTCCTTGCTGATTGTCTTCTTGAATACCGTCCGCGTCGATCACCGTGCCGGGGATGACGGCCTCTGATCCAGTCAACGGACCGGCGGCAAACGTCGCGGCGGCCATGAATATGTTCCCATCCGGATTGGCTTTATTTAGCGTCCAGTTGGTGTTGCTTCCGGTATTCACTCCCACCAGAACGTCAATGTCGATGGCCGTATCGAACACGGGTAAAAGGCGGTTGCCGGAAGCGTCCACGCCGCCGACGTGATGGCTGCCGCTCCGGTTGACCCAAAACACGGCCGTGGAGCCGTTTGCCAGAATGGAAATCTTCGGTTCCCGTTCGTCCGCCGCCGAGGAGGCCAACACGATAGTTCCACTCGCGGTGACGGCTCTCAAGCCGATTTCTTCATACGTGGGAGTATCGTTCCGCAATTCGATGGAACCGCCAATCGGCTGGGCGGATGCCTCCCACCCGGCCAGTGCCGCGGGAAACAACATAAAAAATCCAATCCTACGACTCCAAATCCTTAAATTCATTCAAGACCTCCTTGAGTAAGACTCGTTTTGAATTCGTTCGGTTGAGCATTTTTACCGTACTACCATTGGCCCAATCGGAACTACTGAATCGATGAGGCGAAATGCCTTAAAGGCACCTTTCCCGGACTTCCTCACCCCTGGCACTCTCTTTCCCCGTGGAAGAGGGAATCGGTGAGATTGGTCCCGGTCGATTGCGGGATTGGAGCCCCAGGCAAGACGAAAAAGCGATGGTGTCCTGGCACGGTTATCCCGCAATTTCATTACTCATTCATGACGTACACTCAAAAATTTGAAGGTTGAATCAGTGTCAGGCTACCATAAAGAATATATGGACTTGGAGAGAATCATCAACCAAAAGAAGGAATTTTCTTTCGTTACTCCGCCGTTGAGGATTGTGTTTCGGCGGATTCCGGCGGGGAGGTCAGGACCGGATTTTGATCCACGTCTTCAGGAATCTGATCCACGCCGTACCGCTGGCTGATGTGATACGAAATCGTGAGGAGGCCCCGGGTCAAATGTTCGTGGACGAGAATCACATGCTCGGGGACGATCAGTTCGGTGGGCGCAAAATTCCAGATGCCTTTAACACCACCCAGCACCAGCTGATCGGCCACTTCTTGCGCGACGCTGGCGGGGGTACAAATTACGCCGATGTCGATTTGCCGTTCGCGGCAAATGCGGGTGAGGTTTTCCACGTCCTCGATTTTCACTCCCCGGACGGAATAGTTTTGAAACTTGGGATTGGAATCGAAAATGCCCCCCACCTTGAAGCCATCCCGTTCAAATCCTTGATAACTGGCCAATGCCTGGCCGATATTGCCGAATCCGACGATAGCAAAGGTCAACGTGCGGCGGGATAAGAAGACTTCACGGATGGTTTGCAACAGTTGGGGAACCTCATACCCAACTCCCGTCTGTCCTTTCACTTTTAATGGGAGGAAATCCTGCTTCACCACCGCGGGATTCACGCCCAGCAAAAAGGCCAGTTTGCTGGTGGAGATGTATTGGATGCCTTTTTGCGAAAATTCTTCCAATACATTGAGATAGCGGGACATGCGAAACAGGGTAGCCTCGCTCAACTGGGGCGGCTTGGATTTGATATTTTCATCCATGGGCGTTCATTGAAAACCGGATTCGAATTTTTTGAGTCAACTCCAAAAATTGGGTAAAGCCTGCCAGTTTGGTTAATTCAATATACATAACTATCCCGAAAGGTTCCAGTCAAAAAGGAAGAAAGAATCATTCCGTCTCAATCCCGTAAGGCGTATGAATCCATGGATTTCTGACATTTTCCGAATATGATACCCACTTGATCCCGTGGATCGATTCCATTACGGCCGGGGGCGATTCGACCAATGCGTATTCTCGGAATATCCGCCTTTTACCACGACAGCGCGGCCTGCCTGGTTCAGGATGGCGAGATCGTGGCCGCCGCCCAAGAGGAACGGTTCACCCGGAAGAAGCACGATTCCTCGTTTCCGATCCATGCCATCCAGGCCTGCCTTAAAATTGGAGGCCTCCGGCCCGGTCAGTTGGATTATGTGGCGTTCTATGACAAACCGCTCGTCAAGTTTGAACGGATATTGGAAACCTATCTGGCGGTCGCGCCGCGCGGATTGCGCACCTTTCTGATGGCCATCCCTCTGTGGTTGCAGGAAAAGTTGTTCATGCGCAAACTGATCCGGGATTTTCTGCCGGATTACGAGGGTCCAATCCTTTTTGGGGATCACCACGAAAGCCACGCCGCAAGCGCGTTCTATCCATCGCCCTACAATGAAGCCGCCTTCCTGACCGTGGACGGCGTGGGCGAATGGTCCACCACCACATATGGGTATGGGAAAGACAAAGACATTAAGATCCTGGCCGAGATCCGCTTTCCTCATTCCCTGGGACTGCTGTACTCGGCCTTCACCTACTACACCGGATTCAAAGTCAATTCCGGGGAATACAAGGTAATGGGTCTCGCTCCCTACGGGGAACCGAAATATGTTCAAACCATATATGACCACCTGGTTGATCTCAAGCCGGACGGTTCCTTCCAGCTCAACATGGAGTATTTCAACTACTTGAGTGGATTGACGATGACCAATTCCCGCTTCGATGAACTCTTCGGCGGCCCCCCCCGGCAGCCCGAGACTCGTTTAACTCAAAAGGAAATGGACCTGGCCCGGTCCGTGCAGGACGTGACCGAGGAGATCATGCTGCGCATGGCGCGCCACATCCATCAGATCACAGGTCAAAAAAATCTCTGCCTGGCGGGCGGTGTGGCCCTCAATTGCGTGGCCAACGGCCGGATTTTGCGCGAAGGACCGTATGAGTCGATCTGGATCCAGCCGGCGGCCGGCGACGCGGGCGGCGCGTTGGGTGTGGCGCTGAGCATATACCACCGCTACCTGCAAAATCCCTTGCCGCACAAAAACGGCGCCGATTTCATGAAGGCTGCCCTGCTCGGGCCGGAATACACTGACCAAGAATTGAAAGATTATTTGATCCAGGCCGGAATTCCTTACCGGGAGCTGACCGAAGATGAATTGCCCCGCGTCACCGCCGATTTATTGACCCAAGAGAACGTGATCGGCTGGTTTCAGGGCCGCATGGAATTCGGACCGCGCGCTCTGGGAGCCCGGAGCATCCTGGGTGACGCCCGGTCGAAAACCATGCAGTCCAAGATGAATCTGAAAATCAAGTTCCGCGAATCCTTCCGCCCCTTCGCTCCCGTGGTGCTGCGCGAGAAAGTTCAGGAGTATTTCGAGTTGGACTGCGCTTCGCCCTACATGCTGTTGGTGGCTGCCGTGAAGGAAAACCGCCGGGTGCCTATGTCCGAGGAACAACAAAAACTGTGGGGCATCGACAAACTCAATGTCCCCCGCTCCGACATTCCGGCTATCACTCATGTGGACTACTCCGCCCGCGTGCAGACCGTCACCCGCGAGGACAATCCCCGGTATTACGACACGATCCGGTGCTTCGAGGAGAAAACCGGCTGCGCGGTGCTGGTGAACACTTCGTTCAACGTCCGGGGCGAGCCGATCGTCTGCACGCCCGAAGACGCTTACCGCTGCTTCATGCGCACGGACATGGATTACCTGGTCATGGGACGCTGCCTGCTCGACAAGCGGAATCAACCGGAGTGGAAGGAAACGCACGATTGGCGGAAGGAGTTCACCCTTGACTAAAAAACTGACTCCCGAGAACGCGACGCCACGGGATCTGAGGAATTTCGGATTCGGGATGACCCTTTTCTTCCTGGTGGTTGGCGGACTGGTGTGGTGGAAGGGCCACGCGCCCAGCGCCTATGGATTATGGATTGCCGCCTTCCTGGTCTTTCTCGCGCCTGCCTGGCTCTTCCCCGCCGGATTGCGGCCGGTTTTTCGGGGATGGATGAAAATCGCCGGGATACTGAGTTGGATCATATCCAACACGATTTTGTGCCTGATCTTCTTTCTTATTTTCACCCCTGTTTCGTGGATCCAAAAGTTGACCGGCCGCGATCTGCTGGCACTCAAATTCCCGGGCACTCAGGATTCATACTGGATTGACCGTTCCCAGGAACCGGACAATCCCAAGCATTTTGAGAGGTTGTATTGATTGATTAGGGCAGTCGGCATCCATCGCTTGGGCGGATGGGCCGGGTGATGCTGCTTTTCATCGGGGCCGGTTAATCAAATCCAGTCCATGCATTCGTGGCGTCTCACTCCAATGTCATGCATACTGCCGGATAGATAAAAAAAGAAGAGTGAGACGAATCCCACCCTTCTTGGTTCTCCACGCAAGGGAATTGGCTTTGTTTCCTCTGCCGGTTTGTCTCACACCTTCAACGTGGCCTCGCCCTTTTTCCACTGGCAGGGAGTCAGTTCACCGGTCTGCAAAGCGTCCAAAACCCGCAAGACTTCATCCACATTGCGCCCCACGGGCAGGTCCGTGATATAGATGAAGCGAAGGATGCCCTCGGGATCAATCAGGAACGTTCCCCGGTAGGCCATGCCCTCATCCTCTTTAAGAATCCCGTAATCGCGGGCAATGCTCTTCGTATAATCGGCGATCAAGGGGATTTCCAGATTCTTCAACTCGGGATGAGAATTGCACCATCCGAGATGAGAAAACTTGCTGTCGGTACTCCCTCCGATCACCACGCAATTGCGGTCGGCGAATTCCTTATGGCGATGGCTGAACTCGACGATTTCCGTCGGGCAGACAAACGTGAAGTCCAGCGGGTAAAAGAAAAGACAGACCCATTTGCCTTTCAATCCGCTCAAGGAAATCGTTTTGAAATCTTTCTTGTCCAACGCCTCCACGGTGAAATCAGGGGCTGGCAGTCCAATACGAATTGACATCGTGCTCTATCTCCTTTACGTACAAGATTTTAATGGCAATGCCATAGTTATGTTAAAAATTTTACAAATACAGCGGATAAACAAACTTCTGAAAACCCGTACTTTTCAGGTGCATTCTTATTTTTTTGAATATCTATTTGAGAAAAGAGTTCATCAAAGAGAATCGTTACAGTAAGTTATGAAGATTCAGGATGGGTATATATTGGCTACATCGATTTTTTTTCATTTTGCCTTTGACAATCCGGACAGAGTCCCGAAACTGAAATCTGGGGAAGGAGAACCTGGTAGCCTGTTATTTGTTCGATCATTTTGAATACTTCTTCATTTACCGTTACTGGCGCATCCGTTACGCGTCCGCATTGCAGACAGGTGATATGGTGATGCGGGGATGTATCCGCGTCAAAATGATCTAAAGATTTCCCGCCTTGGATGGATTGGGCCAATCCATCCTCTACGAGAATACGCAAATTCCGGTAGACAGTACCTAGACTGACATCGGTGTATTCTTTCTTGAGTTTTTCATAAACCCACTCCGCCGTGGGATGTTCTTTCGTCCCACGGAGGAGCTCCAGGATTCGTTCCCGCCGAACACTTCGTTTGCGATGGTTGGATTGATTCATTGTCTTAATAATTATAATCGTTCTTATTATTATCTCCAAATGAATCGATGTCAAGATGAATTTTCAAAAGAATGGATCTTGAATTGAAACGATTCCATTTCCTCGTTCTCAGGCATCCCCCGAAAACCCGAACTTCGCGATGGATGGACGTTGGTTAATCATACACTGGGACGCAAGCCGGCGAAATGGGCTGCTAAGAATAGATCCCATTTTATTCTATTTTTCTCTCATAGATAGATTGAATCAATAGAACGGTTATGAACGAAAACGGTCACGGACCGGCTATTTTGTTCCGGAAGGATTCCCAGGGAAACAGAAAAACTTCCAATATTCCGCACCTTTTTAAAAAATAAACCTCCCTTCGATCCCCCGTCAACCGCCCCGATCCGGCGAATTCCCTTTTTCGTAATATGGCCTGATTTCTGTGGATTGGGGAATGGGATCCGCAAGAGTCATGGGAATCCCCCAGTGCTCCCGCATGATCGAAGCAAATTCCCGGAACTCCTCCACGAATCCGGGAGCCACCCAGTATTCCATACGCCCTTCCTCGGCCTCTTCGGTACGGACCACCACCATGCCCTCCATGTCATCGAGCACGGCATTGACGAAGGCGATTTCATTTTTAGGCAACCGGCCGGGAATGATCACGCATTCCGGGCACGGGGGCTTGATGTTCTCCATGCCGGACAGCCTCTTGGTAGGAAATGAAATACCGATACAATGCAGCAGCCACGATACTATTTTCGATCGTTCGACTCAACCGGACAATGCCTCCCCGGGACAGGCGTCTTCAACTTCCCGGTGGAGCCGGATCTTGCTGGAATAAACAAGGATAAACCATTATGCGTATCGCGGTGATTGGCACAGGGTATGTAGGATTGGTCACCGGCACCTGCCTGGCGGAATCCGGAAACGACGTCATTTGCGTAGACATCGACGAAAAGAAGATCGAGCGGCTTAAGCAGGGGATGATCCCCATCTATGAGCCCGGATTGGAAGAGCTGGTAATCCGCAACGTCCAGGAAGAACGCTTGGAGTTCACCACCGATCTGGCGGCGGCGGTCCACAAGTCGCTGTTGATTTTCATCGCTGTCGGCACGCCGCTGTCTCCCGAGCGGAAAGCGGACTTGCGCGCGGTGTATGCTGTCGCGCGGGAGATCGGACAAGTCATGGAGGGCTTCAAGATCATCGTGATGAAATCCACGGTCCCGGTGGGCACCCATGCCCGGGTCCAGCAAGTTATCGCCGAGGAGCTGCGGGCGCGGCACGCGGACTATGAGTTCGACGTGGTTTCCAATCCCGAGTTTTTGAAAGAAGGGGCGGCGATCGAGGATTTCATGAAGCCCGACCGGGTAATCATTGGCGTGGACAATATCCGCACCGCCGAGATCATGCGCGAGCTATACGCCCCTTTCGTGCGCACCGGCAAGCCGATTCTGATCATGAACAACGCCTCGGCGGAGATGACGAAATACGCCGCCAACGCCCTGCTGGCCGCCAAGATTTCGTTCATGAACGAAATCGCCAATATTTGCGAGCGGGTAGGGGCCGACGTGGACCTCGTCCGCCAGGGCATCGGTTCGGATTCCCGCATCGGCTATCCTTTCATCTTCCCAGGCGTGGGGTATGGCGGCAGTTGTTTTCCCAAGGATATCCAGGCCCTCATTCAGACCGCGCGCGATCACGGGTACGAACCGGCTATTCTCCCGGCCGTGGAAGCGGTCAACCAGCAACAGAAAAAAATCCTCATCCCCAAGATCCTTCAGCATTTCGGCGCGCCTTTGCAGGGGAAAACAATCGCCGTGTGGGGCCTGGCGTTCAAACCCAAAACCGATGACATGCGCGAAGCCCCGTCGATTATCATCATCGAATCGCTCTTGGAGAACCAGGCCGACGTGACCGCCTATGATCCGGTGGCCGTAGACCAAGCAAGAATGATATTCGACAGCCGAGTGAAGTTCGCCAAGAAGAATTATGACTGCCTGAAGGACGCGGACGCGCTGGTGGTGGTCACCGAGTGGGACGAGTTCCGCCGCCCCAACTGGGACACGATCAAGTCCCTGATGCGCCAGCCGGTGATTTTCGATGGCCGTAATATCTACGATCCCAAACGGATGAAAGCGTTGGGATTCACCTATTACGCGGTGGGGAGGTAATGGAAATCCGCCGATTCCCGGGGATCCATTCCAGGAGTGCGGCAAGGGCCAACCGCCCCTGACGGAATCCGCAGGCGGGGGTCCTCTCATTCCATGCGCGCCTTCATTGAAATGTTGCCCAAAAAATACCTCCCCCGGGAGAGGGGAGGGTGAGAGAATAAAGTGGAAGAACGAAGAACGGCGTTTCGTTTTATCAGTTTCGCAATTCCTCCATATAAATGGAGTAGGTTTGGTCCAGGATGTCCGCGGTGATGGTCCGCGGGTGATTGGTAAAGATGAATTGATCCAGGATGAGATCGGTCACATCGCGGGGATCGCAAGCCCGGAGCGGTTGATTCTTGCGGCGGTAGAATTTTTGAATCACGGCGTCTACATCAGCGGGATTGTAGGCTAATTTTTTCTGGCGGCATTCCAAATCGAAGATGGCCTTGTAGGCTTCCACAGACGGTTCGCCCAGGTAAATCTTGTAACGGATCCGGCGGAGAAAGGCCTCATCCGCCAGCTCATGGGGATTCAAGTTGGTGGCGAAGACCACCAGTTCCTCGAAGGGGATGGTGAATTTTTTGCCCGTGTGGAGGGTCAAGTAGTCGATTCGCTCTTCCAACGGGACGATCCAGCGATTCAACAGGTCCTTGGGCTGAACGATCTGCCGGCCAAAATCATCGATGATAAAAACCCCGCCGTTGGCCTTCATCTGCAAGGGCGCCTCGTAAAACCGCGTGGTAACGTTGTACCGGAGATCGAGCATGTCGAGCGTCAATTCCCCGCCGACAATGACCGACGGCCGGTGACAGAGCACCCAGCGGTTATCCAGATGCGTATCCGAAATCCAGACGCTGTCGGACATCCCCCGCAGGCGCACCTGGGTCCTTTGATGATAAACGGGATCATACACGCGGATCAGGCTGCCTCCCACAAGCAACGTATGAGGAATGGCAATATGCCCGCCATGTTGGTCGAGGAACCGGGCGACTGCCTTGGCGAGGGTGGTTTTGCCGGTGCCAGGCGGTCCATACAAAAAACAGGATTTCCCCGAGCAGATCGCCGGTCCGATCCGGCTGAAGATGCTGTCGTCAATGATGAAATCCGCCCACCCCTGGCGCAGCGTCTCTTCTTGAATCGCAATGTTCCGCAGGCCGTGGGTGTTCACATAATCCGTGTATTGTTTCAGGGTGACCGGCGCCGGCCCGATGTACGTGTCTACTTGCAACAGGTCGCGGACGTGGTTTTTGCCCCGCTCGGTCAAGACAAACCGGTCGGCGGAATTGCCCAGGCCTTGTCCGCCGCGCTTTTCCGCGTACGTCAAGGAGACCAATTCATCAAGCAACGGATCCAGGACGATAAACGGGAGGCAAAGATAATCGGCAATCTCACGCCCCGTCAGCCCGCCGTAGCGGTAGAGGTGTTTGACGATCAAGTCGGAGATTAAGGCCCCGGTCAGGCCGGTATCTTCCAAGGTTTCGGGGGCTTGGGGATAATTCGATACCGCGTCATCCACAAAAAAAGGATGGGGGGGGACCAGATGAGGCGGTTTGACTGGAGTTTCGATTTCTTTCTCTTGCTGAACCAACCTGTTTGCTTGATAACGGTCATACTGATTCAGGACCATGATGGCGCCTCTTTCCCGGCGGACCGGTCTTTGGATTTTCATCCGGACACGCTGTGAGATCCGCCCGCCTTGTTCCGCCAGGTTCCGGCCTGGGACGCGTGGCCATTCGGGAACCCTCACTACGGACCCCGGCCGGCCGGGTTGATGGTTTCAGAATTATCGCGATGCCGAGTTGCCCCCCAACGCCTCCTGCGACATGATGCCGATAACCCGGGACTCTCCAGAGGGTTTGGTCTTGGTCAGCATCCGTTGATAGGTCTGGCTGGCCTCGATGCCACCCATACCCTCCCCCTGAGCGAACATCTTGATCACTACGCTTCGGTTGCGCACCCGGCCGGCTTCCGACCAGTTGGAAGCCGCGGGGCGGGTCTCGCCAAAGCCATGCACGGCAATGCGTTCATCCCATACGCCTGCGCTCCGCAGATATTCCGCTACCGCCATTGCCCGCCGGTAGGAGAGTTTTTTGTTGTATTCGTCCGTGTTGATGTGATCGGCATGGCCTTCAACGATGACCAGCCCTTTCCGGGTGTTCACCACCTGGGCAATCTCGTCCAATTGCCGCTGGGAGGCTGGAGTCAGGTCCGCCTTGTCAAAATCAAAATAGACCTGGCCGATCACCGGATCCGGCTGGGCGGCTTCTGCGATCATGCCGTCGAAGACGGTCCGGGTTTCCGTCCCGAAAGGCACCTCCGCGGGACGGGTCAGGTTTTTATCGGTCAAAGTCTCACACCCCGCCAAGAATCCCACCGTGACACACAGCATCCAGAGTTGTTTCATCATCGGGTCTCCCTATCTCACACAAACGGGGAAGCATGGATTTTTTGTCTTTCTTCCCGGGACGTCTTATTTCGAGAAATGCTCCAGGATCTTGATCACGGCCGGCCCTCCCAGCACGACGAAAATGGCCGGGAAAATAAAGAGGACGAGAGGAAAAATGAGTTTGACGGTGGTCTTGGCCGCCAATTCCTCGGCCCGTTGCCGCCGGCGGGTGCGCATGTCGTCCGCGTGCACCCGCAAGGCCTGCCCAATGCTGGTCCCGAATTTCTCGGCTTGGACCAACACGGCGACCAGGGCTTTCAAATCCATAACGCCTGTGCGTTCCCCCAAGTCGTGCATCGCTTCCTGCCGGGGTTGACCGAGCCGGATCACGGCGCAGGTGAGTTTCAATTCATCGCTGAGCACGCGGTTGCCCATGTGAAATTCTTCGCTCACTTTTTGCAGGGCCGCGTTTAATCCCAGGCCGGATTCGATGCACACGACCAACAGGTCCAGGGCGTCGGGGAGGCCCCGGAAGATCTGTTCCTGGCGGTGGTGTTTGCGGAGGATCAGAAAGATATCCGGCGCGAAGAAACCGATCCCCATCATGAAGAGGGCCGGAAAGAGGGCCTGGGTCATGGGCATCTGCCGGAACACGTACACCGCGAGCAACAGCAGCGGGAAAAGCATGGTGAGCATCAGCTTCGCCCCCCAGTATTGATACAACGCGTTTTCGCTATAGTAGCCGGCCATGGCCAGCCGCTGCTTGGTCAGGGACCGGACCTGGGGATCTTTCGGCGCGACCCGCTGGCCCAGCGAGGCGACGACGCTTTGGTCGATTTGTTCCGCGTAAAAGGGCGACATGGCCGTGGCGCTGGCCGCTTCCAGAGGCCGCAAGCGGTCGATCCGGCGGTCGATAGGGTGCTTCACCACCCCGGTGACCGAAGCCACTCCCACCACCAGGAAAAACACCGCAAAGAAACTGAATCCGCCAATCACCAATGGGTCCATCAGACTTTAATCCTCACGATTTTATAAATCATGGCCATCCCGACACACTGCAGAAATCCCGCAATGTAAAGCATCTTGCGTCCCAGGCCGGTATCGATTAAAACCCGCACATACGAGGGATTCATGGACAAAATCAGGCCGAAGACGATCACCGGCAGCGCGCTGAGCACAATCCCCGACAAACGTCCTTCCGCCGTCAGCGCCTTCACCTGCCCCATGACCTTGAACCGGTCCCGGACTACCCGCGACAGGTTGTCGAGGACTTCCGCCAGGTCGCCGCCGGTCTGTTGGTGGATCAGCAACGACAACACGAAAAACCGCACGTCGATCAGGGGGACGCGCAACGCCAGCCGGCGCAGGGAATCATCCAGGGGCAAACCCATTTGCATCTCATAAAAGACCTGGGCGAATTCCGGGCCCACCGGCGCAGGCATCTCGGTGGAAACCATTTGCATGCCCATGGTAAACGGGTGACCTGCCCGCAAGGACCGGCCGATGATTTCCAGGGATTGGGGGAAGCCGGCCTCGAAAGCCTTGATGCGCTGCCGCCGCTGGTACAAGACTTGCGCGTAGAACAGCAAAACGGTCAGCGAGCTAGCCACAATCACCAAGGGAATGTTGGGTTTGAAGAACCATACCGCCAGCCCCGCGAATCCGGAAACCACCACGACCATAACCAGCCACCGCCCCACGTCCATCTTGATTCCCGCCTGTTCGAAGAGCGTCGGCAGATTCAACAACGGGGGGAATTCCGAAAACACGGACTCGTCCACCCACGATTTGTCTTCCTTCAGGATGGCGAGGGCTTGTTTTTCGTAATCGGCCGCGGGCATGCGGCCGGAGAGGTCGGAAAACCGCTTTTTGACGACAGCCTCCTCGGACGAGTAGGTGGAAATCACGAAATAGACAATCCCGAAGATGCAGAATGTCGTCCCGCCAAACACCAGGAGAAACAAAGGGTCGGTAATCATGATGGCGATCCTATACGCAATTTGACTCCCGGACGGTACAAGTCGGGTGACAGGTGAATGCCCGCGGTCTCCAGGCGGTTCATGCATTTCGGGCGGATGCCCGTGGCCACAAACGAGCCAATCACGTGGCCGCCGGAATCCACGTTTTCTTGTTTGAAAGCGAAGATTTCCTGCATCGTCACTACATCTCCCTCCATGCCCACGATTTCCGAAACGCAGGTGACCCGCCGCTTCCCGTCGATCAGACGGTTGGTCTGCACGATCAAGTCGATGGCCGAGCTGATTTGCTGCCGCACGGCCCGGATGGGAATTTCCAATCCGCTCATGGACACCATCATTTCGATCCGGCTCAGGGCGTCCCGCGGCGAGTTGGCGTGCACGGTGGTCAACGAGCCTTCATGGCCGGTGTTCATCGCCTGGAGCATGTCCAGCGCCTCCCCGCCGCGCACCTCGCCCAGGATGATGCGGTCGGGCCGCATGCGGAGGGTGTTAAACAACAAGTCCCGCTGGGTTATGCTGCCCAGGCCTTCCACGTTGGGGGGCCGGGTTTCCAAACGCACCACATGGGGTTGCTGCAGCATCAACTCGGCTGAATCCTCGATGGTGATGATGCGCTCATTGGCGGGAATGAACGAAGACAACACGTTAAGCAGGGTGGTTTTCCCTGATCCCGTTCCTCCTGAAATCACAATGTTCAGTTTGGAACGCACCGCGCCTTCCAAGAATTCCACCATTTCCGGAATGACGGATTGAAATTCGAGCAGCTGGTCCAGTTTGACCGGATTGACCCCGAAGCGCCGGATCGACAAGGCCGGCCCGTTCAAGGCCAGGGGGGGAATGATCGCGTTCACGCGGGAGCCATCCGGCAGGCGCGCGTCCACCATGGGGGAGGTCTCGTCCACCCGGCGGCCGACCCGCGATACGATGCGGTCAATGATTTGCAGGAGATGGCGGTCATCGCGGAAGGCGGCGTCACTCCGTTCCAGCTTGCCCTTCTTCTCGACGTAGACCTCCCGGTAGTTGTTGACCAGAATATCGGTAATCTCCGGATCCTTCAGCAACGGTTCCAGCGGACCGAAACCGAAGACTTCGTCCAGAACCTCTTCGGCCATAGCCAGCCGTTCAGCGCCGTTCAAGGGGATGGCCTGCGAGGCGATCAAATCCACTACCACCGGGCGTACCTGGCGCTTGATTTCTTCCTTGTTGTTTTCTCCGATATGGGTCAAATCCAGGCGCTCGATGAGCCGGCGGTGGACTGTCACCTTGATGTCATGCAGGATTTTCATCCGGTCCTTGACGGGATGAGTGGAACCATTCAGCCGGGATGAAGAATTGGCAGGCAAGGCATTCATGATTTGATAACTCTCCCTCTTCAAAGATCAATGAATTCCGTGTTGATTGACGCGCTTATTGAGTGGCCTCCACGCACGCATCATGCGAAACCAGCAAACGCGGCAGCAATGACCGCTTCAGCAACGGCCGGTTGTTTTTCGGCAGGGGGCCGGCGATTTGCCCGGCCAGTTGGGCAATGTCCCGTGCCGCTTTTCCCCGCCGGGACAACACGCGCAGCGGGATGCCCCGGTTGATCGCCGAAACCACCGCCCGGCTGTCTTCCCGGATCAGGATAAGGTTTCCGGTCCCCAGCGCCTTGTGAATGTGCTGCCGGGTCACCGCTCCGCGTTTGGAATAAGCATTGACCAGGACCTGCACGTTATCCGTGGCAAAACCGAGCGTTTTCAATTCCCGGATTTTCTGGGAGGCCAGATACAACGACGGCAGGTTCTGATTGACGACCAGATAGATTTGATGGAGAAAGGGCAAAAACAACTTGGCCATTTCTTCGTCATGGCCAATATCCACGACCACATAACTGTATTTGGTCTGCAACACCCGCATGAGGACGACCAATTCTTCGGGATGGATCTGCCCGGGATGCCGCTCCGGCGGTTGCAACAGTAATTTCAGACCGTGATCGGTGGTGAGGGTCACGCTCTCCACCAGCGCCTCGTCGATCCGGTCGCCATTCCCCCAGATGTCTTGAAGTGAAAAATTGGGTTTTAAATCGAAAAACAGTGCCAGATCCCCCTGGTGTTCGTGGAAATCGGCCAGGATGGTAGGACCGCGGTACGCTAAGTCGAACGCCAGATTGCAGGCGATCGTGGTGGCTCCGCATCCTCCGCGGCTGCCCCAAACCGCCAACACCTTCCCGGAGGGCGCTGCCTTCTCTTCTTCCACAACCGGCGCGGGGATCCGGATTTGGAGCCGTTGAAACACCTGCCGCAATTCATCCTCTTGCAGGGGTTTCATCAAAAATTCGTCTGCGCCGGATCGGAAACATTTGAGAATGGATTGGGAATCGCTCCGGTCGCCGATGCAGACAATCCGCATGGTGGGATGTTGCTCCCGGATCTTGGCGATCGTGGCGCATTCGGCATCCAGGTTGGCGCCCACCGCGCAAAACACAAAATCGGGATTACACCGGTTCACCTGCGATACCGCCAAGGTGAAATTGGTCGTTTCAGCGCAAATTTCCACCTGGTGAATCGCGGTGAGCATTTTGCTGGTGGTGACCAAATCGGCATGATCGCCATCGATCACGAGTACCCGCGAGAACATCGGACCACTTCCGCTTGGATTGTTCATCATTTCAACCTTCTTTGTGCTTCCAGCCGGGACCAACCACCACCGGCCCATCAGGACTGCCGGCCCCGTCCGTCTGGAAACACCCGCTTCCCTTACTCCAGCGGCTTACGTTCTTCCCTTGGCATCAACAGGGGACCGGTAGGTTTCACGATCCGTGGCACCACCGGGTCCGGGCATCGCCCGCCTCCAGGCGTCATTTCTATTCCTTTCGTATCCGGCAAAAGAACCAGGCAGGGACCCGCACCGAACCGGGAAGTGAGGGACGCTGGCAGTGGCCGATGGATTACAAATAGTCCAGCTTCCCTGCCTGGTCTATTGACAATGGAAAGAAAGACACCTGGGGCCGGCCTCATGGTTTTATTTCGCCGATGAATAATCCGACGCTCCCTTGGAATCTCCGGCCGCGTCCGCCATATGCATTTCGCTCCAGGCCGGCCGGTTGTCACCCCACTCATGGGAAACCCAGCGGGCGTTTTGAGCCAAGGCCGTCATAAGAAACAACACCATGGATAAGACCGCCGCCAGAAAAATGGATTTGTTTTGGCCTTTCTCGTTCATTTCCATGATTATCTCCTTCACTCTTCCCAAAACGCGATTCCAACCGTCTCATCCATCCCCCTTCCGGGCAGTGGAGAAGACGGAAGCCGGGGATTTTTTAAGAAGGGTTCCATGGGGTAAGAATTCTTTGGAACAGCCGGCGTTTCCAGCGCCTTCTCCTGATCCAGGGCGATCCGTTGAAAACCGGGTTTGATGGGAACCAACCCCGCCGCGGTGATCTCGTAGCGGGGGGATTGTTGAACCGGGACGCGGTACGGATCAAAACCGGGTTTGGATTGGGGATCACTCAATTTCTCACTCCCCCACGGGACTGGAGGAACATAGGTGTTCCGGGTCACCGTGTAGGCAGCCACATACGGAACCGGCGCCGGATGCAAAGGTTCGGAAGCGATGGTCACATCCTCGAGGATTCGCACGCGTTCCGGTGGAATCACACCATGGGATATAGCCGCTTCGCTCTCTGCCGGTTTCGCGTTTTTTTTCACGTCCGGAGCTGAGCCTCTACCGGTCTTCGTGGCTTTGTTTTTGCCATCTGCCTCTTTGGGTATGGCGGCGGGGACCGGATCGGGAGAAGCAGGAACTGGAGCCGAAAGCGATTTTGACGCAGGCGTGGACTCCAAGGCTTCTTCCGAATCCGGCACTTTCCGGAGACCGGTTGAGGTTTGAGCCTGGGGAACGGGATCACTCACGGAATCCGGAGATTTTTCTACCGGGATTTGTTCATCCAAAGGCATGAACGGGTTGGCGGGTGGTACGGGATCGTTACCGGATCGAGGCGGAACCGGGATAATCACCGGCCGGACTTCTTCCGGGGACAGGGTTTTTCTCCCACCTGCCGGGGCCTGGATCGGATCCGTTTGCATTGGAATTTCTGCTGTTCCCGTTTTTTCTTTTTCTTTACGGAACGGATTCGCTTCCCAGCCGTCGTCTTGCAGAAACGGGCTTTTTTCGGGTTCTTCCAAATATTGACCGGGCATGGAGTAAGACCGGCCTTCAGGAATCGGCGCGACCAGGTGGGGGGTGACCAGAACGAGCAGCTCGGTTTCCTTCTCGGCGATTACCCCGCCACGGAACAGGCCGCCCAGCATGGGAATATCCCCCAGCATCGGGATTTTCCGTCGGTTTTTCTGCTTGCTGCTGCTGATCAAACCAGCGATGGCGAAGGATTGTCCGTCTTCCAACGCCACCACCGTATGCACCCGCCGGGTGATCACCGCGGGAATCGTGTACCCCCCCATCGAAACGCCTTGGGCAAAATCCAGATCACTCACCTCCGGCGAAATATCCAACCGGATGGCGCGTTCGCTCAGAACCGTGGGGGTGAACGATAAACGGACCCCAAATTCTTTGTATTCAACAGTTACCGCGTTCGAGAAGCCTCCACCTTGCACCACCGGGATAGGAAACTCTCCGCCAGCCAGAAAAGTCGCGGTTTCCCCGCTCCGGGCCACGAGGTTGGGTTCCGCCAGAATCCGCAAGACGCCCTTTTCCTGCATAGCCTGAATGAAGACAGAAATATCGGCTCCGGGAAATCCCAGAAAGAGGCTGACGGCGTCACTGACGCTCAATCTCTCTTGATTGATCTTTCCCGACACCAAACCGCCCAGCAGGTTGGCGGCTTGCACGTTATCGTCCAGCAGTTTGAAGTTCACCCCCATTTCCTTACGGAACGAGCGCGCCACCTCCGCCACCTTCACTTTCAACAGCACCTGATGAATTCCTGGAGCATTCAGCAGATTGATCACCTTGGGAGCCAGCGAACTGGCGATACTGACGGCAGTATCGGCGCTGCCGATGCCATGCACATCCCCTTGGAGGATTACGCCGTCATCCATGGGCAACACCCGGATGGCCTCGTCCGGCATGGTGCTTTGCAGCGTTTCTTGAATCATGCGCGTGTTCCAGCGCACGCATACATCGATCATGCGGGTGCTGTTGTCTTCCGCCCAAATGATTAAAGTGGTCTCGCCGGCTGATTGGGCCGTGACCAACAGCTGTTTCGGATCCAAAATTTGGACGTCCGCAATTTCGGGAGCCACGATGGAGACCCGGCTGGCCGGTTGCAGCAATCGGACAATCGCCGACTTTTTGATAACGATCTCCAACCGTTCCTGATTGGGCAGGAGTTCAAAGATGGGTGGCAAGGCCCAGGCGGCCGTTCCGGCCACCGTCAGCAATCCGCTTAGGGCCGCGGCTAGAATCACTGCACGTTCCACTCGATTCAAGACTTCCTGTTTCATGATAAACACCCGGTTGGAATGACTTGAATTTCTTGGTCATGGTGGCATCCATGGTCATCGTCCACACGAAGCATGTTCGAATCCCAACCCACGGGCTGGATTCCAGGCCAGCATTCCGGCCTATAACTCAGTTTTTCACCCGATCGGCCATCGGGATGTCCAGAGTGGTTCTGTCAATCCGGTACGCGCAGATCTGCCGCTTCAATTGGCAAACGTCACTTCACTCTTGTCCGCTCCCCGGTACACTTCGATGGTCCGTATCCGGTTGACCGGTTCTTCCACAGGCATGCCGGCGTCGGCCATCACCGGTTCCGGCGCGGGAAGTTTTAATTCCTTTTCTGCTTGGGGAATCAAGCTGTTTAATGTGACCCCCTCCGTGGGGATTTCGGCGTTGTCATCGTGGTTGCGCAAGACCAGGCGGATGGAACCGGCGTTGATTGCCAGGGACAACCGTTCCGCCTGTTCGAGGGTGACCAGGACGGTAACGGTGGGCACCAGTTTCGATTTTTGTTGTTCGACGTTACTCTCGATTTCCTGACCTGTGGCGATGACCTTCACATTCTGCAGGATGGTTTTACTGACCGTCCGGCCCATTGAGCGGTCCACGTCAATGGTACTCACCACATCCACATGGTGCCCGGGACGCACGAATCCGGCGACACTGATGGTGTCATCGACCTTCAAGGTGATGGCCCGCATGTTTTTTGGAATCAGCAAGGGCAGCCCGCCCGGTCCGCTGGCGTCCGCCAACCGTTCTTTCACAATCACCTCGCCGGGGTAGATGGTGGAAAGGGTGACACGGCCCGCGGCCTCGCTCTGCATCCGGATGGCGTTGGCGGGCAGTGTTTCCGGCGCGCGTTGGACCACTTCCACCTGATTGGGCTGGATGGCGGTACCCACGGGAATCGTATCCTTGGCAATCACCACCGGTTGGGTCGTGTTGGCCAACACCGTTTGCTGATTCTCTTGCTGACGGACGTATTTGATCACCGCCGCGCTGGCAATGAATCCCGACATTATCGCAAAAATCAAAACAAATAATCCCGCACTTCTGGTCATGATCGTCACCGCCTCTTTCTGTGTGGACTCCGCTCTTCCTCAGGACCGTGCCGGGTCTGTCCCGGGCAGTCATCCGTTTCCTGCCTCATCCAAAACCCTCTTTCCGCATGATCACGGTTCCGTGCAGTTGGGTGCCGCTCAGGCCGGGGAAAAATCCCGCCACCCAGGTAATCGAGTCGTAATTGATCGAGACCCGCACGGTGATGGGATCATCCCGGTTGGCGGTCGACACATCCTCGGGAATCAGCTGGTAGGAATTCATCGTCAATCCGGTCCCGGCCAATTCGTTGTTGATGGCGGCCAACACCGCAGCGTTGGTCGCTCCGGGCAGCACGGCTACCCGCGCCCCCGCCCGCGCGGCGTTGTTCAAGGAATGACTGACCATCATGATCCGGCCGAATTCCACGATCCCAAACAAAAACATGAAGAGGATGGGCATGACCACCGCCATTTCTATGATGGCCCCGCCCCTCTCGCCTTTCCGAAACCCGCGGCTCCGGTTATGGAAAGTTGATCCATTACGCATCAGATCAATCCTCCAAACAGGAAGTACGCATAAAATCCGAAGGCGATGGGTACACCATACGGCAACAGGATTCGGCCTTGTTGCAAGGACGGCGCGCCCCGGTCCAATTCTTGGAATTGGAAGAGGTTGAGGCCGGCCCGCCAAACCGTCTGGAAGCGCGCCTTCACTTCCCGCGACCGCAGGATCGAATACAGTCCCATCAATCCTCCGGCGATGGCGATCCACACAAACGCCTGAAGCGTCGCCAACGCGCCTACCCAGGCGCCCACCGCCGCCATCAACTTGACATCCCCGGCGCCCATGCCGCGGAGCAGGTAAGGGATTACCAACGTCGCCAAGCCCACCCCGCTGCCGGTCAGGCTCCATTGGAGCCCCTGCCATCCGCCCACCATCCCGTGATACAGAAGCGCGCAACCCCAGGCGCCAAACGTCAGCCAATTGGGCACCCGGTGCTCCTTCCAGTCGATGTAGGCCGCGATGGTGAGGACCATGACGGCGGTGATCGTTTCCAGATTCATCGTTTCAGGCTCCTTGTTTTTACCCCGACGCACACATCCAAAACCACCATTCCGCAACGGCTGAGTGGAGTCCAGCCGGAATACGGTTTACGGTTTCCAGGCTGGACTCCTCTGGTATTTCCTTAGGCCCGCCGTTTCCCTCTTCCCTCCAAGACCGGGCGCGAGCCGAATCGCGTGAGGGGAGTTGCTCCAGACACAGCATGGAACGTCGCGGTGGGGTGAAGCATTGGGGTTTCCCATGGCCTTAGCAACTCTCCCTTGTATCCCCTCAAATCGGCAAACTCCCAGCCGCATAAACCTTATTACATCTAGGGTTGTTGCTGGACAGGCCCCAGTCCGCCCACATAATTGCCTGTTTCACCAAACCACGTGTTCAAACCGGTACCCAGGGCGGAGATGCCCACGATGGCAGCGACGATGACCAAAGCCGCGACGACGGCGTATTCGACCGCGGTCGGTCCATCTTCACTCTGAATGAAGTGCTTTACGGCTGTGATGACGCTCTTCATGATTCCTTCCTCCATGTAACTTTTTTTTACATCCTTACTCATGCAAGTAAGGAATTCTCGGCGTAAAAAAACGTCTTCCCTACAACCCGCATTATAGAGATCCAGACGTTGCGAAACCCTCAACCAGCTCAATATTATTTATTTCGAGCGAAAGAAAGGAGCCCATCTCACCATCGCATTCAGGAAAATCCATTCAATGGGTTTATCCTGACAATCCATAAATACAATGGCAATCATAATTCATTCGTTACATATTGTCAAGTA
Organism: Candidatus Omnitrophota bacterium; assembly: GCA_013177805.1. GTDB lineage: Bacteria > Hinthialibacterota > Hinthialibacteria > Hinthialibacterales > Hinthialibacteraceae > JABLXU01. The sequence continues at coordinate 42,313 of JABLXU010000028.1, forward strand.
TTTTTTTATTTTTTTTCCGGATTTTTTTTGAGAAGAAGATATCGGGTCAAATAATGTATTATAACGATATGATATTACTCGACTTTTATCATTAAACTCCATAGTGATACAAGTCCATAATCCAGGTGAATTTACCCTTTCGGGGGGATTTTATTCCCTTTGGGACGGCCAATACCATCCAGAAAAAGGAGGCTTCGTGGAAGGAAAAGACGGAATTGAAAGGAGAATCGATCCAATAAAGAAGGCGGGAACAAAAAGGATCATGAGAATGAGGCTGGGAAGAAGGGAGAAGAAGGGCAGGATGATCAAGGCAGGACAGATCCCGCCCGGCAGGTCAAGCCATTCTTCGGCGGCGCTACACGGATTGAGCCAGAAAATACCGTATCAGCCAATCGATCCGGCCCCGCTTGACGTAATACATGCCGGAATAACGCATCACGGCTTTCATCCGTTGCCGGTAATCCGGTTTATAGCAGTGGGTGGGACATTCTTTGCATTTCGGTTTGGGGTCGTAGGGGCATTTCTCAACCCGCGTCCGGGCGTAGTTCAGTAAATCCAGGCACTCCACGCATAATTCCCTTCCCCGCCTGCCATGATGGCCCCGGCAGTACACGTGAATGAACTTTTTCAGGATGAACAGGTTCTTCTCCACCACCCGGGAATCCACCGGACGGCCCTTGGGACGCAACGGCGGCTTGGATGGGGATGGGTGGGATATACGGAATTTTTGGATGATATCGGTCCACATGGCAGCCTCACGCAATAAGAATAATAAGAGTCCATCCTGGTTTGGCCACATCGATTCCCAGGAAATTCTGTGGCAGAATGAATCTCGCGTATTCTTCTCCATTACGTATTTTCATATGCGATTATTTTATTATAAGAACGAGAGAAATAAACGGCAACCGTTTTCCGGTCTTTCAGCCGGACTGGTTACGCGCTGGAACAAATCGTACCAAGGATTGAACCATGCACAAAATGGATTGGCTGGGCGTAGTACTCGGTTCTGTCATCGGGGCCGCCGCGGGTATCGGCGGATACACCTTCCTGTACGCGGAGGGAGCGTCATACCTGACCAATGATCCCGCCGCCTGCGCCAATTGCCACGTCATGAAAGATCATTTCGACGCCTGGGCCAAATCAGGGCATCATCATGTAGCGGTCTGCAACGATTGCCACACCCCCCACGAGTTCTTCGGGAAATATTGGACGAAAGCCCGCAACGGGTGGCATCATTCGCGGGCCTTCACCACCGGGAACTTCCACGAACCGATCCAGATTACCCCCTCCAACCGGGCCATCACCGAGCAGGCCTGCCGTTATTGCCACCAGGAGATCGTCCAAGCCATCGACCGGTATCCCCACGCCGGCAAGGCGTTGTCCTGCATTCAGTGCCATGAGTCGGTGGGGCATGAGATTTAAAACAGCATCTATTTATTTTTTATTACTAAATACTTGAAAGGTTATCCCATGAATCCAACCCTCCAGAATCCACAGCCTCCCCACCCCCCGCATGGCATGGCGTGGTGGAGCGCGATTGTCCTAAGCGCCGCCGCCGTAGTGGCAGTCATGGCCTTTGGCCTCACCGCGTTGCTGCTCAACATCCATCAGCACAAGGAAGAAGCCCGCAATCCCTTTTTCCGGGTGGTGGAAATCACCGACGAAACCGTCGATCCATCCATCTGGGGCAAGAATTTTCCGTTGCAGTATGACGGGTACAAGCGCACGGTGGATATGGTCCGCACCCGGTATGGGGGAAGCGAAGCGATGCCCCGCACTCCCTCGCAAGCCGATCCGCGATCCACGGTTTCACAATCCCGCATCGAGGAGGATCCGCGGTTGAAGATCATGTGGGCCGGGTATGCGTTTTCCGCCGATTTCCGCGAAGAGCGCGGCCACGCCTATATGCTTGAAGATCAGATATTCACCGGCCGCCAGCAATTCGCGCCCCAGCCCGGCGCTTGCGTTCATTGCCACGCCTCGGTGTACGTTGCCTATAAAAAACTGGGAGAGGGGGATCTCCTCAAGGGTTTCGAGAAAATGAATCCCATGCCGTACGCTGAAGCCCGCCAGTACGTGGACCATCCGGTATCGTGCATCGATTGCCATGATCCTGTGACCATGCAATTGCGGATTACCCGGCCGGGATTTCTGGAAGCCATCCCGGTTGTCAAAAAGCTCCAGGAAGGCATCGAGAATTACGATGTCAACACCATGGCCACCCGTCAGGAAATGCGTGCCTACGTTTGCGCTCAATGCCATGTCGAATATTATTTCCAAGGGCCGGAAAAGCGTTTGGTTTATCCGTGGTTCAAAGGACTGAAAGCCGATGAAATACTCGCCTATTACGACGAGACCGGCTTCAACGATTGGACTCACGCCGATACGGGCGCGCCCGTCCTCAAAGCCCAGCACCCCGAATTTGAAATGTGGAACCAAGGCATCCATGCCCGGGCCGGTGTGGCCTGCGCCGACTGCCACATGCCTTATAAACGGGTGGGCGCGATGAAAATCAGCGATCATCATATCCGCAGTCCGCTTCTCAACATCAACAACGCCTGCCAGACGTGCCACAAGGTGCCGGAAGGCGAGCTCAAGGACCGGGCCGAACGGATTCAATCCACCACTTATGCTTTACGCAACACGGCTATGGACGCCTTGGTTCAGCTGATTGAGGAAATCAAAACCGCCCAGAACAGCGGGGCGGACGCCGCGCAATTGGCTCCCGCCCAGGATTATCAGCGGAAGGCGCAATTTCTGCTGGATTTCATCGAGGCCGAAAACTCCATGGGATTCCACGCGCCTCAGGAAGCCGCCCGCCTCGCCGCCTTGTCCATCAATTACTCCCGGCTAGGGCAGGTATCTCTGCGGGACGCGGAGAAACCATGAAATACTTCTGAAAAGAACCGTAATGAATGCAAACGCCCATCCCAGGTCTGGATGGTGTTCCATCCAATCTATCTATTGTCAAAACAGGGAGTTATAGAAAACTAGACTAATTCCGGCCCCTTTCCAAACTGGGTGGAGGGGTTTCCTTGCCACACCGTCCGGAAAAAAAATTTCATTTCGCTATAGCCATGCAAAAAAATCTATGTATAATATGCTCACGTATCATCCCGAGTACTGGATTACCGAGAGTGCCGAACAAAAACCGATGTCGTAGTACAGGTCTTTGGGAGCACCGGAAGTACCAGACTATCAGGGGTGCAATCCAAACAAAGGAGACTTGTACAATGGCAACAGGTCGCGTCAAGTGGTTCAACGAGCAAAAAGGGTATGGTTTCATCGAGCAAGAGAACGGCAAGGATGTTTTTGTGCATCACACCGGGATCAAAGGCGAGGGTTTCAAAAACCTGCATGAAGGCCAAAGCGTCCAGTTCGATGTCGAACAAGGCGAAAAAGGCCCGAAAGCGGTCAACGTCGTCAATATCTCGTAAAACCTCTCGGTAAAATCGTCGAAGCCACGAACAGCCCACCTGGATAGGTGGGCTGTTTTATTTTTTTCACCGTCGAAGTGCGGAGGAGGGCGATTCCATGCCCAGGGTCCCAGGCAAAAATTGTTCCTAGCCTCACCGGGAGTGGTTCAACGCGTTACCGCCAATATTTCACGACCGGTTCCAGAATCCACTGGCGGCCGGAGGGGAAGGAAGAAACCAAGTCCCGGGATCCGGTCTGGAAATAGAACTGGCCGGTCCAGTCGATGGAGAGATTTTTGAAATAGAGATCTTCGACGTCCGTGCTGGTCGTAATGTATTTCTGTGCCAGCAATCCCAAGGGCTTGGCAAGAATCGCCGAAAAAAGGAAGGCGGCCAACAGATCAAAGAGGGTCAAGGCTTTCGCGAACACGAAAAAGATCACAAAAACCAAGGAAAAGAAAAACTGGCCAATCAACATCGAGGTTCCGCACCGGGGATGCAAGGCCAAGTGGGTTTCTCCATTTTTTAGGCGGCGCAAGGCTTCCTGGGCAGCCTGGATGAGAAAAGCGGGATGGGGCAAATCGCCTGCTAGTTTATAGCCGTCCCGAAAGGCCATCCCCGCGACCCTCGTCGCGCCGAAGCCACTTTCCAGGACATTGGCGGTAGCATGTTCCAGGGCATGGTTGCGCCGGACCTGCTTGTCGGTGAAGGTCTGCCAAAGAGAAAGTGGAACCATCAGCAGCGTTTGCAGCGATTGGAAGAAGATCAAAAAGGGCAGAAAAAGAATCATCCCCAACAGCATGCCGCCCGCCAGGGGAGGATTCACCAACGCGGCAAAAATAAAAAGGACAAGCATTATTTTCATGTCGGCCTCTTGATCGCGTATTAAGCCAGCCAATCGGATTTTCTCTTAATTCAATTGAGCAATTATCATTCCGTAACAATAAGTTAAATCAATACAACGCATTACGTACTATGCAATTCCGGTGCTGTATCAAAATGGCAGGGCAGTATTGCGCATAGATTCTTATTGAATCGCCTTCTAATGTCATTTTAGCCGAATCTTACCCATATGTCCCTCCCGGAGAGGAATTAACCTGCTCAAGGGTATAGTACGTTGTGTCATGAAAAGAGGTCGAAAAACTTCGGTAATGAAATATTTTTTTTCGCGCCAAACGGGAACCGGGCGGGGCCGAATCCCGTAGAAGGAGATGTAGAGGCTGAGGAGGAGGGAGCGCTGGTGATCGAGGAATGGGTGGAGCAATGCCGCAACGGCCAGACACGGGCGTATGCCCAGGTCGTGCATGCCATGCAACACCGGATCCTGGCCTTTCTTTACCGGATGACCGGAAACCGCGAAACGGCGGAAGACCTCGGGCAGGAAGTTTTTTTGAAAGCGTACCGGCAACTCCACCGATACGATCGAAACAAAGCCGCGTTTTCCACTTGGTTGTTTACCCTGGCCCGGAACCTGTGTCTCGATGCTTTACGCAAAAAGCAGGCCGTCTGCGTGCCCTTGGATGAATCCGGCGGACTGGCCACTGGCCCGGATTCCAACCCGGGGGCGCGTCTCTACGAACAGGAGTTGGAAAGACATGTAGCCGCGTCGGTGGGGAGCCTCGATCCGGCATACCGGGAGGTGTTCATCCTGCGGGAATACGAGCATTTGCCGCTGGAGGAGATCAGCCAGGTGACGCGGTGCCCGTTGGGGACTGTTAAATCCCGCTTGCACCGGGCGCGGTTGCTTTTGCAAGAAAAATTGACGCCGATTCTCTATCCGTAAGTAGAAAAAACACCATTCGCAAGAAGGAAGACACAATGAAGACGTTATGCCGGCAATTCCAGGAATCGTACGGGGAGCCCACCCTGCCGGAAACGTTGCGTATTCACGGGGAGTCCTGTCCCGCCTGTCAGGAATTCGCCCGCCGGCAGCAAGCGTTGGAGACAATGCTGCCGGTGTGGTCCGCGCCGGATTTTTCTCCGGATTTCACCCTGGCCGTGATATCCCGGCTGACGGAGGAAAAACAATGCCCTGAAGGCCTGGGCGCAAGATTCCGGCGATGGTGGCAAACACGGCTTTCCGTCCCCCTGCCAGTAGGGGTATTGGCAACCCTTTTGTTGCTATTTTCCTTAGGGCTGAATTTGGTCTTCTGGAACCGTGAGCCACCGGCTTTTCCCGATACGCCAGCCGTGGCCCAGATTCCGGAGCGGCCTCCCACACCGGGGATCATGTCAGCCTATGGATCCGGCTCGTTGCCGCAGAGAGTGTTCTTCAGCACAGGCGCGTTCCTGCTGATTCCGCTGGGAAACACGTATTTCCCGATGGATTCCGGGGAGGCCCTGTCCATCCCCGGTAATGGAAACGGATACGCCAACCAGGCGTATTGAACCACGCGAGGCCGGAGGGCAAGAGCGGATGCAGTCCAATCCATGCGATTACTGGAAAAATTGAAAAGCAGGAATGCAGATGTTTCATTCATCATCCTCAAAAAAAACAGGAGAACCGAAATCATGAAAAAAACCGCAATTCTGGCATGGGGGCTAATGGCGGCGCTGGCGGGTTCGTTGGCCTTCGCGCAGGACACGGAGCTGCGCGCCAAGGTGGAGGCCTTCTACCAAAAACTGGACCGGGCTACAGAGACCGAAAACCTGGATGAGTTCATGTCTTGCTTCACGCCGGATTATATGGAAGTGTGGGCAGGCCCTAACCGGGCCCAGTTGAAGGCAATCATCGAGAAAAACAACACGGATCTGGAAAACATCTCGGCGCGGCGGGAGTTCAAAAACATCACCCGGGCGGGGAAATACATCCAGGTCGTATCCCGCGTGGCGATCAAGGCGGACAAGGCCGGGGGCGGAAAACACGAGATGAATTTGGATGAAGTCCAGTTTCTAGTCCCCGACGGCGATTCATTCAAAATCCAGAGCCGGGCCAACGCCAAGCCCGAGGCATACAAGAATTTTCAGGGAAATACCTGCACAGACGATACGGCCGGAATCCAGTTTTCGGTGCCCGAGGGCTGGGTTTTGGTGCCGGGCGCCCATCCCTATATGCGTGGCGTCACCTTCATGCTGGCTCCGGATGGAACCAGCGCGGCCATGTTCGGCTACCTGGAATTGCCGTCCAACGTGGGAGCGAAAGAAGCCCTGGAAGGCGATGACGCGGTATGCAAAACCGTCGCCAAGAATTTCGAGATATTTCAAGCCGGAGAGTATCCGGTGGGGGATCTCAAGGGATATGAAAGTATTACGCGGTTCACCATTCCCCAGGATGACCGCGACCGCAAGCGCTGGCGGGTCTATTTCTCCGCCGGCGGATTGTTGATCACGTTCAATTTCGACGCCATCCCCGCGGAACGTTGGGACGGCCTGAAACCCGATTTTGAAACGATCCTGGCGTCATTTTCTATGACTCCTGAATCCCAAAAGGATGCTGCCAGCCAGGTCCGTGCCCAGACCGCCAAGGGCGAAGTGGCCGGCCGGATTTACAGCAACGACGAATTAGGCTGCCAGATCGCCGCACCGAAGGATTGGACGCTCAAAACCTCCACCCTCGGCCCGCAATTCATTTTCTCTGTGGACATCACTCCGCCCGCCGGCCAAAGCATCATCCGGTTTTTGGCGGTCGACACCCAGGGCCAAGGCAGCCTGGAACAATTCATCCAAGGAGATAGGGACGCGCTGAAAATGATCTCGAAAGACGCGGAGCTCGGTGAGATCCAGGATTTAGAACTCGCGGGCTATCCGGCCAAAATGCATGTCAGCCGCTTCGCGATCGAAGGGATGGGGGACATCAAGCGCCAGGCAGCATATATCTTGGTGAAAAACACGTTGTATTGCATCGTCTGCGACGCCAAGCCGGCTGCCGAGTTCGATACCATGGAACCACGATTCGATGAGGTTATTCAATCTTTCACGATCAATTGAGTTGGGCAGGGGCGGATATCAAGGTCCGTCCCTGCCAACATTCCCTCATCCTCTCCCCAAGGGAGAGAAAACCGGTTCCCGGTTTGATGACTGGACGAGGGCATCCACGGATCAAATGAAGCAGAATATGGCGTCGAAACACCAATAATCGGCTGAAAGAAACGATCATGCGTTCCTCTCTTCTTCACCGTCTCTATTTCTCTTCGGGTATCCTGGCGGGAATGCTCCTCCTATGGCCCTCGATGATGGTTCAAGGCCAAGCCGTTCCGGAGATTTCCGGCGAGGCCGTTCTCGAGACCACGGATGGCATGATTGTGGCGGGAATGATCAAAGAGACCAGCGAGGCGCACACTATTCTTCATACGCCATTCGGCGAGTTGCGCATTCCCCTGGACCAAATCCGGCGGATCAACGGGGATCAGTTTTCACCGGAACGGGGGATCATCCGGGAACATCGGATCACGCTTTCACCCAACGGCAACGCGGTGATGGAATACCTGCAACCGGTGGCCGGCCGGCCGGGAAGCGATTCCGTCCAGATTTTGGTTCCTGGTAACGTGTTGAACATTATGGACCTGCAGGAGGATTCGCTGCCATTCCTGGCCAAGGAGTTCGACGGCTACAGCCGATGCACGGTGCCATGGCCCCGTTACCGGCTGCCCGCGGTGTGGATCCGGGCGCATCAATCCGAAGCGGCCACGCTAGAAGACGGCCGGATGCACTACGCCTACCGCTACTCGCCCCGGACGGATCAAACTTTCCGGCTGAAGTTGACTCTTCCACCGGGATCTAGTGACATCCAGGCTTTCCCCGGCCCGGTCCATTTGTCGGAAAATCAGATTCTGTGGGAACAAACGGTACAACGGCAGCAAAAACTGGTTTTCCAGATTTCGTTTCTGGTGTTTAGGGAACCAGTGGATAACAAATGAATTACTTTTAAATTACTTTTTTCGTTAGGTTTATATCGCTTTTTCCTGTCTGGTAAAAAAACTGCGATACCAATACGCTACCACGAGAGAGAGAGTGGGGGGTCCGCCGGGACGAAGGCGGTTGATTCCACAGGGGGTGGGGAGGATTCCGCCGCCATCTTCGCTTCGATTCCCGCGACGGTTGTCAGGTCGTCACTCACGGTCTTTTCTCTACATTGCCGTTGCGGGCTTACGAACAAAACGAACTAAACGAACTAATTCGGAAGACGTAGGTATTTTGTTCGTTTTGTTCGTTTAGTTCGTTACGGCGAGCCATCGTTCCTCCGGCTGTCCGGGGCCGACCGTTTGGATTTTTTCCTGCCGGGCCATCCCTGCTTTGATTTTCTCTACCATTTTCAGATAGTTCACCAAGGTTTTTTCCCTGTTTTGCCTTTGAGTTGTTTCTCTGCATTGCCGTTGCGGGCTTACGAACAAAACGAACTAAACGAACTAATTCAGAAGACGTGGGTATTTTGTTCGTTTAGTTCGTTACGGCGAGCCATCGTTCCTCCGGCCGTCCGGGGCCGTCCGTTTGGATTTTTTCCTGCCGGACCATTTCGGCTTCTTCTAACAAGTGAAGCGCCGCGGATATTTCCTTCCGCGATTTATTCCCCCGGAATACGTCAACGGTGATTTCTTTCCGGGTGAGGCCGTCCGGGGATTGCCGAAGGTGGGTCATGATGGTGTCGGCCACGGGATTCCCGGTGGCGTCACCGAAGATGTAGCGAGCCGAATCTTCCGCGTACCGCCAAACCGCCAGGGCCGCCTTGAGGTGGGGAACGTCCACGATGCCGGATGGATCCAGCAGGGCATAGAGGCAGGCCAGCCGCCGGATTTGGGCTTCGGCGCGGGCCGTCACCAGGCCGAACAGGCCGGGGATGTCCCGGGTCAGCCCCTCGTAAAGGCCTTCCCAGATCACCCAGGCGGCTTCGGTCATCCCCATTTCGCCGACGCCCCGGGCATGCTCTAGGGCATGATGAAGGCGGATGACAATGGGATTCAATTCGGATTCGGTCAGGTTCCCGCCCCGGGGCAGGTGTTTGGAGCGCCGGACCGCGAACCACAGAAACCGGTTGGCGAAGCCGTTGGGATATTCAAGCCAAGGACGGATGGCTTTCCATTGGGCATCGGTTCAATCGCTGGGATAATTCATGGCCGATTCCCTCAATCCCGATAAGATTATGAATTGCAGGCATTTGGCTAAAATTATACTGTCTGTTATCCTTGAAGACCATCTCTAAGAAGTAGAGAACTGTGCATGGCCATAGAAAATGAAACAACTTTCACTCAGGCCATCAGGCTCTACCGCGACCGAGCGGATTGGTATCCTCTGTTGACGCCGGTGGGCGACTACGCGGAAGAGGCCGCCTATTACCGGCGTTTGTTCGAAATCCACTGTCAACGGCCCCCCCGGACCCTACTCGATCTCGGCAGCGGCGGCGGCCACAATGCCGCCCACTTGAAGGCGGCGTTGGCCTGTACTCTCGTCGACCTGGAACCAGCCATGCTCGCGCTAAGCCGCAAGCTGAATCCAGAGTGCAAGCATATTCAGGGCGACATGCGCTCAGTCCGGCTCAGACGCGTTTTTGATTGCGTCCTGGCGCACGACGCGATCTGCTACATGACCTCGCGCACCGATCTTGCCAGGGCCATAGCCACGGCCTTCGCACACACCGCCCCCGGAGGGGTCGCGTTGTTCCAACCGGATTTCGTCTCGGAGACCTTCGAGCCGGGCACTGAGACCGGCGGCAGCGATGGGTACGGGCGCGGCCTACGCTACCTCGAATGGCGGTGGGTTCCCGAATCGAAAACCGACATGTACGTGACCGATATGGCGTACCTCTTGAGAGACGTGAACAGGGCCGTCGAGGTTATTCATGACCGTCACTTGATGGGGCTGTTCCCAAGAGCCGAGTGGCTGGAACAGATCGCAGCCGCCGGCTTCAAGCCTCTCGTGGTCCTCTTCGAGCACAGTTCGTACAGCGACACCGGACACGAGGTGTTCCTCGGTCTACGACCTGCTGCCGATGGAGTGGCATGACTTGATCACGCTGCCGGATCCGGTGGAGTCGGATCTGACTCCGCTGGAATCCGCGCAGGCAGGCGGCTTGAAAAGACCGGAGAACCGCAGTTTCCACAACATGGTCTATGATTCCCGCCGGGGAGTGGTTGTTTTACATGGGGGCGGCAACAGCTCATGGTCCGTGTTGCGCGATACATGGGAATATGATGGGACCGCCTGGAAGCGCGTCAACACTGTAGGGCCTGTGCGTTATGTCCATAGCATGGCGTATGACGCGAATCGAGGTGTTACGGTTTTATTCGGTGGCCGCAATACGGGCTCTGGAGATCCCCTTTCCGAAACCTGGGAATGGGATGGTCAAGCCTGGCGCGAATTGGATGTTCCGTTAAAACCGAAATCGGTCATCTTTGGTGACATGGTGTTTGATGAAAACCGAGGGAAGATCGTATATTTTGGCGGAATGCCTTGGTTTATGGTTGATTTAAGTTCCGATACGTGGGAATACTCTTCCTCAACCAGTCATGTGGAGCAATGGCGGCAACACGATCCCCGCTGAAAGGCAAATAGTCGCGCCCCGGTTCTGTTGTTGACTTTCACGAACACGCTGTTCATTCCTACAAATTGTACCATGCCCAAAATGGAGGAATTTGGAAACCCAGGGGAAAAAATGCGGCGTTTAAACCGGAATGCAGCGGGTTTTGGGGGATCCGCCGCGAGGGGGATCGAATCATTTATTGCAAAGAACCGGCTCTTGCCGCATTGTGAATTTTTCACGGAACGATGCACCCGGCCAATTTGCGAAAAGGTATTGCCGGCTGAGTAAGTTTCAGTTTTTTTTCTTCAGGCCCCCCGCGGGCAAAATGGCTTGTAGTAACTGTATCGACTGCTTCACTCCAGTCTCCGGGTATTCCTTGTCACAACGAATCTGGTCACCATCAGATTCCTTATCTTGTTTAATCAACCTTCCTCCACGACTTTCAATCCCGTCAGGTGGGCCAGATGGCGGATTGTCTGAGTATGGTCACCATAATAAGCCACCCGGTGCAAGGAAGCATAATAGTCAGTGGCGCTTGCACCCAACGCTCCGCCCCCCCAGTTGTCCAGCAGTTTCTCCGCGTCATTGACCTCGGCCACGATTTCCGTCCGGCAGCCTCGTTCCTGGTCTTTGGGGACTTCCGGAACTGCAATGATCGTACCGGTAAACATCAACAGCGTGTCCAGATGGATCAGCTTGGTAAAAGTGACTTTCTGCCCGATACGATAGTGGACCTCGGTCACCGCGCCGCCCCGGACCTCCGCATGCCGTCGAAGCCGGTAAGGTGCCCGAGGGCTCCCGGGGCCTTCCATCCGAAGCGGGGCCGAACAATGGGAGAGGTGAAACGTATTCTTGGAGGTATCCACGCCCGCCGCGTTGCCCAGAAAACCCGCCCGGTTCAGAGCATGCTGGAATAGCAGCATGGTCAGCAAGCAGTCCATATCCCCGTCGCAAGCGGCGGGGATGCCCCGGTCGTTCAGGCGGGAAAATCCTAGACACGGAAAGCCCCGTTTCAACCAACTCATACATGTCCCGACACATAATCCATCAGCGCGGTTCTCGGCGATCAACCGGTCCAGAGTCAGGCTCGCCCGGGCTGCCTTGAACACATCCTCCCGGTCTGGTTCAACGACGCTTTCCGCTTCGTCGAGCCACTCTTTCGCCACCGCTTCAACATCGGCCGCGTCGATCTGATCCATGATTTGGTCATACCGGCCATCGGCGATCTGGACGATTTCAACCCCCAGCCGCTCTTTCACCAATTCCGGCGTGTAGGACTCGGGAGTGCCCTTGAACGGCGGAGAAACCAGCACCCGGCTTTGCCGCAACAGCGGGATGACTCGCAGCAGCGCGGCCGCCCGTTCCAATTCGCCATAATCGGTGGTATTGAACAGCGTGATCCGGTTGCCCTCTTCCCGCCACGGCTTCACCAGGCACCAGTCGTGTCCGCCCACGACCGGGAGATGAAACATGGCCACCGGCCGGCGCTGTTCAAAAATCGCCGGCATGACACTTTTCGGACCAAAGATATCCGCGCTAATGACCAGTACGGGCGCATTGGGACCAGCCGCGGCCAGCACCGCAGCGGCCTGCCCGGTGTCGTTGGCTTGGCCGATAACGAATTCCACGTTGCCCAAATTCTTCTCCGCCGTTTCCAGGCGCATCCGCGCGGCCGTGATTTCCGCTTCCGACGGGCACCAACTCCGCTCCCCCGGATTACCGGCAATGATCACACAAATCCGAACCTTCGATTTAGCAGCGGACAAGGCGTTCGACGCCTCGCTGTGTCCTGCCCAATGACCTGCCGCCAACGCTATGCCGCTTACCGCGCCCGTCCCCAAAAACTGCCTGCGAGTGCAATGTGTACACATAGCGGACCGCCCCTTTCGTTTATTGCGCGCTATCCCACGCGCTGCGAAATACCGTTTGAGGAATGTTTCCCGGACCCACCCGTTCAAAATTACCTCGAGAAATCAAGCCGTTGGAAGCGTCATAGCGGGGGTACGAAGCCGAGGGGGATGAACCATCAAACCATCCCTTGTCCGGTCCCAGGCCAGTCAGCACCCATTTGATATTCAGGCGTATCATTTGGGGATTTGTATCAAAGGTAGGGGGTCCATGAAAAATGTAGAATTTCTTGATGGGTGTTCCATAAGCATTCAGGACGGTGTTATAACCGACATCGGTTTCGATAATCGGACCAAATGGATCTTCGGGGATCGCGCTGATATACGCAAGCGGAATCGTTAGACGAAATAATTGAAAAGGGCCCATATACTGGTTGGTGTCGATTTTATAGGACTCGATCGCCGTTTCCAGTGACTTCATATCCGCTTCAGTCTTGGCGAGTTTGGCGCGTATTTGGGCATTCAAAAAGTTGGGGACGGCAATCGCGGCCAGGATGCCAATGATCGCCACGACGATCAACAGTTCAATTAGTGTGAATGCCTGGCCTCGTCTCATTGTTTTCAATCTCATTGACACTCGCATGCCATGTTTTTCGGTGATCCCGGGAAAACGGGATGCGCTGAGAACAGGAAACGAAATCAGCAGAAATAATCTCTTGTAGATTTTCTCATGATCACGCATTGGCTGTCAAGCAATTTTTTAGAAATATAGACTAATAGTAGTTCCTATTAGGGACAGGCTTTTTATCACGAGGCAACGGCTGGAATGCCTGATATTGCGGCCACGGAAAAAATATAAATTTGCAATATAGCGGAATTGATGATCAAGGCCATGGTTGATCCCGTCCCGGCCGCCTCTTTTGTCTATATCCTGCTTTTATAAAGTAAATGAGGTTCCAGGTCATCCATTTTTAAAATAAAAGATCTTCCCAAACTTCCCTTTCCCTCTTGAAAATTTTCAGGTGTATATTTTGGGAGGGATCCTCGACGAGGCGCAGGCGGTCAGCGTGTTTCCCCTCCTGACAGGAATTTACGAGCTCGCTGCAATAGGGACGGACCTCCCAATGATGCGCTACACGCCGGTCGCTGTGTGGGGGCCGGGGGCACCGTGTGCCGGGATGGCTCTTTTTGCCGTTCGCTTTCCTTTTCTTGCGGGATTGCTTCCCGGTTTGGTCGGAGGCTTTGAGGTGCGGGAGGATCGCGGTTTTACTTCAGTTGGGCATCTTGTTACGAATGATTTATAATTCATTCAAAATCTGTTGTACGAAGGGAGATCCGTTCCCAGGTGAATAACGACGCAAAAAATAAATTAAAAAAAGGGACAAGCCCATTCGCCTGTCCCTTCGGAATCCAATCCGGTTCCATCAATTGATTGCTACGGCCCTCTCGATAAAAAATCCATAACGTTTACTGCAACATCCAATCGCCCACACCCGCCCCGGCGGTGAATTTCAGGACGCCGCGGGGAAAGTTATGGAATCCGCCGGGATCCATGTTATTCCAGGTAACCAGGGCGATCCCGGTGGACATGGTATACCCGTCCGTGTAACCGCAGACATTAAATAACCACTCGTCACCGGGTTTCACCCACCGGCCCTGGTCGTCTTTGACCATGATCAGATTAATGCCTTCGAAGGGGATGTCATCAATGGTGTAATCGGCCAAATCCGGCATAGCCACAAAACTAAGCTGCGAATAGGGAATCGCCAATTCCAAAACCGGCCGGGCGACGATATCCGGCTCGACGGCGCCTTCGACCATATGCGGTTGCGCGGCGATCAACAACGGTTTCGCCCCCAAGGCCGCGGCCTCTTGCGGATCCGTATAGGGATTCCACGCGGTGGCCGGGAACTTGGGGCCGGTGGTGGTCAATCCCGAATAGAAATACGGGGGACCGAAAGCGCCTTTGCGGACGCCGAAATTGCTATCGGCATACACGACGCCTTCGTACACGTCTTCCATCACGGGGAAATAACACAATTGGTATCCCGGTGACATATCCGCGCTGTCGTTCACGCCGTCGCCTTCTTTCCAATTGGGTTCGAAGAAGAATTCAAAATCCACACAACCCGGGATACCCCATCCCGCGTATCCGGTATCATCCGCCTCGAGGACCGCCGTGGTGTTGCCATCATAGGTCCATCCGTTGGCCACCATGGATTTGAAATCGGCCCGGAAACAGATATACAAATATTCTTCGTCCCACAGCGCCCGCCATTCCCAGTTGAGTTCATCCCGGGGGATCCGTTGATCCCGGTATTTGGTTACAGAGTTGTGATCCAGGCCATAGAAGTCCCCCGTCCATTCCGATCCATCCCATTCCCCGTCCGCGATTTCACCATCGATCACCGGGGCTGCCTTGGCCTTGTTCAAGATATATTCCCGGATTTCCTGGCTTTGGCCCGGAACGGGAGCCATGAACGCGAAAAATACCGTTAGCGCGATTAAAGCAAGAAAGAATCTTTTCATAATATAAATCCTCCCATCCGTCACCGCTATCCGATTAAGGATTTTGAAACGCTCTGACCGACTCTACAGATCCAGGGATAAGGGGCTTGAGTTTTTTCCGGTTTCTCCTTTCTACATGAATGATCCGCCTACCCTCGCTTATCTGCGGAATAGGCGCATACACCTCCTCTGTGGGGATTATTTCCTGGACTTCCTCCGGATCGGATAAATCCTTACCTCAAATTCCTGGGGATGTCAACGGAAATCAGGTAAAAGAACGGATGAATCGAATGACAATTTAAAAAAACCAGGCCGGATGCTTGGATACGGTGGCTTTCATACGGAGGAAAAATTCGGAGGATTAACGCGATTGGCCCAGGGTAACCTGCTTGTCCAATCCCAGATCTTCGCGGGAATAAAACTTGAACTCCCCATTTTCCAAGCGGGCCAGATAGGCGGGGCTGATGTTGTTGAAAATGGGATCGAAAACCTTCTCGCCGGTAACGCCGTGATACGTGGCGACCCGGGCCAGTTCGTCCCGGATGAGGGCGCGGTTGAGCCCGGCCTTTTCGATGGCCTGGATGGTCATGACGGTGCCGTCATAGGCATGGGCTGCGTAGGTTTCCGGATCTTCTCCGAATCGTTCCAGAAAATCGCGGACAAACTGGAGGTGCACTGGATCCGTGCTGTGAGGATTGTAGGGATAACCGGCGATGACCTCCCCCGCCCGGTCCCCCACGATCCCCAGAAATTCCGGGCTAACCAGGCGGTCGCTGCCGATAAAAAGCTGGTTCATGCCCATTTCCCGCATTTGTTTGAGAATCAGGGCGGATTCCAATGCGTCGCCGTAGGTGATCACCGCGTCGGGATTGAGCGACTGGATGCGTTTGAGTTGAGGGGTGAAATCCGTGTCGCCGACCTTGTAATTCAATTCGGCCAGGAAGGGATGGCCCAGGCGGGTGGAGGCGTCGCGGAACTCGTCGATGCTCATGCGGCCGTAGCGGTTGTTGGCGCGCAGGGCGGCGACACGGTTGAGGTGCAATTTCTTATACACGTAATCGGCCAGCAAATAGCACATCTGGCGGTCATCGCTAATGCAACGGAACACCCACGGGATGTTGGTTTCGATAAACGTGGGATCGGTGTCGCCGGTATTCATGACGGGAATTTCAATTTTCAACGCCACGCGGATGGCGATGTGGCTGTTGGCCCCGTCGATCGACCCGATTATCGCCCAGACATTGTCCAGGTAAGCCAGCGTGATCACCTCATTGCCGGTGGATCCCCACAGGCCGTTGTCATTGCGGATGACCAGTTCATACGGAACGCCGCTTCCCCGGTAGCCGCCTTTCTGGTTGGCTTGTTCGATGGCCAGCCGGGCTCCCTGCAGCATTTTGTGGCCCAAGGGCTCCTCATGCGACGCCCCGCCGGTAGCCACCGACACGGTTTTCATGATCGGACCGATGAAGCCGATTTTGACGCTTTCGACATGCTCCGGTTCCGGAATATGCCGCCCGTACCCCCGGTATTGCAAGGGCTGAAGGAAATGCTTGCGGTAGGGTTCGGTGAATCGGCCGTAGGGCAAATATTCGTCCGGCGTTTCGCCGTACCGCAGATCCGTAGGATCCTCCAGCGGCGCGGGCCGGGTGGTGTCCCAAACACGGTTCTGATCTTCCAGCAAAGGTAGGGGCGCCTGGCAGAAACCGGGCGCGCCGCTCATCATGACGCTCAGCATCAAAATCATCAGAAGTATGAGAGCCAATCGTTTCATGATACGGGCCTCCCTCTGGTCCAGGATAAGATATGATCATTCGGTTGTTGCCGCGGTTTTCTTCAAGCCTTTATAAAATCCCTTGCCGATGCCCCGGGCCAGGCCGTGGCCGGTGCCGATCCACACGTCGTCGCCTTGAAATTCACAGGTGATGATGAAATGATTGGGCAGGGTAAGGTTGGTGGGGATTTTTTTCATGACATGCTGATCCACCATGACGTTGGCCGTCCAGGTCTGGTCCTCCTCCGTGTCGCGCTTGTAGGTGACCCAGGTGTTGGTCTCGAAGTCCATCAGGCAGGCAAAGCCCAGGTCCGTGCAGGCATAACTGGAGTTGGCGTCGCGCCCCTTGATGAAATTGATGAAATCGTTGACCAGCCCGCTGTCGATGCGCGAGAATCCCCGCCACTTGCGCCCGTCGTAACGGCTCATGCCGAAATAGGTGGATACCCACAGCACGTTTTCCACGTATGACACCGCGGTGGTGATGATGTGGATCAGCCCATCGTCGCGGTAGAGGTCGATTTCCATCTCCCGGTCCGGATCACGGTGGGCGTCCCAGCGCTGGGCTTTGACGTCCCATTCCAGCACCCCGCCGCCCCACACGGCCACGTAGACTTTGCCGTCAGCGGAATCGGTGTTGTAGCACCAGATTTCTTCCATGGGGGCGTTTTTCTCGGTATAGATTTCCCACTCTTTGGTGACTAAATTGTAGCGCGAAACCCCGGCGGTGGTGGCGATCCAGAGTTCGTCATCCAGGATGGTCAACCCGTACACCACGTCGTTCACCAGGCCGCTGTTCAATTGGTGAAAATGCTCGAAGCGTCCCCCGCTGAACCGGGCCACGCCTCCGCCAAACAAGCCCAGCCACACATCGCCGGACTTGGGATCGAGGGTGATGCCGGTGATAACTCTCCAGGGCAGTCCGTCCTTTTCGGTCCATGTTTTCCATTTCCCGTTTTCGTACAAAGCCAATCCGTTCTCGGTTCCCACCCACAGGCGGTTGCCATCGGCCTTCAGGGAAAAGATATGATCATTGGGCAAGCCGTCTTTCGCGTAGAAAGTTTCCCATTCGGTGTAGACATAGGGATCTCCCTGCAGCACAGGCGGCGAACTTTCCTCTCCGCCGCCGGCGCAAGGCCAGAGAAGGAACGGAAACAACAGGATAACGATGGCGCGGCCTTTGTGCATGGCTTGACCTCCCTCAAAGGGTTTTTAGATATTCGATTAAATCCTTGAGTTGATCCTTGGTCATGTCATTGGTCACCCCATGTCGGTCGTGGGGATTGTAGCGAGTCCAGATTTCCTCCAAGGTATCCGCGCGCCCGTCATGAAGATAAGGGGGTGTTTCGTAGATGTTGTTCAGTTGCGGCACATCGAAGTCGGCGTTGGTGTCCAGCCAGGATTTCGTATCGACATTGAAGACCCGCCGGTTGGTGTAATAGGGACCCGGATGGCAGTAATTGCACCGGTTCCCAAGGGGGATTTCTTCGCCCGTATTGGTATGCGTGCGTTCAAAAAGCGCTTTTCCCTTCCGCTGCGCCGGGGTTAGTTCGCTCCCCGTGCGGTAGCGGTTGGGATTGCGGGGAATGGTGCAGATATAGCGGTCGAGGGCGTCGGCCTGTTCGAGGGTGAAGGGATCGCTCCGGGTGAAGAACACTGCCAGCCGCGGCCCGCACTGGCGGCGGAGCGAAGGATTGGTGCCTTCCCACTTGAAAGGCGCGGTGTCCAGGATGCCCTTCAAAGTACGGTTGTCGACTGGATTGATGCCAATGCCGTCCGGTTCGATGTCATACGTGATCCCGTCGATTCCCCCATCAGGATGGCAGGTGTGGCAAGAGAATTGATTTCCGTAGCAGATGTCCGCGCTGTGGAACAACCGTTCGCCGTAGCGGGTGATCGTCTCTTCCTTCGTTCCACCCAGATCGAACACCCGCACCCGCTCCTGCTTGTGGACATCGATCACGGATACCGCGTCATCCAGCGCGTCCGCCACGTACACCCACCGGCCGTCCGGAGAAATGGCAAGACCCCGCGGGTTGCGGCCCACCGGGACGCGTTGGAGGACATAGTCCAGGCTGAGGCCCAGGTGATTGGGAAAAACATGCTTCCGTTCTTCCTCCGTGGCGTTTTGCAGGAGATCCTTCAGACGCTGGATGTCAATCACCGCCACCGCGTTGATGCCCCCGCCGGTCACGTAGGCGTATTTCCCGTCCGGGGTGATGGCCACATCGGTGGGATCGGCGAAGAAGGAATCAGATTCATCCAGCAGCAATTGGTCCACCCGGCCGTCCTTCCACAACACACCGATGCCGTTGGTGATGACCCAACCCTGCACGACGCGGGTCATGGGGACCAGGTTTTTGGTCCGCAATAACGTGACCAGAGCCAATTCGCCGTCCGGCGAGAAGTCGATCCCCTGCACCAGGTTGGCTTCGGGAATCATGATCCGATCGTGAATGAAGGAGCGGGCGGTTTCGATGACGGTGACTTCGGAAAGGGAGGGGGTTCGGAATGGGACAAACTGCGAAAGGTTGTTGGTGACATAGACGTATTCGCCATCCGGCGAGCGCGCCATCCCCCAGGTCCCGCGGCTGGCCGCAAGGCGCTTGGATTCCTTCCCCGCCACGAGGTCCACGACCGAGATGTCGTACGAACCGCCGTTGGCCACATAGAGGATAGTTCCTTCCCGGTTGGTGGCCATCTGGTGGGGTTCGTCACCCACGGCGATGGTGTGCGTCACCTGGAACGCCGCGGTATCCACCACCGATACGCTGTCCGTTCCCCGGTTGCTGACATACGCGCGGGTTTCATCGGGCGAAAGGCAGACATCATGCGGCAGAGCGCCCACGGGGATTTCCGCGAGAATCCGGCCCGTGCCGGTATCAAGAACCAGGAGACTGTTGGCCGCTTCGCACGCCGCGTAGAGCCGCGTTCCGTCCCGGCTGACCGCCAAGTTGAAGGGAGTTTTGTAGTCTTCCGCCACCGAAACCGAACCGGCCGGCCGGGAATGGTCGATCAACTTGACCTTGTTCTCATAATCGAAATTGGGATCGTGGCAGCGCAGGCAGGTCTCCCTGGTGACCTTCCAAAGTCCTGCTTGTTGGGATGCCACCGGATCGAGCATGACGGCCTCGGCCATGTATTCGCTCCCCGGGCCGTGGCAACTCTCGCATTGCACGCCCAGGGCGGGATCGAAGGATTCCAAAAAGTACCCTGGGGCTTCGCCATAACCGGTGGTGTGGCATCGGAGGCACTCGGGGCTTTCCTGAGGATGGCTTTCGATACCCTTTTCGCGGGCGATTTCAAAACCCCGGGGGGTACCCAGCACCGCATAGGCCTCGGCGTGGGGAGAGAGCCGCCATTGGCTGTACACGAAACCTTTCGTTTCGCTTTGATGGCACGGGGCGCAGGCCATGGCGCCGGCATACTTGGGACCATCCAACAATTTAACAGGTTCTTTTTTCGGATAGGTCAAATCGCCGCCTTTGCCGGGATGGGCGATTTCCTTCAGCGCTTCGTGGTAATTGAACTTCTTGACCTTTAAGACGGCGAGATGCGAGCCTTTATCAAGATGGCAGACCATGCAGAAGTCTTCGCCCGGCATTTTCAATCCCGCGGCCATGGCGGCTTCGCGGTCGCTCATGATTTTTTCACTCATGTATTCGCTGCCGGGACCGTGGCAAAATTCGCATTGAATGCCGTCCTCGAGATGAAACGGATCATCCCGTTCCCACTCTTCCGTTTCGGAAGCCGTGGCATGGCAGCCCAGGCAGACGGGGCTTTCGTGGGGATTCACGTTGATCCCGGACAGCCGGGTGATTTCGAGGGATTCCGGCATGGCCAAGCTGGCATAGGCGCGCGCGTGTTTGCTCAGGTACCAGGCATTGAACTGATCCCGCTTGCCGCTGAGGTGGTGGCATTCGCGGCAGGCCTTCTCGCCTACGTACACCCGCTCGGCGGCCGGTGAATCCAGGGGATACCCCCCCAGCCCGAAAGTGAGAAGCATTGGCAGCAGAGGAAATGGGAAATGCCGGATCATGGTGAACCTCCTGGCCCGGTTGACGGTTCGGTCAGTGTCAACACCTGGCCGGCGGGGACGTCCTTCAAAACTTGGGTGACACCACTTGGCCAGCGGATTTTGACTTCATCCACTTTTTCCTGTCCGCCCAGGCCGAAATGGGCACGGTAATCGCTTTGCGAAAGATAGCCGGAGCTGCTGATGATGTCCCGCATTTGGGTGCGGCCACCGGTGGTCACCCAGATCCGGGCCCCGATGGCGTCACGGTTGCTTTGCGTTCCTATGGCATGGATCATGAGCCAATGGCGGGAAGAACCACCCTCATTGCGTAACAGCCGGGGACGGTCGTTCAGGTTCAGAATCAAGGCATCCAAATCACCGTCGTTGTCGTAATCCCCGACCGCCGAGCCGCGGCTGACAAATTTCTCCTGAAAATCCGGTCCGCAGAAATCCGAGATGTCAATGAACCGGTTGCCTTGGTCGTTCCAAAACAACACCGATTCTTCCGGCTCCAGATGATGGGGATCGCCGTTGACGATCAGGATGTCGAGATGGCCATCCAGATCGTAATCGAAAAAATTGCCCGACCAGCTGGTGTACTGCCCCAGGACGGCAGCCAGACCCATCTGGGCGCTCATCTCCTCGAAAAATCCTTGGCCGGTGTTCATGTACAAGCAGCCGTAGCCCATGTCGGGCACCAGGAGATCGATCCAGCCGTCCGAGTTAAAGTCTCCGAATTCGGGCCCCATCGCCGAGGTCGCTTCGCCGTTCTGGCTGAAGGCCGTCCCCGCCAGCAAGGCAATGTTGGTGAACGTGCCGTCGCCGTTGTTTTGGTACATGTAGTTTTCCATGGCGTCGTTGGCCACGAAGATGTCCATGTCGCCGTCGTTGTCGAAATCGCAGGAGGAAACTCCCATCGCCCGGCCCTCGGGATTGTACACCCCGGCTTTTTGGGTGACGTCCTCAAAGGTTCCGTCGCCCCGGTTACGGTACAGCGTGTCGGGCTGACCTTGATACGCCAAGGGACCGGGAAACGCGTCAGCGGCGTAGTAATATTTGTAACTGGGATCGTATTGCAGGTAGTGGCCGACATATAAATCCAGGTATCCGTCGTTGTCGTAGTCCAAAAATGTGCAGCCGATGCCCCACAAATCATTTTCCAGGCCCGCTTCCCTGGTCACATCCGTGAAGGTCCCGTCCCCGTTGTTGCGGTAGAGAACGGGCTGGCCGTAGTTGGTGACGAACAGGTCGGCGTCGCCGTCGTTGTCGTAATCCACTGCCAGACAGGCCATACCGAAGCCTTGGTCTCCCACGCCTGCCGCTTCCGTGACATCCGTGAAGGTGCCATCGCCGTTGTTGCGGTAGAGAGCGTTTTTCAGTTTACCTTGCAACGAACGCCCTTTTATGTGGCTGATGCCGGGAAGGTACGTTTCGTTGACAAGGTAGATATCCAGATCACCGTCGCCGTCATAGTCAAAGAACGCGCAACCGGAACCGGTGGCTTCCACGATGTTGCTCATCTCGTCATCGCCGATACTGTGGCGAAAGGCAATCCCGGCTTTTTCCGTGACGTCTACCCATATGGGATAAGACGGTTTGGCTTCTTCGCCGTAAGCGGTTAACCAGCCGCTCAGGGCAAGCAGAATGAATAATCCAAGTACAACAACCGGTCGGTTCATTTTTTCCTTCCATCTTCGTCCGAGGCGTTTGAAGCCGGGGAGGATCCCCTGGATGCGGGAAGCCGGCTGTTCCACAACGCGCCCAGGTCGATCCATTCGATGAACAGCGTCCGCTCCACCTCCGCCAGGGGTTGTTCCGGCGGCATGAGGGTGACGCGGCTGGTATATGGCGCATTCGGGGTGGGATTGTCCGGTTTTGCGCCCATCAGGTGCCAGATCAACGCGCTTTCCCGGGCCTGGCCGGGGATAACATAGTGTTCGCCGTTCCGTCCGGGAATCGGCGAAAGCAACGTGTCATAAGCGGCGGATATTGGAATATCTCCAGGCCGCTTCGAGATCAGGGTATCGACATCCAGCTGCGGCGGGGCCCCTCCGGGCGAATGGCACGCGGTCCCGGAACATTTCATCTGGATCAATGGCTGCAGATCCTGCAGAAAATCGACGGTCCGCCGCCGTTCGGGAGGCAAGTTCAGCCGGACCGCCGGCTTGGTCACCGCTTGCACCATCTTGTTGGGCGGGGCAAGTTCGCGGTCCTCGTGGCAGCCAATACAGCCCCGTTTTTCGTTGGGCATTACCCATGTCCAGACATTTTGGCTCATCCGGGCCATGCCGGTTTCATCAAGGAGTTGAAACGTGAGGGGAATCTGGGCCGGAACTTCGATGTGGAAGGAACCATCCGCTTCCACGGGAGCGATCCCTACGATCCGGCGTAGAATAGCCGGATTCGAGGTTTCCGGACCGGTGGAATTGCCCATCAACGGTCCTAATGGGATGACCGAGGATGACCTGCCGGGGAGTCCTTCAATCACCCGGATCCGCTTGATGGAACCGGGAGCCAATAATTCCGCGCCGGGCCGGTTGCTGCAATAGACATTCAAGCCATAGAAAACGCCGGTATCCTTCTGAAGATTTACTACGGTGGACCGGCCTTTGACTGGCGGGTGAGGGGCCAGAACCTGGGTATCCAAAAGATGGCTGTTGGCGAGGGAGGCTATTTCTTCCAGGCGTTCCCCGGTTTTGGGGGAAACGCGGAAAATCCGGAACAGCGAATCCTCCCGGTCTTCCCGGAAGGAGGCAAGCAGTCCGCCATCCGGCAAGGGGCAAGGGCTATGGTAAACACCGGGTCCGCCGGGGCTGAGAACTGTGTACGTACGCAATGGCCGCCGCCGGGAAACATAGGCGATATCGCCTCCACCCAGCCAGGGTGAATCATTGGATTCAATGAAATACACCCGGTCGTCATAGAACGAAACCCGGACCATTGTCTTGAACGTGGGAGGTTCATGCATGCCGTAATAGGGCATTAGATCGGTTCCATCGTTGCTGACCACCAGCAAACCCATGAGGCCGGGCTTCCCGGGGTCAAAGATAGGATGGTTCCAACTGGAGAAGACAATCCGGCCCGTGGGGAGGACATCGGGATCGAATCCGCCACCCGGATTGAAGGTAATGCGCTTGGGATTTTGGCCGTCCCCGTCGAGGGCATACAGGGATGGGCCCGAACCGCAACGCCCATCCGGCTCGTGGTTGACATAGATGATTTGCAGTGTCGGTTGCGCGTCGTTCAGGTGAAACAAAGCGCCGACGTACAGTGGGGAAACGCAATCGGAGGGACTTTGGGTGAGTTGTATAGGATTCCCGCCATCCCGGTCCATACGCCAGATTTGCCAAGTGTCTCCCGCGCGCCGCTTCCCCGCGAAGAGAATGCTTTGACCATCGAAGGAAACGGCGGGATCGCAGGCAGATAGAAAGTCATGCGTCAGAGGAACGATTTCCATTCGGCCGGCGACGCAAGCCAGGCGGACGATTTGACAGCCATCCACATAGCGGCCGGCAGGCGGGTAATGCCGTTCCTGGATGGTTTGAGGATCAGGATAGGGGGGAACCTGAACCGCCAGCAGATCCGGCAGCCCGGTGGACTCCGCAGCGGTCCACCCGGAAACAAGCCCAGCAAGACACAGGCCAAGGATACAAAGAGCCCGTTCTGGCCTCTTCCTGTTATAGCGCGGGATCCGAGGGGTGTCATTTTCGTGAATCATGGGATAACGGAGAGCAGGGCAGAACCGCCGTCGCGTCCAACTCATAAAGCAGATCTTCACGGCACACATCGGCGATCGTATTCACGGCGGGAATCTCATCGATTCCCAAACGGCCGGCGATCCGGAGATAGCGGTCCACATCATTGGGATTTTTCACGAACGCGGTCGCCTGGCAGATGTCTTCCAACCGGGCACCCGCCGCCTGCAACAGGGCTTCGACGTTCTCCAGCGTCCGCCGGATTTGCCGTTCGAAATCCCCCGCATGAACGGTTTTTCCCTGTTCGTCGATCGACGCGGTGCCGGACACAAAAACGTACAAGGATGTAGCGGTTTGAATGGAAAGCCCCCGCGAGAAAGCCGACCCGTATGCCGTGGCTTCATTTTGTTTTGGATTCTTCAGGCGTTTGATTTCGAGGGGCCGTCCGGCCACCGGTTTCATGGCCAGTAAATCCAACGTGCACCAGCCGCCCAGAGCGTTGCGGCCTTGAATCCCGGTACTGGCTGGAACCAAGGTGAGGGGGTTCCCGTTCAACAACCCCAGTTGTTTAAAAGCCTGATTGCGCACGGCATTGAAATCACCATACCAATCGAGAATCTTGTCCAGATAAAACCAGGTGCGGCGCACTTCGTGGAATGACCAATTTTCTTGTTCCAGAATCCGGCCGGCCAGGGCGAGCGCGGCCCGGGCCTCCTCGGCCGGCGATCCGGCGAAAGGCGCCCGCGCCAATTGCCCCACGTCAGCCAGATAAAGGTATTCGGCGTCATTTCCACGGATTTTTGTACCACAGGTCTTGCCGCTGTACCTCACCGGGCAGCCAGGATGCGAAGCCGGCTGGATGACGATCGCATGGACACCCGCGAAACCGGATGGGGAAAAGGGTTTGCCTTCCACGCACGTGGGGGGGACCTCCACCCGCCAACCACGCCGCTCCAGTACCGCCTGGCGGATTTGCAAAATCCGGGGTGAGGCCGCTACGGAACCATAGATCCGTTCACTCAAGAGAATTGCATTCCGGGACTGGATCTCGCCCCCCAATTCCTCATAAGCCTGTTCGACCTGTTGATCAAGTGAATCTTGGTTGGGATTGACCAGCCAGGAGAGAAAGATGAGATCACCCGGCCCTTCCGCGACGATGAACATAAGAAATACCTGCCGTTGCCTAGTTATGTTGGATTCACGATCCCGTTGCCTGCCCGATTCTCTCGATGATGAGATCACGGCATGATTTCCGTTGTTTTCCTCAAGCCCCTGAAATGATCGATTTATGGTATCAATTTTAAAGGTAAACCATAAAGGCATCCTATCAAAAAGCACAGAATCAGACAAGGTTATTATTCCGAAATTCGGTTGAGCGGAGGATTATCCAAATTCCAACCGCACAATGTGTGTTTTTCAGAAACTGGATACCAACACCCATCCGGAAGACAGAGTGTTTCGCAGGCAGCGGAAAGGAGAGATTTTGCGCAGGGGGAAATTCGGGGTATGACCGCCCCCTGGAGGCTTGGCTACACTTATTTTTACCGGCTTTTCTCCCGATCTTCGACCGTCATTGCCCACGGCGTCTGGACCGGTTCATTGGGAAGCGTCTGGCCGCACCGCTTAACGCGCGTTCCCGCCAATTTCACCCGGCCTTCCAGGACACAACCTTTTACGGCAGGCACACAAGATTTCTTCCGCAAATGGCAATACTCCTCATCCAAATGGGGACAACTCCAAGCCACGGTCATGCCTCAAATCGAGAAAATATTCATTTTGCATGTCATTATACTATTTTTTCTGTAAGAATCGAGAGCGCAGGAACTTTTTGTCGGGTTGCGTCACCGGCGGGGGGAGGAGCAAGTGTCCGGCCGGTTATCACGGATCGGCCATTGCCGTTGCCGGCTGCAGTCCCGCTTCCTGCACGGCGTGATCGAGCAGTTGGTGCGCCAGTTCCTCGCCGAGAAACCGGTCGATGAGGGCATGAAAAAGATAGATCAGGGGAGTCAACGCCACGGCAATCATGAATTTGTACGAATAGTTAATGGCCGCCAAGGAAAGAAATTGGGCGGTGGTCAGTTTGCCCGGCACCCAAAACGCGATGGCCGTGATCACGAAACTGTCGATGCATTGCGACACGGCGGTCGATCCGGTGGCGCGGAGCCACAGTTGCCGCCCGCCGGTCCAGCCCCGGAAAATCCAGAACACGAACACATCAACAAACTGGCTGACCAGGAACGCCGTCAGGCTCCCCGCGATGATCCACAACGATTGTGAAAACACCATGCGGAACGCGTCGTTGGTTACCGGCGAAAACGGCGCCGCGGGGACCAGCATCGCTAAAAAAAGCACAACAAACGCATAGATGATCAAAGCCGCCGTCAGCAGCGTAAGCAGCCGGACTCCTTTTTTGCCATAATATTCATTGATCAGGTCGGTGGTGAGGAAAACCACCGGCCAGGGGATCACGCCGATGCTCATGGTGAAAGGGCCGGCCTGGATCAGCTTGCCGCCGATCAGTTCGCCCAAGATCGCGTTGGTAATGAAGAGGCCGCCCAGAATGATAAAAACCAGGTCGCGTTTCGAAAGGTTGCGCATCGGTGATGCCTTTTTAGTGAAAGGTGCAGGCGGTTGCCCCGGCTGAACAATAGAATACTGGATGGATTATTCTATCCAGGGGCGGGCATCGATCAACCAAACAACCGCGTCACACTGGCCGGCGGACTGGAGCGTTTGTCCCCTTTCCAAATAAACCTCTTTCCACTCTCCAAAATTCCTCGGCGTTGTGATAAAAACGTACAGTCGGTACGTGTCGAAATCCCATTTTTATCAGAAGGAGTCCGAACATGAAATGCCGCCCGTCGTGGTTGCTGAATGGCTTGTTGCTGCTGTTGCTCACCGCGCAAGGTCCCGTCTGGAGCGAGGAAAGCGCGTTTACGTTCCAAAAGAATGTCATGATCCCCATGCGCGACGGGGTTGAACTGGCGGCCAATATTTTTCTGCCTCAGGGGGACGGCCCTTTCCCGGCCATCCTGATCCGGTCGCCCTACGGCAAATCCGATGAAAAGCACGGCGATGGGATTAAATACGCCAGCGCCGGTTATGCCTTTATCATCCAGGATTGCCGGGGGAAGGGTGACTCCAAAGGGGTGTGGGATCCCTTCCGCTACGATCCCCAGGATGGCTACGACACCCAGGATTGGATCAGTAAGCAGTCCTGGTCCAACGGCAAAATCGGGACCATGGGGGGCTCATATGTCGGATACACCCAATGGGCGCCCGCGCCCTTCAAGCATCCCGCGTTGAAAGCCATGGTGCCCATCGTGCCGTTCAATAACGCGTACGAGGTCATGTACTCCGGCGGCGCGTATCAATTGGCGTTGTCCATGGGCTGGGGGGCGATGGTATCCGGCCTCCCGCTGGATCCTTCGAAGATCAAGTTGGAAGAAGCCTTCAAATACCTGCCGCTCAAGACCTGGGACGATTGTCTGGGGCATGAAATTTTTTATCTGCGTGATTGGATCGCCCATCCCGCGTATGACGAATATTGGAAGCAGCGCGGGATTGACAATCGCTACGCGGACATTGCCGTCCCCATCCTCAACATCGGCGGCTGGTACGACATTTTCTCCAAAGCGACGATCGAAATGATCACCCGTGTGCGTCAGGAATCCCAGGCGGTTGCCATCCGCCGCAACCAGTTCGTCATCATGGGGCCATGGGATCATGGCGTGAATAAGGAAAAAGTCGGCGAACTCGAATTCCATAATGCCCAAATAGACTTGGGCGACATGCAATTCCAATGGTTTGAGTATTGGCTGAAAGGGAAGGACACCCCCGTGAAGGATTGGCCGCCATATTACATCTACGTCATGGGCATCAATCAATGGCGGGCGGAATACGAGTGGCCCCTGGCCCGGACGCAATACACGAACTATTACCTCCACAGCCAAGGCAAGGCCAATACCCGTCATGGTGATGGCTCGTTGTGCGTAACCCCGCCCCAAAACGAAAAAGCCGACTCCTTCGTTTACGATCCCAACAATCCCGTGCCCTCCCTCGGGGGCAACAACCTGGTCGGCGCGCCCGCCGGGCCCTACAACCAGCAGAAAATCGAGGAACGGGACGATGTGTTGGTTTACACGAGCGGCATGCTGAATGAGCCTCTCGAAGTCACCGGCCCGGTGAAGCTGGTTCTCTATGCCGCATCCACCGCCCCAGACACCGATTTCACCGCCAAGTTGGTGGATGTCCATCCCGGCGGCAAGGCGTATAACCTTTGCGAAGGGATCATCCGCGCCCGGAACCGGGAAGCGGGCAAGGGTGCGTCCTTGATTGAACCAGGCCGGATTTACCAGTATGAGATCGATCTGTGGGTAACCAGCAACGTTTTCCTGCCCGGCCACCGCATCCGCGTCGAAGTTTCCAGCAGCAATTTCCCCCGGTTCGACCGTAATCCCAACAGCGGAAAGGAATTCGGGACGGATACGGAGCTGCTCAAAGCCACCCAGACGATTTACCACAATGAACAGTATCCATCGCATATCGTGCTGCCAGTGATTCCGAAGAGTTAACAAAGAGAAAATCAGGCATGGATTGCCAAATCCTTCATTGCCTCACCTTCGGCAGACGACGGCTGTTACCAAACACCGAAATAGGAATCCGGGAAAGAAGGCATTCCCTTCCCCCGGCCCTCTTCCAGAAGGCAAGGGAGAAGAAAATGGCAAGCAATTGTGCTGGGGCTATGCTGCGCGTGGAATCCCCTCTACGTTAACTTGGGAGAAACATTCGGTTTTAGGAAGCAGGAATCGGGGGGTGATCTTCTCCCGCTTGTCCACTGGGATTAACGATGCCCCCGCCAGAAAAAAAATGCGCGCACCCAGCGGACGATCCAACCATATGAACGGGATTGGGTACAGAAGCAACAAAATCCCCTTTTCCGGCCCGCAGGCCGGGTAAATGACCGGATTCCCCCTGGTTTTCTTCTCCCTCTCAGGCGATGTTTAGCATTTCCCGCTCGAATTCGGGGAAATAATTCTTGATCACCTGAATATTGAACGAACGGAAAATGGATGATTTCGGTTCCCGCCGCAAGAGGAATTCGAAGGAGCGTTTCACCAGGTTTTCGGGATCAGTTTTTCCCCGCGTGAGTTTATGATAATACAGGTGTTCCAGAGTCACCTTGTGTTCCGTGCGGTCATTTTCATTCCCTACAACCACAGTAAACATCCAGCCCTGTTCATTCGCGGATTGATGGGTGATACGGATGGGTTCCATCATCTTTGGATCCTTCTCATGAACATTGGAAATTGTATTTTCTTTAATGTTATATCAAGCGACCGGCCTGTTCCAATAGAAAAATATACATTTTTTGTTGTTGTGGAGAATGTTTTTTTTCCAATATCTGTTCGGCGGCACCTCCCGGAACAGGCGGCCTGCCAGACCGCCCGGCAACAGGTTTCAGCCGGCTGAAGCCGGAAGAGCCGGGTAGGGCACATCGTAGCCTTTCACGGCGTGCCAGATGATCCGGTTGAAGAGATCTTCGTCGATTAAGTCTTCCTTGCTCAAGTCAAGTTCCAAGGATTTTTGCGCCCAATAGCGTTGCATGCCTGAGGTTTTTTGCAGGGGCGGATTCATTTCGTCGAGGGGGATGGTGTTTTTCAGGGCCTTGTAGGGAGTGAGATCGGGTTCGTTCTGGAAGCAAGCGCGCATGGGAGTGGCCAGGAGATCGAACTGGTTCATGGGGGGGATGCCCAGGATCAATTCGATGGTTTTGAGCATGCCCGGCTGGGTGTACAGGGTGCTGTCCACGAAACCCCGGCGGGTGTAGGGGGAGATCACAAACGCGACGGTGCGGTGGCTGTCGACGTGATCAAGGCCGGCCTGGGGATCGTCTTCCACCACGAAAATACAGGTATTGGGCCAGAATTGACTATGCGAGACCACTTCGACGATTTGCCCCAAAGCCAAGTCGTTGTCGGCCACGGACGCCCGGGGCGTAGGGCGGTCCGGCCGGGTACCGCTGGTGTGATCGTTGGGCAGGAGCATGATGATGAAGTTAGGCAGAAAGCCCTGGCGTTCGAATTCGCGGAATTCCTTGATGAATTCGCGGGCGCGCACCACATCAGGCACGGTGTTGGGGAAACCCACGTAGGTGGGGCACAGGTAGGGTTCCAGGCGTTTGAGTTGGGTGCGGGCACGCATGTGGATGGTGCTGGTTCCGTTCAGGTAATCCTTGTAGAAGTCGAGGAACTGGGCCTTGGGAGGATCAAATTCCGCCTGAACGAATTCGCCGTAATCGCGGAAGGTCAGCCCGTGGCGCAGGACATTGTCCCAGATGAAACCGGTGGAGGCGTAAGCGAGGGGATCATCGCCGTCGTAGGGATAGCTGCGGGTGAAATCGCCAAAGAAACGCTCCAGGTAATCGGTCACGTAGGCCTCGTTGGTCCATTGGTGGCCGTCGGCGCTCAACACGCCGCTGCAGTAGAAATTATCGAACAGCGTGAAGGTTTCGGCCAAGGCGTGATGGTTGGGGGTGACATCACGCCCGAAGTGGACCAGGGAAGGATCCCCGTTGCCTTGGGGCAGATCGCCGAAAATCTGATCATACGTACGGTTTTCCTTGATGATATAGATCACGTGATCGAAGACCGACGGTTCGCCATGGCGTTCGGGGACGGGGACGGGGGGGATATCCGAGCGGGCCTTTTCGAGTTTGCGTTTCAGTTCGGGCAAGCGGTTGTTCTGGATGACTTTTTCGGTCATGGCGTCCAGTTGTTCCGGTTTGGGGTAGAGAATGAACGAAACCGAACCCAGGTGCTCGTGGGAATTCATGCCCTGGCGCAGAGAGTTTTGATTGAGCGAGCCAAGTCCCTTCACGTTGGCGCAGAAGAGTAGATTCTCGTCGCGGTTCAACAAGACCGCGCCGGGGTACCAGCCGGTAGGAATGCAACCGAGCAGTGTGGCGGTTCCCTTCCCTTGCAGAAAATCTTCGACGGGACTGAGTTGGTACACGGCCACGGCGTTGAGGCCGCCTAAGGTGACGAATAGTTTCGTTCCGTCCCGCGAGAGCAGCACATCCGTAGGCGTGCTGCCGAAGAGCAAATCGGGATTGGGGCGCGTGGTAAGGGTATGGACCACGGCATGATTTTGCGTATCAATGACCGAAACGGTGTCCGAATTGGCATTGGCCACAAACAGCAATTTCTCATCGGGAGATAAGGCCATGTTGCAGGGATGGAGGCCGGTTTCGATTTCCGTAATGACGGCCCGCCGGGCCAAGTCGATGACCGTGACGCTGCCGCTGGAAGCTATGCCGGTTTCTTCGTCGATCAGGGTTTCAGAACCGGCGCTAAGGGCTGTTGGTTCGCCTTCTTTGGGCCGGCGTCCGCCCCAGTTGCTGACGTAGGCCAAACCCGACCGGGTGGTGACGACAGTGAAAGGGCAGATGCCCGTATCGATTTGTTGAATCTCGCTGGTGGCTAGTTTGACAATCCCCAAAGTGTTGTTGCGGGTCAGCGTCACCAGCAATTCCTGGCCATCATTGGCAAAGGCCAAACCGGCGGGCACAGGGACGCCGCCGATATCCGGCGGAGGCAGGGTGATGGGAGCATCCCACGTGGCGATGCCCTGCTCTCCGATCCGCGCGCGGAGGATGCTGCGGCTGGCATCAGTCGTGTAGATAGTTTGGCCGTCGGGGGAGAAGAGGATGCCGGTGACACTATGTCCGCCGCTGGGTAATGAGAGAGATACACGAACGCGCCGGGTGTCTACGTCCAAGAGGATCAGATCCCGCCGGTTTTTGACCGCCAGGGTTTTTTCGTCAGGGCTGAGGGCCAAATCGACAGGCCTTCCGGGAAACGTGACCTGCAAACCCGCAGGATCGAGCATTTGTTCGGTGGGGACATAAAACGTGCCGTCCTCATTTTGTCCCACACGGGGAGAGAGGGGGGCATTTGATAGGACGTCCTGGGTAAAACCGCCCGCTGGCAGGACGAGGCAGCCGAAAAAGAATAATAGAGCAAAAGCGATCATCATGGCATCGCGTTCCTTTCATAAAGATAGGATTTCCTTATACCAAAAACCGGGAGGGAGTAAAAGACGGCTGCAAGGCATTTCCTGGCCGGCTTTACCGGACGTGCGCTTCCCCAGGAGAGGACTGTGATCGAGGCTCGGCCTGCGGCGCGAGCAGCCGCCAGGTCCAGAGCATGAGCGCCACGGTGACAGCCAAAAGCAAGGCGCCCGTGACTTGGTGGGCGGTGGTGAAGATGACATCCGTGGCGTGAGGCGGTTGATCCGGGATCTGAGTCATGCCGGTGGCGGCCAAGGCACAGAGGCCCAAGATCAGCTGGAGGGCAATGACCTTAAGCAAGGTCAAGCCCAGCCGGGGCAGCATCGGTTCTTCAGGATACAATCCCCAGGCCCGCACACCAGCGATGATGGCAAGGGCGGTGACGACCGCCGCGACACTGATATGAATCAGCAGGCCATGGGCGATATGGCGTAATATCGCTCCCAGCACCAGCTGCAGGATCAAGGCAATGGTGAGGGCGATGGTTAGGGACCGGTCCGCGTTGGTGGAGGGATACGGTTTGGGAGGATAGGCCTGAATCCAGGAGGCCGAGGTGAAGACCGCCATGGCGATCATCAGCGCGAAAAAAATCTGTCCCAACACACCATGCAGGATGGCCAGTTGGATGCTGGGAGACGTATCTTCGGGCGACACGCTCAGGGTAAACGTTCCGGTAACCCGCAAACCTCCCAAAACCCCCTGGATCACCACCAGCACGACGCACACCAAACCCAGCCATTTCACCCAGCGGCGGACATCGGTCCGCCAAAGATGCAGCGCCAACACCACCGTGGTCAGGCCGACCAGGGATCCAAACAAGCGGTGGGCGTGCTCGTAATAGATACCGCCGGTCATGCGGGAGAGGGGGTAAAGGAACATGTTGTAGCCGAAGGAATTAGGCCAATCCACCACCGCCAGGCCGGC
Source organism: Candidatus Omnitrophota bacterium (assembly GCA_013177805.1). Classification (GTDB taxonomy): domain Bacteria; phylum Hinthialibacterota; class Hinthialibacteria; order Hinthialibacterales; family Hinthialibacteraceae; genus JABLXU01. The sequence goes on from JABLXU010000028.1 coordinate 76,016, forward strand.
CTCGTGGCTGGTTACCAGGCCGCCGATGAAGATCAAGAAAAAAGTAGCCAAGGCCGCCACCCGGGCGAACAAGGAAGTCCAGTGGATGGGTTGGATTCGGACAGGGGATCCGGCAAGAGCGGCTCCGGCTGCCGCCAGCACTCCACTCACCAGGTACGAGCCAGGAATCCAAATCAAGGCGGAAGGAACAATGCGGTTGGGTTCGTCACCGGTGAGCAAACTGCCCAAGATCAGCAGGTTGAGAGTGGAGGCCAGCAGGCCGGTATAGAGACCGCCGCGCCATCCCAGGGACATGTACCGTCCCGCCAGGTAACCTCCCGCCAGAAGGCAAAGGCATAACAGAAGCAGAAGAACCGCGCTGGGGACTATGACCGGCGGGATGCGGCCAACGTACCCCACAACCCACATGGCCACGGTGGTGCCGAAACCCAACGTCAACAGATCCCCCCGTTCCAGGAATTTCAGGAATGGATTCACGGTAATCACCTCGTCCAAGGGAGTGCAATCGGAGCAGCCATGACCATCGTACCTAACGGCCTAACGCGCGAGAACGGGAATTCAAGAATAGTGATTCAAAGGACCACTGGTTAGGAATTTTCCTGATGAAGACGATGGGCACCAATTGAGACTTCTGTTTATACGTCTGCCGTGAAAAATTACATGCCGCGCTTTCAAGTCCCGAGACTTTTCGCGGTCCTTCAGTCTGTGCCTTCTCGTGGCAATGGATGCCATCGGCCGTCTAACCGAATCAGCATGAGAGAACCACCACTCTTACCTGTTCCCTCTGACTGAGAGCCAGGGTAAAGGAAAACCTTTTCACCACAAGATGACTTCCTGATGTCAGCAGCCCCCCCTGAATCTCTATGCATCCCCTTTTGAAGCACGGCTTTCAAGCCGTCTAGGATTATCCTCCTACCGTAAACTCCGGCAACCAAACAATCTCCCCACCCCTCATCGCGGATTCATGGGCGCACAATCCCACGCAGGTCCAATTCGCGCTGATTTCGGCGTTGGGCCAGGGGTCACGGTCTTCCACCAAGGCGGTCACGAACTCATGGACCAGATGGGGATGCGAGCCCCCATGTCCCCCGCCTTGGATAAAGGAGAGATGTTTCGCGTCCTGGATCGTCCGGGTGAATGGGCGGATTTCCTCCGGCAGCCGGCCGGCATAATCGGGCACTCGTACCCGCTCGGGAATCTGGGATTCCGGCTTTTTGGCGGTATGGATAATATGCTCTTCCCCCTCCACCAGCGCCCATTCGAAGCTTTTCTTCGTTCCATAGACATCGAACGATTCGCGGTATTGCCGGGCGGTATCGAAGAGAAAACGCCAAATGTGGGCGGCGATATCGGAATTCTTAATCTTGATATGGCAGGATTCCACGGCGAAGGAGTTGCCGGATTTTTTCGCGATCCGTTCGTTGATCGTACCCGAGCCAAAGCAGGACACGTACTCCGCCCGGCCGTTGATCAGCCCCAGGACGGGCGAAACCACGTGCGTGGCGTAATGCATGGGAATCATGCGCTCCCAATACTCGGGCCAACCCTCCATGTCCTGCGGATGCGAGGCCTGCATGTACTGAATCTTGCCCAAATCCCCATTTTCGTACATCTCCCGGATGAATAAAAATTCCCGGCTATAGACGACCGTCTCGGCCATCATGTATTTGAGTCCGGTGTCCTTGACCAATTGCACGATCTGTTCGCATTCCGCGATCGTGGTGGCCATCGGCACCGTGCACAACACATGCTTGCCGGCCTGCAAAGCGGCGAGGGACATCCAGGCGTGATCGGGGATCGGCGAATTGATATGCACAAAATCGACCGCCGGATCCTTCAATACGTCCTCATAGTGGGTGTACCGCGCTTCTACCCCGAACGCGTCACCGATCCGGTGGAGTTCCGTCTCGTTCCGGCGGCAAATCGCCTGAAGATGCGCGTTGGGATGCGCCTGATAGATGGGAATGAATTCCGCTCCAAATCCCAGCCCGATGATTGCCACGTTTTTCTTCCCGGCATTCGCCATGATAAATCCTCCTTGTCCGCAGCTGTCCAAGTCATTGATCCCCGGTTCATAGAAGGGTTTGCAGAAAGCAGGCTGATCAATCTCCTTGCGGGGAGATTGTATTTTCAAATAAAGGAAGACACTCCGACAGTATGTCTTGTTCGCCCTGGCATCGATTCCGGTTCATCCGGGAATGCGGACCTGATGAGTCGCATCGATTCTACGTACTCCGGGATAAGGGCAACCATCCAGGTTCACCCCTCCCAAAATTACCCTCACCCTGACCCTCTTGTACAGGCCGGGGCAAGGAAAAAACCATGCCTTGCAGCTTAACATCCCAATTGAACACAAATTCGCTTGATTCTTCAGTGCAGGCGAATGGGACTTGTGCTCCCATGATCAATCCATCCCTTTTACTTTCTTGGCTTTTTCTATTTGCCATACACTTTTTCCGGATCGAATACCTTTTCGCTTTCCAGGCACGTGAGTTTTAACGTTTCACCCGGGGTGGAGGCCAGCGCTTCTCCGGCCAGCGGCACAGAACGGTAGAAACACGAGCGGTAGCCCACGTGGCAGCAAGCTCCGCCCACCATCTCCACCCGCAGCAAGATGGTGTCCTGGTCACAGTCAACCCGCATTTCCCGGACTTTTTGCACCATGCCGCTGGTCGCGCCCTTGTGCCAAAGTTCTTGACGGCTGCGGCTCCAATATACGGCCTCACCCAGTTCGATGGTTTTGAGCAGCGCTTCCCGGTTCATGTAGGCCATCATCAGGATTTCGTGGGTTTGGTAATCCTGGGTGATGACGGGAATCAATCCGTCTTGGTCGAATTTCGGCGCAAATTCGTTTCCTTCTTCGATCTGCCGCTTGTCACCCCGCAGGGCCAACCATTGTTTCGACTCCATGAATTTCTCCTCGCAAATGGCTTTGTAGCGGTATTGTATCTTAATCGATCCAAGCAGGAGGGGAGAGTGACATTTACTGAAGAAACACCGGGAACGCGGAGGAAGAAATCCAACCGGCATCGGATCAATCGGCTTGGAGTAACAAGCGGCTCGGCGGGAGGTTTGAAGGCGGCTTACTGCCGTTGCTTGGGATCCTTGCTGTAAAACTCCTCCCCCCGGAAGATGTCGCCGGCGGAAGTCAGGCCATTGGAGGCGTCGTAGTAAAATCCCGCCAGCCAGCCGGCGCCTGCAGGGAGGGCGACATTCAAATATTTGTTATCCGGTCCGCAACTGCCGATTTTCCATTCGGAATTGCGCCACGCCTTGTACCAGGCATGATTCGGAGTCCGATTGGCTCCGGTGTACCCATGGAACACATCCGTTCCGTAGTCGTAGGTCAACGGACCGTTGGGACCGCCGATGCGGTGATCCGCGGAGCCTTGAAGCGTGTCATCCGCCTGGAACACATCGGGGATTACGGCATTCATGTAGGCCACCGGCGTGGTCAAGAGACAATAGGAGTAGAACCAGCCATGGTTGGGGAAATTATCACGGGGAGCATGGCCGTTATCCATCTTGTACATGGTCAAGGCGGTCGCGAGGGATTTCAAGTCCGATTCCACGCGGGCCAGCTTGGCGCGGATTTGCGCGTTCAGAAAGTTGGGGACCGCAATGGCCGCCAAAATCCCAATAATCGCCACGACGATCAACAACTCAATCAAAGTAAAGCCTCTTTCTTTCGCGATCCTCATCATGAAATTGCCTCCCCAGTGGATTCAGGGCTATTCTTTCATGAATAGTCGTTCGATTGAAGGGTTTTCTGACGGGAAAAACCGAAGAATGAATGGTATTTCCGAAGGTACCCTCCCGGGAATCTCCGCGCTCCTTGATTGCGGGGGGGGAAGAAAATAAGGTAAGTATCTGGATTGTGAATAATTGAACAAGTGAAATCGGCAAGAGAAAGACGCCCCTCCGCTAGGATGGAAACCGGTGTGAGTCAATATGTGTCCGCGGGAGGGTGTGCTTCATTCAGAAAAATGGCTATCAACATAATGCGGCGGAGAACGTAATTCCTGCCCTTGGCCCATTCCCAGAAGTTGAGGGAACAACCTTTGCCGTACGGTTATCACTGGAATGCATCAATGAAAGTGTGTCAATCCTTTGGTTATCCCATCACCCCCATATCGTTCAAGGAATAGGAGCACAACCATGGCACAGCTGAAAGGCAAGGCAATCATCGCGCAAGGCGGCGGCCCTACCGCGGTCATCAATCAGAGCCTGGTGGGCGCGGCGTTGGAATGCCGCAAGTTTCCCCAAGTGACCCATGTGTACGGCGCGCGGCATGGCGTGAGTGGCATCATTAAGGAAGAATTCGTCGACCTGACCCAGGCCACCTCCAATAACCTGGAACAGGTGGGCATGACCCCTGGCGCGGCCCTAGGTTCCACCCGGGACAAGCCGGACTACGAATACTGCCAGAAAATCTTCAATGTCTTTAAAAAATACGATGTCCGCTATTTCTTTTACATCGGCGGAAACGATTCGTCCGACACCTGCCGGATTGTCAACCAATTCGCGGATCAGGAAGGCTACGAGTGCCGCTGCGTGCACATCCCCAAGACCATCGACAACGACCTGGTGGTGACCGACCATTGTCCAGGTTATGGTTCCGCGGCGCGGTATGTCGCCTTGGCCTTCGCGGGCGCGAATCTGGACAACCGGGCGCTTCCCGGCGTTTACGTCGCGGTAGTAATGGGCCGGCACGCGGGCTTTTTGACCGCCGCCTCGGCCGCCTACCGCCGGTTCCCTGACGATGGCCCCCACTTGATCTACCTGCCTGAACGCCAATTCAACAAGGAAAAATTCCTGCAGGACGTGGATGCGGTTTACAAAAAACACGGGCGCTGCATCATCGCCGTGTCGGAGGGCATCTGGAGCGAACGGGACGAGAAAGGGAAGGAGATTCCCGTCATCATCTCACTGACTGGAACAACCGAAAAAGACGCGCATGGCAATCCGCAGTTGTCGGGAACTGGGGCGCTGGGTGACGTGCTCTCGAACCTAATCAAAAACGAATTGAAAATCAAACGGGTACGCGCGGACACGCTGGGATACCCGCAACGGTGCTTTTTGGGCTGCGTGTCCCCTGTGGACTCCCTAGAAGCCCGGGAAGTTGGCGAAAAAGCCGTGCAGTATGCCCTGTGGCACAACATCGACGGCTCAGTGACTATCAACCGGGTGGGTGATTACGCCGTGGAATACAGCCTTTCAAAACTGGATGACATCGCCGCCAAGACCAAGGTCATGCCTGATGAATTCATCTCCCCAGAGGGAAATGACGTCACCGACGCGTTCCGGCATTATGTCCTGCCGCTGATGGGCCCCGCCCCGGAAGCAAACCGCCTCTTCGCGCCCCCGGTGACGAAATTGTAATCCAGTCCGTCAGAACGCGTATCCATAACCGATTTGCTAAGACGCCGGCCTGGGCAAGACGCTCAGACCGGTGTTTTCTATGTGTAAAGGGTCAGGCGGGAATCCGCGGCGAAAGAAAGGAGATAGGCATCAATTTATAAAACTTGAAGATCGAAATAATATTCCTTTCTCGCAACCATTTATCCTTGGTTATAGAAAAATTACATTAATAATTAATGAATAAAATACGATTTTTCTGTGCTAGAAACAAGTATTAAATTTATAGAAATTAAGGACTCCAGTCCTGGGAAATATCGAAGACCAAGACAAGCAATTCCCTTCTTTGGAGTAGAGTGAAGAAAGCCCTTACCTATATCCCTTGACAAAGACCATTTCTTGTCAGGGAATCCCTCTGTCCATGGTTATTGGTTTTCACCGGGAATCATCGGCCAAGATGAACGAATCTCTTCACCTCCTCGAAAATGAATGCCCGCCGCCCGCGTCCACGGGAAATCCACCGTCCGGTGGATTTCTATGGGTTGTGATTCGCCATGCCGTTCCGGTGTGTATTTTGGTACTTGCGCCATTTCTACTTACATATCCCCTGGGATTTCATCTCTCCACACACATGTTCGCGCCGGGTGACAACTTCATCACCCTGTGGACCACCGCCTGGCAGGTTCACGCGCTCCAATCCCCGGAGGATACGTTTTGGAACGCCAATATTTTCCACCCCTTTCCCCGTACCCTGGCCTTGTCTGTCCTTCGGGCTGTCTATATTCCTTTCGGATGGTTGGTTTTGACGATTTGGGACAATCCCATCCTCATGGAGAACGGCATCCTCCTGGGATCCATCATGTTCTCTGGTTTAGGGATGTATTGGTACTGTTACCAGATGACTCAAAATCCCCTGGCCGCGCTATTGGCTGGATTGATCTTCACATGCAATCCCGAACGTTTCGCCCGGATTCCGCACCCTCATCAGATCAATCCGTTGTTTTGGGGCCCGGCTTTCCTCATGCTGATCCGCTACCTGGACACCCGCCGCCCCGTGTATGCCGCGGGCTTGGTGTTGTTCGCTTTTTTGCAATTCCTCACCTCGATTTACCTCTTCGTTTTCTTGCTGATCAGCCTCTTGGTTCTGCTTGTATCCGAATGGCCCCGATGGAAGCGCCACATCCGTGAAGTTGGACTGACCGGACTGCTTTCTATCGCGGTGTTGGTGGTTTGCGTTACGCCCTGGGGTGTCCCCTACGTCATCAACCGGATCAGTTATCCATTCGCCGATGGCCAGGACTGGTTGATCGATCTCTCCGCCCGCCCGGCCGATTTTCTCATGGCGCGGCATTTGAATGGATTGTACGGTTGGACCGAAAAAGTCTTCGCCGTGGATCGGGTCAATGCCGACATGATCCCGCCCAATTTTCTCTTCCCCGGTTGGCTGCCGGTAATTTTGTTGATTGCAGGAATAGGGATCGGGAGGAGGATTCACAACGATTCCGCCGCCCGCCTGGTCCGGCAGGGTTTCTGGCTGGCGGTTGTGGGATTCCTCTTCGCATTCGGCCCATGGCTGCATTTAGGGACGGAAGCCACTTCGATTCCCATGCCGGCTTGGTTGTTCTACCGCTACGTCCCCGGATTTTCGGTCATCCGCGATCCCAGCCGGTTTTCGATCATATTGACCGCGGGCCTGGCGCTGGCGGCGGCGGGAGCGGTAGTACTCATGTCGCAACGCTTTCCTGGATGGAGAACAGGAATCGGAGGGGTGCTGGTGTTTTTGTTTGGGATGGAATGCCTCAACCGCCCTTTGCCTTTGCAGGCGATTCCTTACGGCCGCGGGATTCCCCAAGTGGAACAGTGGCTGGCCCAACGGCCCGAGCGCGTGATAGTCAGCTATCCGCTCCGGTACAATTTGGCCTATATGTATTTTTCGATTTGGCATTGGAAACGGCTGATCAACGGGTGGACAGGATACATGCCGGTGAACTTTTTCGAGGACGAACAACGGCTGAACACCCTTCCGTCGCCCGAGGCGCTGGAAACGTTGCGCCGCCGCGGCGCCGAGTTGATCGTAATTTACCGCCGCTTTGTGACCGATCCCCCTTTTCTCTCCTTGCAACCGGAAGAAGAGCCTGGAGTGCGCTATTACCTTAGCGAACTCCAAAAGCGGCCGGATCTCTTCGAACCCCTTTACGATGACGGTGCCGCCGCTGTATTTCGTTTTCGGGGGAACATGGCCCATTCTGTTCCCTTGCCTCCGGGAAACCGGTAGTCCACTTGCCAATCGCTCCGTTTTTCCGTAAAACTAACCCAAAATCGTTACATTCCTGCCACCGGAAGGAACGCGGGCGCGCCGATGGAACTTAAAATCGATAATCAATTCGCCGAAGTAGTAGAACCTGACAACGCTTCCCTCCGGGAGGTCATCGAGCGCGTGTCACGGGACTTGGGACAACACAACCGGGTGATCAGCGAAATCCAGATGAACGGCCAGGAGATGGCGGGCTGGGATGACCCGCGGATTTTGCCAATGACCGTCGGGCAATGCCGTTCCCTTCATCTGGTTTCCGAAGAACCCCGCAAATTGGCGCATAAAATGCTGTACGAAATCGCCGGTTTTATGCCGAAAATCCGGGAAGCGCTGATCGAGACCGCCAGTTTGATCCAATCCCGTAATGAGGAAGAGGGGATGGCGCTGCTGGAAAAAATCACCAGCACTTGGGCTGAACTCTACCATGGATTGCGGAATTCGTTGATCGTTACCGGCCTGGACATGGCAGCGGTCAGCGTGCAGGGAAAGCCCCTTCTCCAGGTTAATGAAACCGTCCACGATCTCTTGGGCCAAATCTCAGAATATGTGGAAGAAAGCCGTTTCCTCGAGCTGTCCGACCTTTTGGAATACGAACTCGCCCCGCAAATGCCCCTCCTCGAGGAAGGCCTCTACTTGTTGATTAAGGAATTGGAACGAAAACCGAATTAACCACCACGGCGTATTCCGGTTTTTTCTTTTCCGGTGGATGTCTCATTTTTGCGAATAGGCCATGCCTGTGTCTGAGGATTGGCATTTGGCGCGATGTAGTCCATCCCCATTTTCCCGGATACAATTTTCCCGGATGCTATAAAATCATTTTTCCGAAGCATTTTCTTGTTACTTGTGGATCATGAACACAACAAACTCTTCGATCTTCTCTTCCGGCTCCTATCTCCAGCGCATTCTGGCTATCGTCCAAGAAGGACTGAAGGGGAAACACGTGTCTGTCTATCTGTTTGGTTCCAGAGCCGAAGGGCGGCAGCATCGCGCCTCTGATTACGATCTGGCCGTCGACGCGCCGGAGGATGAAGATCTGGCCCTCCACCGGATTCGCGATGCCTTGGAAGAATCGACAATCCCCTATACGGTCGATGTGGCGGATTTGCGCCTGGCGGATGTTGCGCTGAAAAACCACATAAAGGAAAAAGGGATCTTGTTGTGGAAGAATTGAAAAAACATCTATCCATAGCCCAACAGGCGTTTCGGACTCTTCAGGAATCCCTAAACGCGCCGTACAGCCCGATTGTGCGTGATTCATGCCTGCTGCGGTTCACTTACACATTTGATGTCTGCTGGAAATTATTGAATAAATTTCTGGATGTCCATTTGGGATTGATTTGTAATTCCCCCAAAACGTGTATTCGGGAAGCCTTCAAAAACGGCCTGTTTAATGAACAAGAAGCCGAGCGGTGGCTCTTGATGGTGGATGACCGCAATCAAATCGCCTATTCCTACGTGGAAGCCATTGCCGAGGCTATCTATCATAGGCTGCCTTCCTTCGCGGAGGCCGTGGATTCCTTTCTGAACGACATGCACAAGCATCTCGAGGAAGCCTGACGCGTGGACGCACCGTTCTCAAAGATTCCAAACCATGCGCGCGTTGTTGTTCAATCCCTGGATCACCGATTTTGCGGCGTTTGACCATTGGGCAAGGCCGCTGAATCTCCTGCGCCTGGCCACGCTTTTGCGGCAACAGGGCTGGAGCGTGGATTTCTACGACTGCCTCGACCGCCGATCTCCCGATTTGGAGGGCCTGCCCGCACCACCCCGCCACCGGTTCAATCCATACGGCGGTGGCCACTATTACCGCGAAATTATTCCCCATCCGCCGGGTTTGGACGGTGTGCGGTTGCGCTACAAACGCTATGGCGTGCCTCCCCGCCGGGTTGAACAACGTCTGCGGACCTTTCCCCAGCCCGATGTCATCATCGTAGCCAGCGTCATGACTTACTGGTATCCTGGTGTTTTCGAAGCCATCGCGATGCTTCGCCGTCTCTTCCCACGTGTTCCCATTGTGCTTGGGGGCATATACGCCACGCTGTGCCGGGCACACGCGGAAGCGCATTCCGGCGCGGACGCGGTTGTCACCGGCCGCCACTGGCCTGATATTGTCAACCGGATCTTCGCGATTTTGGGTGATACCTCCCAGCCCTGCCCGGGAGATCAAACCACCTGGATCGAACCTGCGTATGACTTGCTTCGCCAGGATTTCTGCTTCCCCCTGCTGACCTCCACGGGCTGCCCCTGCCATTGCACCTATTGCGCGACGCATGCCCTCTGGCCGCGGTTCGTGACCTATGAGCCGGAAGCGGTGCTCGATTCGATCGGCCGGGTGGTGCGGGATTATCACGCCACCGACTTGGTTTTCTATGATGATGCCTTGCTCGTGAAGAAAGAAACTCATTTCCTGCCGCTGATGGAAGCCTTGATCCGCCAAGGATACGCGGTGCGTTTTCACACGCCGAACGCGTTGCATGTCCGCCAGATCGATGCCACCGTGGCCGGCCTCCTGAAACGCGCGGGCTTTACCACCCTCCGCCTGGGACTCGAAGTGGTTCAACGGGATTGGCAAAAATCCACGGGAGACAAAGCGTACATCGAGGAATACCTCGAGGCCATGCGGCATTTGCGCAACGCTGGATTTACGCGCGAAATAGGAACCTACCTGCTTTTCGGTCTGCCCGGTCAAACCATCGAAGCGGTACGCGAAGGTTGCCGCGCCGTCGCGGAGCAAGGCAGCGAAATCTATCTGGCCCTCTATTCCCCTATTCCCGGGACGCCCCTGTACGAGCGCCCCGGATGCGATTTCCGTTTCGATCCCCGCGTGGATCCTCTCTTTCAAAACAACTCGTTGGCTCCATTTCAATCCCACGCGTTCACCGATGCGCAATACCGTGAATTGAGGCAATACGCCCGGAATCTGAACGAAAATGTCCGAAAAAGGCCGTTTTTAGAGGCCGCGCGCTAAAAAATCACAAAAAAATACCGGAAAATAGCCTTTTTTTGAAATATTCGCTTGACGGGAATGCGGATTTATGTAAATTACAACTGATATAATTTCACTTGATTCATCATGGGTAAAGGAGATCACGCGATGAAGAAAGCCGCAGCCAAGAAAGCCGCTCCCGCGGGAAAGAAACCGATGACCAAAAGCCAACTGGTTTCGCTCCTGGCGGAAAAAGTGGGAATCACCAAAAAGCAGGTCACCGATCTGCTGGGCGAACTGGCCGAGGTGGGGTACAAGGAAGCGAAAAAGGGCTTCACGGTCCCCGGTTTCGGGAAGCTGGTGCTTGTGAAGCGCAAGGCACGGAAGGGACGCAATCCGGCGACCGGCGAAATCATCAATATCCCGGCTAAAATGGTCGTCAAATTCCGTATCGCCAAGGCGTGCAAGGACGCGATTCTGGGAGAGAAATAATTCTGGTCTTCCGGGAAGTGACTGGTCTCGTAACCTGGCGGCAGGTATCACTCCCTCTCCCGTTTCGAATTGTCTATTGAACTCCGTTCGCTTTTTTCATCAAAAGGGACGGAGTTTTTCATAGGGATCAATCCGGATCGGTTCTGAATTTATCGTCCTAGACGGTTCTAAGTTGAAAGGCCAACAGCGTTTTTCCTCTAGCCTGGGAATAAAGCCGGGCTACCGGCAACCGATTCCTTCTCCCTCCGGGAGAAGATCAAGATCAAGGAATGCCTCTTCCCCGCGCATTGATTCTCCTGACACGTCTATCGGAACGGCCTTTCGATATAGAAATTAGGGAAAAAATCCGCAAAAAAAATTCGTAGGGGTTCCCTGGGGTCATTCCACGGGTATACTGTGCCTCGCCTTGGATGTTCCAGCGGAACACCAGGCAGTCCTCAGGATGGCTGAAGCCGGGTCAGATCAAAAAAATCTAAAAAAAGCACCCCGGCAAAAAAAAATGAAAAAATCATCCCGAGGGCTTTACCGGAAGGGAAAAGCGGATATTCTTTCACTCTGCCACGGATGGAACGGCCATCCGGAAGGCCTCCCGGAAGCGATGTATCTTCTGTGAAATGAATCGATTGAAGAATCGCGGGCCTTGGAAAAAAAATTAAAAAAATCCAGAACGGGAGGCTTGGCGGTTGCGGTAAAGAGGCTATAGTATGCAACGCCGGGGATGAGAAAAAAACCAGTCCACGGCGGCCGGTTCCTCCCCGGGAAAACAAGTGGGCGAAAGCGCCGGGGAGATCAACCGGAGCGGAATCCGAAGCGCAGCGGGAAAAAAGAAAAAAATTCAATTACCCAGTTGACAGCGCAACGGAAAATGCTATGATGTTCTTTCGCCCGCAACGGAGAAAGCGAAAAAGGCTGATCCGAAGCGGGTTTGGCATCTAAAGCCAAAAATAGCACTGAAGGAAGGGCGTTCCTTCCTTGTTCTTTGACAATCGAGCAGGTTATCCGTTAGTTCACGAGAGAACTTGCGTTTCCGGACAATCCGATGGAAAGTCCGGAAGCTACCCAAGTAATAAATCCGAACGCAAACACAATGTGTTCGCGAAACAGGAAACCGCATCCGCGCAAGCGGGTGTGAAACTATCTTCGGAGAGTTTGATCCTGGCTCAGAACGAACGCTGGCGGCGTGGATAAGGCATGCAAGTCGAGCGCGAAAGTCCCCTTCGGGGGATGAGTAGAGCGGCAAACGGGTGAGTAACACGTGAGTAACCTGTCCTTGGGTGGGGGATAACCCCGGGAAACCTGGGCTAATACCGCATGATGTTGTTCCCACACA
>JABLXU010000029.1 GCA_013177805.1 Candidatus Omnitrophota bacterium
CTAGGGGGAATACACCGGGATGTGGGAATGAGAGGCGGGGGATCCCTTGGGACTGGGAATTTGGATCCCTTGGTGCTGGGAATTTGGATCCCTTGGGACGGGGTATTCGGATTGAGCCTTGATGAGTGGATACAAGTCCGGAAATCCGTTCTACTCCTCCCGCGGCGGTTTTTCCACGGACCTCTGTGGTATTTCCACGGGCCGCGCCGCGAGGAAACTGAGGATGAATGCCCCTAAAGTGGGGACATATACAAACAAATAATTGAAAAAATGGAAATGTAAAATCTTTGAAGTATCTTTCAAAAACCATGTTCCATTTTCGATTAATATAGATAATTCAATCCAAATCGCATAATTTACGGCAATTGTCACAAATGAAAAGAGGGCTAAATATGTTTCCCAATAAGGGAATTTTTTTGCATATAAAGTCATAACCACCCGGGTTAAAGGAATCAACGCAAATAAATAAAAGTAATCCCAGGTAATCGGATTAATCAATAAGATTAACCCGCTGAACAAAGCAAATGATCCATCGAAATCATTATGACGAATCAGTTGAATTAAAGAGAAAATCAAGACTGTAACGGGGATTATATAGGGCAATACCGGAAGAAATTTCATGTTCGGAAAAGCGGGGGTAAGCGAAAAAACAGGCATATTGGAAGATTCAAAATAAGCGCCATCCGTCATGCGTTTTCCAATTGCCCACAGCGCGGAATTCCATGGACTGTTTACATGATATTCATACAGGGTAGGCAGGGTTTTGAAATAATATCGCGCGATCGCGGGAAAACCAATAATGATCCCACAGATAAGATAGCCGGCTAGTAAACAAACACACGCCGTCAATAGGGTTCGGTATTTTTTATGAACTATCAGCACAAAAGCCAATGGCCATGCCAATTGTTTGAGCATCAAGGAAATACCCCATAAAATACCCGCCAACCCATCTTTATTGTGTTTCAAGGCCAACCACATGGCGGAAAGTAAATAAACCATAAAGCAAGTGGTTTGACCTAAATTTAAATCACCCATAGAAGGATTTATCATAGCGAAAGCCAACGTGTACAGAATAAGCCATGGCCATTGCAAACGTACGCCTGCAACCAAAAATAAATTTCGAATAGTCAACAGTAAGAAAACGATCTCGCAAAGATACCAAATTCTCTGGGCTGTATAATATTCAAACCACGCCAATGGAAGCAAAACCAAACCTAATGTTGGAGGATGATGGGAAGGAAAATCAAAATATTTGCGGTTTAATTCACCGACATATTTTTTCGCTAAATCATCAATCTTGGTGGATATATCATCACCATGCCAGATTGCGTTCGGCATGACATAAACAGCCAAAAAATCGGTTTTGCATATTGTATTATCTGGGAAATATTTGATGATGAAGATCGCACCCATCACCCCAAATATCACTAATGTGCCTATCCCCAACCACCTTGCATGGTTTGGTGTTTCCTCGATGATTCGTCCGATCGGATGCTGCCTCATCTCCCCGCTCCTGGATTTATCCTTCGATATAACACCGCGCCGCCGCCCTGTCGCCAAACCTCCCACCCGGCCAGCGTGCGCATGGCCTGGTTCACGTGCGAATCGTTCTCCAGCAGGGCGATATCGAATCCGTACCGTTCCGCCAGTGCCGTGACCGCCGCGCCGTCGAGGTTCCCATACGCCAGCAAACCCTCATCGCCATACAGTTCGCACCGGCCGTCGATATACACCCGCAGCCGGGGCGTATGGTAGATCAAAAATCCCCCATACAAAAAGTCATTGAACACCGGTGTGCCCTCCGGATGGGCTGCCGCGTAGGCCTGGAGTTCGGGCAGCAGCGCCACCGGCCAATGCCGGGGATTCAATTTGGCCCATGGCGTCCCCAATACCGGAACGGAGACGCTCAACCCATGCAAAACCAGCGCCGGCGCCACCAGACCCCCGGGGACCGCCCACCGCCGCAGGGTATCCCGCCCGGTGCCGGCCGCGTAAGGAATCCGCCGGAACGTGACGCTTCCCTTCCGCACCATCCACTCCGTCACCCGGGACTGGAAGAAAAAGTCTCCCAGGGCGATCGTGGCCACCAACGCGAACAAGGGCGCGTTGCGGATTCGGGTACAGGCCAAATAGAGCCACACCAAGGGAATGAGCCAGGTGATCCGTGGCCGCCGGGGATAAATCCCGGCCAAGACCAGCCCATAGGCCGCCCCGAAGAACAAAAGGAAAAACGCGCCTTGCCGCCAGGCGGAGACGTGCTCGTCGATCACTTGGGGGACTACGGACGAGCCATAAATCGAAAACCAGGCCTTGGGGAGTTCCGCGCCGTAGGGATTGATGTAAATCGAAAGAAAACAGAGGAGTACCACGAGATAGAGGACCGCGCCATCCCGGACGCCTTGGATCGGGGACTCCCACCCGAGAATCTTCCAGGCCGTCCATCCGCCCGCGGCGACCGCCAGGGTCCCCAGCCCGCCCAGGACGCCCCCGTGCAGGTTCGTCCACAGGATGAACAGGGGAACCAGCCAAGCCAGCCGGTAAACGCTTTTCCGGCCGGATTCATAATCGCCCAGCCAGGCGAACACGATTCCCAGGAGGAGGATGGAGGCGATCAGCGGCCGGACGTGAAAATGGAGTGAACTGCAGGCAAACGCGAGCGCGAGTATCAAAAAGGCCATCATGAATTGCAGGCCGGAGCGCGCCAAGCGGTGAAGGATCCAGGCGTAGAACCCCGCCAGGAGGGTGGCCGTGACCAGCAGCAGGCCGTCCAGCCCATCGAGTTTGTGGATAACCGCCATCGCGCACTCGGCCAGCCATTGCTGCGCGATCCACGGCCGGCCGTGATGGGTGAAGGAAAAAGGATCGGTGTAAATGAGCCGCCCGGATTCGAGCATTCTCTCGCCCACGGCGGTATGCAGAAAGGTATCCGGATCCTTGAACAGCTCGCTCCGGCCATAGGTCATCAAAAACAGCCAGAAAACCAGGAAGAACAGGGTTTCCGGGGAGAAATATTGATAACTATTTACCCGAATGCAGGCCTTTCTCAGTGGTTTATTCGTGGTATGTGAATCGATGGGAGCGCGAAACGATCCCCTCTCCCCCCGGGAGAGGGTTAGGGTGAGGAAAGCCCTGAAAGGGCGAAATTCATCCTTGCTCTGCAGTCGAGTAAACAATCGAGTACATTGTGGCCAATATTTTTTCATCACGGCGGTTTCCGCATGGCGCGTCGGTCGCAAGGATCATTCTAGTATCGTCCAGGGGATTGTTTTTTTTAATTGTGATTCAGGATTGCCGCCAAGGCTTTCCCTCACCCCAGCCCACCACCCCCCCGCCGCTTCCCCCACAACAATCTTACACCCTACGCAACTCGAATTCTTACGCAATTCGAATCCTTTTAAAATACCCGGAGGGCGCAACTCTCGCGAAACCGCCGCCGCCGTTGCGGTGGTTTCCCGGAAGTCCCGCCCTCCCGGTCCATGGAGGAGAAAATCGATTGCGGTATTGTAACCGGGGTCAATCGGCCTGGCGGCGCAGATACGCCACGTTGCCTTCGACCACCAGATCCTTGTTCTTGCGGAGCTTTCCCGAACCGCCCGTCTTGGCCGTCTTGCGGGGGCGGATGGTCTTCACCTTGGAATCCATTTCCGGGGCTGGCGGAGTGGCCGCCGGTTCCGGTGGAGCCGGAGGCGTTTCCGGCCGGGCCGGGGCCGCCGCGGTGGGTTCTGGTGCCTTCCGGCGGGCCAGGTCGCCGTTGCCGCGGTACCATTCCATGGCGTACTGGATGAGTTGCGAAAGGCTTTGCAGGTGGAGTTTTTCGCGGATATGGACGCGGTAGTTTTCCACTGTTTTGACGCTGATGTTGAGTTTTTCGGCCATTTGGGCGGGCTTAAAGCCCTTGCTGATCAACTCGAAAATCTCCAGTTCGCGGTTGCTGAGGAGGTCGATGGGCGATTCGGATTCGGTGACGTCGCTGGTCTCCTTGTATTTGCGGTCGAACAGGGTGCGGGCCATTTCGTCGCTGAGGTACAGGTAGCCGGTGAGCACCTTGCGGATGGCGTTGCGCACCACCTCGGGGGGATCGACCTTTTTCACGTATCCCTTCGCCCCGGCCCGGAACGAACGCTCGCCGTAGAGATACTCGTCGTGCAGGGTGTAAACCAGGATGGGCAGGTCACGGTTGATCGCTTTGAGTTGCCGGATGATCTCAACGCCGTTGAGGTGCTCGATGGTGATATCGGTAATCACCAGGTCCGGTTTGAGTTCCTGGACCAGTTGCACAGCCTGGGGCGCGTCCACCGCTTCGCCGCAGACCACCAAGTCGTTCTCCATTTTGATCAGCTGGATCAGTCCGTAGCGGACAATGGGCACGGGATCCACAATCAGAATTTTGTGTTTCATGGATTCTACTCACTTTCTCCTGCCAAATTCCCTGAATAGGATCAGCCATTTCCCGCCGGGGGGGCTTGCCGTCCCCTCCCCCCGCGTGAGGGAAAACTCCGCCAGAATGCTTTTGCCGTTCAGAAAGTGGCGCCCGGAGACGATACTTAAGAACGGGTGATGTTTCGGTCCACGCTGATCCATCACCCTCAACCAGCAGAAAAATCATTATTGCAGAATCAAAGAGCAGAGATTGGAAGAATGCCGCACTGGATGTGAATCCCAACTCTTAATTACCGTTTTTGTAAAAACAAAAAGCCAAGTTGCCGAACCAGCTTTCCTTGGCAACTTGGCTGTCTCGCACGATTATGACGAGATCCGAAGCTTTCCGTCCCCACCTCGCGATGGGTTTGGCTTGATCAAGGATAGAACAACGCGATTATTCTCAAAGAAAAGCCACTATACCCTTCGTTTAATTCTTGCCGGACAGGTAGATCAGTTAACTATAAGATTATGAATGTCATTTTTATTATA
Organism: Candidatus Omnitrophota bacterium; assembly: GCA_013177805.1. Classification (GTDB taxonomy): domain Bacteria; phylum Hinthialibacterota; class Hinthialibacteria; order Hinthialibacterales; family Hinthialibacteraceae; genus JABLXU01. Next base: position 4,912 of record JABLXU010000029.1, read on the forward strand.
TTCATTAATTTACAGAAACTTCAGTTTCCGCGCAAGTCGGGAATCTCCTGATTTTTTTGTAATGAAAAACCCTACACTACGTAGCGGAAAACCTTACCTCCTTCCCCAATTAGAGACACATAGATATTCCATCTTCCACTCGGCAGTTTTATATAAGACAATCCATCCTGTCCCAAAGCATCAAAAATTTCCAAAATTTCTCGCGATTCAGCTGTTTCACAAAAATATAGAGTGGTTTCGGGCGGATGGCAATTGGGAAAATCCCTATTTTTGCGTGAGCAAAGGCCTAATGCGTATCAGGAAATACCTTACATTCTGTAATCCACCTTGTGCAAATAAACTCCCTAAAAAAGATTTTTTTATGAAATAAGACATTTTTATGGCAAAAATATGTATAATTATGTTACGTTTTTGTAGGGTGTAGAATAGAAGGGACGAGTCCCAATCCCACGGCCGCCGTGTCCCGAAAACCGTTTCCCAAAAGTGTTGTACACCGGTCCCTATTCCGTGAAAGATGTAACAATGGCTTTGCTCGAACCGTTTTGAGAGTAGAATGGCACATATCCGCGGGACGCAAAGGAGCCAGGAGGCATGAATCCGATCGTATGCCCGGAATGCGGGGCACAAAATCCGGTGGAAGCGGTGGTCTGCGAACAGTGCAACGCCGATCTTTCCCCGGTCCGGACGCTCATCGACACCGCCAACCACCATTACAACAAGGCTCTGGCCCTGGCGCATGAAGGCCAACTCGATGAAGCCATCGGGCAGCTGGAAGCGGCGATTTCCCTCTCCTCGCAAAATCCGCTGTTTTACAACTTGCTGGGAACCCTGAACGCCCGCAAGGGACTGTACAGCGAAGCCATCCGCGCGTGGGAAAACGCCCTCGCCTTGAATCCGGAAATGGAACGGGCGTATGAAAACATCCAAAAGGCCCAACGCCTGGAACAAGAGCGGGCCGAGGAAGACGAACAACGCCCTCTGCGGTCGAACTTTAACCTGGCTTGCGGCGTGGCGGCTGTCTTCTTTTTACTCACCGTGTTATTGGGCGCCAAGGTAGTGCTTCAGGCCCGCTCTATCAAGCAAATCGCCGCCGACTACGAAGCCAAAAAAACCGAAGCGGCGTCGTGGCAAACCCAGTTCCAGGCGCTGAATACCAAATTCGGGGCGGGCGATATCGAGCAGGCCTTGAAACAACTCGCTGAGAACCAGGCGGTGCTCGGCGAACGCGACCGCCGCATCCAGGAATTGCAGGGGCAAATTCAAAGCCTTACCGAAAAAAATACGGAAAATACCCTGATCTGGCGGGAACGGATCCGGCGCGTTCAGGAAGAAAACGAAAAACTGCGCAAGGAGGCCGAACAACTGGCTCAAGCCCAGGACGCCGCTTCTAAAAGCGAAACACAGATCGAAACCCTTAAGCAAACCATCAGCAATCTGGAAGAGGCGGTGCGGCTGGCCAATGAACGCGCCGAAAAGCACCGCAACAACCTGCTGCTGGCCCAGGATAACATCCGCACCCTCAAGGAAGCCCGCGACCATGCCCTGGAAAACTTGCAAAAAGCCCAGGAGCAGGCCGGCCAGACCTACCGGGATGAAATTCTGAAACTGCGCAACGAAATCGCCGTGCTGGAACGCAAACTGCAGGACCGCGACTACGCCGACTCCATGACCGTCGAAGCGCTCCAGAATCTCGAAGCCACCCATTTTGACTTGGCCATGCGCAACGCCGAAAGCGCCTTGGAACGGATACCCGGCCATCCGGCGGCATCCTACCTGCGCGCGACGCTCGACCGCATCCTCGCCGATCCCTTGGAACAAGAAATCCGGATTCAGGAAGCGGCGGACCGGGAGAAAAAACGGGGACCCATCAAACAACAACTGGTCGAACGGAATCTCCGCGAAGCCACCCGGCTGCTCCAGTCAGGAAAATATGAAGAAGCGGCCGCCCTCGCTCACCGCACCCTCGCCCTCGAACCGGACAATCCCAAGGACGCCAACAACTTGCGGACCCTACTGAAACAAGCCGAGGAAGCCAATCGGGAAATCACCCTGTTGCTCCTGGAAGCCAAACAAAACATCGCTGAAAACAATCCCCAGAAGGCGCTCGAATCCCTGGAGAAGGTCCTCAAACGCGCTCCCGCGCATGAAGAAGCCTTGACCCTGAAACAACAAGCGGGACTTTGATCCGGCATTCGCATGGTCTGGGGGACCTCCCCTCATCCAAGGCACTTTGCCATGAATTGCCTCCCTTACCCGGGCCGTTCGCACTGGATGCCCTGCTTTCCGGCGCTTCTGTTGGTATACCACTCGCTGGTCTATCCAGCCGTTTTCCTTTTTTGGATCTGCCCGTTTCCGATGACGCGAACTATTTCGGGTACGCCAAGTTGTTCGCCCTGCATGGCCGGCCTTTGTATGCCGATTGGACCCCGGTCTTGACCTATTGGGGCGCCTTCCTGTACCGGCTGACGCCCCTTTCCTGGTACGGGTTGTTTTTTGTGTATTCATTCACCTGCAAACTGATATTGCTTTGGGGAATCTATGCTTTCGTGGCCCTCTGTACCCGGGACCGGTCCTGGGCATTCTTGGGGACAATTCTGGCCGGCATTGGCCTCACTTATTGGCAGATGAACAACGGCCACGCGTTTCCCGCCGGCCTTATGCTTCTCTTACTCGCCAAGATGATTCACAAGGGGTCCCTGGATGTTTGGTCCGCCTTGGCCTGCACCGCTCTCTCCTTTTTGTTCCGGCCGGAATATGTGTTTCCCGCTGCTGGCTGGGCCGCCTGGTTTGTGTGGAAACAGGCGCGGACTGCATCGTGGCGCCGGATCTTCATCCCTGGCAAAACCGGTGTGATTTTCATTTTCGTGGTTATCGGATTATGGCTGCCGGTGATATCCCGCGGCCGCCTGAACACCGACAGCCTCTCCTTCGCGTTCGCCCAAAAATTCAGGAATTACGCTGTCTCTAACCAACTGGACAAACGGATCGGCCTTCCTCCCGATGCGGATTGGTTCCAGGTGCTGGACGCCTTCTTCCCCCCCGACCAACGCGAACACCACTCCCTTCCCGCCCGCTGGATCCCTCTCTACGATATCGCTTCCGCCAATCCCCAAAATTTCGCCCGTTATGTCTGGGCCAACGCGCGCCCTTTTTTGATCGGCAATTTTCCCTTTACACCAGCCAAATCCCTTTCGCGAATCATTAACTTCTATGTTTATCTCTCTTTGGGGGTATTCATGGCATGGGTCCTGCTTCGTAAAAGCCCCCCGGATACCTCTCTGATCCTAGTGGGCAGCCTGATTTTCATCGTAACCGGCGTTCCGCCTTGCCTGTTGATCCAGCCTCTCATTTATTACGTCTATCCCGCGGTGATCTGGTTCACCCTCGTGATCCCCTATTTTTGGATCAGGCACATTCCCTGGCGCTTGCCATTTGCAGGCTCTTTGATCCTCGCCGTTCTGGCCGGACAATCCGCCGCTTGGTTCGATTTGTTGCGCCAACATTCCACCATGACCAATTGGAAACGGGCTATGGTCATCCAGGAAGCGGGAAAACAGATTGCCTTGCAAGGGGCTACCATCGCCGAGGCCTATCCCGTCTTTTGTTCCGCGTTTGCTGAACCAGTTCCCCGCTCTCTGCATTACCCCACTGGCTGGGACGCCGCGGGACGTTTGCTGACCTATGGTGAAGGCGGCATCCCCGTGAATTTTATCCTGTTCGAGAAGAATCCGCCGCCGCACCTCGGCCCGGCCACCGCCCGGATGCAAACCTGGATGCAAAAATGGGGCGAACTCCTCGTGGCCCGGGATGGATATTCGCTTTGGAAAGTCCATCGGCGTCAGGTTGCCCCGCCGGGGACGGTCGTGATCACGGACGACCTCCAGGACGAAACCGACCTGGCCGGGCGAGAAGACGCCGATGCCCCGGACAACCGTCAACTCGTCATCCACTGGAATTTCGGCGGGGAACGGTTCGCGGATTACCATGTTTACGTGGCAGTGGATGAAAGCCCCTTCCAATACTTAGGCCGGCCCGGTTCCGGCGAGGCGCGCCTTTTCCCTTGGAATACCGGAAATCCACAGCTGAATCCCCGTTTTGCCGCAGGTCCGGAATTCGGGCATCAGTACCGTTTTCAGGTGTTTGCCATTCCCGTGGAAGGTTCCGGGGAAAAACCAATCGTCCTCACCAACCAAAATCCGGTACAGTTCCAAAAAAAAACCGAATAAAGGCCAAGTTTTTTTAAGTTTCTCCAACGAAGATCAACCTACCAAAACAGAACAGCGCGAAAAACCGATCGGGTACCCTTTAAGGGCAACCCTCTCCCAAGGGGAGCGGAAATTGCATACCTTTTTTCTAGGGAACGAATCGAGGAAAAACACTACGGAACAAATTCACATGTCCAGCGCGAAAAACGGTTTCCGGGTTTCCCACCGGCCACGGGTGAAATCGGGACACTCCACCGGCGCGCCGCCCTGGGCGATGGACTGCTCCGAAAGCGCCACCACGCTGCTCATGGTCACCGAATCGTAGATGTCCAACGGCAATGGGCCTTTCGCCCGCACGGCCTGCACGAATCCCTCCAGTTCAAGATAATCCGGGCCGCCGTGGCCGCGTTGTTCGATATCCGCCGGGGCATTCCGCCACAAGGCATGTTCAAATTCCTTCTGGTAGGAGGCAAAGGATTCCCACTCGTGTGATTTCGGGCTGCGCCCTTCGATATACACCGCCCCATGCTCTTGGCTGTAGATGCCGCCGGTACCCTGGATCAGCCAGCGGTTGTCGTAGGGGCGGGGCAACACCATGTCGTTGGTGATCACGATTGTCTTGCCTTTCACAGTTTTCACGATGGTGGTCACCACATCGCCTTGCGTGACCGGCCGCCGCAAGACGGGGTGATCCGGCCCAAATATTTTCTGGAGATAGTGGCGCAAACCGAACGGTTCAGTAGCCACGGTGGTCAAACGGTCGAAGCGGTCGCCGCAGTTGATGTCCATCCAGCTCAACACCGGCCCCAGGCCATGGGTGGGATAGGGATCGCGGTTCCGGGTAAACAAATATTCACCTTGCCAGCGGGGCTGGCCCTCCGCGTCACAGAAATATGTCACACAATCGTGGGCGTAGGCGCAGTGGGCGTGGACGGTCTCGCCCAGGAGTCCCGCGCGGATCATGTTCAACACCGCCAGATTGTCACGCCGGAAACTCCAGTTCTCCAGCATCATGCAAGGGACGCCGGTTTTTTCGGTGGTGTCCACCAGTTCCCAACATTCCTCGAGCGTCTGCGCCGCCGGCACTTCCACCCCGGCGTATTTTCCGGCCTTCATGGCCGTCACGGCCATGCGGGCATGCCAGTCCCACGGGGTGGCAATGATCACCGCGTCCAGATCCTCACGGGCACAGAGTTTTTCATAGGCATAATCATCCTGGATATATCCCTCCGGCTCGGGCTGACCGGCGCCGGTCACCAATTTTTGGCCAATCGCCACCCGTTCCGGCCGGATATCGCACAGGGCGGGGATGTGCACATTTTCGATTCCCGCCAGGATACTCAACAGCGAATACCCGCGCCCGCCCACGCCGACCACCCCGATCCGCACCGGCCGGCCGGTATCCGCAGTAGGAACCTTCGCTTTTACCGGGCGCTGGAACGCCGAGATCCCCAACGCCGCCATGGAACTCCGCCGGATGAAACCTCTTCGACTTAAGGTTGAGTTCACGTTTTTTTCTCTTTCTGGACATCTTCTGCCCGCGCCCTATGAATGACCTATCGTCTCATTTCCTCAGGCAATCGATTGGGATCGCACTAAATCTTCATCCGGTACTATACGATTTCCCTCACGATTCCGCCACGGGCCGCCGGGCAGAAATCCTACATCTGGAATGGTGTATTGAGCGCAGCCTAACACGCCATATTCCCGGGAAATCGAGAATCCAACGAGAGATCGCTTGACAGTCCCCAAAGAGGTTTGAGAGAATCAAAATTAGTCAGTCAAGCGATGCACCATGCCAATTCAGCATGCCCATCAAACAAGAAAGGATTCAAGTACATGAAACGAACCGGTATTTTAATGGGATGGCTTATGGCCGCCGGCCTGGTGGCGCACGCGCAAGCGTTGGACACCACCAAATGGCCGCCGCTGACCGATTTCTCCGCCGAAGTGCATTTCTGGAGCGCGGACGGATTCCTATTCGACGCGATTCCCGCCGGTCAAGGCGCTTCGTTCATTGACACCCTTTCCATCCTTTCAGGGGGCGATCAGGTCACCACGGATGTGGTCGTGGGGGGACTCGCCGCCAAGAAATCCGAAGCGACCTATTTCAATATCGCGGACGAATTTTTCGATTTCTGGCCGGATGTCCCCGTCATCGATGTGTTGGTGCTGTATTTCGCCAACTCAGAGTCCAAACGGACCAACTTTGGATTTCTCCTCGGACAGCTCGGGAATCTGCAATTCCGGGGCGGGTACACATTTGAATCCGTGACCGACCAATATCAATGGCGCTTGTTTCGGGTGGACAACACCGGCGGTTGGGCCGGCAACCTGATCAATCCCAGCATCGGCGGCAGCAATTACGGGGGAGTGAACGGGGGCACCATCCGGTTTGAACAATCCAACGGCCTGATCATCCGGGCGGTGGCCTTTGGCCCTGAGGGCGTCTTCGGCGAGCCGGAAGACATCAATGTCACTACGACAGTGGAATTTAACCCCGATAACTACGGGATCATGGCGGAATGGGACATCAACAAGGGAATCAAAAACGGCCTGGATGTGTACCGGGTTACGGGCGGCGACCAGGAGATTGTGGAATCGGAGGGTATCGGTCCGGCGGAAGACAAGCGCAAGGCAATCCGGCCGGCACTTGATGACGGCACGGACGGGACACGGGATATATACGTGAATTGGGAAATTCTCAATGAGTTCTTCGGTCCGACCAGTCAGCCCAGCGCCCGGTTTAAAATCGTCGCCGAGTATTACGACGATCCCGCCTTGGCTGGAACCGTGTTCGGCCCGGAAGCGTACTATTCCGTGGGCAACCAAATCGCGTTTTTCCCGGCGGCGCAGCGGACCACGCTCGAAGGCAGCGGGAAATGGCGGGAAGCGGTGTGGTATGTCACCGATGTGAAACTCACAGGTGTCAATGTTCCAACCCAGGCGGCCGCCCGGTTTGTTTTCACCGGCCCGGTGTACATCAGCCGCCTGCGCCTGGGGGTCATCCGTACTTCGGGCATCTATGAGGGCGTCGATCCCATTCCCGATGTGTATCCCTTCGATCCCGACCCGTACGGGATCTACGCCGAGCTGGATCTCAACACGGGACTGATTGACAATCTCGACATGGGCGGCAACGGCGGCGACCAGGAATATTTCATCGAGGACGGAATCGGACCGGCCCACGACAAACGGAGAGCGGTACGCCCTGCGTTGGGTGAGGGAACGGATCCCAATTTCGACCGATTCATGAATTTCGCGATCCTGAACGAAGTCTTCGGCCCCTCCAGCCAACCCAATGCCAAACTCAAGATGGCTTACGATTATTACGACGATCCGGCGCTGGCCGGCGAACGTTTCGGGCCGGAAGTGTATCAATCCAACGTCAACGGTGTTTTGCAATTCAAATTTTATCCCGCCGCCAACCGCCTCACCCTGGAAGGCTCGGGCGAATGGCGTACGGTGGCTTGGGTGATTGACGACGTCAACTTCACCGGTGTGAATGTCGGCCCCCAGGGCGCGGTGCGGTTGTGGTTCAGTGACAACGGCGCGATCTACATCAGCCGGGTGCGGTACGCCGTGATCCGCCCCAAGGGCAAATACGCCGGGGTGGATATGCTGGCCGATATCGAGCCCTACCCCACTGCCGTGGAGATGTGGGATCTGTATTGATAATCCAGCCGGCGGGAGAACTCCTCACTCCGGAAAACCAGGCAGAAACCAGGCGCGGATTGGCACCGATCCGCGCCTGATCGTTGATAGGCCCGTGTGCAACTTCCCCGGTTCACTTCTGTTTTCCCACAGTTGCGGTAGACTCGCACCAGCACCACAGTCATCAAGAAAGGATAGTTGGAACGATGTTACGTGGTTTATTTCCTGCTCTGCTCACGCCTTTCACTCCCGACGGTTTAAAGATCGACATGGCCAAGGTCAGGCCCTTATGCGAATGGCAGTTGAGCCACGGAGTGCAAGGCTTATTTATCTGCGGGACCACCGGCGAAGGCCCGTATCTGACGGCTCACGAAAAAATCGCGATGCTGGAAGAAACCCTGCGCTGCGTTCACGGCCGGGCGCGGATCATCATGCAGGTGGGATGCAGCGATCTGCCCGGCACCCTGGCCACCGCCAAAGCCGCCGTGCAAATGAACGTGGACGCCATCAGCCTGCTGCAGCCCTGGTTTTACCGTTGTGATGACGAGGCGCAATTCAATTACATCGCCCGCGTCGCCGAAACGGTGGGAGACACTCCCCTTTATCTATACAACCTGCCCCAAAACACCGGGAACGATCTGAAACCCGTAACACTGGAACGGTTGCTCAAGCGGTTCCCCAACATCCGGGGGATCAAAGAAAGCGGCGAAGAGGGCGCCCTTCAACGCTGGCTGCCGTATAAATCCGATCAGTTTCAAGTCATTTGCGGAAACGACACGCAGGTCAGCCGTTCTCTGCTGGCCGGAGGGAAAGCCCTGGTCTCAGGCACAGCCAACGTGCAGCCTAAGGTGTTTCTGACCATCCTCGAGGCAGCCCAAGCCGGCGATCAAGAAACCGTTCTTCAATGCCAACAGCAAATCAACCGGTATGTGGATCTCGTCGTCCACTCCAATCTCAACGCCAACCTCAAGGCCAGTTTGTGGCTGATGGGAATTGACGCCGGCTCGATGCGGCCCCCCAACCGCAACCTGGACGACGATGAGATGAAGGCCCTGCAAGAAGGCATGAAAGCCATCAACCTGCTTCCGTAGGTTTCCCGTTTACGCCAGATCCCGCAGCAACACCCGGCAGGGGCTGCCGTCCCCGTCCTCGATCAACAAGGGAAGGGCGATGATCTCGTAATCTCCCGGCTCGATCCGGCGCAGATCCAGCCCCTCCACGATCACCACGCCGCGGCCGCACAACGCGTGATGTACAGGATGCCCCGGATTCTTGTAGGCTTCCACCGAAAAATAATCGATCCCCACCAACTTCACCCCCGCCGCCGCCAATGCGCGCGCCGCATCCAGGCTCAGGGAAACGTAATCCGAATGGAACACCGTGTCGGCGATGAAGCGGGTGTTCCGGGTTTTGAACACGATCCGCTCCACCCCCTCCAGCGGGGGAAAATGCTCCAAACGAATGAGATCCGGCGTGTCCACCGCGTGCACCCGCACCGGCCCCACGAAGACTTCCGGGGGGATTTGATCGAGGCGCAATCCATCGTCCACAAAATGAAAGGGCGCATCCAGGTGGGTGCCAAAATGCGAACTCAGGGACAACCACGATACATTGGCGGATTGCCCTTGCCGGGTGGAACTGAGAGGCGTTTTGGAAAAGGGAGGATCCCCGGGCCACGGCGGCTGATCCGGCCGCATCGGCAAAGTCAAATCGTACAACGCCATGAATCAGCCATCCTTTTTGACCCCATCCTTGGAGGGGGGATCCTTCTTGATACCCGCGAGGGAAATCTCGCCCCGAAGATATTGGAGGGCCACTTTTAGTTGGGGATCGCGTTCCAGCAGACGGCTTAGGCGGGAAACGTTGTTGTAGTCTTTTTGCAGAATGGCTTCCGCTTCTTCATCCGTGAGCCGTTCCACCTCAATATCCGGTTGAATGCCCTTCTCATGAATGGAAACTCCGGAGGGGGTGTAATAGCGGGCCACGGTGAGCCGCAATCCCGCCCCCTCATTGAGGTTGAATACCTCCTGCACGGATCCCTTGCCGAAGCTTTTTTTGCCGACCACCAGCGTGCGGTGATTGTCCTTGAGCGCGCCGGTCACCACTTCCGAGGCGCTGGCCGACCATTCGTTCATCAGCACAACCAGAGGGAGATCGGTCAGGCCGTCGGTGCCGGTGGATTCGTCATAGAAATAGCGCTCGGGAGAATTGCGGCCGTAGGTGTAGGTGATTAAGTCGTCTTTTTTCAAAAACAGGTCGGCTACTTTCACCGCCTGGTCTAAGTAGCCGCCCGGGTTGTACCGGAGATCGAAAATCAGTTTCGTCATGCCCTCTGTTTTGAGATACCGGATGGCGTCCAGCACATCCTCCGCCGCGTGCGCGTAAAAACTGTAGAGACGGATATAACCCACCTCCTTGTCGAGCATTTCCTTGGTGATATGCAATTCGGGATTGATCGGTTCCCGCTTCAGGATTACGTCGACCGGTTCCGGCGAGGAGGGTTTCTTGAGGGTGAGCTTGACTTCGGTGCCTTCCTCCCCCTTGATCATTTCAATGGCCTTGGTGAGTTTTTCGCTGGAGGTGCCTTCCCAGTTTTTGAGGAGGTCGCCATCCACGGCGATGATGATATCCCCGGCCCGGATGCCATTGCGCTCGGCCGGAGTACCCGGCAAGGGCGAGATCACCAGCACGCCTTCATTGCCGGTGGTATCCCAATCCACGCTGATGCCCACACCATAGAATTGCTTGGACTGGTCCGGTTCTCCCGACAATACCCGTTGCAATTCCTTATGCTCCTCGGCGGGCAGGAATTGGCTGTAGGGGTCTTCCAGGGCGCCCACCAGGGCGCTGGATGCCCGGTTCCACAATTGCCGGACGGAAGGGGTGGCGTCGTCCGGCTGCTTGCGGGCGGTCAGGGTAATGGCCTGTTCGATGCGGTTGGCGTAAAAATCCCGGATCTCCCGCGAACTGCTGTAGGGGGAGATGGTGGCGGAGGGGATTACATCGGTAGCCGGGAGGATCTTGGCGAGGCTCAACCACGTTTGTTCATAGAGTGTGGCCAGGTCGGGTTCCTTCTCATATTTGGTGTAGATCAGTTCCGTCACCCGGCTGAAATTGTTCAATCCGATCTTGAGATCGATGTAGGGATTCTTCGCGCCTTCCGCAGAGAGGACCGCGCAGCAAAATACCGTCATTCCCACAACGCCTACCGTCCATACACGGCGCATCTTTCAAACTCCCTTGTGCAAGATTCCTACCTCATTGTACGCCGATTCGGCGAACTTGAGAAGATAAAAATCCCGGGGGGACCGGGGGGAGGATCTGGCGCTATCGTCGGATGGCCTCTTCCGAAACTTTAGCGTGGAATCAAGGGATTGACCAGTTTTTCCAGAAAGATTGTGAGAGGCGGATCCAGCTGGGTCAGGAGTACCCCCCGGTCCCGCGCGGTGGCCCAGCACACCGCCGACTCCCAGGGTTGCCCGGCGATCCAGGACACCGCGCCGGAATAATACCACAACGGCTGAACCGATTGCAACTCGGGGATTTTTCGCAAATCGCGCATCATGACCGCCGCCAGAGGCGCTTGGTTCTGCTCCAGTTGCAAGACCAGCAACGAAGTCAGGGCGTCCACCACCACGCCGGGTTCCTGATGCGGCGCCAAGCGGTTGAGGGTCAGAACCGCCATGTCCATCCGGCCGATTTTCAGGAAAAACAGGATAGTGTCCTGAAAGAGTTTCTTGTTGTTTGGCGTGATGCTAGCCGCCAGGTTGTACAAAATCGTGGCGGTGGGGATATCCTGGCTGGCTTCCGCCGCATGCGCCGCCTCCAGCATGCCGCGTTCGATAAAGCCGGGATAACGCAACTCCGTCTCGCTCAACAGGTCAAGGCTTTTTTGCAATTGATCATTCTTGCCATACAAGAGGGCCAACTGCACATAGCCTTCTTCGAAGGTGGGCATGATGCCCACCGTTTCCTGGAAGTGATCCACGGCTTTTTGCCAGTATTCGGGATTTTTCGTTTCTTCCCACAACATCCGGTAGGCGCGGCCCAGGTAAGCGAAGGTGCTATAAAAGGAGTAACTTTCCAGTGATTTTTCCAGATACGCGATTCCTTTGCGCAACATTTCCTGATTGCGGGAGGCTGTCGCGTACATCACCGTTTCCGAACCCAGCTCGTATAGGTATTTGCCTTGATGCGGCAAAACTTGAACGGCATATTCGAAATCCCGGTAGCCATAATCCAGATAGCGCCGGGCGGCTTCCTGCTTCCCAGCCTGCTGCGCCCGCATCGCCTCGTAAGCCCATATCCCATGACTCCGGGCGGCATAATCAGCCAGGATCATCCTATAAATCGGGAAGCACAAGACCAACAGCCCCGCGACGATGCCGGCCGCCAGCCCCGCTTGCGCGCGCGGAGCGCTCTGGGCCAGCCAGGCCGGCTCCCAAACCCAATCCTTCCGGCCCACCACCGCCGAAAGCAGCGCGAGATTGGCCAAAAAGAGGCTGCTGGCAGCCGCCATGTGAAACGGAAATCCAAACACCGCCCGGGTCAACAGGCCCAGCGTGGCCGCCGCGGCGGTCAACCCTAGAGGCGAAACCGGTTGGAGTTTCACAACGCGGCGGATCAACCGCGCATGGACATAAAACAGCCAGAGCATGCATACCAAACCCACCATGCCCAGCTCCGCCCACATTTGCAGATAATCGTTGTGGGCTTGCAGCGAATGCCGCCCCATCTCCGGCAAGCCCAGGGAAGTCTGGGGATTCTCCGTAAACCATTTTTTCTGATAGAAGGGATATTTATACGGCCAGGAGGAAAATCCCACGCCAACCAACGGATGGTCGCCGGCCATCAACACCGACAACCACCAGACCCGCGGATAGGTTCCCGACAGGAGCGTCTCGGGGGAAGTAAAAAACCGCCGGATGACGTTCTGATCCATTTTCTTGTACGCGTCGCCGGGCAAGATCACCACGAGAGCCAGCAGCAGCCCCGCCAATCCGGCGACGCCGCTCAGAATCCACCGCGGCGAAAGTTTTAGGCGCAACGCCTGGATACCCGCGGCCCATCCGCCCCGGCGCGATAGGACGGCGTAAGCCAAAAACAATCCGCAGATCAACACCATTAAGGCCACACCGCGGCTGCCGGCCAGATAAATCAGGACCAGCGACAACAGGATATAGAAAACAAACACCAGCGAGACCAGCGAACGCCGGAACCGGTAGGCCCAGAATCCCGCGTAGAGCATCGTGATGCCGAGAAATTCGGAACTGTCGTTGTTATGCCCCATGAAAGATCCCAATTCCTGCCGCTCGTACGAGCCTTTCGACAAAGTGATGGCCCGGAAAAAGGGCCATTCGAACTTGGGATCGTCCACTGCCATCTGGCGCAGGCAGCCCGCCGCCATACATGCGCCGGCGAAGAGCAACGCGCCGGCAAACCACCGCCGGAACCGGGGATGGCGGAAGGCGGTAATCCACAACGGAAACGCGGCGACAATGTTGATGAAAATCCAATAATTGCGCGGGGCGTCGGCGTTGGGAGCGGTGAAGGCGCGAAGACCCGCCCACACGCACAACACCAACGCGGGCCAATAATAGGGGCTGACCGCCACGACGAATTTCCGGTGGAGCACCGAATAGATCAGGTAAAAGAACCAGGCGGCCACGGCCAGAAACTGGGCCAAGAGCATCTTGTGCGAGAGGGGATGCATCCATCCGTTGTAGTACAGCGCCGTGGCAATAATCTGAAAACACAACGCCAAATGAGTCAGGTTTTCAAAAAACACGGCGGCGGGGGGGGAAACCGGATTTGGAGTAGGGCGTCGGACCATGGATTCAAATTCCCATCCTGTTTAATCGGGGAAATCTCCGTTCGAGGCGTCCTGGTACAAGGGTAAGTATATGGTAAACGTGGTTCCAGAGCCGACGGTGCTGGCCACGTCGATCCGCCCGCCCAGCGAATGGACAATTTGATGGACGATATACAAACCCAGGCCGGTCCCCTGCGCCTTGCGGGTGAAAAAGGGATCGAAAATCTTATCCAGTTCATCCTTGGGGATTCCGATGCCTTCATCCGTCACGTCCACAATGGCCTCATCACCCCGCGGGCGCAGATGGATTCGCAATTTGGCTTCCGGTCCCACGGTTTCCATTCCTTGCAACGCGTTCAAGTATAAATTGACGAACGCGGCGGACAATTGCCCCTCGTTGGCGTAAATCCACACCGGCTCGTTGGGCAGCGCCAACTCGATTTCCCGCTCTCCCGCCTGGTATTTCACCAGAGCGTAGGAATTGCGCAGAATTTCCCGCAGATCATGCACGCCCAGCGTGTCGCGTTTGGGCGAAGCCAGCGACAAAAGGCGGTCGATCAAGTTCTGGCACCGCTTCGATTCTTTTTCGATCAGCTCGAATTCTTCCCGGTTGGGATCGTCGGGGGATTTTTGTTTCAAATACGAGGCGCAGGAATGGATGATCCCCAGGGGATTGCCCAACTCGTGCGCCAGGCCGGCGGCGATCTGCCCGGCGATGGTCAGCCGGTCCGAACGCAACACCGCCGCTTGCTTCGGGATTTCGGGATTCTCCTCCTGCGCCAGGGCAATGCAATACCGTTCGCGGCCCTGCCTGAAAAAAACAGGATAGATTTTGACCGGATGCGGAAAAGCGTCGTCGGGGACGGTGATGGTGTCTTCTATGGGGGTTTCGGCATGAAAACGCAACAACAAGGCGTTACGGATCGACTGGGTGGGCTCCGGCCACTCGTGGCTGCCGTTCGCGGGCAAGTCCAACAGTTTACGGGCCGCCTCCGAAGCGATAATCAGCTGGCCTTGGTCATTCACCAGGAAAAAGTCCGCGGGAAAACGGTGAATTACTTCCGTCCACAGCGAGTCGAGGTTTCCCAAACTCTGCACGTCGATCAACAGCGCGTCGATCCAAATCCGCACCAGCCGCACATTCACCCAGATGAACAACAATCCCGCCAAACTGAGCAGCAGGTCCGCCGGCGGGAACCGGGGGGTAGCGGCAGGAAACTCGTAAGACACGATCAACCCGAACAGCACCCCGAATACGACCAAGGCGGCGGGTATATCCACCACCAGGGCTTTGGCTTGCTGAAAGCGGGGAACCAGGAGGATCAGGGAAATCGGGGGGAAGAACAACAGCCATAACACATTGCCGGCGCTGGAGTTGAATGTCAAGAAAAAGAGATACGCCGCGTCCGCTACAAACGACAAACCGCCCAACAACATAGTCGAGCGCAAATAGGGGGCCGCGTTCTCCTCCTCCCCTTGGTTCCGGTGCAGAAACCATAGGAGTATCACGAAAATCAACGAACCGCAGGTGTAGAGAATGGTGGGTAAAATAAAATCATACACCGCCAGACGGAACGGGGCGGTGGAGATGATCCATTCATAAACCACCGAGGTAGGAATCAGGAACCACTTGTTGACGAGTATCAGCCGGAACAAGAGGCGTTCCCGTTCTTCCTCGGAAGCATATCCCCTGCGCTGATCCATACCTGAAACACAATCCTGCATTGGATGATCCGGGATTCCTGTGGCTCAGGTTGATTATGCCGAATTCCCCTTTCAAGGGAAGCGGAACGGTCAACTCGACAACACGAACAAGACGAGATTGATCGCCATTTGCATGGCTTGTTCCCGGATCTCCGGAGAATCCTGGGGATGCACCCCTTCGCTTTCCAATCCGTCCCCGATATCCGTGTTGAATGTATAGAACACCGCCAGCCGCCCGTCCAGATATATGCCATACAACGTGGGAGGCCCACCATCGTGCTCATGGATCTTCGGGAGGCCGCGCTCGAAGACATAGTAAATCGAGAAAACCGGGTGATCGAAGGGGATTTCTTGGAGAGGATGATCCGGCAACACCCGCGCGATCTCTTTCCGGAACGACGGGTCCATCCCGTAATTGTCGTCCGCCCACAAGACACCGCCCCGCCGGAAAAATTCCCGCAGGTTGTTGATGTCCTGTTCGGAAAAACGCACGGTGCCATGCCCGTTCATGTAGACCAGGGGATACGAAAACAATTCGGGATCCGCGGGCGCTACCACCGCTTCTTCCCCGGCGGTGTCCAGTCCCAGCCGTTCCCGCAATTGCTGGAGCAGATTAGGTAAAGAGGTGGGATTGCTGTACCAATCCCCTCCGCCGGAGTATTTCAACCGCGCGATGGTCAACTGATCGGGCCGGTTGGCCGCTCCAAAAGCCAGAAGCGCAAGCACCGCTGCCGCCAGGCATTTCCACATCTTCATGAATCCGTCCTCGCCTTTCCTGTTTCATCCCGAAGGGAGCGCGGCGTACACCGACTTTGTCGCGCGCCGCCTGGATAGAATCATAGAGCACCTGCAAAGAGTATATCACCCGGCGCGCGAATCCATCCTCGCTCGTTACCGGGCAATGGCCAGGAAGAAGAAATTGTGATTTACAGATTGAAAAAAAGGATTCATCCGTGAAATGCGTATCTTTTTTGGACCACGAATTCGGAACTCTATGAAAATCTTGATGAAATTCACCCCCAAATCCCTTCTTCCTCTGGGAAAAGGCCAGGGGGAGGATATTTTGGTTGGGGCGGAGCTGGGTGTCCACCCTCCTCTCCGGAGTGAATGGAATCGATTTTGCCTCAGTCGGTCCGCATTTCCCGGATGATTCCCAGTCATTCCACGAAATATCACGAAATATATTTATTCAATCTCACCAATCGCAACCTGACAGCGCTTCGATTTTCGGTCACAATACCGGTTGATATAGGATGAATGGGTAGATATGCCGCGGGCAGAACGCAACGGCGGGTATTATCTGCGTTTTTTATACGGCAGGTGCATGAATATTTCCCAATCGGCAAAAGGAGCCTGAATCATGGTGGAGTGGCGAGTGTATGGATGCGGGTCCGCTTCCTCGAACCTCTCCCTGCAATCCAGTTATGAATGCGTCGAAGGCAAAACCCGCCTGCATGTGGATTTCGGCCACGGAGCCGTGTACCGCCGCTGCCTTGTCGAAGGTACCATCAACCGGGTCTTGGATTCCATCACCCACCTCTGGCTCACACACGCCCACCCCGACCATGTCATCGACCTGACCCGCTTGGCCGTGGCGTGGAAATACACCCCGGATTACAGCCCCGGCCCGGCTATTCACCTGTATGGGACCCGGGAAACCCTGGCCGCCGTGGAAGAAATGTTAAACCATACGGGCCTGGCGGAAATGTACGCCGAGATTTTCGTTCCCCATCCTGTGCAATCCGGGCAATCCCTCGAAATCGGGGATTTTCATGTCCAGGCGATTCCCTCTCACCACATTGAAGGGTCTCTCGGTCTTCGCCTCCGGACCAGTGCGGGCACGGAAATCGCCTTTACTGGGGACACCGGGCGTTTCACGGACCAGGCGGAATTTCTACAGGGCCTGGACCTGCTGATCGCCGAAGCCAGTTTTAACGGCACCAAACTCTTCATGCACATGTCGTTGGAAGACGTGGGCCAGTTGGCGGCGGAAACCGAGCCCGGGGCCATGCTGCTGGTCCATTTTTATCCCGAAGTGGAAGATCAATCCCTCTACGAAATCCGCCGGACGATCGGCTCCTTTTACAAAGGACCCGTCTTCGCCGCCTACGACGGCCTTTCCCTGCGCCGCGAGGAAAATGATACCGCGTGGAAGGAATACAGCCTGTTTTGAGGGAATGAATTTCTGGCGCGGGA
Organism: Candidatus Omnitrophota bacterium; assembly: GCA_013177805.1. Lineage (GTDB taxonomy): Bacteria > Hinthialibacterota > Hinthialibacteria > Hinthialibacterales > Hinthialibacteraceae > JABLXU01. Next base: position 22,483 of record JABLXU010000029.1, read on the forward strand.
AAATCCGGAAAAATATGCCCTCCCCTCCAATCCGCTCCCCCCCAGGAAAGAACAGGTTTCCATCCCGTGCACACCGCAAACAATGCCCTAAATAACTCTGCGTCCGGGGCCATTGTTCCACGCTATCAATACATTCCCCAGTCCGGCACGGTAGTGACGGGATCAGGCAGTTCTTCAATTTCTTGCTTCGAATATGAAATAATCTCCACTTTCCGCAGGGGTTTGAGGTCCTTGCCGAGGAAGTACATTTCCGCCTCGGTGCGGGCGCCCCATTGGATCGTGGTGGTGAGCAGCGCCACGCCATACACATCGTCCACGGGCGAGTCGAGCAAGGCCCAGAATTTCGCGTTCCAGCAGTGCCCCATCGCCGAATAGGCCAGCCGCCAGTAATCCATTTGCTGAAACGAGCCTTCAGTTAATTTCATGTCGGCATAGACAAAGTTGGCGTACGCGATCCCAATGCCTTGCGTGCGGCGTTTGATCAGCTCATAGAACCGGATCGTCTGATTCCCCTCCAGCACCGCCTCGTGCCGATACACTTGCGCGGAGAGATCGATATCCGGGCCGTACGCGATGGTCTGGATTTCCCCGTTTTCCTCGAACTGAATCCTCGTGAATAACTCGTAACTCAGTTTCGTGGTATTGAACTCGGCAGTATAGCGCGGCTTGTTTTCATTGAGGATTTGCAGCCCCTGGATGGTGAGGATCAAGGTCTTCTCCGAACCATCCAGGATCCGGAATTTTTCCTCGAATTCATACCGCAGCAGCACCCCGTTTTGGGGATGCGTAAAGGCGTCCACGCGAACGATTCCCGGCCCCAGCGGTTCCGCCACGGTCCGGCGCGGGCCGAATTCCAGTTTCTCCACGATCTCCAGTTCGAACTCGCCGGACTGGACGGGGAGTTGGTATTCACCCGCCTTGAACTGCAAGCGGGAGAGCCACTGGTATTCTTCCTCGATCGTGCGCCCCACTTCGAATTGCTTCACCAGCGTTGTTTTTTCTGGAATGCGTAAGATCACTTCGCTGGGAAACACCGGGGGATTCACCGCCGTGGCCATGAGCGTAGGCCGGATTTGCTTGATGACCAGCTGGCCGTGATCGTATTTGAATTCCAGATCGAACACGATCTGATCACGCGTGTATTCACCGGTTTCCACGGGCATGTTTTGGTCTATTTCCACCATCAACGATGACAATTCGTAGAGTTGCTCCTCGCTGAGTATCCATTCACCCGCGGGCATGAGGGAAGAAGGCCGCGCGCGCTGGATGCGGCTGGGCCAGCCATGTTCGAGATAGACGATGTCCTTTTCGGGGATAATCCCTGTCCCCGGCTGCACCACGCTTTCATCGCCTTGCTGCACATTGATGACCAGGTAATCCTTGCGCCCCGTGGCTGGATCGCCCGTGAAGGCCACGCCATTGCAATCTTCAGCGGGATACGCCAGGGTGACCAGCACGCCCATGCGGACATTCCGGTGTTCGATTTGGTAGTATTCGCGCTCCTCATAGGCCCGGGGATTCCACAGGCTGGCCCAGACACGCTTCAGGCCGCGTTCCACGGTGCGTTCTTTCTTGGCCGTGGGATCGCAACGCGAAGGCCCGTAATCATCGCCATCCAGGTTGTCGGCCACGCACACCGAGGTGGAGTCATACAAACCCGCGCCGTTGAAGGCCACGTCATCCTCGGCGTTGGAAGATGAGCGGAAGCGCACCTTCACCGGGTCCGAGCCAAACACCTCCACGATCTTGGCAATGATCTGATCAACCCACGCGTTGGGCACGATGCCGTACATCTCGATATATTCCTGAAAATTCTCCAGGGATTTCCGCCGGTATTCGCTGTCGCTCCGGAACCGGGGATCTTCCAGCAGCCCCTGGATGTATTCCTCCAAGGTCACCATGGCGTTGGACAGGTTGGGATCGGGAATGTAATTGGACCGCATGAACTCAGTATAGTAAAAAAAGGGAATCGCGAAGCCATCCACGAGTATGGGAATATCCGGCTGGCCTTCGTAGCGCGGTGCCATGATGGAATACAGAATTCCCAATTGCGAAGCCTTGCCTCCGTACCGGCGGACCAGTTCCTCGCCCTCCAGGGTTTTCGCCAGATCCGGCAAGGAGAGCACCGTGGAATCGATGTCATCGGGAACCGGCAGCGGGGAAATCTGGGGCCGGTGCGCTTTCCACCAGGCTTCCGCTTCTTCCAAATCCACGGGGAAAACGATCTGATACGAATCGGAAGTGACCTCCAGTTTGATCAATTGCCCCTCGTATCCGGCAAACACAGGCAGTGGATTTTGAATGTAGGCGTTGGGTGTCCCGCGGCGGAGGCAACGGACATTGATGTGCGATAACTCGCCCTGCCGGGTCCCCGTGATCACTCCCGCCACCACGGTTTCGATGTCCGTGGGCGCGGCGTCCACCACCACGATGTCTTGCCAAGTGAGCTGGCCGTCCCGGACAGCGGTCTCGAGTTCCCACAGGGTGAACCGCCGCACGCGGCCGTACGCCGTGCCGGGGGAATAAGATTCATACCCCGGTTCCACAATCCCCTCCGGCATATAAACCGGAAATCCGGGATCGGTCCACTGCCGGGCCTGCTGGATCTCCCGGGGACTGATGGGCGAATACACCAACGGCCGCAACCGGATCGCCGCGGCGAGCAAATCGTACGCGGCTTTCACTTCAGTTGGATTCACCACGTGATCCGGCGAGTCGTAGATGTTAAATCCGTACAAAATCTGCCCGTTGCGGTCTTGGAATTGATACACCGCCCCGGCGTAATAGGTCCGGGTCTCCGAGAAAACCAATTCCATATATTCCGCGGAGGTCAACCCCCCGAAGCGCTCCGGGAACTCATTCACCATGAACTCCAGGTGGAGGCGGTAGAGGTTTACGTTTTGGAAGACGGTTGGCAGCAAGGCCGGATCCGGGCGGGCGGGAGCGAGAAACTTGGTGACGCGCAGCAAATCGCCGCGGCTGTGATCCTCCACGGAAAGGAGGTTGAATTCCTCGACCGTGTTGATCGATCCCAGCCAGGCCTTCTCGAGCGCGGCCGCCCACGAAGCGTTGAGCATGATGCCCGCGGCCAACATCCCATAGAGGCAAAGCCGGGCGGCGGGCTTCGCGGTGGACTTCCATAAGCACAAAATATATCGCAACGTGATCATGGTGATGGAGTAACCTGCCTTCGGGAAAATTGGGAGAGAAAAACGGCTGCCGGTGCGGCGAAGTGTTATGCATTCCACAGCGTTTTTACATAGTTACTATATCCCGGGCAGGACGAAATGTTTCATTTTTTAATTGAAAACAAAAACCAGGCAGGATGTATTTCCGGCGTGCCCATCCATCCAACGGTCCATGGGAAGAAATGATCCGATCAGAAAAAGAAGGCTACGGGGAGAGTTTCACGATGCCGGCCGTGAGGTTACCGCCACCGGCTGGATGGGTTGGATCGTGTCCGCGATCCACTCCCGCATGCGTTGGCCTTCCGGTGTCTGCTGCGGGGCCGAAATGAATTCCAACTCGATGCCCAGACGTTCTTCCATATCGGACGCCAGGATGGGCCAGATCACGCCGATGTCGGCAATGACCGGCAGGCTCCCTTCCAGCCGGGCGAATCCCGACATCTCCATGCGGAAGGGAATATCCATAAGCTTGGTTTTGGGAAGCCCCTTGTCGATGGCTTCCTGCACGGCCCGCGATTCGCGCTCGAACCGCCAGGCCCGGTCAAGGGCGGAATCCAGATCGATACGAATCAGCTTCTTGTTTTCCAGCCGGTACGTGGATTTGCCCTGCCACCCGGTCCAAATACCATGACCGGTAAAGGTTTCAAAGGGACCATCGTGCACTTCCTGCGTCAACACCACAGCCGATTCGATGATGACATCGGCGGATTCTAGCAGACCGGCGGTCAACCGGGCGCGGCGGGTCAGGGAAATGCTGTCGCCGACGGCCAAACCCACCATGCCGCCGCCAACGAGTTGCGGGATGGTGACCAAAACCGGCAAATCCCGCCGCGCGCCTTGCCCGAGCATGGTGCGTTCATCGGCATACTCCCCAATAACTCTCTCAAAGGGCAGATTTTGTTCCCGCGCCCAGGGGAGGACTTTCTCCGCCGTTTGCTCCAGCCACAAACCCATCGGGTATCCCATGTTCCCGGCGGCTTTGATGATCACCGCCCCGTCCGCTTGTTTTCCCTTGTTCCACAGATCCTCATCGAACGGCATGTCTTGCGCCAGGCGCGCCAACAGCGGCTCCTCGATCTGCGTGAATTCAAACAATCCCCCCCGCGGTAAAAGATGGGCCGGAATCCCCAGAGAGCGGCCGTCCACCCGCTTCACGCGATCCAACACCCCGCCCATTTCGTGCGCCACGACGGCGGAGCTGGTGGTGACGCCATCCACGATACCCGCCCGCATCAGTTCGGCGATCAAGGTGGTAACCCCTTCATGCACATTCGGTCCGCTGCCGGTCACCACGGCGATTTTCCCGCCCCGCTCCTTCGTCTCGCACAGCCAGGTGACGGCTTGCTCAATCCGCGCGCGGCATTCCGGGGAGAGAGACGAGCGCCATGCCTCAATTCGTTTTCGTTCCGGTTTCATGGGATCAATCCTTTTTGGTTTCAAGTTGCTGGGAATATTGGCCCTAAATTAATGTTGTGACACTCGGAATCCCCGATCCGCCGACAATATTTCTCTTGAAAATCCTACCCCTATCTTACCTCGCCGGATGCATGCCGGTATTTTACAGTCAAATGGAATCCATTTCATCAGCAGGTTCTCAAAGGGGGAAAAATAATTATGTCGGTCCTCGGTGTCATTCCCTCCCGTTACGGTTCTACGCGGTTGCCCGGCAAACCGCTGGCGCCCATTCGGGGGAAGAGCCTGATCCGGCGTGTCTATGAACAAGCCGGGAAGTGCCGGACTCTCGACTGGCTGTGCGTGGCGACTGACGATTCCCGCATCGTGGAGGAAATCGGGAAGATCGGCGGACGGGCGGTGTTGACCTCGCCGCATCATCCGTCTGGGACCGACCGCATTGCCGAAGCGGTGGAAATCCTGGAAACGCAACAACAGATACACCCGGAGATCGTCATCAATATTCAAGGCGACATGCCTTTCGTGCATCCGGATATGATCGATGAAATCGTCACCGTCTTGCTGGAGGATCCCTCCATTCCCATGGGAACCTCCGTTTACCGGATTCAGAATCCGGAGGATTACCACAACCCCTCTATCGTGAAAACCGTCATGGATCTTCAGGGCTTCGCGCTTTACTTTTCCCGCTCGTTGATTCCCTACCCGCGCATGAAGACCGGCATCCCCATCTATGACCATATCGGCATCTATGGCTACCGCCGGGATTTTCTGCGAACCTTGGCCTCGCTCAGCCCGACGCCGTTGGAGCAGGAAGAATCCCTCGAACAACTCCGGGTCCTGGAGCACGGATACAAAATCAAAGTGGTGAAAACATCCGTTCAGGATTCTACGTTCACTGGTTTCGCGGTGGACACGCCGGATGACCTGCTTCAGGCCGAGGCCCTCTTGCAAGAACGGGGGATCGCAGAAACTTTCTAACCAACGCCGCTCGACAAGAATGAACGCAACACTCCGGCAAAAACATCGGAGGGACAACGAAACGGCCGAAGATGAAAAGGCGATTATTCCAATCCTCTCCCTTTGGAAGAAGGCCGCGATAAGGTAATTTGGAGGAAAGGCCATGGGATCCGCCCGAATATGATGATCCCGGGTATCATGATCCATTTTTTACAACTGCCTACGGACGTGAGTCAGCATTGGTAGGACCTGATTCCATCTTGAAATCATGAAAAAAATCTTCATTACGGGAGCCACGGGATATCTGGGAGAGGCTATATGCCAAGAAGCCCATCGGCGGGGATACGCCATCCGGGCCTTGTGCCGCCGCGAACCGGCCGCGGGAATGTTTCCCGAAGGAGTAGAAGTGTGCCGGGGGGATATCACCGACCTCTCTTCGCTGGCCCGGGCGCTTCAGGATTGTGCAGCCGTCATCCACGCGGCGGGCCTGGTTTCGATCTGGCGGCGGGATCCTGTGGATTTTTACCGGATCAATGTGGAAGGGACCGAAAACGTCTTGCGCGCGGCAGGGGAGAAAAAAATCCGGGTGGTTTATACCTCGTCGTTCTTCGCCCTCGGCCCCACCAGCGCGGCCCCTGCCAATGAATCCTGGCAGAACCCCAATGTTCCTTTCCCCACGCATTACGCCCGCAGCAAGGCCTTGGCTCTCCAAAAAGTGAAATCCTGGATCGTGGAAGGATACGACATCGTGCCGGTGTATCCGGCCCTGATCTATGGCCCAGGCAAAGCCACGCAGGGCAACCATATCACCCAAATGATCGCGGATTATGTCCACCGCAAGATTCCTGGAATCCTGGGCAGCGGGGAGCAACGCTGGACCTTTTCATATGTCACCGATGTGGCCCAAGGCCATCTTTTGGCGCTGGAAAAAGGCGAACCCGGCGAAGGCTACATCCTGGGCGGCGAAGACGCGAGCCTGCTGGAGTTTTTGGAATTGCTGGAAACGGTCACCGGGGTGAAACGCCCCCGCCGCCGGATTCCCTTCGCGGCGGCCAAGGCGGCGGCTTGCGTGGAAGAATTCCGGGCGCGGTGGTCCAGCGCCTACATCCCCCGCCTCACCCGCGAAGTCGTGGATGTGTATAAATACCACTGGCGGTTCTCGTCCCAAAAAGCCATTACGCAATTGGGCTATACCCGCACGCCCTTAAAGGTGGGTATCCTCAAAACCCTCGAATCGCTCGGACTGGCTCCACCGGAAAACCGGAATACGATTTTGTAATATACTTCACGTTCTGTTTGTCCCGTACCCTCCCCTCACTCCATCATACGCTTCTCCGCCGTCCTCACCCCAGTTCGGCCTCACTGTCGTCCGAAAGGAGCAGCTTATGCGAGCGGGGCCGGCGGGAGGAGCTGGTGATGGTCACATTGCGCCCGAGGATGCTGTTGTCGATGCGCTTCTCGATGTGGCTGATTTCGCAATCCTGCATAATGACGCTATATTCCACCTCGCAACTGATGAGTTCTGAATTGGAGCCGATCGAAGTAAAACTGCCCACGAACGCGTCCCGGATGGTGCAATTTTCACCGATAATCACCGGGCCCCGGATGGTGCTGCTTTCCACGCGGGTCCCTCTCCCGATCCGAACCGATCCGCGGATGTCCGATTTCTCGTCCGTGTACCCTTCGATGTTCGTTTCCAGGTTTTGCAGCACCAGGCGGTTGGCTTCGATCATGTCTTCCGGATTGCCCGCGTCGATCCACCAGCCCTGAAGGGTGTGATGCTCGACCCGGCCGCCGGTGTCGATGATGCCCTGGATCGCGTCGGTGATTTCGTACTCGCCCCGCGCGGAAGGTTTCATTTTGTGCACAATTTCATGGATGACAGGGCTGAAGATATAGATCCCGATGCAGGCCAGGTTGGAGGGCGGAACCTTGGGTTTTTCGACGAGGCGCACCACCCGGTCGTCTTCCACCACGGCGATTCCATAGAGTTGAGGCTTGTCGGTATGGCGCAGAAAAAGCAGGGCATGCAATTGGTTCTTCTGAAAGCGCTCCACCGCCGATTGCAATCCATCTTGAAGCAGATTATCACCGAGATACATGATGAATGGATCGCCCCCCAGAAATTCCTTCGAGACCATGATGGTATGGGCGATGCCCAGAGGCTGCTCTTGGGGAATATAGGTCAGTTTTACACCGAACTGGCTGCCATCCTTGAGAACTTCCTCCATGTCGCGGGTATTGTCTCCCACCACGATGCCGATATCCGTCACGCCGACTTTCTTGATCGCGTCGATAGCGTATTGCACCAACGGTTTGTTGGCGATGGGGATTAACGGTTTGGAGTTGGTGAACGTCAACGGCCGCAGCCGTTTGCCGCGGCCGGCGCATGGAATCAGGGCTTTCATGAAAGCTCTCCTACCAATCGGTTTCAATGGCCAGGTGTGGCGCGAAGCGCGCACGGCTTCTGCCAGAACATAAATGTAATCGCATTTCGGGAGATGTTAAGGTTCATCCCGGCGGAGGGCACTTCCTCCGGATTGGTCACGCCGGAGATTCGGCATGGTCTGGGACTGTAACACCGCTCATGGGGCCGGTCCTCACCAGGATGGAGACCGGTGATGTCTAAAAAGGCAATGGATACGAATGATTCGCTTGTAGAGAAAGTTTACTCCCTTCCCATCTCGTGGAAGTGGGTTTCTCTTGATCCCGCTTTTTTAGTCTTCACCCGGAATGTCAATTTCCGGCAATTCGTAGGCAGGAACCACCGGCTCGGGAATGGCGGCGGGATAGTACACCTTTCCGGAAGAGACCCCGGCGGTCCGGAACGTCCAGGTTTTCGAAAAGGACTTGCCCCCGATGGTGGCTTCGATATGCGCCTCATACGCGGTTCCCGCGGAGAGAGGTTTGACAGCCGCCATGGCAAAGACATACGGGTAATAGGAATCGGGCATGAAGGTCAGCAAGGTCAAATTGCTGCCCCCCACCGGTTTGAGATAATAGGACTGAACACTGATGGACGAATTGCGGGGCGAGAACAAGGTCACCGCGTATCCCACCGGATAAGCCGCGCCGGGGAACGGATTGGGCGATTCCCCGCCGCCGAACGCCACGGGAACATCGGTTTGGTTCTCCCCAGGATAGACGGTGATCGTCGCGTCTTGGGAAGAGAGCGCCCCGTAATTCACCGTGTAATACCGGTCTTCCTGGCCGTATCCTAAGAGAGTCAAACCGCCGTGCAAAACCGGGTACCGGTGGAATGGTCCGCTGACCTGAATATCGATACAATCCGACGCGCTTTCTGAAACCGATTTCGATCCGATCCCTTCCCACACGTTACCGGTTGGGAAACCGAAATGCTGCGCCCGGTCCCAAGCCCGTACGCCGGTGAACCCCGGCAAACTGGGATCCTCTTGGTGCGAGATGATCCGGTTCAAATACATATAATGGCTGTGCGCCTCGGAGGATTGAATTAAAGAGGAATGCAAACTCATGGGAGCGATGCCCGCCCAGGCGCGGTGGAAATTGACGCGGGCCAGCGCTTCTTCCGCCACCGAGGGGTATTCGGTTTTAGGGGTTGGCGTTGGGGTCGGCGGCATGGAGGGAGTCGGTGTGGGAATGACATCCGGCGCCTGGATGACCGAGATATTATCGAGCGTGACTGTGGCGCTTCCATTCGGCCCGCCCGCGGACAAGATGAAGGGGGCCGTATCGTTGATCACACTCAAAACGTATTCGTGCTCTCCCACGGAGGTTTTCAAGTAATAAAGTCCGAAACACCCCTTGCTGGACAAGGCCAGGATGTTGTTATCGGCGGAGGAGGCGATCACCGTGTAGCGGATAATGTAGTTCTTCCCCTTCACATCCCCGTCCAACGGCTGTTGAAGCGTGCTCCAGCTGCTTTTACTTCCATTGTAGCGGGCTTGGCCATTGGTTATCGTCCATCCCGTGTCTAACGTCCAATCCATTTCCGAATCGAAGGTGCCGTTCTTGATCAGTTCCACGTATCCATGCTCATTGGGCGTCATGGTCGGCGTCGGAGTAATGGTTGGCGTGGGGGTTGAGGTAGGAGTAGAAGTATTCGTCGGTTCGGGGGTTGCGGTTTCCGTGGGTGTGTTCGTCGGCTCCGGAGTCGATGTATTCGTTGGAGTATTGGTTGGCTCGGGTGTATGGGTTGGGGTATTCGTCGGCTTTGCGGTCGGCGTATTCGTTGGCGCCGGTGTGAACGTAAGAGTAGGAGTTGGAGTTGGTTCCTGGACAAGTTTCAGGATCAGGTTATCCAATACCACCGTGCCCCGCCCATTGTTACCGCCCGCGGAAATCATAAACGGCGCCGCGTCATTAGTGACAGTCAATTCCACCGAATGGGTACCCACGGTGGAATTCAAATAAACCAACCCAAAATTCCCCTTGCTGGATAAGGCGAGAATATTCGTGGCTGCCGATGATTCGATCACCGTGTATTCCAGGCGGTAAAGTTGCCCCTTGCGGTCTTCCGCCAAATCCTGCTGCATATAACTCCATGCTTGATTCGTGCCGTCATACCGGGCCACGCCATCCGCGATCGACCAGCCTCGGTCCTTGATCCACTCGCTGTCCGTCTGGAAATCGCCGTTTTTCAAGACACCGGTATCGACCGGGACTGGAGTCGGCGTCGGGGTGCTTACTTTTGTTGGACTCGGTGGAACATGAGTAGGGGTAGCGGTGGGATTGGCACCCGCGGGAATAAAAGAAATATCATCCAGCACGATTCTTCCCGCGCCGTTGGATCCGCCCGCCGAGATGAGCAACGGCGCCTGGGGATTGGTGACCTTCACTTCGACCTCGTGCCGGCCCACGGTCGAACTCAAATACACAACCCCACAATTTCCCCGGCTCGACAAAGCCAGGATCTGATCCTCCCGCGAGGCTTCGATCACGGTATATCCCAACCAGGCGGTCATTCCTTGCTCGTCACCGGCCAGGTCCTGCTCCAGGTAACTCCACCCTTTCTGGCTCCCGTCATAGCGGGCGGCACCGTCAGCAATGGTCCACCCCGCTTGCAGTGTCCAGGCGCTGGAGTCATGAAATCCCCCGTTGCGGACAAGATCTCCTACTTGCGCGGGAGTTGCCGTGGGAGTAGGCGCTTCCGTGGGAGTGGCAGTGGGCGCCGCGGTGGGGGTAACGGTAGGCGCAAGCGTGGCCGTGGGAGAGGGCGAAGGAGTTGGACTGGGTTCCGGCGTCGCAGTGGCCGGAATCGTCGGCTCCGGGTAACCCAAGAATAACACAGGCGCGGCCGCATAGATATACTGGGCCGCTCCTTCAAACGGGATCACCGCGACGATGAAAAGATAGGAGGATCCAAATTGGGGACCTTCCGTCACGATCCCGCCTGGATATCTCACGCCTTCTCTCCAGGTGAAACTTTTCACCTCTCCGCTTCCCGTCAATCCTAAAAAATTGGCGGGTTCAACCGTGTTGACATAGATATGGTAGTCCTTGATTCCCTCAATGTCCGTATTCCAATGAATGGTCAACGCCCGGTCATCTTCCTCGTCCTGATCCACTTTTCCCACCAAATTTTCCGTGGAATGTTCATCATCCGTAACTACAATGGTATTGATTGGAACGTCAATTATTCCGGGTGTCGGAGTGAGCGGACCAGGGGAAGTCGGCGTCGCGGTAGGTTCCGGTTCCAATGTTGGAGAAGGCGAGGGGAGGCTGGTGGGTATGGGGCTGGGTTCCTCCGGCGTGGGACTTGGTTCTTCCGGCGTGGGCGTTGGTTGCGCCAACGGTGTCGATACGAAGAACGACAAGTCATCCACCAAGACATCCGCCCCCGCGGATTGCAACACCAGGTATGATGGGCCGGCGCTGATATGGCCAAACAGAGGGACTTTCATCCACCCATCCGTGGGGATCCGGCCGCCGGGAACAAATACAGCGAAATGGGTATCGGCTCCGTTGGTCATCAAAAAAACGAAGGCGCTGTTGTCGTCCGCGGCGCTCATTCGCTTAATATACACTTCCCCCCGGGCGGGGCCGGTTTGCTCATCAGAGATCTTGAGAGTAATAAAGGCATTGGCAACCGCCTCCGCCGCGGGTAACAGCATGCAGCCCGTTCCCCCGGTTGACGCGAAATGATTGTCTCCATTCGCCTTGGGCCGTTGTGTCCCCGTTAACAAGATGTCAAATCCCCAATCATTCAGCGACGCGAAACCGGGATCGACCGGTAGAGGGAACGGAACATCAGCCGGCAAGTCTCCGTCTCCTTGGGTTTGATTGAATAAGGTTCCATTCGGGAAGGCAGTCAAAGTCATGCGGGTAATCGTGACATGGGCTGTTTCTTTGCCTCCATTGAAAACCTGGAAGGCGGGAAACACCACACCGGTATGGCTGAAAAAGAAAAGTGTGTAAATTGAACTTTGATTCACTTTTAAATTGGCACCCGAAGGATTGTCAAACGCAACACACGTGTGGCTGACGGCTCCATCAAACACGATACTCGCCAAGTTGACCTGATCGGTATCGGTTTGATATTCGAGCGCCAAGATTCCCTCTGGTTCCACTGTCATGGGACTCGAATGGATCACCAACACCCCCTCGTCCGGCCGGGCCGTCACTTCCACTCGCCCGTCCACAAAATCAAGACGGGCCGGCTGATAGGAACCGACCGGTACCTGGAAAAACAGGCCGGCGCTGAGCTCGATCTCCCGGGATGAATCGGTCAGAGCGGCATCGCCAACAAAAACGGATTCCACCAGCCCTGGCGTAGCGGGAGGGAAAAACAGAAACCATCCAGGGAGCATGATTTGTATGAAAAAGCGGCCCAAGCAGTTCCCTCCGTAAGAAAGCGTCCGGGGGGATGAAACGAAAGGGAAAAGACGTGGTTGGTTAGAACGAGTCATGAAAAACATCCCGGTTCGAAAATAATGACCTATAAGTAAAGACAACCCGGTTCAGCTCATTGTATCGGCCCGGGATTCATTTTTCTGAACTATCGGCGTCTTTCCCCTCTCACCGCGTCAACGAAAGGGCAAAAACCAGATTGGAATGCGGGGCGTCCGGATGAAATACCGCGTTTTGACAGACCACGCTGGCCGGCTGGACGGTAACCCGCCGATCGGTCAACGCGCCGGTCATTTTCACGTCCACGATTCGGACTCCAACAAACCGGACTATTCGAAAATATGCCGTGTCCCCCGTTCCAGTGACCTTGTCGTGCAAGGGAAGAATCCGCGCCTGGCCCTTAATGTTTTCCAAAGCCAAACGGATCGTGGAACTGACCCCGGTATCGCCGTTGGCCCATTTGCACCACACTCCGCTTACGTCTTGTTCCAGCATCATATTCCCGGACAAGGCCAGCTCTTCAGCCCTGCATCCCTGTTGAATTTGCCGCACCAGGTCATCCGTACTGTTGTTCTCATACCCAATATCCAACGTTCCGAAATTGCCCGGCGCGTCTGGATATTTGCAGACGTCCGGCTTATTGGGGTAAAGATGAATTTCCACAATGCCATCGCCGTGCGGAGTAACCGATTTGGTTGCCTCGTCATATCCAAATTTATCCCCCCCGTTCAAAGCGGGACATGCCTCAGACGTGGCAATATACGTGGCATCGTAGGCCGCGTCCCACGATTCCTTGTACACCGTGAACGGCAACATGGGTAAAAACTCACCCGCGTTCATATCAAAGCCGATGATGCGGTCATCGAGGGTCGCGGCCGAGCGGGTCCGGAGCGACACTTCGTCCAGGTTGGTGAAAAAACCCAGAAACAGTTTCAAGGTCCCGTTGATTTCGGGTGTCCGGCGGGTTTCCACTTGTACGGTGTTGTAATAGGAGACGCCCGTGGTCTCCAGGGGGCTGTTCAAATCCAACGGATTATGGATATACCCTACGACCACTCCCCCATCGGTCTCGTTGGTTTCATTGCGGTCGAGTGTGATGGATTCCTTCGCGGCGGTATTGAAGGACGAGAAGGTTTGCGAATAATCGCGGGCCAGCGACACATCGTCATTCTGGTTCGGCGTACCCGTCAATATATCCTCATCCGTTAATTGCGCCGCCCCCGCCAGCGCGGCAGAGTCCGCCGCCGCCTGCAATTCGCTTTTCGTCAGCATGATCCAACCGATATCCACGCTGAGGGCCAGAAAGCAAAAGAACAGCGTCAGACAAACCGCCACAAAGACCAATACATTGCCTTTTTGGTTTTCCCGATGGTTTCTCATGATACTCATCACCCTTTCCTGATTGACCCAATTATTCTATAACACATCAATTCAAATACCCAATTTTAATTACATTTTGTTACAATATATAATCATATACGATTTCATTCAAAAAGAAAAGAGTTTTTTTCTTTAGGATCAACATAAAACACAATCCAGGAGGGGCGAGGAAGCCGCAGCTTGGTTTTTTCTGTACGGAGTGTCTCGCCGGAGAATCTCTAGCCCGGTTGCCGGCATGGGGAAAAATACTGAAATAACCTAGATACTCGAACGGATTTCAAACGAAATCCGTTCTTGCAAGAGCGAAACGCATTGCGCCTCTTCAGACCTCGCCGTGGTGACCGAATAATTAGGAAAGCCTATTTGACTTAGCGGCAGGACCGGCATGAAAAATTCCACTGAAAACAACGCGGTGCAACTCCCACACCCCTTCGCGGATTTTTTCCTTAAACCGAACTCCCTGAGACAACAAAGGATACGGACATTTGTACTCATCACCGTTCTCGTCCTGGGCGGACTGTCCTTGCTAACTCAGCATCGGTGGGTCCTGACAACGGATTTTGAAAAAGATTTTTTGGCAGTATATGTATTAGCGCAAACTCTGGCCCATGGTTACGATATCTCCATACCTGTCAATGACTTAGCGCGTAAATACGAGATTAACCTAAACAAACCGGCCTTTGTTCATCCTTCCCCCCATCCTCCCACCATGGGTTTTCTGCTCATGCCACTGGCCTTGTTCGGATACCGGACTGCCAAAGTGGTCTGGTTTCTAGTCGAGTTAACATCCTTGTTTTATTCGATTTATCTATTTTCCATCATTAAAAGGAAGCCCCTCTCCTGGAAATGGACATTGGGCATCACCCTTGCGTTGCAAACGTGGCATCCCGTCATTTTGGAACTGTCCAACGGCCAGGTGCATGGTTTTTTGTTGCTCTGTCTGGCAGGGACATGGTACGCAATGGATCGGAACCGTCCGGTCTTGGCCGGCGTATTGTTGGGCCTGGGTTTGCTGATCAAGCAACTGGCCTGGCCGGTGGGTCTTGTGTTCCTGGCGCGCAAGGATTACCGGGCGTTGGGGGCGGCCGCGGTTACCGTTTTGGCCGGGTATGGGACCGTAGCGTTATGGATCGGATACACTCCCGTTTACTTCTACCTGACCCAAACCCTGCCCGCGGTATCCGCCCTGTACCAGAACCATCCGCTCAATCTATCCCTCTGGACGATCGGCAACCGGCTCTTCCAAGGCACGCCGGGAGCCGACTTCGCCGGACACAAAATTGCTTTGATCCCTTTGCTAACCGCTCCGGCGGCCGGGCGGTTGGTAACGGTGGCGATCCCCTTGCTGCTCCTTCTCGTATTTTGGAGATCGATGGGCCGAATGAAAGATTCGGACATCCTTCTGAGCCTGGCGGTGTGCCTTAGCATCGTCCTCAATCCGTTCTCGTGGCCGCATTACTACGTATTGGCCCTGCTGCCCCTGGCGCAGGCGGTTCACCTCTTCGCCATGAATCATTTCCCGAAGAGGGAAACCAACTGGTTTTTAGTCATCGCCTTCTTTCTGATTCCCACCCCGTTCGATTGGAAAAACCTGGCATTTCTCTTATCTGGAATGCGCTATGATCCCGGCCACGTCATGGTGATCCACGCCCTGCCATCCCTGGTGATTTTGATCCCGGCGTTCGCGGTTATGGGATTGGCGGTTTTTCTGATCAGGGTGGGGTGCAGGAACACCTCCAGGGATAATGAAGCAAAGTAAAAACGCAATCCACAAAGAAAAACCCGCCTCTCGCTCATGGTTTGCATGAACGCAGGCGGGCCGTCTCGAGTCAAAAAAAACAGCCTATTTAGAAAACTCTACCTAAAACAAGCAACTTCCGTTGGAGATCATTCCTATCAATAGAGAGGCCATCCGTCCAAGCCTGTCCCCAGTTCGATGAAATACATTCGCTCCACACCCTCCCCATTCCATGGAAAGGTGGACTCATTGCAACTGAACCATTCGAGGGTGCCATTGTCATAGTCAATGGCGAGGACCACGAATCCCACCCTATCGCCGGTTTTGGGGGGAAACACGGGTTTGGAGAATCCGTTCATCGCGCTCCAGGGGATTTTTATTTCCACCGCCCAATCGCTGGTGTTGGGGTCGACTTTTCCCGCGAAGGTGGATTCGCCCATGATATCGACGGCCAGCCAACCGCCGAAGTCATTCTTGGCAACGATATTTCCGTCCGGCCCCTCAGGAGCGATGGTGGGGATATACATGTTCGCGGTTTGCAGTTCGTCCGGCGTTTCCGCGAACACAAATTGCAACGTGTCGGAGCCGTTCGGATCAGGCCCCACGAAGGAATAATGATCATCCACGGCCGAGACGGCGGCGTAGAAAAATTGGTCGTCCCACATGAAATAGTAAGTCGCGTTGAAATCGCTGAGCGGCGTGGCAGCCGCCATGCCCGCGGTTAACAGGGCGCCATTATGGTTGTACTGCGGAAAATAGGGATCTGGAATTCCCTTGTACGTGTCCGCGTTCATCACCAGGGCCTGCGCGCCCGCGTATTCGGCGGCGCTTACATTGCCGTCGATAGTGATCGTTTGACCGGGGGCCAGCTTGACCGCGTTGACCGGCCAGCCGGGATTTTCAATGACGGGTTGCGGGGCCGGTTGGACGTTTACGAAAATGTCATCAAAATAAAACACCTTGCCCGCGGGATTCTTCGAATAAAGTTGGACTTTCAATTCCCGGCGCTGGGCGGGTTCATAAGCCAGGGCCAATTGGCTTTGGAACTGGAACCATTCATCAAAAACGCTTACCTCGGTCACAGGACTCAGGTTCTCATTGGTCCCATCGAATTCCCGAATCCGGAACCACAAGGTGGAATTGGCGTCCCAGGAATCCCGGGGGACCTTCACCGCGCCCACCACCGACACGAGTTGGCCCTTTTTCAATGTCAGGCCATTCGCGATCTCCTGAGACAACGCGTGATACCGGTCACTGCCCAAGCCAGTGACGGCCACACTGCCTAATCCCCCGAACGATTGCTCTTCCGTGACTTGGAAGGCATCGATCGTTCCTTCGCCTTCCAGCCCCCAAGGTTCCAAGGATCCAAATTCAAACACGTTGTTCTGAATCCACTCATCCACGAAACGGATCCAGTCAATCTCCACGGTATACTCCTCGGAAAGATTTTGGATAAAATCCAGGCGGATGTTATTGATTTCGCCGAACCAATCACTCGGACTGTCTCCCCCCTTGGGCTGGCCGAGGAAATCGATGTACACGATGTTCCAGTCCAGCGGATCAGTCAGGTGCATTCCGTAATCGAAGCTCCCATGCGAGCCGGCGGATGGGAAAAAATACATGGCCGCGCCGGCCGTGCTGGTGATCTCCATGGAAAAGCGGATCCGGAATTCCACGCCCGTGATGATATCCCCGTTGAACGGCCCCGCTGGCCCGACAACGAACGGATCGGTGGCGCCGGCGTTCACGGTGATCACCAGTTTGCCATCCTGGGCCACATTGCTTTTCAGATGCTGCCCGCTGGTCCACCCCTCGCGATCCCCCTCCGTGTTGAACTCCCAGGCCCAGGCCGGGGCGCCGGCCAACAACCAACACAATCCCACTGCTCCCAATCGCTTTTTCATGATAAATATCCCTTTCTTGAGATAAAAATCCCTGGCAATGAAAAAACCGGACAGGGGGAACCTTGCGGGATCCTCCCCACCGGTTGCCGGGGGATGATTTCAGGGAAGCACCCGGATCATATCCCCATAACTGCGCAATCCGTTGGTAATGTTGTACACCCCCGGCGCCGTATGAACGCCATCCGGTCCGACGCTGACTACATACCGGCCGTTGGGATAGATGCTTTGCGCTTTCTGATACTGCTCGGCATCTTGTTTGAACCGCAATGTCAGATCGTCGCTGCTGCCCCGGGCCGGAATTTTATCCAGGCCCGGCGCCCCCCAAGAACCGCCGCCCCCGATCGAGTAGAGGGGTTCGGGATGCAATTCGAATTTTCCGTAAGCGGACATTTGGAAGGGTAAGGCCTTATTGCCCACTTGAAAAATATCATCCGGTATCCGGGCGATATACGAAACCGGCGTGGTCAACGCGTTTTTATACACGTTGTACATGTGCGGCGGATCATGCAGGGCATAGCAGCCGTAATCCACGTGATACGATTCGAACGCCGTGGCCAACGCCTTGAAATTCGCTTGCACCTGGGCCAACTGTGCCCGGGTTTGGGCGTTCAAAAAGTTCGGGACCGCGATCGCCGCCAGGATGCCGATGATTGCCACCACGATGAGCAATTCAATGAGGGTAAAACCGCGATTCCGCATGCTAGTTCTCCCAGTTGGATTCTTCTTGCGGTTTTCTCAACCCCCCGGCCGGCTTTGAGTTTCTAAATCAGGGAAGCACCCGGATCATATCGCCCGAACTGCGTAAGCCGTTGGAGATGTTGTACACGCCGGGATAATTGTGGATCCCATCCGGCCCCACGCTGACTACATACCGCCCATGGGGCCACAAACTTTGGGCTTTTTGGTATTGCTCTTCATCTTGCCGGAAGCGCAGGGTCAGGTCGTCGCTGCTGCCCCGGGCCGGAATTTTATCCAATCCCGGCGCCCCCCAAGCGCCGCCGCCGCCGATTGAGTAGAACGGCTCCGGATGCAGTTCGAATTTTCCATACGCGGATAAATTCGTGGTCTGCGCCAACTTGGCGGTTTGAAAAATATCGACTGGAATCCGGGCGATATACGCAACCGGCGTGGTCAAGGCGTTTTTGTACACGTTGTAGTTATGCGGCGGATCATGCAGGGCATAGCAGCCGTAATCCACATGATACGATTCAAACGCCGTGGCCAGGGCCTTAAAATTCGATTGCACCTGCGCCAGCTGCGCCCGGGTTTGGGCGTTCAAAAAGTTCGGGACCGCGATCGCCGCCAAAATGCCGATGATCGCGACAACGATCAACAATTCGATAAGCGTAAAACCTTTCGTCTCCATCATCTTCTTCCTCCAAGAAACCATCGACTCGAAGAGGAATCAGATCCTTTCGGTTCGCCCGGATCATCCTCAGGGAAGCACCCGGATCATATCGCCGTAACTGCGTAATCCATTGGTGATATTGTATACACCCGGATACGTATGCAGGCCATCCGGGCCGACACTGACCACATACCGCCCATTGGGCCACAAACTTTGGGCTTTGTCGTATTGTTCCTTATCCTGGATGAATCGCAACGTCAGATCGTTCCCGCTCCCCCGGGGCGGAATGTCGTCCAATCCCCGGGCGCCATAAGCGCCGCTGCCCGTCGTGTAGAATGGTTCCGGATGCAGTTCCCTAGGCGCCCAGTTAGCCAACGAGGTGGTCCCCGCCAGTTTGGCGGTTTGGAAAATATCCACGGGAATCCGGGCGATGTAGGCTACCGGCGTGGTCAGACCATTCAACCAAACATTGTAATTGTGGACAGGATCATGCAGGGCATAACAACCGTAATCCGTATGGTACATTTCAAACGCCGTGGCCAGGGCCTTAAAATTCGTGTGCACCTGCGCCAGCTGCGCCCGGGTCTGGGCGTTCAAAAAGTTCGGCACCGCAATCGCCGCCAAAATGCCGATAATCGCGACGACGATCAACAATTCGATTAGTGTAAAACCTTCTCTCCGCATCAGCTTCCTCTCCTCCAGGCATTCGGTCTTTTTATGAGCAACCGAATAATTATTTCAAAATCCAATGGGATGCTACATCCTTCAATTATCTTTTGTCAATCACAGGAACATGAAATACCGCCCGGTATTTCCACTATTGCCTGTTTCCGTCTTGCCATTTTAACCGGATTTTTGATCCGCGTTTTTCAGGGATCATTTTTTTACATTTATTTACAACTTACAATCTTCTGATTCCGCGCGCCGCGACAGGCACCTATCGGGCTGCACACCATCCCCCTTCCCCCCACCCTCCTGGAAAATACTTCAAAAAATGTTGAAAATCGATCCATTCATGCTATCCCACGAGGTATCGATCATGAAAAAATCAGCCCCCCGCTTCCTTCCCCTGCTCGCCCTGATGATTTTGTCTGCTACCGCTTGGAGCGCGGAACCGTTGAACGTGTGCCTGGTGTCAGGTTCGGCGGAATACGACTCGGACACGTGCCTGACCTTGTTCAAACAACATCTGGAAAGCCGCTATCACGCGAAATGCACGCTGCTCAAGGCGCAGGGATTTCATGCCCTGCCCGGCTTGGAGGCCCTGGATACCTGCGATGTGGCCTTGTTCTACACCCGGCGGCTGGTGATCGATGGTGAGCCATTGGAGCGGATCAAGAAGTACTGCGAATCCGGAAAGCCCATCGTGGCCGTCCGCACCGCCAGCCACGGATTCCAAAACTGGCTGGCCTTCGACAAGGAGATCTTGGGAGGCCACTACACTGGCCATTTTGGGAATGAATTCACCCAAAGCGCCCGCGTGACGCCCGAAGGCAAAAATCACCCCATCATGGAGGGCGTGGTCCCTTTCCGTTCGGTGTACAGCCTCTACCGCACCGCGCCGGTGGCGGACGACGTGACGGTACTGATGACCTCCTCCATCCCCACAGAAAAGCAAGAACAACCAGCGGCCTGGGTACGAATGAACCGGGGCGGACGCGTGTTTTACACCTCGCTCGGAGGCCTGCAGGATTTCCACAACGCCACGTACCTGCGTTTGCTGAGCCACGCTTTGTTCTGGGCCGCCAACCGTCCGGTGGAAGCCAAGCCGCTGCCCGAAATCACGGAACGGCCTCACGCTTCAGGCGAATTCACCCTCCGGCTCCGCACCCAGGTGAAACCGTACAAGGGATTGGATCACTGGCAGGAAACGTACTTCGAACAAACCTTTCGCATTTCGGAAACCGCCATCTTGATCTGCGACATGTGGAACCGGCATTGGTGCGCCGGCGCGGCGGCCCGCTGCGAGGCGCTCGCGGTCCGGTTGAATCCAGTGCTGAAATACGCGCGGGAAAAGGGGATTCTCATCATCCACTCTCCTTCGGATACTATGGAAGCCTATGCCGATTGGCCTCAACGCCGCCGGATTCAACTGGTTCCACGGATTGAAATTCCCGCCTTGGTGGATGTCGAGGAGCCACCGCTGCCCATCGACGATTCAAACGGAGGTTGCGACACGGACAATCCCATCCAATACGAAGCGTGGTCCAGCCAAAGCCCGCTCATCGAGATCGGCGGATTCGATGTCATTTCGGACAACGGGGACGAGATCTACGCGTACTTAAAACAGCAGGGGATCAAGAACATCCTCTATACCGGGGTGCATACCAACATGTGCGTCCTGGGCCGCAGTTTCGCTATCCGGCGGATGACCCGGCTGGGTTTTCAATGCGTGTTGCTGCGGGATCTGACCGACGCCATGTACGATCCCCAGGACAAACCCTTCGTCAGCCATGACCTGGGCACGCAACGGGTGGTGCAGCACATCGAAAAATACTGGTGCCCCTCGGCCCTCAGCAGCGATCTGATGGAAGGCTTGTTATACAGCCGGGAAGAATGACGGGTTCCCGGCCTCACAAGGTCTTGGCGATGCGTTGAATGAACTTTTCCGGATGAAGCGGTTTCAACAAGTACCCGTCCACCCGCAATTGCATGGCTTCCATCACCGTTTCCTGCTCCGAATCCGAAGTGAACATGAGAATCGGGATCGAGGCGGTCAAGGGATCCTCCCGTAAGATCCGCACCGCTTCGATGCCGCTCAGGCCCGGCAGGTAATGGTCCATCAGGATCAGGTCCGGCTGTTTTTCCCGCGCCAGGACAATCCCCTCCTCGGCGGTGGAGGCCACAACGGGTTGCAAGTATTGCTGCGTCAGGCATGTGGCGATCAACAACTGCGTGGTTTCTTCATCCTCGACGGCCAAAATCCTAAGGGGATTGCTCTGAAAGAAATCCATCGCTTCCCCTTCCTGATTCACATGGCAAACAAACCGGGTGTTGGGATACGAACCGAGAAAATGCGTCCCTAAACTCAACGAGTTGATAATGGCCACCTTGCGTTTCCGTTGGCTTAAATACTCAATCAAATCCCCCATGATGGCGCTGGTCAGGTTGGGCAGCCGGGTGATCTGCGTCAAATCCACCACCAGCAGAAGCGCGGACTGGGCCTTGTCCTTGATGAGGTCGTGAAACTTCACGAATTCCGCGATCTGCGGCTCGCCTTGCGCGGTGAAAGTCACGTACCCCGGCGAGGTTTTCATTTCAAACCGGAAGGGAAGCTTTTGCACAGGTCCCCGGAGCTGGATGGGATGAGAATCGAGCCGGATGATGATCCGCTTCTTCTCATCCACCCGAATGACCACCCCTTCGAACCGTTGCGGGTGATTCTTGATTTCGGTGGGCGAGGGCAATTTCCCCAACGCGGAAAGGGGAACGGGGCAGGCGGTTACATGTTCGAACAGGTGCAAATCCCCAAACACTGTAAGTTGGGCATCCGCTTCCGTTAATTTTTGCATTACGGAAGAGATGACCGATGATTCATCCTGCGAAAGAATCGCCCACTGCCGGGGAGTGTTGTCGACATTATTTTTACGGGTGACGTTCATGTTCAATCGGACAAAAGCAAAATCATCTCATCGAAACATTGGACTACGATTCCGCCCTTCCAGGTCCATTGTACTTGCATGGTCCCGGATTCATCAATCTGCCGTATTGTCTTATCGGCTTAGCAGCCTAATTCCTAATCGAATTCCAAGGGAGCGCACGGGAGGTTGAGGGCCTCGGCGACGGCCGGTTCTGTCAGTTGACCCTGGTACGTATTGACACCCAGGGCCAGGGAAGGATCCCGCCTCACGGCTTCGGCAAATCCCAAATCCGCCAATTGGCGGATGTATGGAAAGGTAGCGTTGGTGAGAGCGAAGGTCGAGGTATGGGCCACGGCGCCGGGCATATTGGTCACCCCGTAATGAACGATGCCATCCACCACGAAGGTTGGATTGGAATGAGTCGTGGGGCGGCTGGTTTCGACACAGCCTCCCTGATCGATGGAGACATCGACAATGACGGATCCTTTTTCCATGAGGCCCAACATGCCGCGGGTGACCAGTTTGGGCGTGCGGGCGCCCGGAATCAAAACCGTGCCGATCAGCAGATCGGTGCCGGGAAGGATTTCCTCCAGGGCGGTGGGCGAGTAAATCAATGTCGTGGCGTTGTGGAGGATATCGTCGAGAAAGCGCAATCGGGTCAACGACATGTCCATGACGCACACTTGCGCGCCCAGGCCCAAGGCCAGTTTGGCGGCGTTGAGGCCGGCCGTGCCGCCGCCCAGAATGGTCACCCGGCCCGGCCGGACTCCCGGCACCCCGCTGAGCAACACGCCCTTGCCTCCCCGCGGGCTTTCCAGGTAATAGATCCCATGGTAAATGGCCATGCGGCCCGCCACCTCGCTCATGGGCGTCAACAAAGGCAGCGAGCCATCGGCGGCCTGGACGGTCTCATAACCAATGGCCGTCACGCGCCGGTTCAAGAGTTCGCGGGTCACCCCGGGTTCGGCGGCGAGATGCAAATAGGTGAAAAGAATCAATCCGGGACGCAAAAAAGGGAATTCTTCCGGCTGAGGCTCTTTGACTTTCACCACCAATTCGGCTGTGGCGTAAATTTCTCCGGGCGACGGAGTGAGGACCGCTCCCGCTTTACGGTAGTCTTCGTCCTGGAGGGCGGAGCCCTGCCCCGCGCCCGTTTGCACCAACACGGTATGCCCGGCTTCCACCAATTGCCGCGCGCCGGCCGGAGTCAATCCCACCCGGTATTCATGATCTTTGATTTCCTTGGGTACGCCGATAATCATCACGGAACATTCTTTCTATAATCAGGTTGCATCCTTCCAAAGTGGAACCACCGGATCAAACCGCCAGGGTGGCTTTCATCACGCTTTCGCGCTTGTGGGCCACGAGTTCAAAGGCTTGGGCGATTTTTGCCAGGGGAAAGAGGTGGGTCATCAAGGGATTGAGGTTGATTTCGCCCGCGGCCACCAGTTGGATGGCCCGGGGGTAATTGCCCGGAAGCGAACGGCGCACGAAAAGCACATCCAGTTCCTTTCGCCGCGCGTTGGTGAAGTCGATCGGATGTTCACCCGCCGGGTAAATGCCAAACACGGCCACCCGCCCGCCGGGGCGGGTTAAGTCAAACGCCATCTGAAACGATTCCGGCATGCCCGCCGCTTCGAAGACCAATTCGGGGCCGCAATCCGTGGCATCCCGCAGATGCTTTCGGATGAATTCCACCTGGCCGGGATCGTAGACCGGCACGCCCAGGTTGGCCTCGACAATAGCCCGGCGTTCGGGTACCGGCTCGGTGATCAAGACGAGGTTCGCCCCCTGCTGAAGCAACACCAGCGCGGTGAGATACCCGACCGGCCCCGCCCCCAGCACGGCGCAGGTTTTGCCCTGCACGCCGGCAACCAGATCCACGCCATGCAAGGCCACGGAGAGCGTTTCGAGAAGCGGCCCGGCCGCATCGGGGATCTCCTCCGGCAACGGATAAACATTCTCCGGGGGGATGGCCACGTATTCGGCAAACGCTCCGGGATACGGGGGAAATCCCGTGAAGCGGATATCCGGGCAGATATTGAACCGCCCCTCCCGGCAAAACGAACACCGGCCGCATGGAACCGCGGGGTCGACGGCAACCCGAGTCCCTGCCGCCAGGGGCGAATTTTCCGAAGGGATCTCGATCACCCCGCTGAATTCATGCCCCATGATAAAAGGCTCGCGGAGCACCACTTCGCCGATGCGGCCCGATTCATAGAAATGAATATCCGAGCCACAGATACCCGCGTGTTTAACCCGAATCAACATTTCGTTGCCGCGGGGCTCGGGGTGGGGATGGTCTTGCACCACAAAGGTATGAGGAGCGATCAGCAACGCAGCCTGCATAAAAGACTCCTGTTCACGGTTATTCCTGTTCACGGTTGTTCAACGAAGCGGGCCCATCTGCGGTTCATTATAACGGGAGTTGGCTAGTTGACATCCCGCAGACAGGACATTCCGGTGTTTTTTCACCCACATTGCTCCTTTCTCGCTCGGAAGCCGGGCCGGCGCACCGCGCACAAAGCAGCAAGCGAGATTCCCGGGGAATTTGGAATTACGCCGGCCGGCCCCGTATAATGAACAATACCGGATCGAATCCCCCCGCCAGATGGCCGGTCTGCGGGGAAAGGGGAAAGCGGGAAACCAACCATGGAAAAAGCCACATTCGGCGCGGGTTGCTTTTGGGGTGTCGAGGCGGAATTCCGCAAGTTGGAGGGCGTCATCGACACGGCGGTGGGCTATTCCGGCGGCACGTGGGAGAATCCCACTTACGAAGAGGTATGCACCGGACACACCGGCCATGCGGAGGTGTGCCAGGTGACTTTCGATCCCGCCCGGATCTCCTACGAGGATCTGTTGCATGTATTTTGGGAATGCCACGATCCCACCACGCTGAACCGCCAGGGACCGGATATCGGCACACAATACCGTTCAGTGATCTTTTGCCACACACCGGAGCAAGAAGCGGCGGCGCGTGAGTCCAAGGAACGGCTGGAACAAACCGGCCGCTTTCAGAAGCCTATCGTCACCCAGATCCTCCCTGCCGGCCCCTTCTACCGGGCGGAGGAGTATCATCAGCGCTATTTCGAAAAGACCGGGCGGGGCGCCTGCCACCGGTAAACGCCATACGCTGAATCAAACCACACAGCCTCTATCAGCATTCACTGGACGCTCTCATGGGGTCCGCACGTCCCGCACCGGGCCGGTTGGCACCGGAAGGGCCGGATTCTCCACGTTGCAGCCCGCGAAAGCCCCCGTCAAGCCAAAGCGTGTGCGCAAATCCTCCAGCGCCTGCACTTGTTCTCGCGAGAACAGGTTCACCCGCCCCAGTTGCACCGCCACCAGCAGAATCTTGGCGAAATGCTCCATGGTCTCCATGCGGTAGTACGCCTGCATCAAGTCCGCGCCCCAGGTCAATGCGCCGTGATTCGACAACAGCACCGCGTTATGATCTTTGACATACGGTGCGATCCCCTGAGGAATCTCGTCCGTGGAAGGCAACCCGTACGGCGCGCAGGGAATGGCCCCCATGATGGCCACCACTTCCGGCAGCACGCACTGATCCAAAGCCATGCCCGCCACCGCGAAACCCGTCGCCGTGGGTGGATGCGCGTGGCAAACCGCCTGCACATCCGGCCGCGCGTGGTAGACAAAGAGGTGCATCTTGATTTCCGACGACGGATTGAGCGGCCCTCCCGACCGCTTGCGGCCTTCCCCGTCCACCACGATCAAATCGCCGACTTCCAAAAATCCTTTGCTCACTCCGGTCGGCGTACAAACGTACTCGTCCTCCCCGGTCTTGCAGGAAATATTGCCGTCGTTGGAGGCAACCCATTCCTTCAACCACATCCGCCGGCCGATTTCCACAATCTGATTCTTGGCTTCGAATAAATTGATCATGACGCGCTTTCGTTTTGTTGGTTTGGGGATGAAAAGAGTATACACAGACCCGGATGTTTCCGTTAGCCGTTACACAACCGGCAGCCATTTTACCGGCCGGCATTGTACCGGGAAGGGATCATGGCCCCGTGGCGGGAGAGACAGAAGCCGTCGCGCTGGAGGGCACCGTGACGGACACGGGGGGCATTCCGAACCGGACCGGCTCCATGAAGTTTTCTTCGATTAAGGTTTCGATCCGCGTTTTACCAGTCCGCGGATCGGGCTGGATCTGGTTCTCCCAATCGGGGAAATCGGCCAAACGGTAAAATTCGTACTTGGCGAAAGGCCCCCGGGTGCGTTGGGGAAACGGCCCCCCACAGCTGCGGATGAACAGATGACAGAACAGCCAAATCAACAAGACAACCGACGCCGCGCAGCAAATATATTTAATATTCGGAAACCACCGGTGAATGGGAGATTGGTTCGCCATGACATGCTACCTACCGGAATTGAAACGGCAAATGATCAACGGATCAGCATGGCCACAAGTGACAGGAAAATCAAGGCGGGGAGGCATCCCGGCCCTTCCCTCCCCTTCTCCCGGGGTTCCAACTTGAACGGCCGGCGGTATAGTAATCATACACCGACCGGGAACGGCGCAAGGCCGGGAACCCGCAACCACTCATAACGACTCGAATCAAACCATGAATCTCCCCAATCTTCTGTCCATGACGCGCCTGTTGCTGGTTCCCTGCTTCTTTCTGGCGATGTATTACTACTTGAAAGGCCACGTGCTGACTCTCACATGGGCGCGCGTCATTTTGGTGATCATCGTGGCCAGTGACTTTCTCGACGGCTGGCTCGCCCGGCGGCGGGGCGAAGTCACCTCGCTGGGGAGCATTCTCGACCCTCTCGCCGACAAACTGTTCGTGACCGCGTCCTTCATCCTTCTCTCCGTGTTCGACCGGATCCCCGCCTGGCTGACCATCGTGGTGGTTACCAAGGACATCCTGGTCATTATTGGCTGGTGTGTCCAAGTGATTCTCTTCAATCAAGTGGAGGTCAATCCCTCCCTGCTGGGAAAAATCGCGACCGGCCTGCAATTCGCGACCGTCCTGGTGGTCATTTTCTTGCCCCCCGCGTTTCCCGCCTGGGGTTTGCAATTCGTCACGGGACTCGTGACCATCTTGGCGCTGCTGCATTACGTTTATATGGCATTGCAGCATACCAATGGCCCCGCCGGGACCAGCACGTCCCATTCGAACGGAGCGCAATGAATTCATGAACGCCCAAATGACCTTGCCCAACATTCTCACGTCGATCCGCCTTATCCTGAGCCCGGTTCTGGCGATTCTGTTCCTCAACGACGGCCCCGCCGCCCGCTATGCCATTCTCGGCATCGTGATCCTGTCCGAACTCACCGACCTCTTCGACGGGTACATGGCCCGCAAGCGCGGCCAGGTCACCGATCTGGGCAAACTGCTCGATCCCATGGCTGACAGCATTTACCGCGACACCATTTTTCTCTGTTTGGCGGTCATCAACCAGGTTTCGTTGTTTCTGGTCCTCCCGATTCTCTACCGGGATTCCATCATCTCCACCCTGCGCACCGTTTGCGCCTACAAGGGCATCGTCCTGGCCGCCCGCATGAGCGGCAAGGTCAAGGCCGTCCTCCAGGCCACGGTAATCATCCTCATCCTCATTCTGCGCATTTTGGCCTTGTACATCCCGGCGCTCGACGCCTCGATGTATCTGATCTCCAATTGCCTGATGGCCTTCGCCTGCGCCGTGACCCTCTATTCCGCTTATGACTATTTGAGCACTCTCGTCCCCATCATCCGGGAAGTGGACAAGCGGCAAATGGCCAACTGAACAACCGGAAAAAAGTGGGGGTCTTGTGCGAGAAAAACAGAATCGCACCCGTGGGATAATCAGGGGCGCTTGGCATGTTTCCCTGCTTGAGACGATCCTCCTGTGGACAGGCATCCGACCAGCAGGGGGGTTGAACGCGGCAAAATCCGCCTACGTCTTCCGGCTGGTTGCCTCAAAGCCTAAAGTAGGCCAACCAAGGAATTCAATAAATCGCCCACTCCTCCACGGGGGTGCCTCCCGTGGTCACCGGCAACGGCCCGGCCGGAGCGGTGGCGGGCAGACGATACCCCACCGGCCCGCCGTCCGAGGCCAGGGTCAACTCCACCGCGCCGGGCATGAAGGTGGTGAGATTCCGTCCGTCCAACCGGAACAGCAGATGGACATCGGGAATGTCCAGACCGCCCGGCGTGGCGATATCCACCTGGGCGTCTTGGAGCAAACCCGCGTCGGCGGGATCGATGTTCCAATTCATCGCTGTGATTCCCGTGACCTGGGCGTTGCCCGACGCGTAGTTCCAGAATTTGGTGTGATAGATACTCCCATAGAAATCCGGATCGTCCGTGTCGATCCGGATCTGCGCGTTGGGGCTGAGGTCCACACAGAGAATCATGCTGTCTTCAATCAAAACATAAGCGCCCTCGCCCACATCGGTGTTGTGCCGCCACAACCGGTTGGAATCCCGGATCTGGTGTTTGACCAGGGTGCAATTCTTCAAATACACCTTTTGCGGATTCGCCCCTTCCGTCTCGAAAAGGTTGATATTGTACCCGCTGGCGGTTTGGTTCCCTAAAATCACCCCTTGGACCTGCGGATAGGCCTCCTCGCTGATCCCGGTCCCATCGGCGTATAAGGTTCCAGACAGCCCCTCCGGGGTAACCAATGTGTTCCATTCGTCCGTGAAATACAGATCGGCCAGGGCGTCATCGATGAGATTCCAGGGCTGGTATGTCTGGTGAAATATGCAATTCACAAAATACCCTTCCCCGGCGTCATCGAAAAAGACCCCATCATAGACATTAAAAATCCACACGTCCCGCATGAACGTCACCCCTCCGCCGAACGTATGCACCACGCCGGTGTTGTTGTTCGCGTGATCGCCGATCGACAGATTCTCAAACGCCGCCACCACGCCGTCCACGTTGAAATACCGCCGCCCGGTATAGAACTGGTAGCCGATCTCCCCCGCCGCCCGCTCCACATCCAGGCTCCCATCCGCGGTTGTGGGAACCGGCGGATACTCGCTGATCAAGCCAAACCGGATCGCCGTCTCGCCGGGATACCGTCCCGTGCCGCGGAACAGCACTCCGTCGGCTCCCGAATCCGCCACCAGGGAAGAAATATTGATCCCGCCGATATCCGAATGGCGCGCGGCCGTGTCGGTCTTCCCGGCGGGATTGGTCACGAAGTTGTATACTCCGGGAGACAATTCGTACACCTCGAGATTGAAGGTTTCCGGAGTACTTTGTTGAAACGTGGCGGCATCGTAGGGATCCGTGCCTACGGACGCCAAGGTCACCGGCTCGGGCGGGGCGGTCAGATCCTCCGCCGCGTAGATCCCCGGCGCGAGCGGCACGGCGGCCGGCACCGGACCCGCAACCAACGCCCATCCTGCCAGGATCAGAACCAAATGCGCCGAACACTTGAATACCATGTCGATTCCTCCTCTTCGCGGCAATCGGGGATCGATCGCAACGATCCCCTTTTCCAACTCCGGTTCCACTCCCTTTTCGGAAACCATCCAAAATTCCCTCTCTAGATCGTATCAAATCTGGAGACACCGTAACAGGCTGCCCGGGAAATCAGGCCAGCCGTTTTTTACGGTTCGTTTTGGAGTTGTTGTGGTTCGTTTTGGAAGAGGCCGGAGAGGCTTTGCGTTTACGGGAAGGACTTTTTTTCACGCCGCGGATAGTGCGGAGACTTTTTACGCCCGGCACCTTCTCCAGCTGTTTGAGGATCATGTCCAGATGATTCGTGTTGCTGACTTCCAGAGTGAAATAAAACATGGCGACTCCATCTTCATCCGTATCGCTATGGCTGTGCAAGATGTTGGTCCCCGTTGAGGAGATCATTTGGGAGAGGTCGCTGAGCAGGTTGAGGCGGTCACGGGCTACGACCTTGATGTTCACCGATATCGACTCTTCCAGCCCTCCGCCCCAGAACAAGGGAAGAATGCGCCCCGGATCAGCTTGAAAATGTTTGACGTTCCGGCAGGCGGCCTTGTGAATGGTCACACCCCGCCCCCGCGTCACGAACCCGATGATTTCATCGCCGGGCAAAGGATTGCAGCAATGGGCGATGCGGTACAGAATATCGTCAATGTCCGCCAGCCGCACTACCGCCTGGCGTTCAGGCGGCTTCTCCCCCGCCCCCCCCTCCTTCCGGCCGGGCGATTTCACCGGGAGCTGGGTCATCTTTTGGAGGCGGGAAATGACTTGTTTCGTGGATATCCGCCCAAAACCGATATGCACAAACAGGTCATCGATGTTCTTCAGGCCCAACGAGTCACAGATTTCTTTGGCTTCGGGAGAATTGTAGAATTCCCGCGCGTTGTACCCGGCCCGTTGCAATTCCCGGGTCAAACCCGCCTGCCCGAGTTGCAACAATTCTTCCCGGCGGGACTCTAACAAATACCGCCGGATCTTGTTCCGGGCCGAGGAGGTTTTGACGATGCCCAGCCAGGCTGGCGAGGGATGGCTGTTGGGGCTGGTCAGGATCTCCACCATGTCCCCGGTCTTCAACGCGTAGTTTAAGGAGGTCAACCGCCCATTGACCTTGGCTCCCCCGCAACGGTGCCCCAACTCGGTGTGGATCTTGTAGGCGAAGTCGATCGGCGTGGCGTCCTTGGGCAACCGGTGCAAGTCGCCTTTGGGGGTGTACACGTACACCTCGTCCGAGAAAAGATCGCTGCGGATCGACTGGAGGAAATCATCCGGGTCGCGGGTGTCCGGCAATTGTTCCTGATCGAAGAGTTCCACCCATTTCATGTCCCGGAGTTTCATCGGCTTGCCCGATTCCTTATACCGCCAATGAGCCGCGATGCCGTGCTCGGCCACGTAATGCATCTCCTGCGTGCGGATCTGGATTTCAATCAACCGGCCGTGCGGCCCGAGCACGGTGGTATGAATGGAACGGTAGTTGTTCGGTTTGGGGGTGGAGATGTAATCCTTGAAGCGCCCCTCGATCTGGTGCCACATCGTGTGCACTTCCCCCAGGGCGGCGTAGCACTCGGCGATGGTCTCACAGATCACGCGCAGGGCGATCAGATCGTAGATTTCTTCGAAGGTCTTGTTCCCCCGCAACATCTTCATGTAGATGCTGTAAAAGTGCTTGGCGCGCCCCTCGACCATGGCCTGGATGCCCTTGCTCCGCAATTGACGTTCCAGTGCTTCGCAGGTTTGCTTGATATACAGCTCGCGCTCCCGCCGCTTCAGAGATACCTTTTTCTTAATGTCTTGGTAGATCTCCGGATGGATGTACATCAGGCAGAGATCTTCCATCTCCCACTTGATCCGGCCCAGGCCCAGCCGGTGCGCCAGCGGAGCATAAATGTTCAAGGAATTATGAGCGATTTGGATTTGTTTGGCGGGGGGGAGATATTCGAGGGTTCTCAGATTGTGCAGGCGGTCCGCCAATTTGATTACGATCACCCGCAAATCCTTGGCCGTGGCCAATAACATGCGCCGCAGATTTTCAATTTCTTGTTCGCTGCGGTCCGCCGATCCGATCTCCCCCACTTTCGTCACGCCCAGGACCAGATTCACCACCTCGTCGCCGAACTCGCGCCGGAGTTCCTCCTCCGTCACGTCGGTATCCTCCAGCACGTCATGCAAGAGGCCCGCCATGATGGTCTTGGCGTCCAGTTGGAAAGAGGCGAGAATTTCCGCTACCGCGATGGGATGACTGATGTAGGGTTCGCCGCTTTCCCGGGTCTGGCCTTGATGCGCTTTACAAGCGAAAAAAAACGCTTGCCGCACGTTGAGGATGTCCGGCTCGGAGAGATAATTGCGCAAGATGAGTTCCAGGATGGGGAAATCGTCTTCCATCCCGGGAAGGACCACCGGCGTATCAAAGGAAGGTTCTTGTATTTCCATGAACTCATCCCGCCCTCTCCGCGACTCCTGCAATGTATTCTACACGGATTCGCTCTCCCTGCCGAGTGCCCCCCGGCATACAAAATCCGGGCAATGGCCCCATCCAATTGAGTTTCCTCACGATAAACCGGATGAGGTGATGGATTTGCTTCTCAGAATACTGAAAGAGCAGCCACGAGGCAATCCCATACCGCCAAGCGGCCGTCGGCGGAATAAAAAAATAGAAAACCCGGACGCGGAGGAATTGATTTCCCCCACGCCCGGGTGTTTGCCTCATAAACCGGTTCCGGCCGGATTACGCTTCGCTTGAGGCGCGCGGCTCCGTCCGGCGGTTTTCTTTATTTTTTAAAATGTGGATACATTGAAAAAAAGGAGTGCTACTCTGGATACTCATAGATGTTCCAAGAGAGTTCGCACGTACGCATAAAACCCACGGCTAAAATAAAGACTGCTGTCATCGAAAAGACGATCAAAGTAGAAATAGAGATCATTTTTGGAAATCTGTTGCAGATGAAATGATCGAATCAAAATGCCGATACTTCCAACCACTTTATAATTTTTGGATTCCAAATACCGCCGTAAGAGTAGATCGTCCGTTAAAACCAGCTGGGGTTGGATAAGGCAGGCTAAACGAATCACGCTCACATCGGCCGGTTGGTGACGGAATTCATTTATTTCTTGGGGACAAAATGCCGGGGGCGGAACCTCCACCGGGATGACATGCAATTGATCCGGGAGTATGCTTCTGAGGCGGCCCATGACCTGATAGCGGACTAATTCCGCTTCGATTGCGGAGGAGATCACTATTTTTCTAAAATTCGTAAATAAGGCGTCCTGTTGGATTTCCGCGAGATGCAATAGGGGGCCCGTGTCGGCCACAGCGGTTTCATTCACGATTCAGCCCCCACATCACGTCACGGGTAACGGCTCCACGAGCGTAATCGATCTCGGCCACCATTTCCTCGCCCAAACGGCTGATTGCCTCCTCGCGGCCGATTCCACCATCCAAATAGGCCGACTTGATATGACGGCGGTAGAGTTCAGTCAGACCATGCTCTAACGCATCGGCGATCACCTGACCTGCCCGTTGTCCCGTAGTCTTAACAAGGTAATCCAATTTTTCTTGTACCGATGGTTCTTGAAACATGAAAAAACCTCCTGACGTAATCCTCCTCGTTGCGATTAATCGTATCCTTTCCCTATAATACAGTAATACAAGAAAGTAAATAAAAAACCCGGACGCGGAGGAATTGATTTCCCCCACGCCCGGGTGTTTGCCTCAAAAACCGGTTCCGGCCGGATTACGCTTCGCTTGAGGCGCGCGGCTCCGTCCGGCGGCTTTCCCCTCCGCTCCGGCGGCCCCGGCCGCCCCGCCGGTTGTTGGAGTTGCTCCGGCCCTCGGATTGACCGCTTCGGCGGCCACCCCCCGTGCCCCGGCTGCCGCCGGCACGCCGTTCGCTCGACGGTCCGCCCCCCCGGCCTCCCCGCCGTGCGTTAAACCGCCGCGGGGATTCGGACTTGTCAGCCGCGGCAATCACCACCCGTTTGCGCATCCCTTCCCCCACGCTGAAGGTCGTGACGGCCGTGTTCTCTTTCAACGTCATATGAATGATCCGCCGTTCGGGCGCGGTGAGCGGCTCGGTGCGCAGATCCCGCTTGTTGCGCATGACCTGCTCGGCCATGCGCTCGGCCATGGCCTTGAGGTTTTCTTCCCGCCGGTCGCGGTAGTTGTCGATATCCACCACCACCTTGCGCCATTCTTCCTTATCCTCGTTGAGGTACCGGGCGATAAGATATTGCAGTGAATCCAGCGTCTGGCCGCGATGGCCGATCAAACTGGCCGCTTCCTCGCCCAGAAGGACAGTGATGGTCTCGCCTTCCTCCTGAATTTGGACAGTGGTGGAAATCCCCATAAAACCGAGAATGTTGCGCAAAAATACATTGGTGCGGATGCGGTCGTCCGGACGCAACGTCACCCGCACGCGGGCGGGCCGTGCGCCAATCCCCAAAAAGCCTTTCGACCCGGTTTCCAGGGGTTCCACTTCCACTTCCTGCCGTTCTGCGTTGAGTTGTTGTAAGGCGTTTTCCGTCGCCTGATCCAAGGTCTTCCCTTTACCAATTACTTCTTTCATGTGGTTTCCTCCATGGGAGCCCGGAGCAGGCCCGGGCGCCCGGCCTTCCCATACCGCGCGGCCATGCCGGATCTGTTCCATGTGGATTTCTCGGTTTTACCGTTTCTGGCTCCAATAGATTTTCGTTAATGGGCCGCGAAGGGGGATTACTTGTCTTTCCCGCTTGCGGGAACCGGTTCCGGGCTGAATTTTTCCATCATTAAGCGTTGAACGACGTCGATAAAGATGCTGACCACGAAATACAGAATCACCCCCGAAGCGATCGACCAGAAGAAAAAGACGAAAATCAACGGGAAGATTTTCATCATCGCCGCGTTGGGGCCCTCCATCTTCTGCTGGCTGGAGCTCCACAGCATCAATACCGCATACGCGATGGGCAGAATATTGATCGTGAATATGCTGGAACCGATAGGGATGAAAAACGCCCCGTCAGGCGCGGACAAGTCATGAATCCAACCCACGAACGGCGCTCCCCGCAATTCCACCGCCATGGCGAAGGTGGCGTACAGCGCAATGAAAATGGGAATGGTGGTCAGCATCATCAGGCACCCCGAAAGGGGATTGACCTTATGTTTCTTAAATAGTTCCATCTGCTCTTTTTGCAGTTTCTGGGGATCATCCTTATAGCGGTTTTTCAGCTCGTTGATTTGCGGCTGCAAGGCCTGCATTTTCTTCATGGACCGGATTTGTTTTTGATACAGGGGCAGCATCAGGAGTTTGATGATCACTGTCAACAAAATGATCACCACCCCGTAATTCGGGACGATGGCATACAATCCCTGCAACAGCCGCAGCATCAGGTTGGCGATGGGGCCGACGATCCGGCGCAGGAAGATCTGCCGCGCGTCCTCCAATCCCGCCTGAGCTTTCGCCAGGTTGTCTTCGTCCATGGATCCCACGTACACGGTGAACTTATCGGAATGCACCGCCCCGTCGAGGATGGGCGTCATCGGCATCCGGATTCCGGCATGGGGTTTGTAAATCGATTGAGCCTCGTTTTTTTGCGGAAACGAAATCCCCTTCAGGGCCATGCGCGTGGGCGTATGGGGAATCAGGGCGGCCAGGAAATATTTCTGCCCCACTCCGGCCCAGCCGACTGGCTTGCCGGTCACCAGATGGGTGGGAGCATCGGGCCCATATTCCCGGAGATAGGGAGTGCCCGAATTTTGCAATTCCGACAATAACGAAACGGCCGGCTGGGTGTGAATCGAACCTTCTTGCTGAATATAAACACTGTTGTCGGCATCCCAGCGGAACGAAGGGAAACCAAATCCCCCCATCCACATCACATCGTAAAAACCGTCCTGCTCGTAAGGGATCGGCTGCCCGCTTTGGTTGGTAATGCGGATTTCAAAATCCAGATGATAACTCTCGGGATAGAATCGGTAGATTTTCTCCAGTCTCACCCCCTTTGAGTCGAGGCTGAAACGCACTTCCGTTCCAGCCGGGTCTGTGACCGTATAATGATCCGACGGCGTTTCGTAACTCAACGAAGCGTCCGTTCCCGCCCGGCCCCAACGTACCACCAAGCCCGCCCCGCTGGAATCGAAGTGAGGATCGATGGCGTCCACGAAGCGGGGATTGCCGGCCTGATGACTTTCCAGGCGGTTCAACTCCAATCGGGCCTTTTGCTGCATATACATCGTGCCACGGGAGGCTTGCAGGCGGAGAAAGCGGGGATCAGCAAGCAGTTCCCGGTATTGAGTCAACTGCCAAGATACCGGCACGGCGCCCCGGGTGCTGAAGGTCACCCGGTACAGGCCGCTTTCGACCGTAACCGGCCGGCCGTCTTCCCCCCCGGCCTGCCAGGGAAGCCATTCCCACGAGGAAACCGCCGGGGTGGCGCCGACTGGCCGCTCGGCCACCGCTTCGGCTTGATCCGGGGCCAGCGGAATGGAGGGCGTGGCCGGGGTAGGAATTTCCCCGTAAGGCGCCGGGATCTCGGTGGGTGTGGCCGCTTCGCGGGCTTTCCGTTCTTCGGACAGTTTTTGGGCATTAAACCAGCTGAACGCCAGAATGATCAGCATGGACAACGCAAAGCATAAAGCCAATCGTTTTTCTGTATCCATGAAACCATCACTAGAAAGAATTCATGACCGCTAGGGCTGGGGCCTCTCCTTGCGGGACGCAGGCTCCGGCGGGTAATCTACCCCGCCTGGGTGAAAAGGGTGGCATTTCAACAGCCGTTTGAGAGCAAGATATCCCCCTTTGACCAATCCATGGGAGCCAATCACTTCCACCGCGTAGACGGAACAGGTGGGGTAAAACCGGCACGCTGGAAGCATGTAAGGGGAGATCCAGTGATGATACCCTTTCAACAGGATGATCACCACCCGCGCCGGCAGGAAACCCATCCCGCGAATCAATCCGGCCACGATACCTCCCTGGGTCCGCATTTCCACCGGCCGACAGCCGCGCTTAGGAGGTATCCAACAAGCGCCCCCGTCTCAACAAACCGGCAATCTCATCCACGAGTTGCGGATAGGCCGCCTCCGCGATCGGCCGTTTCGCCCGGATGACTACGTCTGCCGGTTGGGTGAAACGGCCCTTGGCACGGCGGAAAATCTCACGCAAGCGCCGTTTGACGCGATTGCGGGTAACCGCGTTACCGACTGCCCGGCTCACGACCACCCCCAACCGCGATACGGGGCGGCCACCGTGGAGCACATGGACGACGCAATAAGTCCCGTGCAATCCAGGCCGCCGTAAAACCGCTTCGATCTCGGACTTTTTCCGTACTCGTTCCGCCCGGCGAAACCGTTCATCCACTCTCACTGTCTAGGCCTGCCAGGAATCAATCCACGGCCGTTCGCCTAACCGGATAGGAAAATGACCCGCGACAAGCAGGCTAACTCCTTGCACTGTGGAATCTTACAACATCTTCAGCCCCATGGATTCCGACACCGTCAACCGATGGCGGCCTTTTTGCCGGCGGCGGCGCAAAACATCCCGGCCACCCTTCGTTTTCATCCGGGCCCGAAAGCCATGCGTCCGAATTCGCTTGATGTTGCTGGGTTGATAAGTTCGTTTCATTTTTCGTTATCGTACTTTATTCTAGTTTTTTAAGCGAGTTAGATCAGATCAAAGCATAACCCGCCCCCGTCCCCAGTCAAGCCGGTCATCCCCACGCGCGGCCCGGGAAGGGCTTTCGGCACAACACAACCAATGCTCTCCGCCTGGGATGAGGCGCCCACTTTGGATCTCATTTTAGGCATGAATGGATACGAAACGAATCCAAAGAAGAGAATTTGAACCGCAAAACGCGAATTTGTCAATCCGGCAATAAAACGCGCCGCGGCCGGCCATTTTGCCTCAATCATCCGAAATTCAAAGACTTATCCTACACTAAGCCATGGGCAATTTCCGAACTTTTTTCCAGTATGGGGCATTCAACGCATTTGGTCCATAATTTGCTAATATTCTCAGTGTTAGCTGAGAACCCATGGGGTACGATTATCCTGACAGAGGCATGGGCCTGGAATACAATTGGTTATAGAGAGTCGTTTCAATGGTTGTCACGAATACGGCAAGCCATGCTTCTTGAAAAAACAGGTTGCCATGATGGCTTATCGGACAAAAAAGAATAACTTGGTGGTGAGTGAACCGTTGCAGATTCACAAGAGTTTACAAAAGGGGATTACTTCTCACCCGGCCGAACGTTTAAGACATACGAGGTGAAGATCATGTTCAACACTCCTCCCAGTCATCGATCGTCCTGCGGCGGACCAAATTCGTTCCGGTTGGCGTTGGCCCAAATCCCCAAACTGAGCCCCTATGAGGCCACCACGGCCGGAGATTCATCCTGGAGTCCCGCGGTGGATATCTTTGAAGACATCTCGCATTTCATTGTCAACGCTCAATTGCCTGGCATTGATCCAGACGGCGTCGAAGTGGTGGTTGACGAACGCAGCCTGACAATTTCCGGCCGCAAGCAGTGGGCCCCGGCCGGATACAAGCCGGATACCGTGATTTCCGAAAAAAGCCGGGGACCTTTCCGGCGCGATTTGGCCCTGCCGGCGCCGGTCAAGACGCACGAAGTCCGTTGTTGCTTCACCGACGGCGTATTGACTATCCTATTGCCCAAAAACGAACAAAAACCTCTGACTCCGATCAAGATCCACTTTATCCGCTGAATTCCCTCCCAACGCATCAAACTCCGGGGCTGGAACTCCAGCCGGCGGTGATCTGACGCAAGGTGATGCAAGGCAACCAGTGCGGCCGCGGCGCTGACCCTAGCGGTATTGATGCGCGTTTTCCACAACCGGAAATTGTGTTTCTCCTATCCCCTGTCCCCCCTTGTTTCGGCTCTCCGGAACTTTGTCCGAACGGAACATCTCCAGCCTTTCCCGCCGGTTCGTATTTCAGACAAGTGACCTGATACTATTTTTTTATTACGCCTTTTTTATTACACCAACATAATATTTTTTATGGGATTCCATTTTCTACACTGTTTGCGCGCCGATGCGATCACTCCTGGATTGATCGCTTGTTGAGGGTATGGAAGACGTTCCGGCATTAAGTGAAAATCCAACTGATTTGTTCTAGATATTGGGGTGAGGGCAGCCCGGCAAGGGCCGAATCCATCCATTCCCGGCAATTGCGAATATAGCGGCATTTCATGAACACGCCGACGCTTCTCATATCCCCTCCTCAGTTCTCATAGAAAGAGGAAGTCCCGCTGACTCGGGCATGCGCAATCACAAAATCCACCAGATCCTGATCCTGAAACCAACCCTCCCACATGGTATGCCCTTGCCCCGGAACCACCTTGAGCGTAATGGGGCCTCCCAACTTTTGATACCGGCGGGCCAATTCACCGGAATTCATATCCAGAGGCACAACGGTATCGCTGTCTCCATGAATGTGGTAAATCGGGACACGCGCCTTCGCGAGCGGTCCCAGGCGGTCGATGGGATTGTGATACTCAATCTGCGCCGCCAATTGTTCTTCTGTAAAACGGTACGCGCCACAGGCTTGTTTCAGTCCCGGGTAACTGATGAGGTTGCAAACCGGATAAATCCCGGCGATGCAAACCACCGACCGGGGATGTTCAACCGCCCAGTTGTAAAGCATAAGACCCCCGCGGCTTCGCATCAACAAGCAAGGAAAGTGGGAATACGGGCGCCGATGCACCATTTCTTCGTAGAAGGCGGTATACAAGGCACGCCCGTCCGGGCTGCCATACGACTCGCCCACATCGATCCCCGCGATGGCGATCCCCGCCGCCTGAAACCGCTCAAACATCCATTTCTCCTCGGGTCCGGGCAGACCAGGCAAGGTCGGGGCATACCATACCCAAGGGATCGCGGAATCGTCAGCGAGCGGGGTAGGCGGAATGACGAAGGCGGCGCGTCCCGCCACTTTGAATTCTTCTCCTTTGAGCGGCAACACCTTGGCAGCGGTATCCTTGGATTCCTCCGCTTGGAGGCCCTGGGTGGAGACCGGCAGAATCAACGCCAGGAAGATTGCCCCCCAGAATCCTCCCCGGCCGGCCCATATCACCCCATTCGCCCTTCCTTCATGTCGAGAAGACCATCCAGTCATGGCTTATCCTTTCTTCCCATCGCGGATTACCCGGATTCTCCTCTTTTTAAACTGGCTCTTGAAGGCTGCCCGGCTTTCACATACCTCACACTTACAAAAACGTTCGGATTGTTTCTATACAATTAGGATATCGGGTAATACGCAGCGGCGGGGGCGGCATTCACGGGAAAGATCATCCCGGGATGGGTAATGGATGGCGGCAAGCCGGGATGAGACCGGACAGCCGCTAGAAACTCCTTCACTTGGTCCCGGCGCACCACATTGACGGTACAGCCGCCGAATCCCGCTCCCGTCAGGCGCGCGCCAACGGCTCCGGACTCCATGGCGATCCGTACCAATTGATCCAGGGGCGGACAGGAGATTTCAAAATCATCGCGGGCGCTCGCGTGACCTTCCAGCATCAATTCGCCGAACGCCTCCATCTCGCCACGGTCCAGCAGTTCCCGGCTTTTCACCACCCGCAAGGCTTCACGCGCCACGTGACGATACCGCTTTCCACAATGAAAGCGCGGCCCCGAATCCCCAGGATCACCGGGAATGGAACAATCCCGCAGAATTTCGATCACCCGGGATTCCTCGCCCAGGGCCTGGACCAGTTCGGAATAACGATAGGTATCCCGCAGCGCCGATTCGGCTAAATCCCGGATCTCCGTATAGGAGAAATGGAAGGGAGGTCGCAATAAATCCCCCAGGCGTTGGAATTGACTTTCCCACCCATTCCGGGCTAAGGCCTGGTTCAACAACCGCGCGGCCAGACGGCATTCCGCCGAACGGAAATTGTAGGCCCGCAAAGCACTTTCCGATTTTTTCGCCCGGACACCGCTGTCGCAGAGCACCACGGCATACTCCTTGGGCCAGGACACGGGCTGAGCCCGTAAGGGGAAAAAATCAATCTGCAACGCATGATCCGGCTGGCCCAACAGACACACAGCCTGATCCATTCCGCCCCCCCGGGTGCCGACATACCATTCCGCTTCCGCCATCCATTCCGCGAGGGTAAGGCGGCCGACGGTGCGGTGATGGACATGAAGCAAAGTCATTGCGGAAGCCACCACCAACGCGGAGGAAGACGACAAACCCGCCTCTGCCGGAATGTTGCCGGCTATGACCATATCACACCCGGTCATCCCCTCCCGTTCATCCGGGCACAACTTCGCGAGAATCCCTTGCATCCCCGCTTTGATGTAGTTCATCCAGTGGCCTTGCGGATGTTTCGGA
This sequence comes from Candidatus Omnitrophota bacterium, assembly GCA_013177805.1. GTDB lineage: Bacteria > Hinthialibacterota > Hinthialibacteria > Hinthialibacterales > Hinthialibacteraceae > JABLXU01. The sequence continues at coordinate 63,559 of JABLXU010000029.1, forward strand.
ATGGCCGGTGCCAACTCAAAGGATTCAATTTCATGCCCCCAATCCAGAGCCACGGCGCGGACACGGCGGCCGTCCCGGGGGCGCGCGGCTATGGCAATGCAGCGGTCGATCGCCATGGGTAAAACCGGCAATCCATTGTAATCGGTATGCTCGCCAAGCAAATTCACCCGGCCGGGGGCGCGGACGCAAAAGGCGGCGGGGAGTCCATACTGCCTGCGGAATTCATCGGCGGCGCGCTCGAGTAACGATTCGCTCATCGATCCTCAAGAATGACCGGTACGGTTTTGAGAAATATTGGTCAGGATGTTCTCATCTTCTTCAATTAAGCGCCGTAATTGTTCCACGTCTTCGGGAGTCGCCAGATCGCCCCAAAATCCTTTCAAGGGAAGAGCCCCAACGGCACGGCCATCCTCGATCATCAGGCGAATGGCATCGGTCAATTCGTACTCGCCGCGCGGTGAGAGCGGGATCCGGTGGACATATTCGAAAACGCAAGGGCTGAAAACAAACAATCCCGAATTGTTCCACGGTGTGGTGGAGGTGCCTTTGGGGGGCTTTTCAATGATTTTCCTGACGCGCTGAGATTTCTCGTCGATATACACCGCCGCCCCCTGGCAGGGATCGTCCATGGCATTGACTCCCAGAAGCGCGTCGTACGCGGTGTGACGGTAATGATCCAGAATCGCGGGGTAGTTGGAAGGGGTGGTGATTATATCCCCGAAAGTGAGAAGAAACGGTTCGCCGCCTGCGGCTTCCTGAGCCACCCGCAATGCCCCCCCGGTGCCGTCCAACACCGGTTGCCGCACATAGGTGATCTGGATTCCAAAGGCGCGGCCGTCTCCAAAATGGTCTTCGATCAAATTGGCATGATATCCGGTCACGACGACGAACCGGCCAATTCCCGCCCGGTGGATGGAATCGATGATTTTTTCAAGAATGCGTTGCTTCCCGATATCGATCATCGGTTTGGGCCGGTCATCAGTCAGATGCCGCATCCGGGTGCCCCGCCCCGCGGCCAGAATGACGGCTTTCATATCGGTCTCCTTCGAGGTGGCCATCGGGCCATTCTAGTCATACGGCTCCGCCGCAATCAAGGCGAATCGGGATCAGCATCAAATTCCGCGGCTGCGGAACTGGCAAAGCCGTGGAGAAGGCGGCGATTTGCCTTGGCTCCAGTCATGGCCCGTCCTCCCTTCCCCGCCATCCTGCTTGACGCTGCGGCCTGTTTCTCTCTACCATGAATGACCCGCGCGAAGGCGGGCACTCGTACGATCTGAAAGGAGGGCATTTTTCATGCGTATGCCCGGACAATATTCCCGGCGGGATTTTATCCGCCTCTCGAGCGCGGCCTTGTTGGCGGCTTCCAGACCACTCCATCGGATCGCGGAAGCCGGAGACGCGCCGTCCGTCCAAAACCTGGTGACCTGCCGCGACATCCATCTGCGGGAAACCGGCGCGCCGGACTGCTGGTCCGCCATGAAACAAATCGGGATCACCGGCGTCGAGGTGGTCGTGAATGAAGACCTCGCCTGCCCGGCCCTGTTCCATCCCCAAAAAATGTACAACATCGGCTCGCCGGAGGCCATTCAAGACTTGCAAGAAGATCTGAAAGCCAACGGATTTCAGATTACCGCCTTCATGATGGCCAACCGCTTCGACGAACGCCTGGAAAAGGAACTGGAATGGTGCCGGCGGGTGGTGAACGGCGCGAAGCAGCTCGGCACACCGGCCATTCGCATCGACGTGGTTCCGCGCCGGCTCCAAGGCGATGAGTTTCTCCAATTCTCCATCACTCTGGGCAAGAAACTGGTGGAAATGACCGGCGGGACCCCGGTCCGTTTCGCCATCGAAAACCACGGCAACACCACCAACCGGCCGGAATTTCTCGATCCGTTGTTTGAGGGCGTCGGATCCCCCGATCTTGGCCTGACGCTCGACACGGCCAACTTCTATTGGTTCGGCCATCCCCTGGAGCAACTGTATTCGATCTACGAAAAATACGCGCCCCGCGCCTTCCACACCCATTGCAAGAGCATCCGTTACCCGGAAGACCAGCGCAACTCACAGCGCCCCATGGGGTGGGAATACGGAAGATACGCCTGCCCCGTCTTCGAGGGCGACATCGATTTCGGGCGCGTGGCGAAAATCCTCAAAGCCGCGGGTTATCAAGGCGATTTTTGCATCGAGGACGAATCGTTGGGAAAATATCCGGAAAGCGATCGCGGCAAAATCCTCAAACAGGAAGTGGAACACTTGCGCCGGTTTGTTTGACGGCTGAAGAACTCCATCGATTCCAGGCTGGGGCGCGTGGTCCACGCGCCCCGGTTTTCGAATGGCTATCCGGCGGGAATACGGGGGTAAGTAGCGCGGTCAACTTCCGGTAAGGCAATGGTCGATCGATTGGAATAATTTTTTGGCCTGGTCCATGATTTTCTTCTTCAGCCGGGGCAGCCGCTCGAAATCCGTTTCCTCGAGGGCGATTTCAATTCCGACAAAGGTTTTGTCCGCCCAACCCCGCAATCCGCTATGGGCGGGTTGCACGTAAATGATGAATTCCGGCGACCGCGGCCCGAATTCATTCTGCGCGTAATGCTGCAGGCATTGGATCATTTCATGCGGATCTTTCCCCGTCACTTCTTGCGAAATCTCAATATCCAGCGAGACCCGGAACCAACCCGGCAATTCCGCCCGTTGGATCACGAATCCCAGCCCCGGACGTTGCGTGTTCCGCTTTTTGCTGATTTTCGAAAGATAAAACTGCGCCTGCGGGCTGGTCCCGACATACTTGAACAATCCATGATCGTCGTCCGGCGCGGAGAGAATCTGGTATTCGTGGTTGAAATCATCATAGATTTCGGTGATCAGGTCAGCCAACTGCTTGCTGGCCAGCTCTTTGGAAAACGCTGGATTAAAAATTGGATTCATGGTCCGTTCACTCCCGATTCACATATCCTACATGGTAACCGATTCAGGAACAGATAAGGAGTACCGGGCATTCCCGCAGCCAAACTCCGTAGCCTGGGATGCGGCAACAGCCTGATCCCGTTTGGTAACAATATTCGAATTGGGCAAAGGTTGAGAACGGGTTTCCCGGCACAAAAAAACCAGGACCTTCATCCTGGTTTGGATCCCCGGCTTGCCACTTGAAGATTTCAGCTTCCGGGCCTTGTTCCTTGACGCCTATGCTGGGTTTCCATTCTGTGCGCCGGTTAAGCCCCCGGATGCTTTCCATACGGCCGGTCGATGTTTCCCGGCCCGAAACGGTTAATATCGCCGTTACTGACCAGCCCGTTGGTCGCGTCATACCGCATCCCGTATTCATTGTACCGGTTGGGGCCAATGCTACGGATTTGATAGCGGACTATGCCCGCCATGGTCTGATCGTTGGTCCCGCCGGTCCAATGATTGGGGTAACCGGTCCAAATGTTGAAATCCGCGATCAGATTTTGATTGAGGGTATCGGGATCGGGCTGCGTGGTGATGAAATAAAACGGATCATACATATGAATGAAATTAAAACGGCCCGGAATGGCGGGCGCGAAAGGATCGGGATTCAAACTGGCGATATAGGCCACCGGCGTGGTGATCCGCCAGATTTGATCTTGGTGGGGAAACCGGTTGTTGTGATCCATCTGGTACATGTCCATGGCCGTGGAATACGCGTTCTGATCCGACTGCACACGGGCGATCTTGGCGCGGACCTGGGCGTTCAAAAAGTTCGGCACCGCGATGGCCGCCAAAATCCCGATAATGGCCACGACAATCAACAACTCGATCAAGGTAAAGGCATGCACAGCGGAGGGATGGTTCTTCATGGGCTTCACCTGTCCTCGGTTCTTTAAAAAATCCTCAAAAAATCCTCTTTTTCGCCGTCGTTACTCAATTCCCCATCGAACACTCGATTTCCATCAGAGGCTCAGAAACAATTTAATTGAAACTCATGCTCTGTCAATTGGATCCGAAGGATTTCATGAGATTATGCAATATCGTAAAAAAATGTCATAATATAAAGTTGATCCTATCGGATCCCGGGAGGTTGAATCATCATGAGGCGGTGGAATGGACACGGCTGGGGATGCATCGGTTTCCTGTGCGGTTTTTCGCTCGTGGCGGCCGCGGGTGAAATATCCTCGCCGGAACCGGCGCGGGACACTCCAGCCGGCGACCGTGTGTTTACCTTCCAAGTGTGCGTGATTTTCGGCTCGGCCACGGGATTCCCAGGCTATGTCGCCAATGAACTGGCCGATATGAAATCCCTGCTCACGGAAAATTTCGACTATGGCTCGTACGAGCGGTCCAACACCATCCGGCTCAGCCTGTTTGACGGCGAAGAAGCGACCGCTCTGGTTTTCCCTGAGCATTATGTGCGGATTCTCCCCAAGGGTGTGACCTCCGATGGCCGGCTGCGGGTGAAAGTGGAACTCTACCACGTGAACGCGGAGATAGAATCCAAAACCAAGGCCTACGTGGGCCTCCCGCCGAACCTCTTGTCCTACCAGGAAAACGAAGGCCGCCATTCCCCCGTTTTTCCCATCGCCGCCTCGGCCCTGATTCTGACTCCCCGGCGTTGGGAGGTGTTCGGCGGCGTGCCCGTTCGGGTCAACACCCAGGGACGGGTCAGCGCCGCTACGCCGTCCACCTCGCCTTTCCGGTCCCCCGCGGTCAGTCAGGCCCTGGGCGCGCCACGATACTTGATATTGGGGATTCAGATGGCGGAGGCAGAGTGAGATCATCTTATAGGATCATCCGGCAAAAACGTGTTTCGTGTGGATCATCATTCCGCGTCTTTCCGAAATGATGGATGAAACACCCAGGCGTTCCTCAACTCCCTTCTCCGCCGGGGGGAAGAGACGAGCGCCGCCACCAGGCCGCAAGCAAGGCGCCCGAGATGTTCATCCACGGTCCGAAGATCGCCGGTCCCAAGGCCGCCGCGGCGTTTTGCAAAACGTTGATCGCCAAGCCGGTCGCCATCCCCGAGTTCTGCAATCCCACTTCAATGGCGATGGTGCGGCAGACGGTACGATTCAAGCCCCAAAGCCACGCTCCCCAATAGCCCAGAATGTAACCGATCATGTTGTGCAACACGCACGGGCAATCAGCGCCAGCCCGACCTGCAGCAATTCATTGCGGGAGAGAGACGTGATGATCGCGATGATAAAACAGATCGAAAACATCGCCACCACGGACAGGCAGGTGTCCATCCAGGCCCCGGCCCATTGGAGTCTCCGCAGAGCCGTATTGGTGATCAGCCCGGCGGTGATTGGAATAATGATGATCTGGATAATCGTGAGCATCATCTTGAAAAAATCAATTGCAATGTACTGTCCCGCCAGCCATTTCATCATGAGCGGCGTCATGAGGGGAGAAAGAAGCGTCGAGCAGGCGGTCATCGTCACGGACAAGGGAACGTCTCCCTTCGCCAGGTACGTGATGACATTGGAGGCCACCCCGCCGGGACAAGAACCAACCAGAATGATCCCCGCGGCAATTTCCGGCTTAAATCCGAGTCCGCGCGCGATCAAGGCTCCCACGAAGGGCATAATCGAAAACTGCAACCCCATGCCGATACATATTGGTTTGGGCATGACCAGGACCCGCTTGAAATCCTGAACACTCAACGTGGTGCCCATGCCGAACATGATGATTTGAATTAACGGAACGATCAGCCGGCTGAGTTGAAAATCACCCCACTGCTGAAACCAAGCGGGATACACCATCGCGCCGGACACGAACGCGAAAACCCAGAACGCGAAGGCAAACGTCTTGAGGGGAGGGATCTGTTGCGTTACCAAAGCCAGGGCGATGAAGAACAAAATGACCGCGGGACCCAACCAGGCGTAGTTCCCCACGGCCCATAATCCACACACCACGGCGGAAAGCACTCCACTCGCTGCCCATAAGATTCGCCGCATCTCTGATGTCACTTCCCTGCGTAAAAAGGTAACCTCCACCCCGGAAAGAGGGCCAGGGTGTTGAAAATCCTTCCATGCACCACTTTCACTCCACTCTTCGGTTAGCGCCCCTTTCAAGGGGCCGCACAACAGCAGCCCAGGGATTCAACCCTGGGCCAATCCCAGGCGATTCCCCTCTCCCCTGGGCAAGGGCTGGGGTGAGGGGAACCTTGAAAGGACGAAATTCATCCATTCTCAGCAACCGAACTAATCGGAGTTGCATGAAAATTCCCTCGTGTCAGATGAACGTTCCTTGATCCGGCTAGCCCCATCCACACGATAAGTTTGAATAGGAATGCGGAAGAATCACAAGGGAGGAATCCGCCTGTCCGCCTGGTTCCCCGGGCACTTTCCCCATCCGCCGCTCCCGATGAATCCCTCCCCTCACGCCGGAGTGGCGGCGGCCTGGATCAAGGCCTTCATGTACCCGACCGCGAACGCCTCGGCGGACCGGTGCCCGCCCACCATCCCGGGGATATGGTCGGAAATGACCGCTCCCGTGTAGCCCATTTCATGCAGCGCGCGCATGACCAGGTACATATTCATGTAACCGTCATCGAGGAAGGTTTCCACAAAACCTTGCGGCAGCGGTTCGGTGATGTTGCGGAAATGAACCTTGAACAACTTCTTCTGACCCGCGAAATACCGGATCGCCTCCACCACGCTCTTCCCCATCCGCTCTCCGCCCTCGAGCCAGCATCCCACGCAGAGGCATACCCCGACGTGGGGACTGTCGGCGATTTCCAACGCGCGCTTATACCCCTCGAAATTCCCGAAAATACACCGGGGAATGCCACCCAGGTCATAGACAGGTGGATCGTCGGGATGGATGCCAATATACACACCCGACTCCTCCGCCACGGGCACCACCTTGCGGATGAAATAGGTGTAGTTTTCCCACAGTTCCTCTTCAGTGTACCGTCGTCCATGGGAAAGTGGGCCGCGCCATGTCTTGTCGATCCAGTAACCCGCGGCATCCCCGTTGAGCCGGAGCGCCCGGGCCCGCGCGCCGCCGCGGATGGTTTCCGGCGGACTGCTCCAGATGCCATTCCCCATATGCGCGTAAGTGGAGTAATGAATCCCCGCCTGCCCCATCAGCCGGATGTAGCGCAGGTATTCCTCGATCTTCGCGTCGCGTCCGGGGAGGTTGAGAGTCACTTCCTCCATGTTGTGGCAGCGGTGATTCGCCAGGCGGTAGATTTTGAGCCCGTGCTCAGCGAACCGTTTTTTCAACGCGAGGTAACTTTCCAGGTTCTGCCCCTCCTCGGGGAGACTGGTCATCACCCATTCCACCCCAAGCTGCCGGGCGAATTGCATATCCTCCTCGCTGGCGTTGGGGGACATTTGCGTGCCGATCTGGATCCCGGGCCGTGAACCAAAATACCCGGGCACGGCAAGAGGAAATCCCTCCTCCGCCCGGGAAAATTCCGTCGGCGCCTCCGAAACTCCCGCCCGGGCGGACAAAACACCCGATGCGGCGAGCATCGTGGCCGTTTTTTGAAAAAATGCACGGCGGTTCGGCTCGTTCATGGCTTGTCTCCCAATCTATCTATATTCACCAATCCGTTATCGAATAATCCGGGAATCACCAAACCCTTATATCAAAAATAGGTTTTCTCCGGCAAGTGCGCGTTTGATTTCGAACGAATGGGCACGGCATTTCTCCAGGCTCACTCCCAACAGCCATCTCCCTTTTTTGACTCATAAAGGACAAGCGTTCATGCCAATTCTTTCAACATCAACCAAATTCCGGCGGGGTTGTACAGTTAAACATATATATACTTTACCTAATTTATCGATTTTATCGACAATCATGTTGGAAGGAGCTACGAATGACGATGAAAAAAGCATGGACAAGCGTGGTGAGTGGATTGTTACTGGCAGCCGGGACGGCAATGGCCGCGCCAAACCTCGAGATCATCGCCACGAACCTCGACAATCCCCGGGGTCTGGCCTTCGGGCCGGATGACGCACTCTATGTCACGGAAGCCGGCAAGGGGGGTGAAGGTCCCTGCGTGATCGGTGCAGAGAACCAGGATGCCTGCCTGGGAACTTCAGGGGCTATTACCCGGATTTTCCAGGGGAATCAAGAACGGATTGTGACTGGCCTTCCTTCCTTGGCCTTCAAGGATGGCAGCAGATCATCCGGTCCCCAAAGTATCGTTTTCACGAGTCAGGGAGCGTATTTTTTGGTAGGACTGGGTCTCGATCCGATAGCGCGGACCGATCCGCAGAAATTGGGAAACGCCGGGGGAGAAAACCTGGGACAGCTGGTCTATATGCCTTTGAACGGTTCTCCACAAAACTGGGTTGACATCGCGCAATACGAAACCACCAACAATCCTGAGAACTCAAAGGTGGACAGCAATCCCTACGCGGTCATCGCCGTGGCGGATGGCTTTGTTGTGGCCGACGCGGGCGGCAACTCGCTGCTGCACGTGGACAACAACAAAACCATCACCACATTGGCCACTTTCGCCCCCCGGATGGTCAGCGCTCCCCCCCAATTGAATTTGCCGGAAGGCGCCCAGATCCCCATGGAATCGGTGCCGGACTGCGTGGTTCAGGGAACGGATGGCGCCTTTTACGTGGGCGAG
>JABLXU010000003.1 GCA_013177805.1 Candidatus Omnitrophota bacterium
CCGCCTTATCTATGATGATGTCGAACAGGGTTTCAACCCTGGGCTCGAATGGGCCTCGAATCCTGGGCGAATCAACATGATTACCGCCTTATCTATGATGATGTCGAACAGGGTTTCAACCCTGGGCCTCGAACGGGCATGTTTCTACCCTGGGCCGATACTTTTCCCCTTCCGGTATGCCCCTGCCATTTTCATGTCCCTCTCGATCCTCCACCCTGGAAAAACAACCGGTGCATATTTGAGCTTGCATAATACCTGAATATAAGATAACATTCATATAATAAATAGATACATCCTGTCATGTAACGATATAGATCATTGATGAGCTTATTTGCGTATTCAGGGTTGGAATGTACAAATCTTTCCTGACGAGGATTTCCATGGTCGTAAGTCTCTCTCCCAATCCCTCGTATCCTCAGCCGGTCAATGGAAACCAATCGCATCCTTTACCTGAAGAAGCCAGTCAATTCATCAAATTGAATCAAAAATATCTTGTCCCCGACCGGGCGGCCGGTTTCGCCCTCTTTCGCTACATCCCCGCGCGAAAACGCTTTGTGCTTTTTAAAAACGAAGGAGAACCCATCCGCGCGGATCAGCTGGAAACGCTCACCCATGAAGGCCGTCAGCCGGTGTTCGTCCCGGTCGCCCACGCTTCGGCTCTGACCTTTTACTTATCCGAAAATCTAGTGGACCTCGTCAACGATCCTTCAATACCCATTGAGGTTAAGGTGGAAGAGGTCAACACCCTGGCGCTGGCGGTGATGAAAAACCTATTTGATTCCCCGCCCGACATGCGCGAGTTCATCGCCACGGCGGCCAATGTCAGCCGGTCGATCACCATCCTCCTGCTGTCCCAGCCGGTGGCCATGAACCTGCTCAACCGCCTCCGCTCGTATGATTACTACACTTACAGCCACAGCCTCAACGTGTGCGTCATGGGCATGGGCCTGTTTCTCCGCCTCCATCCCCGCGCCACTCCCAGCCAAGTGGAGGACCTCACCCGGGGCCTCCTGCTGCACGATATCGGCAAGTGCGACATCCCCCGCGAACTCACCAACAAACCCGGACGCCTCACCGAGGCGGAATGGCAAATTATGCGCAGCCACCCGGTCAAGGGTTACGAACGGCTGGAACACGACGAAACCCTCTCTCCGGATTCCCATCTCATCGCCCTTTACCACCACGAGGCCATGGACGGTTCCGGGTATCCGGAGGGAATCCGGCGCGGGTCCATCCCCCTCACTTCGCGGCTGTGCAAGGTGGTGGACGTGTACGATGCCCTCACCTCCAACCGTTCTTATAAACAACGCATGACTCCCTTCGACGCCCTGGTCCTCATGACCCGGGACATGAAAACCCAAATCGATCAAGATCTCATGAAAGAATTCATCCTGTTTCTGGACCATATGGGGAAATTGACCGTGCGCAAGCCTCTCTAGGATATCCCGAATCGGGACCTAGGCGTGAGATAGAGTAAGGTTGAAACATGAGACCTGCAGATCGGCTGGATAAGAGTGGCCGGAATGGAATTGGATCAAGAACAAAAAAATATCTTGGCTCAACAACTCCGTTACGAACGGGCCCGGCGGAAAGCCGAAGAATTGGGCGTGGAAATCACCGACCTGATGGAACGGGTGGTGGATGGAAAATCCTTTTTTGTAAAAAAATCCGAAGTCTACCAGCAACTCGGCAAACAACGCCAACTGCTCGCCTCCAAGAAAATCATGCGCTCCCTGCGCGACGGCCAGAACAGCCTGGCGGCACGGATTCGCGCTGAAATTCAACTGGCCCGCGGTTTGCTCAAAAAACTCACTGCCGCGCCTCCCGAAGCCCTTCCTCCCCTTGACGAGTTCCCCACCGCTCTTCAAAAGCTGGAAAACCGCGTGAATTTCCACGTCCGCCAACTGCAAAGCCTGGAAGACAAAATCGAACGCATTAAATCCCAAAATCCCGTCTTTGCTCAGGCCGAAACTGTTTTACAAGAATTGTACCAAGCCCGGCAACAGAGGGATACGTCCCGCATCGCCCAGCTGTCGGCGGAACACGGACCCCTGCTGCAAAAATACGAAGCCGCCCGCAAAACCCTCAAATTCCACATCGATGACGCCCGCCAATGCCGCCTCCGCCTGCAAATTGAATATGGACGGATCCTGAAAATCCGCTTCCGTCTCCTCACCATCACCGCGGATCTGCTTCTGAGACAACGGCCCAACGCTCCGGGAGGGGCTTCCACTTCACCCGGACCGGAACTCCCCGCCTCCTTGGCCCTGATCCAAAAACAGGGCGATTATCTCCGCCACCGTTTCGGCGAACTCTCCACGCACTGCCCGGCCGGTCATCTCCCCATCCTGGAAGCTTCCAAAACCTGGGATCAGGTCCTGCGGATTATGGGGGCCCTGGTGGACCGGCAAGCCGCTTTGGTGGAACAATGCAAGGCGCTGCGTTCCAGCGTTAAAAATCCCTCCTCTACTTCCAACCGTCCGCCCCGGCGGATGGCCTTCGCCGATCAGCGGCTTGAAACTTCTTGATTCCGATCCCCCTTTCCCGCTCGTCTTGGCCTTTCCTCATACCCCATCTTCCGCGACCTCCGTGTCCCGGCGGTGAATCCGGCCGCCCAATGGACATTCTTCCCATCGTTTCGTTCCCGGCGCGGGGACCAACGGATTCCTTATATCCTGACCTGCTTGTTCCTATAATGGAGGGAATGGGCCGCCGGCCGGCCCCGGCCTCGCCGCCGGACTCCCGATCGAAACCATTGGCAAAAGGCAAAAGGGGACACTCGTGAAACGAATCGCGTTGTTGGCTTGCGTCATCGGCATTACGTTGGCTTGTTCGAAAAACCCAGGGGAATTGGTGGATAAACCGCCGGAAGCCGCCACGCCGGCATCTGTCAGCCAGGCCGGACTGCCCGCCGGTCATCCTCCCCTCGGCGGCGCGTCTCTCCCGGGGCAGAATATCCCGGGCCTGACCAGCGCCCTTTCCCCCGGGCCGGCCCCGGAACCGGTCGTGGAAGGCACGACGGTCACCGCCGCTTCCCTCGTCTTTACGATCGATCCCGCCTGGAAAATCGAACCGCCCAAGAGTTCCATGCGCGCCGCCCAGTTCCGCGTCCCCGCCAAAGAAGGCGCGTCGGGGGACGGCGAACTGGCCATCTTCCAGGGCATTGGCGGATCGGCGGAGGATAACATCCAGCGTTGGATCGCGCAAATGGCCAACCCCGAAGGAGAACCGGTCATCGAAACAAAGCAGGTGGGACCGCTGTCCGTGCAACTGTTGGATGTCACCGGCTCCTTCACCGACACCATGATGGGCGGGGGAACCGGCCAGCCCCTGACCGGGTACCGTATGCTGGCGGCGGTGGTGGAAGGCCATCCCATGGGCCCCTGGCATTTCAAGCTGATCGGTCCCAAGGAGACCCTCGAACAGGCCAAACCGGCGTTTGAAGCCCTGATCGCTTCGCTGAAACCCGCTCAATGACCTCCCGGCCTTCCCCCCAGCGCGCGGATGGCCCATAATGGGATCATGGGGATGGGCCTTCGGGCGTTTGACGGCCGGGTGGCGGGATTCCATGCGATGAGGTTGCTTGTGAGGAGAATGCCCGTTGGCCGTGGATACCCGTGCCGGGAATCCACGCCATATCCCCAGTTTGTATTTCATTGTTAATGAGTTGTTTTGTTTGTTAGTTATTTCGTCACAGTTGGGATTCATTCACGCATTGGGACGGGTTCCACGCCGGGAGTTGCGGTCCCAGGGGGGGATGCCATCCATGAAAAAAAATGATTTGATCCAAGCGGTTGCCAAAAAAGCCAAGATCCCGCAGAATGTGGCACGGCAAGCGGTGGAGGCGATCCTGGCGGCGATCGTGAAGGGCGTCAAGCGCGGGCCGGTGCTCATCGACGGTTTTGGCAAGTTCCGCGTGCAGCGCCGCCGCGCCCGGGTGGGGCGCAATCCCCGCACCGGGGAGCCGATTCAGATCGCGCCGACCGCTTTTCCCGTGTTCATCGCGGGCGAGCGGCTGCGGCAGCGGATGAGCAAGCCGCGCAAGCGTTCTAAAGATTAATGGAATTCGGGGCGGGATTGACGACGCATGAGAAAAAATGACCTGAAACGCCTGATCCTTCTGGCCGGGATGGCGATCGGCATGGCGCTGCTGGGGGCGCGGACCGTCTCCGCGCAAACTCTGATGCCTCTTTATCCGGGGCCGGGCATGACCGTCCGGTTTCAGGATCTGGTCGATAATGGATTCCATTGGGCCTATCCTCCAGGGGCCACGGCGTTTGAAGTGCTGCTGTTGCCTCCGGCGGCTTCGTTTCCGCAGCCCATCCGGTTCCCGGCCTCCGTCTCTCCCTACCGGATCGACGCGGCCATCGTATCGTACTTGCGTTCCGTGTTGCCCGATGGCGTGTACCAGTGGCGCGTCGAGATTACAAGCGGCACGGGGGCGGGCACCGTCTCCGACTATGTCACCTTCAACTTAAAGAACCAAAGTCCCCTGATCCCGACGCCGACGCCACCCGTCAAGCCGACTCCCGCGGGGAATCTCGACGGCACGGGGAAAATCGACGCGGGGGATATTTTCATTCTTTCCCGGTTATGGAAAGTCTTCGATCCCTCCATCGAAATGGGGCCGGATCTGAACCGGGACGCGGTCGTGGACGGGCGCGACCTGTTGCTTTACATCCAGCGGTATGGCCAACCCGCGCCCACCGCCACGCCCGCCCCGCCGCTGGGCGTGCCACGCCATCTCACGTTTTACCCCAATTCCATCGTGAGCATTGCCGAGACCCCCATCCTGGAAATCCGCTGGGACCGCCCTTCCTATCCCGAGGGGCAGCCGTTTGTCTATGATGTTCTGATTCTCCGGCCGGACGGCAATTCCATCGAAGCGACGGGACTTGCCGCCACGTCGTACAAGCCGTTCGGCACGCTGATGACGCTGACGGGGAAATACACCGTGCATGTCCGTGCCCGGCTGACCGGCGGGGGAGACGGCAACATCGTGTCCGGCGAATTTCAGATTGTGCTGAACCGGCCGGTCACCCCCACGCCCACGCCCGTGCCGCGCCATCCGGATCTCTCCGGTGACGGCCTGGCCGGGGTGCTGGACCTGTCCTTGTTCGCCCGCGCGTTCGGCAGTTGGCAGGGCCAGGAGCCGTTTTGCCCGGAGGCCGACCTGATTGGGGACGGGAAAATCGATCAGTACGATTTATTGGTGTATTACATCCTGTACTCGCGGCGCTATCAGCAACTCGCCGCGCCGGTTTGGCTGTATGCCGATGTGCCGGTGCTGGATCCCGCCACCTTCTGCGGGCGGGTGGGAGAAGACTACACGCGGGTGAATTTTCCCCCCAACGAGCTTATGCTGGGATTTTCGTCCAAGCTTTGCGTGTTGGCGGAGTTGTATCAGACAGTCTTGGCGTTTTCCGAAGTGCCCGGGGCGGCCGATTACCGGGTGACGGTGGTCTCGGAGACGGATCCCGGGTACTTTCGGGCATTTTATACCAACGGGGAAACGAAACTGGTGGAACGGTTTGACCGGTTCGTGCCGGGGGATGTTTTGCGCGTCCAGGTCCAAGCCGCCGGGGCGGACCGGAGTGTGGGGGAGAGCAGCGAAATCCTGCGGATTATTGTTCCTTCGCAAAACTGAGTCCCTGGCCCCGTACCTGACCACCGTGCTATCCGGGGCATCATGGCTGAACATATTGTCATTCGTATTCCAAACTGGTTGGGGGATACCATCATGGCCACGGCGGGCATCCGTGCCCTGCGGCGCCGCCATCCGGACGATGCCATCGCCCTGGTGGGGCTGCCGGCCATGTTGTCGGTGTTTTCGTCGACCTGCTGTCCTTTCGAACTGATCCCGTATGACCGCCGGGGTTCCGAGGCCCGCCTGCCCGGCCTTTTGCGGATGAGCGCGCTGTTGCGGGAGAAGCGGTTCACCCAGGGGTATCTGCTCACCAATTCTTTTTCCTCGGCGCTGATGTTCTTTCTGGGCCGGGTACAGAAACGGACCGGCTACCGCGGCCAGTGGCGGTCGGCGTTGCTGACCGAGGCCGTGAAAGCGCCGCCGTCCGGCTGGCATCACGCCGACCGGTACCATTATTTGCTGAACCGCGGAGAGCCCGCCGAGCTGCTGCCCGAGATCCGGATCGCGCCGGAGGAACGGGAGAAAGCCCGCCAATTGCTGGAACAGGAGCACTGCCTGGGAGCCCTGCGCATCGGCCTGGCGATCGGAGCGGCTTACGGTCCCGCCAAGCGCTGGCCGGTGGAGTATTTCGCCGTCCTGGCGCGGGAATGCGCGCGGCGGTTCAACGCGCGGCTCCTGATTTTCGGCACGGAAGCCGACGAAGCGGACGCCGCCTTCATAGAGCAGGCCGCGGGGGGAGCCGCCATCAATCTGGCGGGCCAGACCAACCTGCGCGAGCTGTTTGCCCTCTTGCAGCAATGCCGCCTGGTGGTGGCCAACGACTCGGGGGCGATGCACGCCGCCGCGGCCGTGCAGACGCCGGTCATCGCGCTGTTCGGCTCGACCGATCCGGGATTGACCGGTCCCTTGGGACCGCCGCACCGGGTGATTTACAAACCCGTGGACTGCTCGCCCTGCTTCGAGCGGACCTGCCCGCTTGCCCACTACCAATGTTTGAGGCGCATCACCGTGGAGGACGTGTTGAACCAGGCCGAGGAGTTGCTTCCCGGCCAGCGGGCTTTGCTGTGACCGAGGGACTCTCCTCATGAGAAAGTACGGCAATGGAAACAGAATCCGGCGGCCGCGAGGGGGTATGATGGTGTTCGCCCTTTTCCATGTCCGAAACAGGAGGGACCATGACCGATCCCAAGAAACTGAACCGCTGGCGGCATCATTGGCAGGATGAAGTGGACGCGGCCTATTTGTACCGCGCGCTTGCCCAGATGGAATCGAGTCCGGACCGGCGGACTCTGTACGAGCGCCTGGCCGGGGTGGAAGACCGGCATGCCCGGATGTGGGAGAAAATCTTCGCGGAGCACGAGGTCCCCCTGCCCGCGGCCCGGCCTTCGTTGAAAGCCCGGCTGCAGGCCCGGCTGGCGCGGCGTTTCGGTTCCGGCTTGTTGCTGCGGCTGTTGTTGATGGAGGAAGGGGCGGAGGTAAAGAAGTATCTCGCGCTGCACCGGGACAGTGCGCCGGGGAGCGCCAAGAGCGCCGCGCTCACCCTGGCGCAGGAATCGGTGCAACACGCCGCCGATCTGCGCGAATTGTCCGAATCCCCCAGCGAGCCCTGGCACCGGACGGAGTCGGGCGACATTCTCCGCAACGTGGTATACGGATTCAACGACGGGCTGACCGCCAATTTCGGTTTGGTGGCGGGGTTGATCGGCGGGGATGTCAGCCATTACGCGGTGTTGCTTTCGGGGATGGCGGGAACGGCCGCGGACGCGTTGTCCATGGGTTCGTCGGGCTATCTGGCGGCGGTCAGCCAGCGCGAGGTGTATGAGCACGAGATCGCCATGGAGAAGGAGGAGATCGCGCTCATGCCCGAGCTCGAGGCGGAGGAATTGGCGCTGATCTACCAAGCCAAGGGGCTCGAGGAAGAGAAGGCGCGGCAGTTGGCGGCGCAGGTCATGGAGGATCCCGAGACCGTGTTGCAGGAGATGATCAAGGAGGAGTTGAAGATCGGCGAGGCGGCCACCTCGCCCCTGAACGAGGGATTGATCACCGGGTTGTCCACCGCCGTGGGGGCGTTCATTCCCGTGGCGCCGTTCGTGGTGTGGGACATCGGGACGGCGATTTGGATCTCGTTTGTTCTGTCCATGGCGGCGCATTTCGGCGTGGGGGCGGCCCGCAGTTTGTTCACGGGGCGCGGTATTTTCCGCAGCGGGTGGGACATGTTTCTGGTGGGCTTCGGGGTGGCCGCTTTCAGTTATTTCTTCGGCGACCTGGTGGTGCGGTGGTTCGTGGGGTTCCAGGCGCCGTGAGCAGTGCCCAGGGGAGATTGGGTTCCGGAGTGAATCCCGGGGCTGTTGGGTGGCGGCCCCTTGAAAGGGGCGCGGACAGAAGAGTCAGGCAGCCGGGGATCGGAAAGATATACCCTCACCGCGGCCCTCTCCCAGGGGAAGTGGGAGTAATAGGCTTCCGGGGGGAGAGGGAGGTGTTGGTCTCCTGGGGGGGAATCGTACAGGCGATGCCAGGCGGGATGTTTAGCCTTGAAGTAAAACCATAAAACCATTTTTCAACTTCCTCCTATTCAAGTGAGGGGAAGGGAAAATGAACCTCCAGGAGAAGGGTGCATGGCAAACCGGGTCATTTCCGGGGGACGAAGAGGATGAGCGGTTTGGCGGAGGGTTTGGGCGGGGGGATGTGGATCGCGGCGAAGAGGGACCAGGCGAGGGCGTACACGGTGTCGTCGTGGGCGCGGGGGGGATGGCCGAAGGAGACGCGGCCGTCGGCTTCGCGGCGGTATTCGAAGGCGTTCATTTCTTCCCAAAAGAGATCGGGCAAGGCATCGGGCAGTTGGAGGCGTTTTTCGCGGAGCAGGCGGTGGAGTTCGTGAAAGATCATTTGCTGGTTGCCGGGCGTGGGCGCGGCCAATTGGGTTTCGATGCCCAAGGATTGGCAATATTCGGCGAGGGCCTTGCCCTGGTATTGTTCGATGGCGGCGGTTTGGACGCCGTATTTTTCGCAGAGGTCCTGCACGGCGCGGCGCAGTTCTTCCCCGGAGGCGTGACCGAGAGTCACCAAGTCGAGCACCCGGAAGCGCAGATCGCCGTCCGGGCCGGGCCAGGAGGCAGTCACGGCGAGGGCATTGCGGTCATGATCGGGGCTGAAGGAAAGGGCCAGGTCGGCGCCCAGGTGGGCGAGGTGGTCTTCGGGCAAGGGCTCGGCGTCCGGACCGATCCGGTTGGATTCGAGGAGGCCGGCGAAGAGTCCGTAGGCGCCATCGACCCATTCGCCCAGGACTTCGGCGCGGTATTCGAGGGGATTTTTGGCGGCGCGGAGGCGTTCGAGTTCTTCTTCGGTGATGCGGGGATTGGCGCGGCTGGGGCATTGGATGAGTCCGACATCCGGATCCCCCTGGTTGGCGCGTTGGACATACTCATATACCCAGGAGGCCGTGGAGGTGGGGGAGGAGACGATGCAGAGCTGGCCGAGGTCCGGCGGCGTGGTGATGAGGGCATATTCGACCGCCTTGCGGATTTCGTCTCCCTGTTCCATGAAGCAGGCCTCATCGAGGATGATGGTCATGGCTCCGCCGCCGTGGGTGGTTTTGGGGTGGTAGCCGCGGATGGTGCCGGGGTTGGCGGGGAGGAGTTTGATTTCGGATCCATTCTTGAAGACGACTTGTTCGTGGGAGAGGGAAGCCACGCTGTCATGGAGCGGCGACTGGCGGACGAGGGTGAGGACCTGGTTGCCGAAGTGGGTGCTCATGCGCTGGCCGGAAGAGACCACCAGGACCGTGGAGCGGGGCCGGGAGCAGGCCTGGTGCAGGGCTTTGACGCAGGCGGCGGTGGATTTGCCCGCGCCACGTCCGGCAATAAGAAGGGCGGTGCGTTGGCGGAGGGCGCAGAATTGGACCTGATGCTCGAAGAGGTCAAGCCCGAGGGCTTCATGGGCAAAGCGGGCGGGATTGTCTTTCCAAGTATCGGGAAAGCCGGTGGCGGGAGGCTTGGCGGTTTTCGTGATGAATCGTTGCAGGTGTTTTTCCAGCAGGATTTTCGAGCGGAGATATTGGAGTTTGAGGCGGTGGAGGCCTTGCACCTTGGGATCGAGGAGATCGGGGGACTGGCGGATTCGCGTATCAATGATCGTGATTTGGGTTTCGAGCTCGGCGAGCTGAGTGAAGTTGTACGCGATCGATGGCGCCAAGGACGGGGCGGACATATTTCTGGGTTCCAAGCCGGTGGAATAAAGGTTCTCTACAGATAGAGAGGCAGGCGCAGAAAGAGGGGATTAATTTCAGAATCGGCCAGAGTTGATTCGTCCAGGGGGGATTCGGCCCAGGGGTGAAATAGCAAACCCGGATCATGGAATATCAAGTTTCGATCGGATTCGGCCCAGGGGTGATTGTGCCCAGGGATGCCCAGGGGTGAAGTTGTGCCCAGGGTTGAAACCGAACACATGGACTGCCTGTGGGTGAGGGCGGTCCGGGTGCCCAGGGATGAAGTTGTGCCCAGGGTTGAAACCCTGGGCTGTTGTATGGCGGCCCCTTGAAAGGGGCGCGGACAGGAGAGTCAGGTAGTTGGGGATCGGAAAGATATATCCTCATCGCGGCCTTCTCCCAGGGGAAGAGGGAGTAATAGGCTTCCGGGAGGAAATGGGGAGGAAGTATTCGGGGGGAGAGGGGGGATTTGGCCAGGATTGGATCGTCCAGGGGTGGAGTTGTGCCCAGGGGTGATTGTGCCCAGGGGTGCCCAGGGGTGAAGTTGTGCCCAGGGTTGAAACCCTGGGCTGTTGTATGGCGACCCCTTGAAAGGAGCGCGGACAGAAAAGTTAGGTAATTGTTACATCACGACCAGTTATAAGATCCTGCTTAACTACTTGAAAGGGGCGCGGACAGGAGAGTCAGGTAGTTGGGGATCGGAAAGATATATCCTCACCGCGGCCTTCTCCCAGGGGAAGAGGGAGTAATTGGCTTCCGAGGGAGAGGGGGGATTTGGCCAGGATTGGATCGTCCAGGGGTGGAGTTGTGCCCAGGGGTGAAATAGCAAACCCGGATCATGGAATATCAAGTTTCGATCGGATTCGGCCCAGGGGTGATTGTGCCCAGGGATGCCCAGGGGTGAAGTTGTGCCCAGGGTTGAAACCCTGGGCTGTTGTATGGCGGCCCCTTGAAAGGGGCGCGGACAGAAAAGTTAGGTAATTGTTACATCACGACCAGTTATAAGATCCTGCTTAACTACTTGAAAGGGGCGAGGACAGGAGAGTCAGGTAGTTGGGGATCGGAAAGATATATCCTCACCGCGGCCTTCTCCCAGGGGAAGAGGGAGTAATTGGCTTCCGAGGGAGAGGGGGGATTTGGTCAGGATTAACTCGTCCAGGAGTGGAGTTGTTCCCAGGGGTGAAATAGCAAACCCGGATCATGGAATATCAAGTTTCGATCGGATTCGGCCCAGGGGTAGAATTGTGCCCAGGGATGCCCAGGGGTGAAGTTGTGCCCAGGGTTGAAACCCTGGGCTGCTGTATGGCGGCCCCTTGAAAGGGGCGCTTGGAGGAGAGGGATTTTGTTGGTGGGCTACGCGGTGGTTTGAGTTCACCCTACAACCGCGCTTTGAGCTTATCCTACAATGGCTTCTCCATTGGTAATCAGGGAGATCCATCTGTCATGGGCAGGTGGAGGAAGAACATTCCTTCAAAACAACGGTTTTTCCATTTCGGGGAGACACATCGCGCCGTGGTTGATCCAACGCCATCCGGGTGTTCTGGCCGATACGGGGCATCCTGATTCCAGCGGATCACTCACTCAGGATTACTCCTTCCCCTTCCCCAATCTCCCCGATGGCTACGCTTTCCGGCAGGAAGTCCCGCGCCGTGGCGGCGGCTCCCGGAGAGAGTATGATGACCATGCCGATGCCCATATTGAACACGCGGTACATCTCCTCAAAGCCGATCCCGCCCCTTTCTTGGATGAGTTGGAAAATCGGCAGCGGCTGCCAGAGACGAGTATCGATGCGGGCCTGGCATCCCGGGGGAAGAATTCGGCTGATGTTTCCCTTGAATCCGCCGCCGGTGATGTGCGCCAAGCCGTGAATGGCCACTTTCTCCCGCAACAGCATGACCGCGTCCAGGTAGGAGCGGTGCGGCTCGAGCAGGTCTTCGGCCAGGGTCCGTCGCAAGGGGGCCGGCCGCGAGCGCAAATCCAAGCGGCTTTCTTCCAGCAGCACTTTGCGGGCCAGCGTGTAGCCGTTGGTGTGGAGGCCGCTGGAGGGCAGGCCGAGGATCCGGTCGCCGGGGACGATGGCGCGTCCGTCGATGATCTTCTCTTCGTCCACGATGCCCACGATGCATCCCGCCAGGTCGTATTCCCCCGGCGCGTATACGCCGGGCATCTGGGCGGTTTCGCCCCCCACCAAGGCGATACCGGCGGCGCGGCAGGCTTCGGTCATGCCTTCGATCAGCTGCAAAACCAGCTGATCGTCTTGCGCGGCGCAAGCAAAATAATCCAAAAAGAAGAGAGGCCGCGCGCCGCACACGAGGATATCGTTGATTGAGTGATTGACCAGATCATGCCCGATCCCGCGGTGCCAGTTTCCCCCGGCCTGACTGGCTGCCAGGGCTACTTTGGTTTTGGTTCCCACGCCGTCGATGCTGGAGACCAGGACCGGTTTCCGCAGATTGAGGCCGTCCAGCGAAAACAGGCCGCCGAACGCTCCCTCGCGGTGCAGCACGCGGGAGGAATACGTTTGCCGGATCCGTTGGGCGATTTGTTTTTTAATCCAATCCCCCGCGGAGATATCCACTCCTGCTTCTTTATACCGGGATTCGCCGTTCATCAGGTGGCCTTCCTCTGCCAAGCGTCATAACCGCCGCGCGGATTACAAATCACGAAACTGTGCTGTCAGCCGTTGCCAAGGGATCATTCCCAAATTGGTCACTTCGTTGCCCACGACCCGCACCGTGGGCAGCACCCCGAGGGGATAGCCCGCTTGGGTGGCGCGGTCCCGCACCAGAAAGAGCAAATCGTGCTGGCCGGCCGGCACGTCCTCCAAAAGAAAATCATGCCCCCCGGCCGGGAACGCGCGGAATCCCAGCACATTCACGCCCACAAATTCCATTCCTTCCGGGGGAATGAAACTCCCTTGAATCGCCCCGCGCTCGTTCAGGGGCGTGAGGCGGGGGTTGAGATACTGTTCCCGGAGCGTGTCCGGCGCGATCTTTACCATCAAATCTTCCGAATGATATCCAGGGGCGGTAAACCGCACCCGGTACTGTCCCGGTTCGTTGAGGGTGATTTGATAGGTTCCGTCCGGGGTATTCACGGCGCGGGATTGGATAAACGGCCGCCCGCGCCGGTCCAAGGGAGTGCCTTCGATGTTCAGAAAATATTGAAAAACCGGCTCATTGCTGGCGTTGTCAAACACAGTGCCCATCACATACCACTCTTCGGCGGTCAACGTGATGTTGGCGTCCGAAGTTCCCAAGGGAACCTGGTACAGCGTGCCGGTCAGGGGAGGGTTGGAGTCCAGGCGGAACATCAAATCGAACGTCCCTTCAGGAAGCGAAGTCAAGCGGTAGATGCCCACCTCGTTGCTGTAGGCCGCCGCCGTTCCCCCATGCGGCAAAATCGCCCTTACCAGCACTCCCGGCAAGGCTGCTCCCGAACTGTCGGTCACCCGGCCTTCGATGAAACCGTTCTGATCCAGCACCAGGGTGACATGGTTCTCTTGCGCCGGCTGAAGGACCAGTTGCTCGCGGGGGGTGGTGCTTCCGTCTTTGCTGGCCTCGATTTCGTGAGTTCCCCGGAACTGAGCCCCGGTGCCGGCGGACGAGGAGACATTTGCGAACAGAAACGCACCCGCCGAATCCGTTTGTGTCTCCTGCACTTGGAGGCGGATCAAGTCCCGCAGCACCACCCGCGCGCCCGCGATGCCCGCGCCTTGCCGGTCCACGACGTTTCCCGCCAGTTGGGCCAAGCCTTGCAAAGTGATGGTGATGTCCTGGAGTTCTTGCCCGGCCTGGGCGGACAAGGGTTCGCTCAGGCCGGTTCCATATTGATCGTGCGAGGCGGTCAAGCGCAGGGAGTACAACCCGATATCTTGTCCGGAGGAGGGCATCGGCACGCCTTGCAGCCGGAAACGGCCGTCCCGTCCCGTCAACGTGGCCGCGGAGTCGAGCCCCGCCACGGTCACTTCCGCGTTCGAAACCGGTTCTCCCCTGAAAGAGACCACGATACCGTTCACTGTCAGGCCGGAGACCGCATAGAAGTTCACCTGTTCCGCGCTTTTTTCGAAGAGCCGGACGTTTTTGAAATCCTCATTAATGGGGATTACGGCGTTCAAATGGGCATTGTCCTTGGCCACGCTGGAGACCTGATACGTTCCCCGCTCCAGATTGTCGAATTTGTAGTATCCCGTCCCATCCGTTTCGGTTTGAAATTCTTTTTTCTGAGTGACCGTGTCCTGGGCCGCCGCCCGCAACCTGAAGCCTGCCACGCCTTGTTGGGTTTCCCGCATAACCACCCGGCCGGATATCGAAAACGTGGGACGGATCAATTTTAAAATGACCGGCTGGGGCGCGGGAGTGTCCACTTCCTTGGTTCCTTCTCCCTCGTCGGTGAAACCCTCCTGGGTGGCTTGCAGGCGCAACCGCACCTGAGGCGCTTCCTCGGTTTGAAAGCGTCCCTCGGCGTTCGCGGTCAAATCCACAATCCAGATGCCTTGCAAAGCCTGGGCCGTGACTTTCGCGAAGGCCACCGGTTCGCCGAACTGATCCAGAACCTGGCCGGCCACCGCCCCGTTGGGCACCAGCACCAACTCCAAGCCGGTGGTTCCGGCCTTTACGCCTTCGATCCGTAAAGGCTGAAATCCGGCCAGACTGGCAGTCAAGGTCACCGCCGGTTGGGCGATTTTCACGATCTTGAATACCCCGTTTACGCCGCTGAAAACCGGCGGCATGCCTTCGGCCTGAACGGCCGCCCCTTGCAACATTACACCCCGGGAATCCTTGACCACTCCGCTAATGGCATTTGCATCCCCCGCGGCTTCGGCGGCCCTGGGGGGCGTGGGCGTTGCCGCGGCCGGAGGAGAAGCCTGCGCCACGGCAGCCGTGGCCGCTTGCGCATCACCGGTTGCACCGGATGGCGATCCGGGTGTCTGGGATTCCAGGCCGGGTGTGGCGGTACTGACAATTCCAGAGGGGAGATCCTCCGGCAGCGATGAAGGGAGTTGCGCCTGGTTCAATTCCACGACCTTGGCGGGGGTGGGCCATTCGCTCTCCGGGCCGGTGTGGATGACCGGATCGGTGGGAAGAAAAACGATAAGCCCCATTACCAGGACCGCGACCAAAGCCAACGGGATGATCAAAACGACTTGAGAACGCATGGAATTTCCTCCTGCCTGTCCGCCCTAGTATATCATTGACCGTGTGACAACATGGAACCCCGTGGCGGGGATTCCCGGAAGGATAATCCATTTCGATATAACGTTTCTCCCGGGGGGAAGGGGGAATCGCCCAGGGGGGTGTGCCCAGGGTTGAACCCCTAGTCTGCTGTTCGGCGGCCCCTTGAAAGGGGCGCGGGGGGAAAAGGGGACCGTATTGGTGGGCTACGCGGCGCTTGGAGCCCAGCCTACGACTTTAATTAATCATACGGTTCGGGAGGCGCTCTGGGGCTCGAGGGAGAATTCGCGGGTTCGGCTCACGTTCGGCTGCCAAACAAAGCCGTACCGATCCGCACCAGCGTGGCGCCTTCCTCGATCGCCACCCGAAAATCGTGCGACATGCCCATGGAGAGTTCGAGCGGCTCGCCTGGCGCGGTCAATTGCTGCCGGTATCGCTCTCCGATTTCCCGCAGTTGCCGAAAAAACGGCCGCGTCCGTTCGGGATCTTCCTCGAAGGGGGGCATGGTCATCAGTCCCCGGCAACGCAGATGGGGAGAATCCCGCAAGGCAGTCAGCAGGCTTTCCAGACCTTCCACGCGGCTGCCTGATTTGGTTGCTTCCCCCGAGAGATTGAGTTGCAGAAGCACATGTACGATCCGGTCGGCGGATTTTGCCGCGCGTTCCAGTTCCGCGATGAGTTTGGGTGAATCCACGGAATGGATCAGTTGGAATAAGTGCACCGCTTTTTTGGCCTTGTTGGTCTGCAGATGACCCACCAAGTGCCATTCCAAGGGGAGATCGCGCAGTTCCGCGAATTTCGCCTCCGCCTCCTGGACGCGGTTTTCGCCGAACAGCCGCAGCCCGGCTTCGTACCCCTCCCGCACGAGCGCGGCCGGATGGGTTTTGCTTACGGCCACGATTCGGATTTCTTGGGGATCGCGTCCGCACAGTTCCGCCACCCGCGCCACTTCATCCCGTACCGCTTGCACCCGTTCCCGCATGCCGCTCATGATGAATCACTCCTCACTCGAATTCGACCGGATTCCTCATTGCTTTCGTCTGTTGACAAAAGAATCGGGGGAACACCCGCGGGCGTTCCCCCGTAACTGTTTGGACTTTCAAGCCAACTACCGCTTGACCGGCGGGCTGAGAACAAACGCCCGGGAAATATCCACGTTGAATGTATAAGGCGGATTGATGGGGAATGGAATCGCGTTCTGGCCGTTGATGACATACACCGGACCCGGCACCACCACGCCATAGGGGAGGTAGGCGGGGGCGAACCGGGTGGAATCGCCGCCGGTGTGCATGCCGCCGAAACCGTCCATCATCAGGATTCCCACCCGGCGACCCGTGGAAGCCACCGTCTGGCCGGCTTCATTCAAGGTGTATACCGGCGAATCGCTGATTTCCACCTCGAAGTCGCGCGCGATATTGATCGGGAATCCCGCGCTCAGGCTGCCGAAGGGCGTTAATTGTTGCATGTACGCCGCGTAATCGGAGGCGTTGGCGCCCGCGAAGGGCACGAGGTTGATTAAGCCGTCGCCCATCAACACGCCTAGTCCAATCCAGCGTGTGCCTTCGGCGTTGGGGATGAATTCCAGATCCTGGAAGAAGCCCGTGCCCGGATCGGCTGGAATCACCGGCATATCGGCCGTATTCAAGGCCGGCGCGTTCCCGACGATGTGGATCATTCCCGCCGAATCGAGGATATAGGCGCCGGTGCCGATCCGATCCGTGCTGTACTGGCTGTTTTCGACGGTGATGTCATAGCCCCGCCAAATCTTGAAGGCGATCGCCTCGGAATTGGGCGAGAGGGTAACGGGCGTGGAAGTATCGAGGCTTTCCAGCGCGTCTCCTTCCGCGAAGATCCGCCCGTTTTCGGCCAGGACGTAATATCCATTGTTGCCGGCCGGTTCCAAATCCACCAACGGGTAGAGGAACTCACCCTGGGGCGAATTCACGGTAGGCAGGAACAAGATCGGGACGATGTCGCTGCGGAACGTGCCGAAATTAATGGTGTTCCCGTCATTGTTCATGTCGATCCCGCCGCGCAACGGACCGCCCACCGCGCCCAGCCGCGGGCTGACCGGCGGGAAGGAGCCGATGCTGCCGCCGATCAGGAAATAAGCGCCTTCGGACCCGTTACCGCCTTCGGCGATCTGACCGGTGAATTCCACATCTTGGGCGATGGGAATCGGGACGCCGTCAATGAACAGGAAGGGTCCCAAGGCGTCCGGGTCAATTTGTCCGTCGAACACGCCGGGTTGGATAAGTTTCCCGTCGGGGCTGGAGATTCCGATATCGAAGTTATGGACGGCCGCGCCCCGCGGGTAGGTGCCGCCGAGTTCATCGATCGAGACGATCCCCAGGTTGGGATTGAGGGCGATAATTTCGGGGGTCGGGGTGGCTGTGGGCGTCTCGGTGGCCGTGGGCGATGGAGTGGCCGTCGGCAGAGGGGTAGCCGTCGGGGTTTCCGTGGGCGTGGGCACCTCCGTGGGTGTCTCCGTCGGAGTAGGCACAGCCGTTGGGGTTTCGGTTGGTGTGGGCACCAGGGACTGAACGTCGATCGAAGCGCTCCGCAGGGCCGCGCCGGCCAGATCATCCACTACGTTTGCCAACGACAAGGTGACAGTGCCCTCGGAGGCCGCGATGAATTGGATGGTAACCAGAGTACCGCTGCCGGTGACGGAGGCCGGGCCGCCCACCGCGCCGATGCGCACCGCCCCGGGAGGCGTGGTCAAGGCTTCGCCGAGAACAAACAAGAAGTCGTTGGTCAACGTGCCTTCCTTCTGAACGGAAACATAGTTCAAGGCAGGCGCGCTTTGCAACAAATCGAATCCAAACGCATCCACATTGACGGCGTTGTTTACCACGATCGAGACTTGTACCGTGTCCCCCACCAAGGCCGAAGCGGGAGCCGTGATGGAAAGTTCCACCGGGGCGACCGGAGTTTCAGTGGGCGTGGCGGTAATGGTTTCGACCGGCGTGGCGGTGGGAACCGGGGTCGCCGTAGGGGTTTCGGTCGGCGTGGGCACGGCCGTGGGGGATTCCGTGGGTGTGGGTACCGCGGTAGCCGACTCGGTGGGGGTCGGGATGGGGGTGGCGGTGGGCGTTTCGGTGGGCGTTTCGGTCGGCGTTACCACCGGCGTTTCCGTGGGGCTCTCCACCACAGTGGGCGTTGGAGGCACGGCAGTCGGTGTAGAGGTGGGGACAGCCGTCGGGGTTTCCGTCGGGGTTTCCACCACCGCGGTGGGAGTGGCCGTTGGAGTCTCAACGGGGGTTTCCGTGGGAGTTTCAACGACTTGCGCCCAACTTGCGGTTCCGGATCCAAATCCAGTCAAAAGGCCTGCGAGAAGCAAGACGACGAAAATTTGGAATGTATTAGCGCGCATCAATGTTGCCTCCATTTTATTAACGCCCTAGCTATGCCATAGCAAGTAAAAATTGTGACGTTTGGTACGTAAATACAAAAAACCCATCCAAAGGTCTAGCCTGGTTATAAAAAAACAAAAAAACACCCTCACTTCATCACCATGGGTCAGGGGAGGGTGATCACCACAGCAGGGGATCCGGGGGTGCTGGCGTTGATGATTTCCGTCTGGGTGATCACCGTCGCTTCATCGATCGCCATCACGTTTTCAAACGAGAGGGCGGTTTCCCCCGAACTGTTCCCAACTATTTCAAACGTGATGTCCGCGATGCGGGCGTCGCCATCGAATCCAAAACCTTCCGGGATTGGATGAATGCGCGATAACAAGACCACGACGATTTCCTCGATGCGGCCCTTTTCGTTGCTTCTATCAGGAGATTCGAATATTTCCACGCTTTCCCGGATGGGATCGCCCGGGCGCACGACATGAGGATTGCTAGTCCAAAAGAGAGAAGGCAGATTGATCAGGGGCAAGACGGCGTTGATGTCCTGCATATCGATTTTGTTTTGGCTGGCACCCGTGGGATCCAAATCGAAGTAGGCGAGTTCATTGTTCAGGGTGGAGGCGCCGTAGCGTTCCGCCAGGGTGAGCACATCGGCGATGTTCGAGCGTCCGTCGAAATTCAGGTCGCCGGAATCTTCATGAATATCGACCACGCGGATTTTGTTTTTATCGAACACCAGATCGCAGGTGAAGCCCGTCAGATTTACCGCGTTTTTCAGAACCAATGTAACGCGGAAGCGGGTCCGGGTTTCCCTATTCACTTGAACTGAATAGAAGACCGGGGAGGGATCCACCACGGTGACCGTCTGGGTGTCCTCCGGGGTAGTGATGAAATCCAACAATAGGGTTGCGTTATCGTTGACGCCCCCAAACGCCAGCGGAATGGAAGTGCACATGAAAGCAGCCGAAAAGATCACGGCGGGGGTAAAAAGTCGAAGTAAATCCATCACGGACCATAGACCTCCCAACACTTCATACTCTTGCCACTACCTTTTAATTCCCGGGAGGAAATGGCGGGGCCGACGAGACTCGAACTCGCGACCTCCTGATCGACAGTCAGGCATTCTAACCAACTGAACTACGGCCCCGTTTCGGTTACCATTTCCACCCGGGAATTCCCCCAGTATGGGCAAGACTGGACTCGAACCAGCGACTTCCTGCTTGTAAGGCAGGCGCTCTAACCAACTGAGCTACTCGCCCGGAAGCGTCCAACCGACTGACTTATACACTATAGCGAAGTTGTCCGTTTGATGTCAAGGAGAAATCACATAACCATTCAAAATTTCAAGTGTTTGGATAAACCATCTTGAAACCGATTTTCTTCTCTTGGCATCCCGCTTTATCCAGGCGAAAAGCATGGTATGATGAGGGTTCATGGTCCTTCCGTGATCTTTTCGTTGGACATTATAGCCAACCACCTTGAATCGTCACCCCTTGCGATGGGGCCGGGATCGTTTTTTTTCCCATGAAATCAAACCCCTTTTCCCCGCGCCGCCGTTTATCTCCCCGCGAGCGGTTTGTCAGCGTCTTGCGGGGGGGCACGCTTCCCGGGCCGCCGGCCGCCCCCTGGTTTTTGCAACGGGGGAACCTCTATGTTCTGCTGGTTCTTCTGGTGGTGCTCATTTGTTATGGCATTTTGCAGGCCACTTACCGGACAGAACTTTCCGCATCTCCTCATTCTCCAGGCGGATACAGCAACACCTCCTCCCTCCCCGATTCTCCGGACTCCCGGCCGGATGCCGAACCGGATCCCGAAACCATGGAGTATGAGGAGACCAAGCGGATCTTCAATGAGAGCCGCTGAGGGGAAAGTGAAAGAAGGCCCCCGGGCGGGCTTTGGGGTATGAATGGGCCGAAATGATGTTTGAGTGAATGAATATCGAAGAATGAGGGTTAAGGGTTTCTAATGAAAAGAAACTGGAAATGGAAATCCGCCTCCGAGGAAGCGGTCCAGCAGTTAAGCCAGCAGGCGGGGTTGTCTCCCCTGCTGGCCCGGCTTTTGACGCAACGGGGGATAACCACGGCCGCGCAGGCTCACGCCTTCCTCTTCCCCGGGGAACAGGAAGTCCCCAGCCCCTTCCAATTCAGCGAAATGGAGAAGGCGGTGGCGCGCATCCACCAGGCTCTCGACCGCCGCGAACGGGTTCTGATCCACGGCGATTACGATGTCGATGGCATCACCAGCACGTGTATTTTGTTGGAAACGTTCCGGGAAATGGGCCTGGAGGCGGAATATTATATCCCCGGCCGCCTCGAGGAGGGGTACGGCCTTCAGGTGGAAAGGGTCGAAAAGCTGGCCGGTCAATGCGATCTCCTGATCACGGTGGACTGCGGGACCACTTCCGTGGAAGCCGTGCGGCGGGCCAATGACTTGAAAATCGATGTCATCATCACGGACCATCACGATCCCGGACCCGAACGTCCTCCGGCCGTGGCGGTGCTCAATCCGCAGCGGGAGGAAGAAACCTATCCCGAAAAATGCCTTTCGGGAGCCGGTGTGGCCTGGAAACTGGCCCAGGCGTTGCGGGAAGTGGTCTTATCCCGGCCGGACGACTCCGCTCAACTCGACTTGGTGGCTTTGGGCACGGTGGCCGATGTCGTTCCCCTTCTGGGTGAAAACCGGATATTGGTTCAGCGGGCGTTGAAGGGTTTCCACGAAAACCCACGTCCGGGACTATGGGCCTTGATGGATCTGGTCAAGGTCATTCCCGCCCAGATCACCGCCCAATCCATCGCGTACCGCCTCGCGCCCCGCCTCAATGCCGCCGGCCGGATGGATCATCCCCGTTATGCCCTGGATTTACTGATGACCCGCGATCCAGACGAAGGCCGCGAATTGGCCTTCCATCTTCAGCAGTTGAATCTCAAGCGCCAGGGATTGGAATCCAAAATCTTCACCGAGGCGGGAGCGCTCATCGAGCGGGACGGCCCGCTCACGCGGGGAGAACCGGTGCTGGTAGTCTGGGGCGAAGGCTGGCATCGCGGTGTGCTCGGGATTGTGGCCGCCCGTCTGGTCCAGTATTACCAACGGCCGGTTTTTTTGATGACGGTGGAGGAAGGTGTCGCATACGGTTCCGCCCGTTCCGTGGACGGTGTCAACCTGTTGCCGCTTTTGGATGCCGCCCGCCCCTATGCCATTTCTTGCGGGGGTCACGAAGAGGCCGCCGGGATGAAGGTGGAGATTCAACACCTTCCCCAATTTAAAAACGCGATTTGCGAAACGGCCGCTTCGCTGGGTCTTGAGGTCCGCCCCAGTCCCCTCTGGATCGATGCCTCACTCCCCCTCGAACAGGTGGATCTGGCCCTTTGGGAAGAAATCCAACGGTTGGAACCCTTCGGCGCGGGCAACGAGGAACCAGTCTTCGCCGCCCAGGCCGAACTCAGCGGGATGGGCGCCCGCATCGTCGGCAACAATCACCTGCGGTTGACTCTGCGCCACCCCCGGGGATTCATCAACGCCATCGGTTTCGGCCAGGGGGACAAACTCGAGCCGTTGACGGGAGGCGTGCTGGAAATCGCTTTCACCTGCCATCTCAACGAATACCGTGGCCGCCGGGAGATTGACCTTCATCTCAAGGATCTCCGGCCGGCCGCCCCTGCCGTTCCTTCTCCCGCCACCCCGGTTTTGGAAACTTCTTCCTCCGGGTGGGACCGGCAAACCCTGGGACGCCTGTATCGTCTTTTGCAGAAATCCTGCAATGAGGAGAGAATCATCGCCCTTCAAAACGCGGAGTTATTAGCCAAAATCGCCAAGATGTCTCTCAAGGATTTCTACCTGGGGTTGAAAATTTTTCAGGAATTGGGGCTGGTTTCCCTCGAGCGAGGCCAGTTAAAGATCTTAGCGGTCGACGTGAAGCGGGAGTTGACGGATTCTCCGACCTTCCGTTCCCTGGCGTCGTCCACCGCGAAACCGGAAAGGTAATGTGATTTATATTCTGTTGCCTGCTTACAACGAAGCCTCTAACATTCTGCCTCTCCTGGACGCCCTCGCCGGAGAAGCGCAGGCGTGGCAGGCCAAGAATCCGGGAGAGGACAATCCGGAATGGGCCGTCCACGCCGTGGTTATCGATGATGGCAGCACCGATGCGACCGGCGAAATGGCCCGGCGGTTTTCCGGTCCCATCCAACTTACCGTGCTCGAACATTCGACCAACCAAGGTCTGGCCGCCGCCCTGCGCACCGGGATCGATTTTGTGTTGCAAACAGGATCATCCGGCGACTGGGTGGTGACGTTGGACGCCGATCGTACCCATCATCCCCGGTATGTGTTCAGGCTCGTCGAGAAATTGCGGACCGGGCGGGATATCGTGGTGGCGTCGCGTTATGCGCCGGGAGGGCGGGAATACGGCGTGCCCCTGTGGCGGAAGTGGCTCAGCCACGGCGCGCGGTTCACGTACCGGATGTTCTTTCCCTCCGTGCCGCTCCAGGATTTTTCCTGCGGCTACCGGGGTTTTTCGTGGGATTTGTTACGCAAAACCGTGGAGCAGTGGGGGAGCCGCCTATTTGAAGCCCCGGGATTTGCTTGTACCGGCGAATTGATGCTCAAAATGCTGGGGCACACCGCCCCGGCCCGTGTGACCGAAATTCCCTTTGAATTGCATTACGAGGCGAAGGGAGGCAAGAGCAAAATGCCTGCCTTCCAAACCATCCTTGGCACGCTTGAGTTGTTGTTCCGCGCCCGCCGCTGGTTGAAAAATTTCCATTCCGGCTAATCCGCCAAAGAAAACCGGTGGAAGGGGGGCAAGATACGCCCCGGGGCCGAGGCCCAGGGTTGAAGCCCAGGGTTGAAACCCTGGGCTGCTGGACGGCGGCCCCTTGAAAGGGGCGCTTGGGGAGGAGGGAGAAATGCGTAATTCGAGAAGTGGAAGCGGGAAGAGAGGGATTTTTTACATCCCGGGCCTCATCCAGGGAGAGAGGAAGCGGAAGTCTTCGGGGGGAAGGCGCAGAGAGAAAAGGCCGCCAGGAAGAAGGCCAGCAGGCCGAAAAAGTCCTTGTCGATGAACAACTGGGTAATGCCCGGGGGGATGTGGTTCGGGGGCCAATCCAGTTGAATGAGAATCCAACCCGCCAGAGTCAGCCCCAGTGAACCGGAGCGGGATTTTTGGATAGCGGTCCAAAGTATCTGGAGCAGGGGGAAGTATGTCCAGGCCAGGGTGTAGCCCGCCAGGCGGGGGGGGATCAGCAAGGTTCCAAGAATCAGGAGGGCGAAAATCGGGCCGTCGAACGGATCGAAACCGGGGCGTTTTTGTTGAACATGGATGGCATAGGCCATGGCGGCGAAGATCAGCAGGGGAAAAAGGGGGATCAAAATAGAAGTGAGGGCTGGAGAAAACACCAGCGGCTGGGCGAAGTAGGTATCGGAAAACGTGCGTAGAATCACGGTGACCGAGGAGCAATTGTAGAAGCTTTGGACCTGTTCGTCCCAGAGGGCTTGCCACTCTGGGCCGCGGTAGAAGCGGATCAGTTCCACGGCGGCTGGGTAATCGATCAGAGCCATCAAACCCAATCCCAGGAAAGCGGCGGCCAGGGCGCGGAGGAAAGGTTTGTCGCGCAGGTGCCAGGGATAGAGGGCGAGCAGCAGGGACGCGCCTTTGAGGGTTCCCCCCACGGCGAACAACACGGAGGCCGTGCCGTACCGGGCGCGCCGCCACGCGGCCAGCGATCCGAGGATCAGGGCCGACTCGAAAATCGCGATGTTCCCGGCGTTGAAGTCCAGGGCGAGGGGGCGGTAGAATAGCGCGGCGAGATGGCCGGCCGCCAGCGAGAGGATATGAACGGGAATCCGCGCCAGGAATAACGCGAGGAAGATCGTGGCTTCCAAGGCCGCGCATTTCAGGACCAGCCACAGAAACGCGGCGGGGAAAAAGGGGAGATGGGCCAGGGGGGTGAGAACGCGGGCGAGATAGGGAGGATAGAGGTAAGGCAGGCCTCCATAACCGGCTCCTTCCACCGTGCGGGCGATGGCCGAGAGCCGCGCGGGATCGTATGGATTTTCGCCGTTTTCGAGGGCGCGGGCGGCGAGGTAATAGACGGGAAAATCCCACTGGCGTTTGACGCACTCACTGTAATTCCAAAACAGCATGCCGAAGCCCGCCAGAAAGGCCAGAAGGCGGCCCCCGGCATCCAGGGGGGTCCATAAGAACACCAAGCCAACCGGACGGGGCATGAGAATATTGAATTCCGTCAGAATGAATGAGAGCGCCATCATAATCCACCCTGCGGAGGAGAATTCAAGGCGGGGAGGATGCGGGAGGCGGTGGGGTCATGAAGTGTGGGTTTCCTTCCGGACTCCGCGGGATTAAAAGGAAGAGTCGAGACGGCCATGAATGCACTCGTTAGGGTGATGATGGGAGCGATGCTGCTTGGGCTAGCGGGCGTGGATTTCTTATGGGCTGCGCCGGAAATGGATGGGATGGGGAGCGGGGCGGTATCGAAGCCGGCCTATCGCCCGTCCAAAATGACCTACGAGGAATTCCGGGGCCGGCTGCGGCAGCAAGGGCTGTTCGATTCCGAAGTCATGATTCCCATGCGCGACGGGGTGCGGCTGGCCGCCACGGTTTTCAAACCGCTCATCGGCTCGGTCCCCACGGTGCTGGTGCGGACGCCGTACGGGCGGAAGAACATTCCGGAACTGGACAAGCTCCAACTGTTGGTGCTGACCGGCTACTCGCTGGTATTCCAGGACACCCGCGGGCGGTACGATTCGGAAGGCGAGCCGCTGATCTTCTTGAGCGACGGATGGGGAGCGCTGCAGGACGGATATGACACCATCGAATGGATCGCGGCGCAGAAATGGAACAACGGCAAGGTGGGGATGTGGGGGCATTCGGCCTTGGGGATTCTGAGCGGCTTGGCGGCCGGCGCGGTTCCGCCGCATCTGACCTGCCAAGTGATCGGCTTCGCGGCCACGCGGGGTTACGAGCAAATCGCCTATTCCGGGGGCGTTTACCGGCAATCGCTGGTGGACGGCTGGCTGATGGAGAACGAGATTCCCCAATTGATCCCCGTTTTCCGGGCGCATCCGGTGCGGGATGAATTTTGGGCGCCGCTGGACGTGGCTTCGAGGCATGAAGTGATCAACGTGCCCACATTGTTTGTGGGGGGATTTTACGATTGCTTTCAAGAGGGAACCCTGGACGGATTCGTGGGCCGGCAAACCCAGGGGGCGGAAGGCGCGCGGGGGAGACAGAGGCTGATCATCGGCCCCTGGACGCATGTCAATGAGTTCGATTTACAGCAAGGGCAATTGAGATTTCCGGCGAATTCGGAATACGCCACGGAGATCACGGATACGATCGCGTGGTTCGATTATTGGCTCAAGGGGAGCCAAAACGGGGTGATGGACCAGCCCGCGGTCAAGTATTACCTAATGGGCGACACCAGCGCGGCGGACGCGCCGGGCAATGTCTGGAAGACCAGTGATTCCTGGCCGCCCGCCTCCCAACCCGTGCGTTTGTACTTGGGGCCCGGCGGGACGTTGTCCGTAGCGTCTTTGTCTGAATCCTGGAGTGGAGAGATCATGGTGGAGCCCGGCAATCCCGTGCCCACGCTCGGGGGGATGAACCTGGAAGCCAATTCCGGCCCGTGGGACCAACGGCCCCTTGAATCACGGCCGGATGTGCTGGTGTTCAGCACGGACCCCCTCCCCGAGCCCGTGGAAGTGACCGGGCGGATCACAGCGGTGATTTACGCCGAATCGAACCTGACGGATAACGACTTGGCTGTGCGGCTGACCGATGTGTATCCCGACGGCCGTTCCATGCTGGTGTGCGATGGAATCCGGCGCGCGTCGTACCGGGAATCGCTCTCGCATCCCACGCCCATCACGCCCGGTGAGGTGATTCCCTATGAGATCGACCTCTGGAGCACCAGTTTGGTCTTCAACACGGGCCACCGGATCCGGGTGATCGTGGCGAACACGAACGCGCCCCGGTTCGAACCGAATCCCCTATACCAGCCCTTGGGACAAAACGGCCATCCCGCCACCGCGGTGACGCGGGTGCACGCCGGCCCGGACTTTCCCTCGCATATCTTGTTGCCTGTGGTGTCCGGTTTGACGGAGATTACGGGATGGTCATGGTTTTAAGAGGAGCCCCTGGGCGGTTGTCTGCGCATGATTCCAGTCGAAGGGAGGCGGCGGTATGGTGAAACTATCCAGCGAGGTATACATAGCGTTGGCCGTGGGGTTCATTTTGGGCATGGGGATCATGGCCGGAGTGGCGCGGATCCAGGCCCAATCTCCCTTGGCCGAAGGGATTCTGTTTTCCGCCCGTTGGGAAACGGGGAAAGGCGGGACGGAAGGCGTGACCCGGTCGAACCTTCCCGAGGCGGTTCCGGGAGGCACGGGCAGTTTTAATATGGACATGTCCGGCCGGTTGTTCACCACTCATCTGGAAATCGAGAACCGCCGGGTTCAAACCGTGCTCCGCATCATTCCTTTTCACCGGCTCGTGGAGGTCCAATTCGGGGATGGGGGCATAAAATCGATCGCTCAGCCGTAACGAGGGCCAGAGGGGGGGGCTGCGGCGCGAAAAAACATCTATTGTTGAATCTTCCCTCCGGCGGGCAGCAGTTCCTCTTCTTGCGGCCAAATGATCGAAGCCACGATCGAGACCAGGAATAGAATAGAGATCACGCCCAGGGAGACCAGGACGGGGATATGGTAGATATCCTCGATCAGCATCTTCACCCCGACAAACACCAGGATGAACGACAGCCCGTAATGGAGGTAATGGAATAGTCTCAAGATGTCCGCCACGGCGAAGTACATGGCCCGCAAGCCCAGGATGGCGAACACGTTCGAGGTAAAGACGATAAACGGATCGAGTGTGATGGCCAGGATGGCGGGAATCGAATCCAGCGCGAAGACGACGTCCGTGGCTTCCACGAACACCAGCACTAAGAAGAGCGGCGTAATCCAGTATTTGCCGTTCCGGACGACCAGGAACTTGCCTTCCACGTAGTTATCGGTGACGGGAAACAGCCGGCGGCAAAACCGCAAGACCGGATTTTTTTCAGGATGGATTTTTTTTCCTTTCTCCATGGCCATTTTGATTCCGGTGATGACCAGGAACAATCCAAAGACGTACATCACCCACGCGAACAGGTGGATCAGGGTGATCCCCGCCGCGATAAACAAGCCCCGCATCACCAGCGCGCCCAGGATGCCCCAAAACAGCACCCGGTGTTGGTATTTGTCCGGCACTTGGAAGTAGGAAAACACCAGGAGGAACACGAAGATGTTATCGATGCTGAGCACCCGCTCGATGATGTAGCCCGTGAGAAATTCATGGCCGGCCCGCGTTCCCATGTACCAGTACACCCATACGTTGAATACAAGCGCCACCACGATCCAGATGATGGTCCACCACATGGCTTCCTTGAACTCGATCACATGCGCCTTGCGGTTGAAGACCCCCAAGTCCAAGGCCAGCAGAAAAAGAATGAGCGCCAAAAACGCGATCCAAACCGGCAACGAGATCACCACGGATTTTTCCTCGATAACGAAAGGGTAAGCATATGGAATCCGGAGGTACTTTAGTGGTGGACGCGCCGCCGATAAAGTCTCGCGGGGAGGTTCAATGAAAAAGGGCATGTTGCCATGCCCCGTATTCTTTGAACTCACCGCAACGCTGAACGTCAGTGCAGAAAGGTTGTGGTCAACCTATCGTCCCGCGCCGGGTGGGTGTTCATCCGATTTAAAAACTTAAATAATCAACCTCTATTTAATTCGTGTTGAGAAAGAAAGATTCCCACTGTTTCCGGACTGCCCTCATCCTGAGCCTCTCCCCGAGGGAAGGGGATGTTGGGAGGGGGGTCTCCGTTCATACCGAATCGATGGGATACGGTGCTCTGGACAATACGCGTAAGCCGGATAAACCATAATTTTCTGTGCCCTAATCCCCCCTTTCCGTCGAAAGGCCTTATCCCGAGTGTATCTTGACTATCCATTCGATCCAAAAATCTTCCCAAAAATTATTTCACGGTTTGACATTTCCCTGTCTGCCGAAGATTTTGAAAGGGCAACGATTCACTCGAATGTGTTCGCCGGACAAAGCGAAAAGTTCCCTTACGTGTTCCTTTTCGCCCTTTCAGGGCTTCCCTCACCCTACTCCTCTCCCGGAGGACGAGGGAATCGATTCTCGAACCAAACCATCCCCCAGCCACGGGATCAAGCATGGAGAATGTGATGCTTTGGGCTGGATCGGACCATTGCATGGATCTTCACCTTGCCTGGGGTGGCAGGAATACAGCGGCCAGTTTTTCAAGCCACCAAACTCTTGATCTTCCGGTAGGCCCGGAAGATCGAGTTTTGTTCCGCTTGCGCCACGCGCCACCGCAGCTGTTGAATGTAATCCTCTTTGCGCACGACGGGATTGCCGTCCATATAGGTCGCCATGTAGAGGTTAGTGACCAGTTCTTCCAAAATCGCGGGATTCTGCCGTAAATATTGGTCTTGGACCAATCCCACGATGTTTTCTTTGGTGAATCCGTCGAAATGCGCCAGGGTATGGACGAATTCCCAAAACACGTAGATGGGATCGGGTTTGGCCTGGAGCGCGTGCACGCCCTTGGGCCGCTCCAACTTGTCGAGGATGCCCTCCTGGTGGGCGAGATGAAAGATCTTGTAGTTGTCGTAGAAGGCCATGGGATTGATTTTGATGATCCCGATGGGCCGGGGCAGGTCGCAGATTAAATCCAAGGTTTCGAGGTTGTCTTCTTCCAGTTCCAGGGGATTGTAACCGATAAAATCGACCAGCAGTTTCGTCCCTGAATCCAGGATATTCCGCACCGTGCGGATGGTTCCTTCTTTGGGATGCCGCCGGTCGTAGTATTTCCGCAAGGTCCGCTGGCTGCCGGATTGAATCCCCATAATCAGGTAGTTTAATCCCGCGTAGTGCAGATATTGCAGGATTTCCGGGTCGCCCACGTTGGGGTGGGTGTAGCCGAAAAACGGCAGGGCGACTTCCGTGGCGTATTCGGGCGCGAATTCGGCGATCCAGCGTTTGTTGAGGGGGAGGACGTCGTCGTAGAATTCGATCCGTTCGATGGGCCAGGGCCAGGTGCGCAGCCGGTACTTGAGTTCCGCGATCACGTTGGCTACCGAACGGCGGCGCAGGAACTTGTCGCCCTTGTACATCACGTCATCGTGGCCGCTGCAGCAATAGGTGCAGGTGAACGGGCATCCGCGCGTGGCCATGATGATGAAGTTGGTGTACAGATGGCTCCGCGGCGGGTAGGGCGAATCCGAAATGCCCTCGTGGATGATCACGGCCTTGTTTTCCAGTTCGAAATCGGGGAATGGGTAGTTGTCGAGGTTTTGTTCGAGTTTGCGGGAGGGATTGCGGATGATGTGGCCGTCGCGGTTCACCCAGATGCTGGGCAGGTGGTCCGGGTCTTCTCCCCGGTCCATCGCGTTGACCAAGTCGCGGATGGCGTATTCGCCCTCGCCCATGCAAATCATGTCGGTGAACTGAATATTTTCCTCGGCGTTCATGGTCGAATCCACGCCGCCCCAGATCACCGGGACTTTTAACGCTTGCTTGATCTGTTGCGTAATGAACTTGGCCAGTCCATAACTGATTGAGGTGAATGAGATGCCCACGAGATGGGGATCCTGCGCTTTCAACAATCCGAGCAGAATCTCCAATTCCTTGGGCGTGATGTAGGTGCACATCGAGTAGTAGCCCCCCTCCTCTTGCTTGTCCGGAGGCGGGACCTCGGTGGGGGAGATGTACTCCACGCCTTTGAAAATATTGATGAACACCTCGTGCCCGGCTTCTTGCAGCACCGAGGACATATACCGCACGCCCAAGCAATATTCGTCGTACAATGGGACAAAGGATACTCTGCGCATTCAGTTGACCCTCGTGTTGATTTCCCGCGATCTAGTCACTCGCGGCTTTCCCGCTATTCCCGGTTATTTTTCCTCAACAGTCTTCAACCCGGTCAATGCTCATTCATGAATCGAAAGAAAAATGTTGATAAAGATGATAAATATAATCAACTTTGAGTTCAAGCCCAAGGGTGGGTTCGCCAAGAGTTGATTTGGGCCCCGGATTGATTCGGCTCAGGGTTGAAACCCTGGGCTGGTGTATGGCGGCCCCTTGAAAGGGGCGCGGACAGAAAAGTCCGCTAGTTGAGGGCCGGAAAGATTTCACCCTCACCCCGGCCTCTCCCAGAGGGGAATTCTCGTAGGGGAGGAGGGACGTTGTTGGTGGGTTCCGCGGCGCTTGGATCCCACCTTCCAGGCAACAGGGTTTCCGGGGGGAGAGGGGGGCAGGCAGCGTTCCCATTGAAACGCATACCGAGAACAAAGCCGGGAGAGAGGTCCGCGGGCGGTTAAATAGATCCATGCATGATTTGTTTAAAGATACGTGATTTATTTTATTATGTAGTAATGCATATAGTTAGGGATCTTCCATTTCACCAGGCCGTGCATTCCTGGGGGGCGTGGGCGAGGGTCGGGACGATCCAATCCGCTCCGGCCAGTTGTTCGGGGGTGAAACTGGTGGTCAGCGCCAGGCATTTCATTCCTGCCGCCTTGGCCGCCGCCACGCCGGAGATGGCGTCTTCCACCACCAGGCAAGCGGCCGGTTCCGCGCCGATTTTTTGGGCGGCGAAGAGAAAGATATCGGGATGGGGTTTTTTCCGTTCGACTTCCAGGCCGTTGACGCAGGCGTTGAAATCCGCCTCGGTGAGGCCCATTTCCCGGAGGTTGATATCCATTTTGGTGCGGTCGGCGCTGGTGGCCACGGCCGTTTTGAGTTTCAGGCGCTTGCAGCGGGCCAGGAAGTCCATGACGCCGTCCAACGGTTTGATCCGCCCGCGGACGATCGCATCGTAGATTTCGTAGGTGCGCTTCTTGGCCTGAACGATCTCGATTGGCACGCCGTATTTCTCCGCCACGCCGCCGATGTACCGGTTCTCGCCCATGCCCACGAAATCCAGAAAATCCTCGGCTTTCACCTGGACGCCCCGTTCGGCGAAGTATTGCATGGCCGCTTCGCAGATGAATTCCTCGGTATCCACCAGTACGCCGTCCATGTCGAAAATCACGGCTTGAATCACGAACGTATCTTCCTTTCTCCCGCTGGATGAGGATGGATGATCCCGCGAGGGAATGATAACCGGATCTGATGTGCGGATTGTAGGGCCGGGGGAGAAGCCTGTCCGCCTGTGTTCAGCGGTTGGAGGGCTTTCTCACTCCCCCGCTTGCCGGGGCAGCAGCAAGGTAAAAACCGCCCCCACCGGGTGGTTGGCCGAGACCCGGATGATTCCTTTGTGTTCTTCGACGATGCGGCGGGTCATGGGCAGACCCAATCCCGTGCCCAGGGGTTTGCTGGTGCGGAACGCCTTGAAGATTTCGTCCACCTGGTCCGGCGGGATTCCTGGTCCGGCATCGCGGATTTCCACCGTGACGTACTCCGCTTCCCGGCCGATGGCGATGACGATCGGTTTTCCTTCGGGGGTGACATCCAGGGCATTGAGGAGCAGGTTGAGGACGGCCTGTTCGATGCGTTCGCGGTCCACGGGCACGATTTTGTCCGGAGTGCGGATTTCCTTGCGGAGAATCACCTTTTGTTGGTTGATCCGGTGGCGCAGGAGGCGCAGCAGGCGGTCGATGAGTTGTTCCAGGTCCACGGGCCGGCGGTCGAGCGGGCGGGGTTTGGCCAAGCTCAATAGATCCGTAACCAATGAGTTTAAATCGGTGATTTTCTGGGCGATCACCTCGACGTCCCGGCGGAAGTCTTCGCCGGCGGGGGGCGCGGATTTCCACGAATGAATCAGCATGTTGATCACCGCCAGGGGATTGCGGATTTCGTGCGCGAGTCCCGCGGCCAATTCTCCCAGGCTGGCCAGTTTGGATGAAACCTGGAGTTGTTCTTCCATCCGGATGATCTGTTCGTGCACGCGGGCGTTGGTGATGGCGATGGCGGCGTGGGCGGCGAAGGTTAGCAGGAGATCTTCCTCGGACCGCTGCCACCGCCGGGGCGTGGCCGAATAGATATTCAGCACGCCCAGCACCTCGTTTTGGAAGGTAATAGGCGCGGCCAGCAGAGAGACCACGCCTTCCTGTTTCGCATGGGATTTGTGTTTGTACAAAGGTTCCTGAAAGACATCGTACACTTGCAGGACGCGGTTTTTTTTGACCACCCGGCCCAAGATCGAGCCATCGAGAGGCAGGTTGGGTTTGTTCAGATATTCCAGGCTGCAACCATAGGCCGTGGCCAGTTCCAGTTCGCGTGTTTGGGGCGAAACCAGCATCAGGGAGCTCATTTTGGCGCGAAAGAGGACCGTGGCTTTTTCGACGACGTTGAGCAGCACCCGTTCCAGGTCGAGCGACGCGGAGACCGCCCCCGCGATATGAAACAGGGCGGGCAGGGGCCGGGTTTGTTCCGCGACCAGGAACTCGATCCAACCGTTGAACCAATCCCCGGCCCGCGCGTCGGCTTGGCTTTGTAAATCCTGGAAGGAACAATCCACGCGGCCTAAAAAACAATGGACCAACGCCCCGATGGTGTACGTGCCGTTACGCAAGGGCACGGCGATGATTTCCTCCGGCTGGCCGGTGATGGAATGGCCTGGCAGGGCAAAGGGGCCGTGGGCCTCCCGGATGGCCTCCACGGTGGCCGTGTCCGAACAATGCGTCCGCCAGTAGCGTTTGCGTTGATCGGCTTCGCCGGTCACGGCCCGCAGGAGCAAGCAAGAGAATTGTGGATAATCGAGATAATACAGGGCGGATTGACTGGCCCCGCTTTCGTCGCGGAGCCATTGCAAAAGGGTATCGGGAGGGAGAGTGCCGGTCATCGGCTTAGCCGGGTGAATACGCCTCGAGATAGCGTTTTGTTGGACACCCTCATCATAGCAGGAAATCCGGCCGATGGGGGCCAAAGGATTACGCGATTTGGAGGATTCAGGATCCTGAGTCCCGGGTGGATGCCCCGGGTGGAAACCCTGGGCCTGGAGTTTGGCTATCCGGAAGCATCAAAGCCCAGGGATGAAATCCTGGGCTGCTATCCGGCGGTTCCTTGAAAGGGGGGCGGACAGAACAGTCAGGTAGTTAGGGATCGGAAAGATATCCCGTCACCCCGGCCTATACACCCTCTACCGGAGGGAGAGAGGAGAAGTCTCGTGGGGGAAAAGGAACCTTGTTGGTGAGCTGCGCTGCGCTTGGAGTCCACCCTACAACTGCGCTTGGAGCCCGCCCTACGGCGGAGTTGGCGGGCATGCTGTGATTGGAATCCGTTCTACCCTGCTAAAAGATAACGTGAGGGGACGCATTTTTCATGCGTGAGCAACGCGAACTGGTGATCTAAAAAAGGACGCCCTAAAGACGCCCTAAAAGGAAGGTCTTGGCGGATGAGTTTTTGGTTATTTTCTGATCTTCCAAATAAAGTATATTCTGCAAATGAATATTGCAATTTATACGGTCAAAAGGAATTCGATTTATCATTTTTTTACCTGTATGCTGGATTTTCGTAATCGATGCGGATTGGTTGAATCAGGAAGGATTTAAGTTCGCTTCCGGCCGTGACGATAATGAAAGGCGAGAAAACCGGCCATCGGCCCCACAGCGCGATGGTGCTACAATGATTTGTTTTGAATTGAGGGCTGGTGAAAAAGGAATGCCACGCATTTCGGGAGTTTGTCACGATGGTTGATCTGACGGGAGTTAACGCGCAAACGAATCAGGCGAACCGCGTCACGGAGCGTGCCGCCGCGAAGAGCGGCGGGACGAAAGCGAAGGAACCCGCCGCCATGGCGCCGCCTACGGACCGGATCGAGATTTCCGCCGGGGCCAAGGAAGCCCAAACGATCAGCCACCTAGTCCAATTGGCTCAAGCCGAGCCGGAAATCCGCCCGGAGGCCGTCGCGCAGGCTAAGGAAAAATTGGCGCAGGGGGGATATGAGGGGATCGAGGTCTCCCGCCAAACCGCCAAGAAGATTCTAGGCATGTAAGCATCGGTTGATTTCGAAGCCGGGTGTGATGAAGCATACCAATTCGACACCCCCTGGAGATTATTCCAGGGGGTGTTGGCTTTCCGGATCAGCGCATCCGGTGGTCATTTATTTCTTATGGTCCGACGACGATGATGTCTCCTGAACTGGTCTCTCCTTGATCGGAATTATATTGAAATTTCTCCAACTCGCTGATCATTTCTGCCTTGAAGGCGCGTTCATCGAAGTCGACATCGCCATCCGGGCCGTTGGAGACCAGGACATAGAATTTCCCATTGCTGAAATACCGGTACGGTTTGCCGTCGGGATCGAAGGGATCAGCCGAGAGTTTATTCACGTAAGCGACCGGCCCGGTCAAGCGGAGAATCCGGGCTTGGGATCCTTCTCCCACTTTCAGGCCCGCCTGGTCCAGGGTCCGCCCTTCCAGGGGAAGGGGGTATTGGTTGTTATCGATGAAGAACGACTCCAACGCGGAACGCAAGGCCCGCATATCCGCCTTGACTATCGCCACCTGGCTCATGCCTCCCCGTTCCGCGGGTTGGGGAACCGGTTTTCCTGCCGCCAAGGATTTGCCTTCGACCAGGGCCTGGAGTTCGGATTTCAAGGTTTTGTCCAGATCCGGCAGATTGCCGAGGTGCACCGCCTGGACGGTACCATCCTTGCCGATCAAGACGGTGGTGGGGATGACCTGGACGTTATACTGTTCCGCGACTTTCCCCTCCCGGTCCAGGGCCACGGTGGGATGCAGGTTGGTCTCTTTGAGGAATTTTTGGATGGTGGATTGGTTTTCCTGGAGGTTGACGGCGATCAGTTTCACGCCCTGGTCCTTGAACGCGGAGGCGGTTTGCTCCATGACGGGCATGGCTTGCCGGCAAGGGCCGCACCAGGTGGCCCAGAAGTCCAAAATCACCACCTGGCCTTTGTGATCGGCCAAATTGAACGAACCTCCGTCCAACAAATCCAGTTGAAACGCGGGCGCCGCCTGGCCGATGAGATCGCTGTCCGATTGTGGCGC
This sequence comes from Candidatus Omnitrophota bacterium, assembly GCA_013177805.1. Taxonomy (GTDB): domain Bacteria; phylum Hinthialibacterota; class Hinthialibacteria; order Hinthialibacterales; family Hinthialibacteraceae; genus JABLXU01. The sequence goes on from JABLXU010000003.1 coordinate 35,422, forward strand.
GGATCCTCCCATGGCCGCCTCGAAGGACTCCACTTTTTTGGCGTCCGCGGGGGGGGTAAACACAAAGGTACCGGCGGGCAGTTCCGTGTTGGTTTTCCAATCGGCGAAAGTGATGCCGAGGCTCATTTTCATGTCTTTCAGCATGTCGGCCGCCGCTCCACCCATGCGGGCGAATACTTTCGACATGTCGGGGACCAGTTTGCGCACCAGGGGCGTATCGCCCTTGTCGATCCAGAGGTCCACCGAGATATCCTCTTGCCTTAGCCGGACCCGGTGGGTGGAAGTGCCCTGGTAATCTTCTTCCCCCACGTATTCTCCCCCCTTCAATTGCTTGAAGAACGACTCGTAAGGATCGCTTTTGGTCAGGAAATCGATGAAGGCGGTGTTGAACGCTCCCATGGCCATGCCGATGCCCCCGCCGGGATCCACTTGGGAGAGTTCGTCGATAGCCGCCGGCGCGTCGGTGACCGTATATGCTTGGAGCATGGGGATGTAGCGGGACACGGTTTTCCCGTCCGAGACCACGGTTCCGCCCATCATGCCGTTCTTGAGGACCATGGCCATTTTGTCCGGCCGTTGCAAGGCCAGGGTTTGGGTGGTGACCATTTCTTGCTTCATGCCTTGGGCTTCCACCAGCAGGGTGATGTCCACGTTCACGCTGAAGGTTTTCAGCCCGGCGTAATAACTCGACATCTGTTTCAAAATCGCGTCCACCTTGGGGTCCATCGAGCCGGCGGCTTCTTCGCCAGCCCCAACGGGAAGGTGGAAACAGATCAAGCATGCCATCGCCAGTCCTAGGATTTTCCCCGTCTTCCAATTCATGCCGATTTCACCTTTCGAATGATTTTATAAGTTTTGGAAACAGTGTATCAGAAGAAAGATCTCCGGGAAAGTAAAAGAGGGGGAGGAGATCAGGGAGGGGGGTGGTTTGGTGGCTTGCCATCTATTGGTAATGATCCCACATCAATAGATTGACCAAAGGGAGATATTCACGGAGGACTGATAGATCACTTTTTGATTCCGGGCGGTGGTGACATCCCACCAGCCGAAATGGTCCCATCCGGTGGAGCCATGGGTGAGGTACCGGACATTGCCGTTGAAATCTCCATCGGGCCAGACCACCAGCGGCACGCCGTTTCCTTGATGGCTGATGATCACCCGGAACCAGGTGATGCCGGTATCGGGTTCCGGGCTATCGAGTGTCAGAAACGCGTTGTCGTCCAGATCGAAGGCGAGTTCCGCCGCGAAGCCGTCCCCCGTATCGATCACGGCCACCTCCAGGTTGGTCAAGGTGAAGTCCGCCGGACTGATTTCCGGATTGCGTTGGAAATCAGCCCAGTGGCCATCATAGCCGATGGCGATTTTGTTGCGGGGGTCGGTATCGAAATTCTGCACGATTTGCATTTCATACAACGAGCTTCCCCACCAGGTGGCTGTGTCATTTTCGGTGGGGGCGTCCGCCCCGACGTTGGGAGTGAATCCCACGCCGTTGATCCCCACGAATAACCGGGGTGGATTGCCATCGAGGATGCCCGCGTAAAAGTGGAAATCATTGGAGCGGGGGCCGTTTTCCGGATCCTGGTCGTTTTCGGGATCGGTGTAAATCAGCCACGGGGTGCTTTCATTGAACGTGGCTTTCCATCCCGCGTCGAAAACGCCCCCGATGACAGGCCGGGGGCCGGTGGGATCCAAAAATTTCACCACATAGGAGTTGCGTTCCACCGGACCGAATTCTTGGGCCAAGGCGGGATGGAGAAGGCTGGAAACCATCGCGAGACCGAGGCCCACGGCAAAGAGAGCCAGAGCATGCCGGATCATTTTGTTCATTCCTTTCTGGGTGAAGTCGCCGGTTGAACCGGTTTTGTTTTGAAACATGAAGATTTTCCCGGCCAGGCATTTGTGCCAGGCATTTGTGAAAAGATGAAAGAACGCGCGCGTGGAACCGTGTGTTTTCCCCGCCATCAAGCATCAAGGGGAATCAAGCATCGTCCGGGTTAGAGCCATTCTATTCATACTTGCGGTTGAATATCAACCGAACTGGGGTTGATGGATCAGGAAAATATTACTGACGCCAGGCCGTTGGGAAAAAAGCGCGTCCGGGGCGGATCCATCTGAAATAATGGGCAAAAAGGTTCGTATAATAGCCTAGATCGTCTTTCGAAAGGCGAAATCGGCATGCGATGAATGATCCGGTGGACGATGCCTTATACGTGCGGCGGGTGCTGGAGGGCGACCGGGACGCGTTCCGTGTTCTGGTGGAGCGCTACAGCGGTCTGGTTTACCGGATTGCCTACAGCATGCTGGGGAACGCGGAGGGCGCCAAGGACGTGGTCCAGGAGGTCTTTTACCGGGTCTTCAAGGGGCTGGCGTCTTATAGCCCCGACCGCCCCCTGAAGGCGTGGATCAACCGGATCGCGGTCAATTACATCTTGGATCAGCGGAAAAAGCGCCGGATCCAAGCGTGCTCGTTGACCGGGGAAGAGGAGAGCGTCATCCAGGTGCCCGACACCACGTACGATCCGAGGGACCGGCATAGCCGGGAGGAACGGGACGAGTGCGTTTTGCGGGCGATCGAGCAATTGCCTGACAAGTACAAGTTGGTGTTGATGATGCGCCACATGGAAGAGATGAGTTATGAGGAAATCGCGCAGGCGTTGTCGTTGCCTATCGGAACCGTGATGACGCACCTGCACCGCGCGCGGGTGAAGTTGGCGGAAATGCTGCAGCCGCTGCAAACGGAATGGCTCTCCTGAAAGCGCGGTATCAGGGGAGGCGGATCATGGTGGAACAGGAACGAATCATGGAATGGATGGAACGGATGGCCGATGGGGAAACGGATCTCCCGCCCGGCGTTCGGGAGGATTTGGAGAACTCCCCGGAATGGCGGGACAACGCGGGCGTGGCCAGGTTGGTGGCGTCTGCCTTGAAGACCGTCCAAATTCCGGATCCGCCGGCCACGCTGGCGGACGACGTGATGCGGTACATCGCCGACCGGGAACCGCCGGTGACCGCGCCCGTCCTTCCGGCCAAGCCGGTGTATTGGCCGCTGTTTGGGGAAAGGATCAAACGCTGGGTGGCGGGCTTTCATGTGCCGCTGGTGTTGCAGCGGGAGGCCTGGCCGACCGCGCTGGCGACGCTGGTGGTGATCCTCGGCGTTGTGGCGAGTCCGAAAGGGGAGGCCTTGAACACCCCGCTGGCGGTTCAGGTTTCGCGGCTGGCGGTCCAGGTGATCGATCAAAGCGAGAAGATCAGCGAGCAGTTTTCGGGTCACGTGTATTCGCTGGCCAGCGGCGTGATCGGCCGGGTGACGAGGGAAATTCAAAGCCAATTGGAAAAAGCGCCGTCCCCCGCCGGGAGTGAAAAACCGGTCCCCGCCGATGAGCCCATCAAAGAGAACGGGAATTAGTGACATAAATCCAAGGGGGTAGTCGTATAAAAACATCGTATAAGAAAAAGAGTGCGGAAGGATAAAAAAAACGGTTTATCCGGGAATTGGGTCCTTGATGAGGCAAAAATGATTCCATTCCCTCCGGGATGAGGGCGGATCTCCAGGGGCTGAGCCTATAAAAATACCCTCACCCTGACCCTCTCCGAGAAGGAGAGGGGGGTTTAAGGGGCCCGCTCCAAGAGGGAGAGAGAATCGGTTCGCGTTCTCATACAAAAGCCGCACCGCGAATCCATAGTCACATCAGGACTGATGCATTGAGACGGTGCCGCCTTCGGGTAAAGCGTTACGATTTTTTCAATGTCGCGGAAACGGAGAATAGGCGCATAGGCAAGCGGAGAGCAAACCATGGCGAAACACTATATCGCGCGGAAGAGTCCGGTCATCGCGGGGATTTTGTCGATTATCCCGGGAATGGGGCAGATCTATAATGAGCAAACCACCAAGGGATTGATCGTATTCCTTGCATTTGTCGCGTCGTTTTTTTATTTCGTGTTGATGCCGGTGGCGGTGCCGATGGGGTGGAACCATTTTGGGCCCGGGGGATGGGATTTCTTGATGTCCGCCCGGGACCTGTTTCCCGGTTGGGGTATCCCTAACGAGGATTTAGTCCGGGTGTATCCCTTGTTCTGGCTGATTGTCCTGTTCCCGATCTTTGTCTTGTACTCGATTACCGACGCGGTGCAGAACGCGCGCCGGATCAATCTCGGTTATGCCACTCCCAATCCGTCACGGCCCCAAGCCCCCTCCCCGCCCAACGCGCCGCCCCCGCCGGCGCCGGCCGCGGGAGAGGAACAAGAAACATTGCGAACGGAGGTCCGAAACAAAATGGAAGAACTGGGTTCGCCCAACCCGGCGGCTCAATCATCCCCAGAGGAGACAACCATGAATCAAGCCCCGGCCCCCCCGCCCCCCCCGAAAGCCAAGACGCAAAGCGCCCCAGGCATATCAGGCAAGTTCCTGCTGGGGCTCATCCTGATGGTGGTAGGTGGTTTGTTCATTCTGCAGGAGTGGAATATCGACATCTTGAATTGGGACCGCCTGTGGCCGCTGATTCCCTTGGTGTTCGGCCTGCGGTTGCTGCGTGACTACGCGCGCGACCGCGACCGGGGGCAGTTGGTGTTGGGAACGGTGTTCACGGCGGTGGGCGGAGTGTTCCTCGTAAATAACTGGACACATATCGAAATCGTGGAGTTTCTCGGTCATTATTGGATGTTTCTGATGTTCGGCGTGGGCGTGGTGTTCGTGTTGCAGGATCTCGTGGAGAGGCGAAGAAAGGAGTGAAACATGAAACGGTATGAAATCGTTCTGGTGGCGGCGGCTGTCACGGCCGGGCTGGCCGGCAGCGTGTCCTGGCTGCCGGTGACGTGGGCGCAGCCGGAATTATCGACGGAGGGTTACGAGCAAAGCGGGAATACCTACATTTGGCAGCGGGACATCCAGATCAATGTCGAGGAAGCGCAATCGGCGGTATTCAAAACCATCAACGGCTTCGTGGATGTTAAGCCCCAGGAACCGGATGCTCCCAACCGGATCGACGTGCATGCGGAGATCAAACTGACGCGGGGATTGCTGGGCTCCGAGGCGAAAGTGCTGAAAGTGAAGGAATCGGTGGACGTGGTGACCACCCGCGAGAAGGAGCAGCTGCGGGTGGAAGCGGTGCAGCCCAAGACCTTGCCGTGGGGCGTGTCGGTGGAGGTGAATCTGACAGTCAAGGTCCCGAAGGAGTTGCCGCTGGAGGTGGTTACCGTCAATGGGGCCGTCACGGCCCGGGAGATTTCCGCTCCCGTGAAACTGGAAAGCACGAATGGCCGGATCACGGCGGAAGCCTGTGCCGGCCCGTTGAGTGCCCAGACGGTCAACGGGGCCGTCCGCGTGGCGGAAAGCCGGCGCGAGGTGCAGGCCGAAACGGTGAACGGCTCGGTGGAAGTCGAGATGACGGGCGCGCCGGAGAAGGATTCCTCGTTGGAAACCGTCAACGGCGCGGTGCGGGTCCGGCTTCCCGTGAATGCCGGATTCACGCTTGACCTGGAAAACAAGAACGGCGCGATGCATTTTGAGTCTAGTGCGTTCACGGGCGACCGGCAAAAACACAAGGTTCAGGGAACGATCCACGGCGGCGGCCCGGTGTTGCGGGTCCGGACGGTCAATGGCAGCATCACGGTGGAGTAAGTTCGGCAGAATTGACGTCATTCCCGCGGAAGCGGGAATCCGGGAGAAGGCGTTATTTTCTTTCTAACCGGTGGAGAGGAACGAATGGTTGATACCGTTGAGGTCAGGCCCTCCCTCACCCTAGCCCTCTCCCGGAGGGAGAGGGAAGAGGATAGCAGTTTTCCAACTTCAAAATTTTTTTTACTTCATGCCATTGGGTGAGGAGGGATTGTACCAGGAGGGTGGGTCATTGTACAACGTGTAACCCATCAAAACAGCTACTCCCCCTCTCCCTCTGGGAGAGGGTTGGGGTGAGGGAAATACAAACGGAGACGTGGCTAACCCATTTGGGTGCCGCGCCGCGGGGAGTTCGAATGATCCAGGAAACGACGACACCTCGGAGGTTTGACTCATGAACATAAACGCCGGCAATGCTTCGTTCGCATCGGGGACCCAGGCCGCGCTGGATCCCAAAACGGAAGCCCTGGCGCGGGAATTGGAAAAATGTTGGAAGGATTACCAGGCGGTGAGGCAAACCGCGGAGGCGCTGGCGCACCGGCCGGGCTTGCCGCCCGATCTGATTCAGGAAGTCAACCGGGCGGCGTCGGACATCCTGGCGGACACGGTCATGGACGTGTTGAAGGAGCATTTTTTCGCGGAGGCGAAGAAACCTGCCGCTCCGCCCTCTGGCCCGGAGCCTGGTCCGGCCCGCGCTTCGGAATCAGCGGGGGCGAAAGAAGCCGCGGGCGGCGGACCGGAAACTCCGAAACCCAAACCCTCGCGGCAGTTGTCGCGGGTGGAATACGACAAGATGCTGGCCGGGGTATGCGGCGGCCTGGCGGAGTATTTCCGGATCGACAGCAGCCTGGTGCGGGTGGGATTCATCCTGACCGCTTTGCCGCCCTTCATGTTCGTGGGATTGATCGCGTACGTGATCCTGGCCATTCTTTTGCCCCTCAAGCTGACCCCGGATGAAGGGTGAGGTCCTGGTCCGGGGGCTTGGGACCAGGCCACGCGGGAAGTATAACTAAGGGGTGGAAACCTCCGGTCCTGTTTTCATCCGGGGAGTCCTGTGAGGCAGAGCGGTGGAAGCGATCGCATGAGCAAACGTCAGCACCAATACCGGCAAGGCGTGGAACGGATTTGCGAGTTCCTCAATATCTTCCTCACCGAGGGGACATGGCCCACGCGGAGCGACCTGGAGCAGGAAATCCAGGCCATTCCCTCCCTCCGGAGAATGAAAGTCGGCCTCCATTTTCCGGAGGCGGTTCCCGATCCCCGGGCGGGTTTTTTTTTCTTGCTGGGGGAGGATTATGCCCGGTATGACGAGATCCTGCCGGAAGCCCTTCATATCTTCCTGCTCTCCGCGGACATGGATACACCCAAGGAATTGGACCGCCTGTTCACCGCCCGGGCCATGGCGTGACCGTTATTTGATCCGCGCGGCCTGGCTGCGTTGCATATCGGTTACATAGAGGCAGCCATCGGGATTGGCCAGGATGCCGATCGGCTGAACCAGTTTCCGTCCGGTCCGATCCGCCTGGATTTTCTCCCGCAGTTCCCCATCCCCCGTATAGAGATGCACGCTGCCTTCCTTGGGATCGGTAAGGGCGATGGTTCCATCGGGCAGGCAGGCCACATGGCCTTCGAATCCCCCGTTGCCTTCCCAGGTGGTCTGAATGGGCCAGGTGTTCAGCAATTCTCCCCGGGGCGCGTAGATCTTCACGCGGCGGTTGAGGCTGTCGACGATAACCACGTTGCCGTCCGGCGTGACGTCGATGCCCACCGGTTCACGGAAGGCGTCGTCTTCGCTGCCGCCGCCCGGCTTGCCCCAGCGCTGTTGAATAATGCCCTCCGGGGTCATGACCACCACCCGGTGATTGCCGGTATCGGTCAAATAAAGCAGCCGGTTTTGAGGATGGAAAGCGATCCCGCGGGGCCCGAAAAAGTTTGCCTGGGTGGCGCCCAGGAACGTCCCGCGGGAATCAATGAGCACGACCCGGTGGTTCCAGGTATCGGCGATGAACAAGTTCCCCGTTTGGGGATCGAGGGCCACATCGTTCGGCTCTTTCAGTTCCCCCTCGCGCGCTCCCTCCGTGCCCACTTGCCAGGCGTAGGCGCCGTCCGGCTGGAAGACCTGAATCCGGTGGTTGCGGGTGTCGGCCACGTAAAAATAGCCGGTGGCGTCCTGGATCAGCCCACGCGGTTCCTGAAACTCGCCGTTGCCGCTTCCCCGGCCGCCCTCGAACAGGCCGCGGCCCGTTTCGGGAGGCCGCATTGCCGGCGGAACCTGGACCGCGGATTCGGTTTGGGTCCGCAAACCGTAGGCGCGGTTCAAACTGCGGCTGGTTTGAAAGATGGAAGTGTCCGGATTGCGGTAAATCAGGTGGAAGATGTCGCCAAAATCCTCCAGATGCTTCAATCCCGCTTCGCCCAGCGGGGGCCGGTCGTTTTGATCGCCGCGGGGGGAAAGGCGTTCGATCTCGCCGAAGACGAGGTAGTCGATTTGGTACTCGCCGAGGTAGCGGTGGATCTCATCCCGGTTGGTGGAGGTATAGATCCGGTCCAGGGCCACCAGGCGCGGATTGACGGCGTCCATATAGTGCAGGCGCTCGCGGGTGTGGTGCGGCCAGCCGATGAGGGCCGGCAGGCCGGTGTACGAGCTGAAGCGGGCGTGGTTGCCGCCGTGCTTGTCGGCCCACTCCACGATGCGGGGTTTGCCTTCCACGAAGCGGTTGATCCACTGGACCGCCTCATAAGCCCCATAGTTCTGGGCGCGCAGGTATTCGAGGCCGTCGAGAGCGGGCAGCCGGCCCTGGGCCTCGCCGCTGATCGCGCGGTACGAAGCGGTGATCACGGCCGGGGCGATGAGGGTGAAGGGCAGGGCAGGGAACAGGACGGCGGTCATCACGAGCACGAAACCCGTTTTCCCGGCATAGTGGAATCCCCGGCCGAGGGTGGCGCTTAGGGTTTTGATCTGTCCCCAAATCCACCAACAGCTGATGGCGGCGGCGATGGACAGGTAATGCCACACCTGCAGGTTGAATTTAAACACCGTGTTCCAGCGGTGCGAGGGCGGTCCCCATCCCGGTTCCTGAATGTAGAAAATTTCAATGCCCAGGGACAGTCCCAGGCCGAGCACGGCCAACAGGCATGTGAAGACAAAGTTATGGGATTGCTCCTTTTGCCACAGCCGCAGGAAAAAAACCAGGAAGAAGGGCAGGAACAAGCCCACGACGCTGTAATTCAACGGCGCGGCGGGATCCCGGGGCGGAGGAAATCCAAAGGGATTCGCGCGGGTGATCAGCAGGGCCAGCGCCACGGAGAGCATGAAGAAGCTGACGAACAGGATCCCGCGGGGGATGGAGACCCGGCCGTCCTGCCGCAGGACGGCCAGCAGGATCGCGGTGATCATTAAGGGCGTGAGCAGGTGGATCCAGAAACCCAGGTACGTGCGGACCGCGGTGCTGCCCTCGGTCATGATCCCCACGGACGAGACCCGGCTGATGAAATTCGAATAAAAGGGCAGAAACAATCCGATGCCGAACAGGAAGACCAGCGCCACCGGAGCGAGGGGAAAACGGAAGACCGCCTGCAGCGACTCGGGGCAGAGGATCCGGGGCCGCACGGGCGCGCCGCCGAACCAGCCGGACTCGCGGTAGAACTTCACCGCGGTAATGAGCAAAAAGGCGATGGCCAAGGCGGGCAGGTCCCACGTGTTGGCGCAGATCGCGGTGCCGAACAGCAGGCCCATGAAGAAGGAGAGGCCCAACACCGCGCCGGGTTTTTCTTCCCGAGGCCGCGCGAAATAGTTGTACAGGAGGATCACAAAGGCGAAGGTAAAGGGCATCACCAGCATATGGGCGTGGAAATCGAGGAACAGGTGGGTCCAGTAAGGGAACTCGTTGGCAACCGTATGGGGGATGACGCGCGATGATTCCCAAAACGTGTCGTACCGCAAATCGCGCAGCCGCTGTTCGATTTCCGGCGTGCTGAGTCCCAGGTAATGCCGGAGGCACCCGGCCATCAATTGCAGGGTGGGAACGATACTGGAGATCACCGAGCGGATACTCCCGCCGGTTTCGTTCAGTTCATAGCGGATGAGGTTGAGATACGACAGAAAATGTCCGGCAAAACACGCCAGGTAGGTGGCCAGGAAAGCGATGAAGGTCCGGCGGCAGAGGAGCCAGGCCAGCGAGAACACGGCCAGGGCGGTCAAGCCTGATATAGTCGTCCCCCCGATATTGAAGAGGTACTCCGCGGGCAGGCCGATGAACCGCCCCGCCAAGGCCAGGATCGCGTGGCCGTAATAGTAGTAGTTGATGGGATGGCCCAGGGCCCAGGGATCTTCCGGTGGAAACGTTTCCGCGCGGTACACGGCGTTGATGAAGGCCATGTTCATGGGCTTCTCGCCGCCGATGGCTCCGGGATGGTACGCGCGGATGACCAGGAAAATTCCCCAGAACACGAGAAAGAGGATCTCCAGCGCCGCCAATCGCGGCCATTTCGAGGCGAGAAACTGGCGCAGGGAATCCTGGTGGATCCGGGCGGAGAGCACGGCCAGGATGAGGAGAAATCCTAACACCAGCAGGCCTTGCAAGGCCGAAACCTTCAGGAATCCCACCGAGGCGAGAAACCAGCTCATCCAGGAGAAGAGCGCCAGGCCGACGATTTTGGAGAGGCCGAATCCCCGGTCGGGGAGGGCGGAACAGAGGGGGAAGAGCAGCACGAACGCCAGCGCGCCCAACCATTCAAGGAACAGCCACCAGCGCAGCAGCGGGAAACTCACGGGCGGTTCATAGACCGGATGGCCGTCGCGCAGGGTCAGGATCTCGCGGGGCGTGATGCGCGTGATCCAGGCGGGCGGGCTCCAAAGCAGGGATTCGAGTTGTTCCTGGGTGAATTTCTGAAATTTTTCGAAGATGATGACCTTGGGGTGGTCGTAAATCCGGGCGGTTTCGTCTTCCAGGTCGGCGTGCAGTTCCCAGCCGAAAATCCGGACGGGATTGGTGATGACGGCGGCGATTTTGAAACCCAGCTGCCCGGTGAATAGCGCTTGGAGGAATTGAGTGGTGATGGGGAAGCGTTCGGGATTTTGCAGCACGGTGCCATAGCCGCGTTTGCTGGGGAACACGATGTAATCGTACGTGGCGAGGTACTGGGCGAGATACCGCACGCGCGCGGCGGGATCGCGTAGTTCCTCCTCGGGCCGGTCGTGGATGCCGATCTGGTCGCGGCTTTCGATATGTACTCCGAAGAGGCCGTTGTCCCAGTTGTTCTGGGTGATTTTGGAACCGGGCCGCCGGTTTTCCTGGATGATCTTGCCGGCGGTAACCAGCGTGTGGGGTTGGTCATAAATCCGGACATATGCCGTCCCGTAAACCAGCCCGCACAGCAAGGCCAGCGCGCCGCCGAAGAGACCGGCGTATTTCGCGGTCTTCTTCCATCCCGGGCTGATTTGGGGAAAGGCGGGATTGTAGAAATACGGCTGGATGGAGGCGAGCTCCGCGATCAGGCGGCCGCCGAGGACCAGCATCACCGGCAGGATGGCGTCGAGGTAGCGGGGGAACTTGCTGTGAAAGCAGCTGTACATCAGGAAACTGGGGATGACCCACGCGGCCAGCAGGAGGTCGGAAGCGTTGCCTTTGGTGAACAGTCGGCCGAGCGCGGCCAGGCAGCCCGCCACGGTGAAGAAGGCGGTGATCCAATCGAGCGAGGGATAAAAGAGATTGTCGAGCGTATAGAAAACCGGCGTGGTGTGGAGATATTGCTGGGTGAAGACCATCGGCGTTTCGCCGGTGGTGTGCATGCGGCTTTGCGCGGCGATATCGCGGGCGAAGGCTTCCGCGTCGAAATAGGCCATGGGCTGGCCGATCAGGAAAGCCGCCAGACCGGCGAGGATTGCCAGAAGAAGCCAGAGCCACGGGGTGTAGATCCGCGCGGCGGGGATGAACCAGCCCATCCGGCCTCCGTGCCAGCGCTTGCGCAAAATCAGGAGATAAATCGAGGCGGCGAAGAGAAGGAAGAGGGCAGGTAGAATCACCCGCTTCCATCCCCAATAGAAATCCCGGAACGCGGCCAGGGTGACATTGAGCGGTGGATCATTCGAACCGGCGGCCTTGAAGAAGTGCAACAGGACCAATCCGGCGATAGCCAGCCAGGCGGTGTGGATCCAGCGGCCGGTTTTGCCTTCCCGTTCGTCTCCCCAGGTGGCGATGGCGTGCGCCAGCAGCAGGATGCCCGGCAGGGTGACGCCGCTCCACTTGGTGGCCACCGCGAAGCCCGCGCAGACGCCGCCGAGCAGGTACCAGCCCAGGCGCGGCTTTTGGGAAATTTTGAGATAACAATACACCGCCGCCGTGGTCCAGAACCCCAGGATAACGTCGGTGGTGGCGAAGTGGCTGGTCTGGACGTGCAGCATGGCGGTGGCCAGCATGGCGGCGGCCAGCAGCCCGGCGGTCCGGTTGTAGGCGTCGCGGCCGATGAGATACACCAGCAATATGGTGAACGCCCCCGCGTAGGCGGTGGCCACCCGCCCCACCAGCAGGATTGAGCTGGTGGCGGGATTGTATTGGGTGGATTGGACCAGTTTCGTGGGCAGGACCGCCGCCAGGACCAGCCCGGTGACGGGGATGATCAGGCAGGGGAAGAAGAACAACAGGCGCTGCTCATCCTGGTACCAGGGGATCCGCCGGTGATCGAGATCCCGAAGATCGCGCGAAAGTGCGAGATACATCCGCAAACCGAGATACAGCGCGAAGGCCAGCAGCGCGAGGCTGAGCCCGTCGGGGAAGGCCAGCAGCGTCCATCCGGTTTCGGGGTGGAAATGCCGGACCAAATAATTGCGGTATAGCCAATACAGGTGCAGGGGGAAGGTGCCGTAGTTGTAGTTGACGGGCCGCAAGCCGGGGGAACCAGCGGTGTAGGGTTGTTGAGGCTCCACCTTCAGGTTCCGCTCGTAGAGCAGGCGCAGTTGATCGCGCCAGGGGAGTCGGCGTTCCTCGGCGGTCAAGCCCTGGGGATTCATGTGGGTGGCGCAGCTATCGTAGTGCCATTCGTCCGGATGCTGCGAATAGACGCCGTCCTTGAAACCCCAATCGAGGCCGTAAAAACGCAGTGCCAGCCCCACCGTAAAGATCAACAACAAGAGGAGAGACGAAAAAACGCGTTTCTGAGCTGAATTCATGGGCAACCTGCAAAAATGGGGTTATAAGTATTCCCATGACGGAATCTGTTCATTCTGCTTTCCTCCCTGTCCCCTCCCGTTCCACTTTCCTTCTCCCTCGGGGAGAGGGCCCGGGTGAGGGACATCATCCTGGATTCCTGTGTTCGAAATGATCCCCCGTGCCTTGATTGCCTGGACCGCGGAATCACGATACGATCGATGGCCAACCCTATCCCCTTTCCGGCGGACATGGGGAAGGCATTCAGCCGAGGCGCAGTAAAAAAGGGGGATGGTTTTGCGAACCAAGGATATCCATCAAATCGTTCGTATCCTACGGCAAGAGGTGGCCAAATGGAAGACTCCGGCCGTGACCGCCGTGGCGGGCCGCGCGCGCGATCCGTTCCAGGTGTTGGTTTCGTGCGTCCTCAGCCTACGGACCAAGGATGAGACCACCAGAACCGCCTTTGCCCGGCTTCAACCGAAGGCGCGCACTCCGCGGGCGTTGCTGCGGATCCCCGTGGAAGAGTTGGCCCAACTCATCTATCCCGTTGGATTTTACAACCAAAAGGCGAAGCAGTTGCGTGACATCGCGCGGGCCTTGATCGAGAATTATGGCGGCCGCGTTCCGGACACTATCGAGGAATTGTTGACCTTGAACGGCGTGGGGCGCAAAACCGCCAATCTGGTGGTGACGCTGGGGTATGGCCAGCCGGGGATCTGCGTGGATACGCACGTGCACCGCATCACCAACCGCTGGGGGTATATCCGGACCCAGACGCCGGACCAGACCGAGTCCGCCCTGCGGGAGCAATTGCCGCCGGACTATTGGATCGAATTCAACGACCTGTTGGTGACATACGGACAAAATATCTGTGTGCCCATATCGCCCAAATGCTCCCAATGCGCGATCCGCGCGTATTGTGACCGCGTGGGGGTGGACCGCCGGCGGTGAAGGGGGGAAATTCCACCAGGATGGATTCATCCCCCGGAATTCGCCGTATGTACTTCATTCGCCGGCCTGGGCCGGGACGCGTCGGAGATCCGGCACGGTCAAGGTGACGCAATGAATGCTGCCGTATTGTTTGATGATGGCGTCGGAATTAATGAACACAATTTCGGCACCGGGGAAGAGTTCCTGGTAAATTTCGCGGACGGGCTGTTCGAGGGCTTCGCATCCGGAATAACTTGGAACCAGCAGCATTTGTCCCGAGGGGCCGTTGAGATACGTCATATTCAAAAAAGTGCGGTAGACATAGGTATAGGACTCGGGATTTTCGATCATGTCTTCATAGCCAAACGCGTTTACCAATTGTTCCAAGGCCTTCTCCAGCGGGACCGGTGGCCGGCCGGCTTCCTGCCCCTTTTTCCGGTAGGGTTCCGCCAGCCACTCGAGCAGAGCGGGATCGGATTGGATCAGTTTGGCCGCCAGGTTGTTCATTGTTTCTTCTTCTTCGGCCGTGAAGTGGTCCGTGTCCTCGATGCCCAGGATCTGGATTAGCGGCTGGAACGCTTCGCTATCCGGGTGGTTATACAAGCAATCGAGGGCATGGAGCCAGAAGACAAAGCGTTCAAAGGTCCATTGTTCAGGATGATCCGCCAGCATATCGGGAAGGAAGTATTTTTTGGATTCATAGATTTTCACGGTGAGATCCCAGGCGAGATCCGGCAGGACGGAGATCCGTTCCAGAGGGGGCATGGGGACCCGGATCAGGCGGTGGGCAGGAAATTTCCGCCGCAAGCGTTCCGCGTTCGAGGCGAGAATCCGCCGGGTTTCGGTATGCAAAAACTGCATGTAGATATCGGAATCGCTGGCGGAGGAGGGATAATCGGCCACCAGGAAGGTGCGCGGACCGGCCGGCTTGAAAATCATGTCCAAGTGTTTGATGGTCTCGCCGGGCAGCGGTTCCAGGCAGGTGAGGGTCCGCATGCCGTAGTAATGGCGCAGCATCAATTCGACGTCGTCCCGCCGGCCGCCGTTCATGCGCAAGGTTTCGGAGGAAAGAAACACGTTGCCCCCTCCGTCGAAAAACACGTCGCCGCCCCAGAGGAGCATAGGGACCCGCGCGATCCGGATGTCCCAGTCCCATTGTTGATCCAGAAAAGTGGTCAGGTACATCGGCGCTGAATCATCTTCGTGGCGGTCGGCGAATTCGGGGGCGGCATCCAGCAGGGCGCCGAAAAGATCCTCCAGCCACAGTTGCAAGTCTGGATTGAGGGAATAGAGATCTATCGCGGCGGCCCGTTCCGGTTCTTCGCGCACGTCGCGGTAGACGGCGTCGGTCACGCATAGCCCGCCGTCCGCGTGGCGGGCAAAGACCGGCCCGTAATCACGCAGCCATTTGGAGTTCAGCCGGGCCGGAACCAGGAAGAGACGGCGCTGGGCCTCTTCCTGGAGGTGCGACTCCAGATTCCGCTTCCGCAAATGGAGGAGAATTTGCTTGAAGGAAGGCAGTTCACGCTCGTCCACCAGCAAGATGACGTCCACGCAGTGGAGGGCGTTTTCGACGATATCCATGTAATACTCAAGGAGGGTTTCGTCCCGGATGGCGTCGTCATACGGCAAGGCCGTCACCAGGGCGGACACCGGCTCCCATTCGGGAATGACGAAATCCAATTTCACTGGGGCCGTGGGGGCGCGGAGAACCGTATATTCATCAATCGGCTGAGCGGATTGCGCCTCCACGATCCGCTGAATCCGCTGTTCCTCCGAAGTCCATTCCGATTCCCGGAGACAAGCCGCCAGGCTCACGCACAACAAGATCACCCCAACCATTCTTCGCGACATGGCTATTCCCTCATGAGAGCATGGCCCCCCGTGATCCGATCCCTTGGCGCTCATCGGATCCTTTTCAGAGCACTTTGCAATAAATCACTTTGGAATCGCCCGGCCGGTAAAAATCCTCCAACACGGCTTCCTGCTTGTACCCGCAATTCAAGTAGAAGGCGCGGGTGGACTGATATTGCGCCGTGGAGGACGTTTCGATGTAAATCCGGCGGCCGCCGGCACCGGCCACCGCTTCTTCGGACCGCCGCAGGAGGAGTTTCCCGATCCCCTGCCCCCGGAACTCGTGATGGACCGCGATCCAATACAGATCGTAACTGGCCGCCGTACCGGCGATCGGCCCGTAACAGGAGTAACCGAGGGTCCGGCCTTCCCAGTCGGCGAAGAGAAAAAAATACCCGCTCGCCATGCCCTTGGCAAGCCGTTCTTCCACCAATTCGGTGGCGATTTGGACCTCTTCGGGGTGGAAGAAGCCGGTTGATTCCACAATCCGGCGCACGTTTTCGATGTCGTCCGGCCGCGGCGTTTCCCGGAATAGCAGCCGTGACAGCCCCTCCGGCGTCCACGCGGGGCAGGGTTTGGAGGGGGAAGGGCCGGAACGCGGCGAGGGGGGGGATTCGTTCATGTTTTATTCTCCCGAGAAGAGACTTAGAAGTGCCGTTTGTTTACGCGCCGCATCTTGAATTTGTAGCCGCCTTCCTGAGCCGGTAAGGCCGGTTTGCCGAGCGAAGCGGTTTGTTTACCGCCGTTGTTGAGACCTGCCGTCAACGTCCAGGCCCGGTGGGGATTCCCTTGGGCCGAGTCCAGGCCCAACGCGGCCAGGATGGAGGCAACGGTTCAAAGATGCAACGATTTTCCCGATGGCAGAGAAGGGATGAATTGCTGCTGTTTATCTCTTTATATCCGCTCCGGGGATTACGCCCTAGGCGGCACGCATGCCGTCCCGTTGGGGCTCGAATGCTTTCCGGCTGACCGGCAAGCGGGTACCTCAACGGTTTGATTCATTAGTCCCGGGGCCGCGCGCTCTATCCTCCGCCCGGCCGGCATCCCGCAGAATCCTATCGACCACTTGGTTATAATCCAAACCCGCCTGCCGGCAGGCCGCGACGAATCCGGCGTCGGGCGAGAGGCAGGGATTCGCGTTGATCTCCAACACCCAAGGCCGGCCGGCGCGGTCCACCCGGAAATCCACCCGGGCATACCCGCGCAGCCGAAAGAGATCCCAACATTGTAAAGCCAATTCGGTGAGCCGGCGCAAGAGAGGCTGGTCGTCCGGGGGAAATTCGAACCGGCGGGGCGTGTGATGAAACTCGAACGTGTCCGCTTGCCACTTGGCCCGGTAGCCTACCACCCGGATCTTATCCTCCGGATAGGCGTCGAATGAAATTTCCGCGGGCGGCAAAACCTCCCCACCGTTATCCGACGCCAGGACCGACAGATTGAATTCCCGGCCTTCGATGAATTTCTCCGCGAAACCGGTTCCGCCCAGCCGGGGCAGCCGACGCGCCAGCGCGCCGCGCAGATCCTCCGCCGTGGCAGGATGCACCACCGAATCTTCGTCCAAGCCCAAAGACGCGTGTTCCCATACGGATTTGATGATATACGGCCCTTCCGGCACCAGTCCGGGCGCCAGCCATGCTTTCCTGTCCAGCCAAGGAGGGGTGGGGATTCCGTGATCCCGCAGGATCATCTTGGCCACCAGTTTATTGGAGGTGCCGTACATAGCCGTGGCCGAAGCTCCGGTGTACGGCAAACCGAGGGCCTCCAGCATCGCCGGGGCCAGGTGAATGAAACGCCCTTGTCCCTCGAGCGACTCCACCAGGTTGAACACCACATCCGGGTGGATTTGCCGGAGCCGGGTGAGGTTCTGTTTGAGATGGCTGGTGAACGGCAGGCTCACCGTATCATGGCCTAGATCCCTCAGGGCATGAGACACCGCCTGGGTTTGGATCAGGTTATCTTGTTCATCCAGGGTGGAATCCCCGGAGACATCGTTGTGCAGGACGGCGACCTTCATCGGACAGGGTGAATCTCCCTCTTAGGTGACCGGGCATGAATCCGTATGCATTTCCCCCCAGGTTTCAAGGCGGCCGGCCCAATGCGAATTCAACACCCGTTTCCAAGCGGACTGGACGATATGGCCGATCAACTCCCGGTAGGAGATGCCCGCGAAGCGGCAGAGAATCGGCAGATCCGAATGTTCCGGATGCAAGCCCGCCAGGGGATTGACTTCCATGAATTGGGGCATGCCCGCGGCGTCGGCGCGCAGGTCCACCCGTCCGGCATCCCGGCAGCCAAGCCCGGTCCAGGCTTGGAGGGCGATCCGGGCCGCCTCGCGGGCCACGGGATCATCGGCCGGTGTGTATTCGACCCGTTCTTCGCAATATTCTTTATTCACGTATGAATAGACATCGCTCTCGGCCTGGGCGTTCAGATGGATTTCCATAACGCCCACCGCCCGCGCCTCCGGGCCGGTTCCTAGAATCCCCACGGTGAACTCCCGGCCGGGCAGAAACGTTTCCACCAGAACGGGCTGGTTGAAGCGGGCCAGCAGCTCGCGTCCGACGTTCAGCAGCTCATCGCGGTTCCGGACCTTGGACTGGGGTGTGATGCCTTTTCCTGTTCCTTCCGCGACCGGCTTGAGGAATAGGGGGCCGGGCAGAGTGATTTCCCGCAGTTGCGCCTCGTTTTCCGCCACGAAGAAATCCGGTGTGGGAACCCCCAGTGCCCGGACCACCTGCTTGCACAGGCCCTTGTGCAAGGTCAAGGCGGTCACCAGCGGGTCGGAGAAGGTATAGGGGATGCCGTAGGCGTCCAGCAAGGCGGGGACCTGGGATTCGCGGCCGATCCCCCGCAATCCTTCGGCGATATTGAATACGAGGTTCCACCGGTCGCCCCGGGCCAGGCGTTGGACCAGGGCGTGGAGATTGCCGATCCGGTCGGTGATCAGCCCCAGTTCCCGCAAGGCGCCGTCGATCGCGTCGATGGTGCTGAGGCGGTCGAATTCCGCCGTTTCTTCTTCCGAGTACCCCGCGGCCAGGTAATCATCCCGCAGATCGTAAGTGACCCCGATTTTCATGGAAGATGGATCCATTCCGGAGTTCATGATAGAGTTGCACGCGCCAACGTTCGGCTTCGTCATGGTGGATACCTACCTTTTCGAGGAGGGATTCATCCGGTTTCAACAAGTGCACGGGGCATCCACTGGCCAAGCCCGTCAACCCGGATTCGGTGAAATCCAGGGGATACAAACGGCAGACCAGCGGCCGGACCTCGCGAGGCAGCCCGCAGCCTTCCGGTCCCAGGAAGCAACAATCCCGGTTGTTTTTTTGTTTGAGGACCCGGCGTGACCCATCGGGCAAGACCGTGTACAAAATCCAGTTGGGGTCGCCGGGTTGATTCAAATAAGCCGGATCGGCCGGTTTTCGGAATTCATGGAAACCGTCCGATCCGGTGAACGCTGCGATGCGGGCGATATCGCCCTCCGTGACCAGGACATCGGTGTATTGACAGCAGGTGATCTGAATTCGGGCACAATGCGCGCATAAGTTCATGACGTGTAAAGGGATTATTTCCCGGCCGGCCGGACCGGATCCGGGTAACGGAAAATCTGGCCTTCGTAATTTCTCAGGAGCAGATCGTCACCCTCGCGTCCCACGACGCTGTCGGGCAGGAGGGGAATCTTGCCGCCGCCGCCGGGCGCGTCGATGACATAGGAGGGGACGGCGTACCCCGTGGTGAACCCCCGCAAGCCCTGGATGATTTCCAGCCCCTTGCTGACCGGTGTCCGGAAGTGGGCCGAACCGGTGATGGGGTCGCACTGGTAGAGGTAATAAGGTTTGACGCGGATTTTCAACAAGCCATGCATTAATTTTTTCATGACTGCCACGTCGTCGTTGATGCCTTTCATGAGGACGGTTTGGCTGCCCAGCGGGATACCCGCGCCGGCCAGCCGTTCGCAGGCTTGCGCCACTTCGGGCGTCAGTTCGTCCGGATGGGTGAAGTGAATGCTCATCCATAACGGATGGTATTTTTTCAACAGGCGGGTTAGGGACAGAGTGATCCGTTGGGGAAGGACCACCGGAACCTTGGTGCCTATGCGAATGAATTCCACATGGGGAATCCGGTACAACCGCGATAACAACCAGTCGAGGCGGTCGTCGGAGAGCGTGAGGGGATCACCGCCCGACAACAACACGTCGCGCACCTGAGGCGTGGACTCGATGTACTGGAGGGCCCGTTCCCAGTGGCTTATATCGAAACGGTATTCCCCTGTATTGCCTACCATCCGCGACCGGGTGCAATAGCGGCAATAGGTCGAACAGAATCCGGTGACCAGGAACAAGACGCGGTCGGGATAGCGGTGCACCAGGCCGGGGACCGGGGAATCTTCGTCTTCGCCCAACGGATCGTCCGCTTCGCCTGGGGAATGAAGGTATTCGTCCATCACCGGGATGACGGTGCGGCGGATCGGCTGGTTCGGATCCCGGGGATCCATCAAGGCGGCGTAGTAGGGATTGATGCCCACGGGCAGGGAACCACGGTGCCGCTCGATGGCTTCCCGTTCGTTTTCGGTCAGTTCCACCAGACGTTCCAGGTTGCGGATGTCCCGGATGCGGTTGCGCAGTTGCCAGCGCCAGTCGTTCCACTCCGCCTCGCTGGCTTCCGGATAGAATCGCTTCCGGAACGCGCGGGAGGCGGGGGAGACCAGGAAGCGCGAAATCCGGCTGTACGACTTGAGACCGTCCGTTTGCGGAGGGCGTCCCGGGACCCAATGCGGCACCGAGGGTAACGCAAGGGGCGAATCCGGGAGGAAGGGTTTCGCTGCGCAGGAGGGAGGATAGGATTCTTCCGCGGTAGCGGCCAGGCTGGGAGGTTTGTCTTCTTCTTCCGTCGTTGGGATGGCCAATTTTGACATAATGCCCTAGACCCTTTCTTCTATGAAGAGATGTACGTTAAAGCCAATCTTTCGGAAAAGATTGGAACCTGGTTATCCACAAGGCATGAACAGGAGACACGGCAAACGGTTTCATGGCAGTTCCCTTTCTTCCCCACGCGTCAGGTGAACGAATCCAGCGGACCGGCTGAGGGTTCATATTCCCGGATGACTTGATATTTGGTAACCATAATCATTTTGCGGCCGAAATCATCCTCGCCGATGATGCCCGTCACCTGAACTTGTTTTTGGATCAGATTCAACAATTTCCGCCCCTTGTCGTTGCGCCCGATGATATAGTCTGACTCATCGGTGGCGGCAATCATCACATTCACCACGCGGCCGTCCTCGTCCCAATCCGCCGCGGTGATGACTCCCGACAAGGTGACTCGTTGTTTAGACTCCGCCTTCGACATGATCAAACTCAATCAACGCATAAGTCGGGTGAACCATAACGGCTTCGAACAGATGTTGATAGATTCAATTTCCATTCCAAAGATGCAACTATTTGATATTAAATAACTTATAAATAATAAAATAATCCAAGTGGAATTTCCGGTTCCGGTTGGGGAGGCGTTTGGATGGGACGTGCGTGCCGCATGCGATTTTTCAGGGACCTAGTCCCACGCTCTTTCGATAGAATTCGATGATTTTTTATCAAAAAATTGACATATGCATTCCAAAATGCAATAAAAAAAGCCTTATTGGAATCCCGATTCGGCAAAAACAGAATTCCCAATGCCGATAATCCATTTTTCGGAACTGACAGTTCCTGTTTTTGCCGTGAAAAAGCGGGGGAGCCGGGATTTGGTTTTTTCCGGCCCAGTACGGGACCTCTTTTCTTACAGGCCGCCGGGTTATTTCTTCAATAAATTTTCCACGGCCTTGGGGAGGGAGAGTTTGGATTTGCGGGCCGGCGCGGGAGTCGCGGATTGAACCTCGGCAGTGGCCGGCGAGATTTCGCCGGTGGCGGATTGCACATCGGCCGTGCCTGAATCAATCGCGCCGGTGGCGGAGCGAGGCACGCCGCGGACGGGGGAAGTGGCCCGCCGGGGAGACGTGACCGTTTCCGCCGGGGTGGATTCCGCCGGGGTGGTACCCGATGGGGTGGCGCTCCGGACCGATTCTCTTCGAGGGAGAGGCAAGGAAGGTATCTTCAACGCCGGTGCTTTTTGGGCGCCGGCGGCTTCGGTTTTTTCCGTGGCCGTGGTTCCTGTTTCGATTGGAGCGGAAACGGGGGCGGTCACGGAGCGGATGGCCTCTTTGCCGGGGAGGGGCAAGGAGGGGATCTTCGACGCCGGGGTTTTCTGGGCGGCGGTGGTTTCGGTTTTTTCAGGGGCCGGCGCGGTGGATTCAGCCGCCGGGGCGGTCCCTTCGCGCGGGGGAGAGGTTTTCTCGCCAGGAAGCCCTAAAACCGGGATATTGGGCAACGAGACGGGCAGTTTGCTTTTGATCTGATCCAGCCCTTTGCCCAGCAGCGCGTTTTGCAGGGTTTGTTGGACGAATTGGGGATCCGGCGCGGGGCGGACGCCGGGCCAGGTGCCGG
The DNA here is from genome assembly GCA_013177805.1 of Candidatus Omnitrophota bacterium. Lineage (GTDB taxonomy): Bacteria > Hinthialibacterota > Hinthialibacteria > Hinthialibacterales > Hinthialibacteraceae > JABLXU01. Next base: position 57,447 of record JABLXU010000003.1, read on the forward strand.
TCATGGCGAAGGGGATGGAGAGCCGGCCCTGGTCATCGGTAAGGTATTTCAGGGCGGATACCTGACTCACCAGCGTATTGGTGATGCCCTTGGAAAGGAAGAGTCCCGCGTTGACGTTCACCGCCTTGTCGAAATTGAGCCAGCCTTTGCCGTTGAGCGCCCAATCGGCGGCGGCCACCACGAGCGAGTTCAGGTCGATTTTCCCCTCCTTGATCCGCATGGCCATTTGCAGTTGGTCGAAGACGGAATCCTTGGTGCTGAAGATCGCGGGATAGCTTTGCCGCAATTGCGGTGAGAGAAAATTGGTCAGGCCCGGGACGCCCGTGAGGCTGCCGAGGACTGATTCGGCGATGTTGACATCGTACAGGATGCCTTCATGGATCTGGGCTTGGCCTTCGCCGGAGAGGGTTTTTTTGATGGTTTCCCAGTCATTGCCGCTGCCGGAAAGGCCGAGTTTCATGTGGAAGCGTCCGGCGAACGACTTGGGGATGGAGATGAGGCTGGAACGGAAGAATTCCACAATATCCACGTTCTCTAACTGGGTATTGAAGGCGAAAGCCGGCGGCGTGGGATTCAGGTCGTAGACGGCGGTGGCTTTCACCAAGCCGTCCAGCGCGTTGAAGGCCAGGTTGTCAATCGTTAATTTCTGATTGAGGAAGGCATAGGTTCCGGAGAGTTGGGTATAGTCGATGCCGGCGTAGGTCCCCTGGGAGGAGGCGAGTTTCCCCTGGCAGGCGATTTGCTCTTTTTCCATCCACTGTTTGCCTTCGATGACGAGGTTCTGCAGCCGGTCGGGCTTTTGGGGGGGCTTTTCGGTTTTGATGAAATCCGCGACCCACAGTTCGGGCGATTGGATGGTGAAGGTGGAAGCGGGGGGAGACAATTTATCCATTCGCGCGGTGACCGCGATTTTGGACTGGCCGGCCTGGAATGACAACTCTTTGGTGTTGGCTTTTTCGCCCTGGAATTCAATGGCTCCCGTTAATTGCGTGACCGGATGGGCCAGGGCCGGATGCGTGGCGGAGACGCCGTTGAATTGCACTTGCCCGGTGATTTGGGGCGTCTCGCCTTTCTTTTGATAATGGGCCGCCAGGGCTACGTTGCCGGAAGCGCCGTACTGTTTCAAAATGGGCAGATGGGCCTGCAGAGCGGCGAGATCGGCCTGCGGGGCGTTCAGAGCCAGTTCGATGTCCGTGGTTTTCCCCGAGGTGATTTTGCCGGAACCTTCCACGCGGGTTTGGTTGAGGGTGATACCGGCTTTCTGGATATCGAGGTTCGCGCCGGCGGCTGATCCCTCCACCGTGATGGAAAGGGGAATTCCCTTGGCTTTCAGGAATTGATCGTTGTAGTTGAGGCTGGCGGCGGAGGCGTTAAGCGTGACGTTCAGCGCCAGGCGGCTGAGATTGCCTTTCGCCTGCAGCTTGCCTTCGATATTCCCGGCCGCGCGCAATCCGGGAGGAATCACTTGGAGTGTGGCGATGCCCTTTTGCAGGCGTTCGAGGTCAAGCGACGAGAGGGAAGCCTCTCCTTCCACCGTGAGTTGATCCATCCCGCCGCCCGGGGTGATGGAGGAGACGCGGCCTTGGAAGGTGAAATTGGATTTTTGAGGTGAGAAAAGGGCGGTGGTGATTTGCACACTGGGCAGGGAGAATTGATTTTTCTCCCCCACGATTTTCAGGGTGGCCTGCAACGGACCGGAAATGTCGAGCCACGGGGGAAGTTGTTTCATGAGGGCCGGGAATTTCTTTTGCAGTTCATCCAGGTTCAGGGAATCGATTTTGACATCGGCCTGCATGGGGAGGTGGGCCAGTTCGAACGATTTTCCCAAGGGGCCGAAACGGCCTTGGAGGGAGAGGTTTGGTTTCGCGGCCAACACCGCGGCGGCGAGTTGCAGGTCAAACGGTTGGTCCAGGCTGAAATTCCGGAGGGTGGCGCTGATGTGGGTGGCGCGGAACTCTTGGCCTTCCATGCGGTCCACGAAGCGGACATCCCCCTCGTTCACCTGGATCATGGCGAAGGAGAAGGAGGGGGCCGGCGAGGAGGGAGCCGGGGATTCGTTGCCGGAAGGGGTTGAATTCGTTCCGCTGGAGGATTGGCCCAAGGTTGAAACGTTCAGCAGGCCTTCTTTCCCGCGGATGAGTTGGATAACGGGTTTGTTCAAGACCAGTTGCGAGACCTCCAGTTTTTTCTGGAGCAGGGGCATCAATTTGAATTGGATGTGGAGGTCTTCGGCGCTGAGAAATTTTTCCGAAGAGAAGGCGGGATCATCGGACACGGTGAATTGGGTCAAGCGGACGCCGGCCGCCGGCCACAAGGTGACGTCGAGTTTTTCGAGGGTGACCTCGCGGCCCAGCGCCTGTTTGACTTGCGCGAGGATGTAGTCTTTGTTGTTTTCAATAATCTGTCCAAGGTTCATAATCACCCAGGCCGCGGAGGCGGCGAATAAGACCAGAAGCACCAAGAGAAACAGGAAGATTCGTTTTTTGGTGAACAGTTTCATGGGTTTTTCTCCTCCGCGAGTTTTTTTGATAATCGATTCAATCCTTGTGTCCGCCGAACCGGGTAAGGCGAAACCGGTAAAGAGGAAGGAACGGAACCCAATCCGTCACATGAGAAGATCTACAGGATTCCTAGGGCTGATTCTTTCTGAGTATTATCGTAGCACGAGAGGAAGTGGCTATCAAAAAGAATATGTGGAAGGATGGAGGATTGGGGATTTGAAGAGGGTGGACGGCAGGCGCGGATTCAGCCCTTATTGCCGCGCGGATTCTTTCTCGAAAATCAACCAAATGCCGTAGTTGATGCCGGCGCTGCCGGGGGGCCGGGGACGCAGGATGAGGAAATCGGCGATTCCCAAATCAATCATGACCTTCCGCAGGCGGTGTTCCGTTTCATCCACGTCGTATTTCGGGAAAGAGGAATTCTTTTGTTGCGTTTCGCGGACTTGGCGGGCGATTTCCGGGGGCAGGTTTTCGGAGAAACCCCGGCCGATCAGCGCCGAGCCGCCGGGTTTAAGGACCCGGTGTATTTCCCGCAGCGCGGCATGGAGATCGGGCCAGAATTGAAATGATCCGCGGGAGACAATGATGTCCGCGTAATTGTCCCGGAAGGGGAGGTTCTGCGCGTCGGCCCACAGCGCGCTGATCCGGGGGCCGATGCCGGCCGCTTCGGCCAGGCGGGCGAGGCGGAAAAAACATTCGGGATTAAGATCCGCGTTGATCCAATGCAGCGCCCGGGTGCGGCGGCAGAGTTCAATGATGAGATGGCCGGATCCGCCGCCCAGGTCGATGCCGATGCCTTCTTTTTCGGTCAAGTTGAACCGGTTGACAATCCACTCGGCAAGAGGGCCGTACACCGGGGCAAGCGCGGAGAGTGGCGGGGAAGCCGGGGTGACCACTCCCGCCCCGGCGCTGGATTCGGTCCCGGCCGGAAAGCCGTTCAATGGAATCAGGAGGAAGGCAAGGATTGCGGAAAGCATACAAAGAATGATCGTTTTGCGCATGGTGGATTATGATGCCTTTTTGAAACAAGTTAATCAATGGCCGGGCCAGGGTTGATTCGGCCCAGGCGCCCAGGGCTGAATCCCCAGCCGGAACCACGCAGCCAGATGTTAGAGGGATTCGGCTTAGGCGCCCAGGGTTGAAACCCCAGCTGGAACCATGCAGCCAGGTGTTAGAGGGATTCGGCCCAGGCGCCCAGGGTTGATTCGGCTCAGACGCCCAGGGTTGAAACCCCAGCCGGAGCCACGCAGCCAGGTGTTAGAGGGATTCGGCCCAGACGCCCAGGGTTGATTCGGCCCAGACGCCCAGGGTTGAAACCCTGGGCTGGAACCATGCAGCCAGGTGTTAGAGGGATTCGGCCCAGACGCCCAGGGTTGAAACCCTGGGCTGCTATATGGCGGCCCCTTGAAAGGGGCGCTAGGGGAAGGGGGAGGTTTGTGTAAAAATTGAGGTTTGTTTAAATATTGAGAAGTGGAGGCTTGAAGAGAGGACTGATCCTCACCCTGGCTCTTATCCCGAGGGAGAGGGGGATCGGGTTGCGTTCCATTTTTACCCGTGTCATGGAGAAAATATGAAAAAAGATTTATATACAAATAATTATAATTTTAAAAATATGGATTCTCTGTGTTTGATAGAATGGGGAGAAGATGCTATTCTGTTTTTGGATTGTTTTTTTTGAATCCCAAGGCGGATCGTGATCCAGATGAGTTTCAGGCATTGCCACTGGCTAATTGGATGGGCCGCGGCGGCCGCCGCGCTGGCCGCGTACGGCATCAGCGCGCTGGTGTTGCAGCATTTCCCAAATTCCGCCGATGAACATGCTTATCGTTTCCAGGCGCGCGTGTTGGCCCAAGGTCAAGTCACGGTCCCCGCGCATCCCGGGCAGGAGTTTCTCAATCCGTTTTATATCCTTACCCATCACGGCCGGGTGTTTTCCATTTTTCCCCCCGGTTGGCCGTTGGTCCTGGCCCTGGGCGTGAGAACCGGGCTGGAGGACTGGATCAATCCGGGTCTCGCTGCCGCGGCTATTGTGGTTTTATATCGGATCGGAAAATTATTATGCGGTCCGCGGGAGGCCTGGCTGGCCGTGTTGTTCATGGGGGCATCCACCTTTTTTCTTTGGAACAGCGCCTCGTATTTTTCTCATCCCGCCTGTCTCGTAGGAGTCCTGTTGACCGCTTGGTTTTTGCTGCAGGCGGACCGGGCCGGGTATCCGGGATGGGCGGTGATGGCGGGAGCCGCGAGCAGTTGGACATTTTCCGTCCGGGAGTTGACCGCCGTGTTGCTGCTGCTTGCGCCGGTTCTGGCGGCCGTTTACCGGTCACCCCGGCGGATGAGGTTTCTGGGTGGTTTTCTCCTGGGCGCGCTGCCCGGACTATTGCTGTATGTTGGGTATAACGCCGAACTCACCGGCCGCTGGTTTTATCCGGCCCGTTATCTGCTCGAAAGTGAGCGGTTGGGCTTTGGGGAGCGGCGGATCACCCTCTTTGATTATGTGGAGATTCAGACATATGGAGCGCGGGAAGCCGTAAATCATTTGGCCCGCAACCTGGGGCGGTTGTTGCTGTGGACGTTTCCAGGATTGCCGTTGCTGGCGGTGCTGGGCGCGTGGCAGGGGCGGCACGATCCCTGGTTGCCGAGTTTTGGCGCGGCGGTGGTGTTGTTGATATTGGGATATTGTCTCTATCCTTCGGAGGGAGGCAATCAATACGGCCCCCGGTTTTATTATGAGAGCCTGGGATTTTTATCCTTGTTGGGCGCCCGGGGAGTTGCTGGGATTTTGGGGGGAGAATCCCGGTGGCGGCGGGTGGGATGGGCCGGGTTGTGCGTGGCTATGGGGTTTTCGCTGATCGCGGGTATAATCCAGAGCCGTTTCTATTACCGGCAAGTTTACGAACGCCGGAATTTAGAACGGCTCGTGGCCTACCACCGCCTGGAACAGGCCGTGGTGTTCGTGGGCGCCCCCAGTGGAGATATGACCCAGGGGGATCTGATCCGCAATGCGCCTGATCCGGACTCGGCGGCCGTGATATACGCTTGGGATCGGGGGGAGAAGAATGACCAGTTGATGAAGCTCATGCCGGAGAGGGTTTTTTACCTTTTCCGGCAGGATCCAGGGAGCGGGGTGTTTTACCTAAGACAATGCGCCTCCCGACTTGGAGAATAACGAGGCTTCAGGTAGACTTACTAATTGAAGAGAAATGAAGTGTATGCTGACGCGAGGCGGTATTGGAAGCAAGGAGGCGACATGGACGCAACGAGCACCGCGACGGTTCCCGCGATATCCATCGATGGGGTGCAATACACCCGGGAAACCGCTCATATTTCGGTATTCGATCACGGGTTTTTGTATGGGGACGGGGTGTTTGAGGGGATCCGCATTTATGGAAACCGGATTTTCCGCGGCGAACGGCATATGAACCGGTTGTTCCGGTCGGCCAAGATCATCAACCTGGAAATCGGGATGACCCCCACCCAGTTGTTGGATGAAATCCGGGCCACGGCCCGGGTGTGGTCGGAAACCAACGGTGTGGATCTGGCGGCCAACACCAATCCCTTGTATGTCCGGGCGGTAGTCAGCCGGGGGGATGGCGATTTGGGGTTGGATCCCCGCAAGTGCCCGGCGGCCAAGGTCGTGATCATCGTGGACCGGATCAAGTTGTACCCCAAGGAGTTGTATGAAACGGGATTGACGCTGGTCACCACGGCCATCCGCCGCAATTTGCCCGACGCGTTGCCTCCGCAGATCAAATCGCTGAATTATTTGTGCAACATCCTGGCCAAGTTGGACGCCAACCGGCAGGGTGCCGCGGAGGCCGTGTTTCTTAACCACATGGGCTACGTGGCCGAAGCCACCGCGGACAATCTTTTTATCGTCAGCCGCGGCGTGGTGATCACTCCGCCGGTGAATGACGGCGCTTTGCCCGGCATCACCCGGGAGGCGGTGCTCGAGCTGGCCGCCACGTTGGGGATCCCTAGCCGCGAGGATCATGTTTCCCTGACCGATCTGTTTAACGCGGATGAATGTTTTCTGACGGGAACGGCCGCCCGCGTGGTCCCAGTGGCGGTGATTGACGGCCGGACCATTGGAGCGGGCGTGCGCGGCCCCATCACCACCCGGTTGATGGAAGCGTTTATCCGGTTGACCGAGACCGACGGGGTGTTGATTTAGAGTCCCGGCTGGAGGCCGGATCGAGGGAAGAACAATTCCCCAAAAACCGGATCATGGAACGGCTGGTGAGAGATAAAATGGAGAAGGGAGTCTTGAGAGGTGTGTGAAATCGCGGGAGAGGAAAGAGGGGACGGCCATGATTTGCGAGATCTGTAAAAAAAATCCAGCGAAGATTCATATCACACAACTGAAAGACAACAAGAAATATTCGATCCATATTTGTCACGATTGTTCTCATGAGTATGGGATAGAAGGCGCGGCCATCAATCCCGGTTTTTCCATTGAGGAATTTTTAACCGGTACGTATCCCGGAAAAACGGAAGCGGCGGCCGAACCGCTCACGCAGCAGACCTGTCCCGCGTGCGGCCTTTCCTACGGGGGATTCAAGGAAAGCGGGCGGTTGGGGTGCGCCGTGTGTTATGACACTTTTTCCATGGAGTTGAAACCGTTGCTGCAGAAAGTCCAGAAAGAGGTCAAGCACACGGGCAAGGTGCCGGGCCAGGGCAACCTGCAGTTGGTCCTGCGGCGGAACGTGTCGGATTTGCGCATGCAATTGAAGGAAGCCGTCAACCGCGAAAATTATGAAACCGCGGCCAAGTTGCGCGATCAGATCCGCCAATGGGAGAACGATTTGTCCAAATACGAAAACCAATAGGACAGATTCCGGAACCCTTTCCGGAACGAGGCGATTCGAATCATGGAACTGCCAAAATCGCTTACCGCCGAATGCGGATGGCTCAAGGCCGGCACGCCGTCGGACGAGCGGGTGGTCAGCAGCCGCATCCGCCTGGCCCGGAACATCGAGGGTATTCCCTTTTCGCAGTGGGCCTCGTCCACGGATCTGAAACGCATCGCGGAGATCGCCCAAAAGGCCGTAAGCGCTTCATCCCTCTTGAAATCCGCCGACATCCTGTGCATTGAGGATCTCGATCCGGTGGACCGCCATTTCCTGGCCGAGCGCTACATGATCAGCCGGGAATTGGCCAAGAGCGGGATTGAACGCTACGTGGCCATCCGCCCCGGCCAGACCGTGAGCCTCATGATCAACGAGGAGGATCATCTCCGGCTGCAGGCGCTGATGGCCGGTTCCAACCTGCGGCAGGTGTGGGAGTTGATCAACACCGTGGACGATGAGTTGGAAAAGCACATCACCTATGCTTTTTCCAACACCTTTGGGTACCTGACCGCGTGTCCCACCAATGTGGGGACGGGCATCCGTTGTTCGGTGATGGTGCACTTGCCGGCGCTGGTGATCTCCCGCCGGATCGAGAAGGTGCTGGGGGCGGTCACGCAGATCGGCCTCACGGTGCGCGGCCTGGCGGGCGAGGGCAGCGAAATCGCCGGCAACCTTTTCCAGCTTTCGAATCAATGGACCCTGGGGATTTCGGAGCAGGACACCATCGCCAAGATCGAGAAGATCCTGCAGCAGATTCTGGAGCAGGAGCGGCGGGCGCAGGATCAACTGATGGAGGAGAACCGGCGCGCCATCGAGGACCGTGTCTGGCGCGCTTACGCCACGTTGCGGTACGCGCAGGTGATGAGTTCCAACGAGGCCATCGAGTTGCTCTCATCCATCCGGCTGGGCCGGACGGTGGGGATTTTGGAAAAGCCATCCTACGAGAGCATTAACGCCATGCTCATTTCGGTCCGTCCGGCTCACCTGCAAAAGTTGGCGGGCAAAGCCCTTACTCCGCCGGAGCGGGACGAGTGGCGGGCCGAACTGATTCGCCACTGGATCCATAACGGGGATTCCGCGCTCACGTAGGACGTGGATTTTGTTGACTGGAGCGCACTTCCAGCCGGGGGCTGCCTTTTCCCGACTGCGCGGTTTGGGAAAGGGGGGAACCGTCCGCGTCCCGAATGCTGGATCCGGCACGAAGCCCAAGTAGGAGAACGAAACGATGATGTTTGACCGGCTGACCGAACGAGCACGTCTTGTCATGAAACGGGCCAAGGAAGAAGCCGCCCGCATGGGCAGCAGCCACGCGGCCACCGAGCACATCCTGCTCGGGCTCATCGCCGAAGGCGAGGGGGTGGCCGCGACCGCCATGCGCAACATGGGCCTCAATCTGGAGTCCTTGCGCATGGAAATTCAGAAAAACATCAGCCGCGAGCCGGGCGGGGGGGGATCGGACAGCACCATTTCCCTCTCCCCGAGCGCCAAGCGGGCGATCGAATTCGCGTATCAGGAAGCCCAGGCCTTCGGGGTGAATTTCATCGGGACCGAGCATTTGCTGCTGGGCGTGATCCGCGAGAATGAGGGCTTGGCCGCCCGGATCCTGGCCAGTCACGGGGTGGATCTGATCAAGGCCCGCAGCGAAATTCTCCGTCTCATGGGCGGCGGGCCGCAGGAGGCGGTGGCGGCCGGCAAGGGCAAAAGCAAAACCCCCGCGCTGGACGCGTTCGGGACCGATCTGACCGAACTGGCCTCCATGGACAAACTGGATCCGGTGATCGGGCGGCAGGATGAGATCGAGCGCGTCATTCAGATCCTTTGCCGCCGCACGAAGAACAATCCCGTGCTGATCGGGGAGGCGGGGGTGGGCAAAACCGCCATCGCCGAGGGGCTGGCCCAGCAGATCGTCAACCGCCAGGTCCCCGACCTGTTGCTCAACCGCCGGCTCATCACCCTCGATCTGGCGGGGTTGGTGGCGGGCACGAAATACCGGGGGCAGTTTGAGGAACGCCTCAAGGCCGTGCTCGAGGAGATCCGCCGTTCCAACAACACCATTCTTTTCGTGGACGAGCTCCACACCCTGGTGGGGGCGGGCGCGGCCGAAGGCTCCATGGATGCCTCCAACATGCTCAAGCCCGCCCTGGCGCGCGGCGAGCTGCAGTGCATCGGCGCGACCACGCTGGATGAATACCGCAAGTACATCGAAAAGGACAGCGCCCTCGAGCGGCGTTTCCAGACCGTGATGATCGATCCGCCTTCGGTGGACGAGACCATCCGCATCCTCGAGGGGTTGCGCGACAAGTACGAGGCGCACCACCGGGTGCGGTACACGCGGAAGGCCATCGAGGCGGCGGCCAAGTTGTCGGACCGCTACGTGACCGACCGTTATCTGCCCGACAAGGCCATCGACCTCATCGACGAAGCCGGTTCCCGCGCCCGCCTGCAGGCCACCACGCGGCCGAAGGAGCTGCGCGAGATCGATGACCGCATCGAGCAGATCATGAAGGAGATCGAGGCGGCCACCGTTTCGGAAGAGTTTGAAAAGTGCCTCGAACTCAAGAGCCAGCGCGAGGAATTGCGGGAGAAACAGGCCCAGTTGACGCGGGAATGGGAAGAGGCGCGCAGCCGCCCGGGCCAGGAAACGATCGTGGACGACGAGGACATCGCTTACGTGGTCTCCAAATGGACGGGGATTCCCATCGTCAAGATCGAGGAGAAGGAATCCGAGCGCCTGTTGCGCATCGAGGAGGAGCTGCACCGCCGGATCATCGGGCAGGAAGAAGCGATCAAGATCGTCGCCAAGGCCATCCGGCGGTCCCGGGCGGGATTTTCCAATCAAAAACGGCCGATCGGTTCGTTTCTCTTTCTGGGCCCCACGGGCACGGGCAAGACCCATTTGGCCAAAACCTTGGCCGAGTTTTTGTTCGGGGACGAGGACGCGCTGATTACGGTGGACATGTCCGAGTACATGGAGAAATTCGCCGTGTCCCGCCTGGTCGGCGCGCCGCCGGGATACATCGGCCATGACGAGGGCGGCCAGTTGACCGAAAAGGTCCGCCGCAAGCCGTATTCGGTGATCTGCCTCGACGAGATCGAAAAGGCCCATCCGGACGTGTACAACATACTGCTGCAGGTGTTGGAAGACGGCCGTCTCACCGATTCCACCGGCCACAAGGTCGATTTCCGCCACACGGTGCTGATCATGACATCGAATATCGGCACGCGCGAAATCACCAACCGGGTGTCGCTCGGGTTTTCGCCGCAGAAAGATTCCCTCGATTACGGAGCCATGAAAGACCGCATCCTGGCCGAGCTCAAGCGGGAATTCCGGCCGGAGTTTCTCAACCGGGTGGATGAAATCGTCGTCTTTCATGAGTTGGAGCGGGAGCAGGTCATGCAAATCTGCGACATCCTGATCGGCGAAGTGCAGGAACGGATTCTTCCCATGGGATACAAATTGGTGCTGACCGACGCCGCCAAGTCGTTCCTGGTTGACAAAGGCTTCGATAAGGCGTATGGTGCTCGACCATTAAAACGCACCATTCAGAAATTCCTCGAGGATCCCCTTTCGGAAGAGGTCTTGCGCGGGCGCTTCAAGGGGAATCAGGAGATCCTGGTGGACGCCGGGGAAAATGAATTGCTGTTCCGGGAGGCTTCGCCGAAGGAGGTGGTCGTCTGAACCAGCGGTCTGTTTTTATTCATCTGGGGCTCGCCATCCTGATGCTGGCCGGTACCGGCCTTGCGGCCGCGGAAAAGATCGTGGAGGTCCTGGTCGAGGGCACGGTTCATGTGGACAAGAAAGAAGTGTTGGAGGTGATTCAGACCCGGCCCGGGGATGAATTGACCTCCAGCGCGACGGCCATGCGCATCCGGGATGATTTCCGGGCCATTTATGCGTTGGGATACTTTGAAGATGTAACGGTATCGGAGGAACCGGCGGCCGGCGGGAGGAACTTGATATTCGAAGTGGTGGAAAAACCTTTGGTGGCGGATCTGCGCTACGAAGGCAATCAGCGGTACAAGGCCAAGAAGCTCAACGAGGAAATCGGCTACACCCCCAAGCAACGGTTGTTTTACGACGAAACCTTGGCGGAAAAGTTGAAGACCAAGATCCTGGCCTTCTATACCGAAAAATCGTTCCCGAATACGGAAATCACCTGGCGCACCGAACCGGCGAAGGAACCCAGCACCGTTTATCTGATCTTTCAGGTGAAGGAAGGGGAGCGTCTGCCGGTGAAGGAAATTGTCTTCGAGGGGAACACGGTTATTTCCACCAAGGCTTTGCGCAAGCGGATTCAGACCAAGGAATCGTTCTGGTTCCTCGTGAAGCACCAATACGACGAGGCCATGGCCGAGCGCGATCTGGCCCTCATCGAACTGGCCTATCGGGACATTGGGTATCTGGACGCCAAAGCCACGCAGGGGCCGGTGGAGACCGTCGATGGCGGGTTGCGGGTCACCTTTCGCGTGGAGGAGGGGAAACCCTACACCGTTGGGAATATCACGCTCGAAGGGAATACCATCTTCTCGCAGGAGGAATTGCGGAAGAAGATTTCTTTTCAGCCCGGAGCGTTGTTTTCTTACAGCGCCCTGCAGATGGACCGCTTGGCCATGGTCAATCTGTACCGGGAACAAGGGTATTTGGACACCACCATCCCCTTTCAGTTGAATCCCGACAAGGAAAACCTGGTGGTGGACATTCATTTTCAGGTGAACGAGAGCACCCGCAAATACCTGGGCAAAGTGGAAATCCAGGGGGTGGTGACCTTGGCCGACGGCACGGTGATCCCCACCGAGGAGGGCGAATTCCGCACCAAGGATTTTGTCATCCGGCGGGAAATCGAGTTGAAGGAAGGGGATCCCCTCGACTGGACCCAGGTGATTGAAAGCGACCGCAATCTGGTCAACCTGGATTATTTCAAGACCAAGGGATTGCCCCAACCCGGCCAAACCAACTTGGTTCCCGGTTTCATCCGCCAGCCGCTGATATCCGATCCCAATATAGAGAATCTGCTGCTGCAGCTCGAAGAGAAGCAGACGGGCGCGCTGACCTTCGGGGGCGGGGTGAGCACCGCCTTTGGGCCGTCGGTGTTCGCGACCCTGTCGGAGCGCAATCTGTTCGGGTATGGCGTTCGCGGCTCCATCACCGGGGAGTTGGGTGAATACCGCAACCGGGCCGTTTTGAATTTGTACGAGCCGCACTTGTTCAACAGCGATTACAGCGGCGACTTGGATGTCTATTACATCGACCAGGACGGGTATGGCGGGCGGCGGTTCGATGAACAGCGGATCGGATCCGGCTTGACCATCGGAAAAAAACTAGACAAGGAGCTCACCTTGCTGTTGGGCCTGCGGGGGGAGCAGACCGACATATCCCCCGACGTGGGGAAGCATGTTGTGTTGGATGAAACCACGCTTCCGGAAGTGTTTCAGCTCGGGGAGAACACCACCACCAGCGTGTCGATGGGGTATATCTACGACACGCGGGATTTCCGCCTGGATCCGACCACGGGCATTTACAACCGTTCCACGTTGGAGGTCGCCGGGCTGACCGACAACGAATTCATCAAGTGGCGCAACCTGGTCAATTATTTCATGCCGGTTTATGACCGGCTGGTTTTGGCCCTATCGGGGCAGATGGACTTGGCGCACGCGTATGGCGATCCGGGGTTCATTCCGCTGCAGGAACGGTTTTTCGTGGGGGGGTCGAATTCGATCCGCGGTTTTGACGAGGGCGGGATCGGGGAATACGCCGACATCCGTTACTTGAGTCCCGTGGGAGGATTCCGCACGTACCTGGGCGGGGAGGCGGATTTCGTGGGCAATATCGAGTTGCGGTATCCGATCACCGAAATCTTCCAGGCGGTTACTTTTTTGGACATGGGCGCCAATTGGCCGGAAATCGGCGATATGGATCCTTCGGATTTCCGCTTTTCCACCGGCGCCGGCTTGCGGGTGCGGATTCCCGGCCTCAATGCCCTGCTGCGCGTGGATTTCGCGGTTCCCCTGCGCTATTTCGACGAAGACGACACCCAATATTTCCATTTCAGTTTTGGGCAAAGCTTTTAAATGCCCGGACCCTTCAATCCCGGATAAGGGGGTAGGTTTTTGCGGGAAGCCGGGTAGAATACGGACGTTGATTCCATGCCTGGGAGGTACAACGATGCGGATTTCCCGGTTTCCGGTCCTGTACGCGGGATGTTGGGCGGCGGTGGCGGTGCTTCTCGCCGCGCCGGCGGGTTGGACCCAAACCACCACAGTCAAGCTTGGGTTTGTGGATTTGCAGCGCATCCACAGCGAATGGGCCGAGTACAAAAAAATCTCCGATGAGTTGAAATCGCTGTATACGGCGAAAATGCAGGAGTTGCGCAAAAAGAGCCAATCGATCCAAAAAGAGTGGGAAGGTTTCGAGTTGCAAAAGGAGCTCTTGCCACCCGATTCGGCCAAGCAGCAGGAAGACACGTTGAAACTCGAGGCGAGCAATTTCCGCCAGCAGTTGGAGACGGAAGCCCAAAAGTGGGAGCAGGAGCGGGAGAAACGGCTCGAGCCGCTGGTGCAAAAGCTCAAGACCACCATCGAAACCATCGCGAAGGAAGAGAAGTATTCGTTCATCTTCAGCCGCAGTTATCTTTTTTATGTCGATCCGAAGTTTGACATCACGGATAAAGTGCTGGCTCGCGTCAATAAAAAATAGAAACGACCGGTAGGATCTTTTCCGTGCTGACCTATACCCTCAAAGAACTGTGTGACCGGTTGGGCGAATCATTCGAAGGGGACGGTTCCATCCTATTGAGCGGGGTTGCGGAGATCACCGCCGCACAAGCCGGGGAACTATCATTCGTCGCCAATCCCAAGTACGTGGCCAAAATTCCGGAATGCCACGCTTCGGTATTGATTGTGCCCAAGGACCTGGAGACTACTTTCCGTCCCGTCATCCGTTCGTCCAATCCGTATTTGACCTTTTCCAAAGCCTTATATTTGTTTCACAAGGATCAGCGCAAAACCGCCGGGGGCGTGCATCCCACGAGCCATGTGGCCGCCAGCGCGCAGTTGGGCCGCGACGTGACGATCATGGCCAACGTGGTGGTGGCCGGCGGCGCCCGCATCGGCGACCGGTGCGTCCTCTACCCCGGCGTGTTTGTGGGGGAAGGCGCGGTGCTCGGCGAGGAAGTGACGCTTTATCCTCATGTTTCCATTTATCCCCGGTGCCGGTTGGGGGACCGGGTGATCCTCCACGCCGGGTGCCGGATCGGCCCGATGGATGCCGATCCCCGGGGGGAGGGGCCGGCCCCCGTGGTGCTCGACCCGGATGTGGAATTGGGAGCCAACGGCGTAGTCTCCGGTTTACCCCAGGCGCCTACTCATATAGGAGAGGGGACCAAGGCTGACAATCTGGTGCAGATCAGCGCCGGGGCCCAGATCGGGCCGCATTGCATCATCGTGGCGCAAGTGACTATTGGCGAACACGCGACCTTGGAAGAGCGGGTGACTATAGCGGGCCAGGTGGTAGTCGCGCCCGGGGTGCGGATCGGCGCTCTGGCGCGTATCGGGGCGAAGAGTTTCGTCACCAGTGATGTCCCGCCGGACGCCGATTATTGGGGGATTCCGGCGCAACCCGCCACGCAGGAAAAACGGATGAAAGCCAATGTCGCCCGCCTGCCCAAGTTGTTTGAAAAAATCCGTTCGATGGAAGAGCGGCTGCCGGAATCCGATCCTGAAAAATAAGCCACGAAAAAATAAACCGCGGAAAATAAACCGCGGAAAATAAACTACGGAAAATCAACCACTCCGACTTTCAAACGCATCAGGTTTTGAATCGCTATGGTCGAATATCAAAAAACAATTTCCGGTGAGGTGTCGATCAGCGGTGTGGGGCTGCACACCGGCCAGGAAACCACCATCACCTTCAAACCGGCCGAGCCCGACACCGGCATCCGTTTCGTGCGGGCGGACCTGCCGGGCAAACCGGTCATCGAAGTGAGCGCCGACAACGCGGTGCTGGAAGAGTCTCTCTACCTCACCGCCCTGGGCAAGGGTGAAACCCAGATCAAGACCGTCGAACATGTCCTGGCCGCCTGCACGGGGTTGGGGATTGATAACATCGTGCTTGAAGTCTCCTCCAGCGAGCCGCCCATCAGCGACGGGAGCGCCCAAGTGTTCGTCAAGGCGTTGCGCGAGGTGGGGATTGTCACGCTTGACCGTCCCAAGCAGTTCATCGAGGTGAAGGAACCCATCTGGCTTTACGAGAACGGCCTTGAACTGGCCATCATCCCTTCTCCCCGCCTGGAAATCACGTACAAAATCGACTACGACCATCCGGCGGTGGGGATCCGTTCCGCTTCTTTTCTCATCACGCCGGAAGTTTTCTATGAAAAGATCGCTCCCGCGCGGACGTTTTGTTTTCTGAAGGATGTCGATGTTCTCCGTCAGCAGGGCAAAATCAAGGGCGGCAGCCTGGAGACCGCGATCGTGATCGGCGAGCATGATTTCCTCAATGAGGAGCTTCGTTTCGAGGATGAAATCGTCCGTCACAAGATCCTGGACGTGATCGGAGACCTGGCGCTGCTCGGCAAGCCCCTCAAGGGGCATGTGATTGCCGTCCGGTCCGGTCACGCCTTCAATATCCGGTTTGTCCGTAAGATCCTCAAAACCTTGAACGGGCAAGCCCGGGAGCAGGCGCCCCCCTTGCCCATGGACGCCGTGCAGATCCGTAAATTCCTGCCCCACCGGTATCCTTTCTTGCTCATCGACAAGGTGGTGGAAATTGATTATTCCCAAATGAAGGTCGTGGCCGTGAAGAACGTGACCAATAACGAGAATTTCTTCACCGGCCATTTTCCCGAAGAGCCTATTATGCCGGGGGTGCTATTGATAGAGGCCATGGCGCAGGCGGGGGGCGTTCTCTTGCTTTCCTTGAGCGAAAACCGGGGCAAGATCGCGTATCTGGTGGGGGTTGATCACGCGAAGATGCGCCGCAAGGTGGTGCCGGGCGATCAGCTGGTTATCGAGACGAAGTTCACCAAAATCCGGAAGAAGGCGGGCAAGGTGCAAAGCACCATCCACGTGGATGGCGTCTTGGTTGCGGAGGCGGAATTGTTTTTTTCCCTGGGCAATGATGCTTAATTCCTGTAAAATGGGAACCTGGATAACAAGTCTTCAATGCAATGTAATTTGGCCAGCGGCGTGAACGATCCTACGGACCAGGAACCGCCTTCAAATCAAGCAAAGGAAGTAGAAAGTCTATGACACTGGTTTCGAGTTCGGCAAGTGTCCATCCTCAAGCGGAATTGGGCGAAAAGGTGGAAGTTGGTCCCTACGCGGTGATTGGGAAAAATGTCAAGATCGGGGATGGGACGATAATCGCCCCGCACGCGGTCATCGAAGGCTACACGACCATCGGGCGGAACTGCCGGGTGGGGGTGGGAGCGGTGATCGGCAGTGAGCCTCAGGACTTGAAATACCGGGGAGACGAAAGTTACGTTATCGTCGGCGACAACACCACCATCCGCGAATACGCCACGATCAACCGGGCGACGTACGCCGGGGAAGCCACGCGCGTCGGTAATAATTGCCTGGTGATGTCGTATTGCCATATCGCCCATAATTGCGTGCTCGAAGACCGGGTCATCATGGCCTCCTACGCGGGCCTGGCCGGGCATATTCTGATTGAGCAAAACGCCATCCTGGGAGGGCTGGTGGGCGTGCACCAGTTCGTGCAAATCGGCCAGAACGCCATCGTGGGCGGTGGTTCTGCCGTGCGGCAGGACATCCTGCCATTCACCGCCAACGGGGGGAATCCCTGCAAACCCTGCGGCCTCAACACGGTCGGATTAAAACGCCATAACTATTCGCCGGAGCGGATCTCCAACCTCAAACGGGCCTATAAGATCATCATGCGCTCCAAGCTGACCGAGCAGGAAGCCATCGAACGCCTCATCCAGGAGCTGGGCCATGTGCCGGAGGTCATGCACATGGTCGATTTCATCAGACGTTCGCAGCGAGGCCTGGCCCGTACATAGGGAACATCGCCGGGGCAGATGGATTGGGGGATTGTTCTGGTTGCAGCGTGAGAAAACCGATTTGATCGATTGACAAAAGTAAATAAAAGCAGGTTAAACCGGAAACATCCTTTCCGTGTTTCTGTGGCTGCTTTTTGTTTCGAGAAGGGAGACGCGATCCTGTTTCCGCGTCCCGGATTGAGCCTTTCTCATGGCCCTGGCAGCATGGTATTTGATTCAAGGAGCCGGATTGGGCCTGGCGGCGGCGGCCCAGCCCGGCCCTTTTCAAGCCTATGTGATTTCGCATACGTTGGATGTGGGCTGGCGGCGCGCGTCGCCGGTCTCTCTCGCGCCCCTGATAACTGATGGCCCCATAATCCTGCTGGCCCTGATTGTGCTCCGGCAAATCCCGGGTTGGTTCGAACCGGGGTTGTGCCTCGCGAGCGGCCTGTTCATTCTGTACCTGGCGTGGCAGGCTTTCACCCGGTGGCGTGAAGGGGAGGCGAACGGTCCGGCCCGGCCGGCGGGGATCCGCAGCCTGGGGCAAGCGGTGATGATCAATCTCCTCAATCCGAATCCCTATATTTATTGGAGCCTGGTCACGGGTCCGATTTTGCTCGACGGCTGGCGGAATGCTCCCCTCCATGGGATTGTGTTTCTGCTCGGTTTTTACGGCGCCATGGTCTCTATTCTTTTGGTGATCATCGTGTTTTTCGGATTGGCCCGTCAGCGGGGTCCACGGCTGCGGCGTTTGTTGCTGGGGCTGTCCGCCATGACCTTGGCGGGATTTGGCGCGTGGCAGCTCTACCGGGGAATCGCGTGTTGGCCGAGAGAGGTCTTGACCTGATTCCTCTTTTCATCCCTCATTTGCTTGTTTTTCCTGCCGGGTTCCACTTCCAAAAAAACAGGTATATGGTGATTCTGTGCCGATGCAAGCAAATCCGGCACCCGCCGGGGTGCCCGGGACGTATAAGCGGATTGAACCAGGCTCATTTCATGAACAAGGAGGAGAGCGCTGATGCCGCAGTGGTATTTAAGTTACGGGGGCCAACCGATCGGCCCGTTGGATTTGAATGAAGCCATCGACCGGGCGAAAACCAATCCGAACGGTCATGCCTGGCGGGAAGGATTTCCCGAATGGGTGCCGATCACGCAAGTGGCGGAACTGCGGCCCAAAACCGCCGGGTCCGTGCCGCCTCCGCCATCTCCCAGTAAAGTGGCGGATGAAATCGATTTTCAGATTTTTGGAAGCGAAATGCAATTTGTGGAAATCGAGTTGGACCCGGGGGAAAGCGCGGTTTCCGAAGCGGGCGCGATGATGTACAAGGACAGTGCCATCGAGATGCGCACCGTATTCGGAGACGGTTCGACCAGCGGTGGCACGGGGTTCATGGGGAAATTGCTGGGCGCGGGCAAACGGCTGCTGACCGGCGAGAGCCTCTTCATGACGGTGTTTACCCATACCGGCACGGGGAAAGGCCGTGTGGCTTTCGGCGCGCCCTACCCGGGGAATATTCTCCCGGTGACCTTGGCGAACATCGGGGGTTGCCTGATTTGCCAGAAGGACAGCTTTCTCTGCGCGGCCAAGGGGGTATCGATTGGGATTTATTTTCAACGCAAGATCCTGACCGGACTCTTCGGCGGCGAAGGATTCATCATGCAGAAACTGGAGGGGGACGGGATGGTTTTCATGCACGCGGGCGGAACCGTGGTGGAGCGCCTTTTGAAACCAGGCGAGATCCTCCATGCCGATACCGGCTGCGTAGTGGCATTCGAACCTTCGGTGCAGTTTGATATCCGCCAGGCGGGCGGGATCAAAAGCATGCTGTTTGGCGGGGAAGGATTGTATTTTGCCACATTGCAAGGGCCGGGAAAAGTCTGGCTGCAATCTTTGCCCTTTTCCCGCTTGGCGGGCCGGATGCTGGCCGCCGCGCCTCAACGGGGAGGCCGGCGGGAGGAAGGTTCGATCCTCGGCGGCCTCGGCAACCTATTCGACGGGGATAACAAGTTTTAAGATTCATCTGACAAGTAAGTCCTTTTGACGTTCTTGGCCCGGGGTTGAGAACCTGGGCTGGTGTCCAGCGGCCCCTGGATAGGGGCGCGGAGAGAAAAAGGGGGGAAGGTGATCAGAAGGATTGCCTTCACGCCGGTCTTCTTCCTGGAGGAGAGGGAATCAATCTTTGGTCATCTTGTTCCCACGGCTTACGCACTGGGGTTTACTCATGCCGCGCCGTCATGCCGCGCCGTTGGTGCTCAAAATCAGCACTGCATACCATTAAACAGTTATAAAAAAGTCTTGGCGGGGGGTAGAGATTTCTGTCATAATGAATTCCGCTGGCTTTGCCGAGCGATCCAGAGGGTAAAATCCAGAACGGGATTTCCCAGGATGAAGAGATCCAAATCCGGATTCACGTTGATTGAATTGCTTATCGTGGTGGCGATCATTGGGATTCTGGCCGCCATTGCCGTGCCGAATTTTCTGAACGCCCAGTTGCGCGCCCGGGTCGCGCGGGTGCAGACCGATCAAAAAGCCATCGGCACGGCCCTGGGCATGTATTACGTGGATCACAACGCCTTCCCGCCGTTTTTGAACTGGCCGGCGTTCGCGTTCATCGGCGTGAAAGAACTCACCACGCCGGTGGCCTACATGGCGGATTATCCCGTCGATCCGTTCTACCGCTCCGAAGAAGGCCACGGGGTTCCCGAAACCCACAAATACGTGAAGATGTCGTATTACAATCTGGACATCATGGAAAAGACCGGCCAGGCGCGGGGCAATACCAGTTTTGGCGTAAAGGAGTACCGGCAAGGCAGCCGCTGGTGCGTCCGCAGTTTCGGTCCCAACCGTGCGGCGGATTACGATTCGGCCAACGATGTGTTTCCGGAATACGACGCCAGCAATGGGCTGATGAGTGTGGGGGATATCTACCGGTGGGGGACCTGAATTTTGAGGCTTTGGCATTCGGCCTGCCTCTTTAAGGGCCGGGGTCCCTCACAGCGCGCGCCGGTCAGGCGGATTTAATTCACTTTTTCTTCCATTCTTTTGATGCGATCACCCCCGGATTTCACCAAATTCCGCCGGCTGACTGTTTGATCAATGGTCAGATTGGGATCTCCCGCAACGTATTTCAAATAACCGGAAACGCCGGCGTGTGAATCTCGCATTATTCATCGGTCACGCAGCCGTCGGAGGCGGATTTGACGTTTTTGATGTACTTGTACAGTGTGCCGCGGGTGGCCTTGTAGGGCGGGGCGGTCCAGGTCCGCCGGCGGGCTTGCAACTCTTCTTCGCTGAGGTGCACGGTGATCGTGCGTTGCACGGCGTCGATCGTGATGCGGTCGCCGTTCCGTACCAGGGCGATGGTCCCGCCTTCCTGCGCCTCGGGAGTGATATGGCCCACGATGAAACCGTGTGAGCCGCCTGAGAAGCGGCCGTCGGTGATCAACGCCACGTCTTGCCCCAGGCCTGCGCCCATGATGGCCGAAGTCGGGGTGAGCATTTCGGGCATGCCGGGGCCGCCCTTGGGGCCTTCGTACCGGATGACGATCACGTCCCCCTTGCCGATTTCCTTGCGTTCCAGGGCGTGCAGCATGTCTTCTTCGGAATCGTACACCTTGGCGGTTCCCGTGAATGAATCGCCTTCTTTGCCGGTGATCTTGGCCACCGCGCCGCCGGGCGCCAGGTTGCCTTTCAGAATTAGGATATGGCCGGTTTTTTTGATGGGATTGTCCAGGAAATGGAAGACCTTCTGCCCCGGGGTGAAGCCCGGGAGATCCGCCAGGTTTTCGGCGAGGGTGCGGCCGGTGACGGTGAGGCAATCGCCGTGGAGGAAACCATGTTCCAGCAGGTATTTCATTACGGCGGGCGAGCCGCCTGCGCGGTGCAGATCTTCTTGCACGAATTGGCCGGAGGGTTTCAGGTCGGCCAGGAAGGGCACGCGGTCGCTGACGGCCTGAAAATCGTCGATGGTGAGGGGCACGTTGACCGCGCGGGCCATGGCGATCAGATGCAGCACGGCATTGGTCGAGCCGCCCACGGCCATGACCACGGTTATGGCGTTTTCGAAAGCTTCGCGGGTCATGATGTCCCGCGGTTTGATGTCCTGTTCGAGCAGGAGGCGAATGGCTTGCCCGGCCTGGAGGCATTCTTCCTGCTTGGCCGGGTCCTCGGCGGGGATGGAGGAGCTGTAGGGAAGCGACATCCCCAGGGCCTCGATGGCCATGGCCATGGTGTTGGCGGTGTACATGCCGCCGCACGCGCCCGCGCCGGGGCAGCTCTTCCGGACGATCCGTCGGCGCTGTTCCTCGGTCAGCGTGCCGGACAAGTATTGCCCGTAGCTTTGAAAGGCGGAAACGATGTCCAGCACGCATCCATTGTCGTGACCGGCCCGGATGGTTCCGCCGTAGATCATGAGCGAGGGGCGGTTCAGCCGCCCCATGGCGATCAGGCAGCCCGGCATGTTTTTGTCGCAACCGGGGATGGAGATGTTGGCGTCGTACCACTGGGCGCTCATCACGGTTTCGATCGAATCGGCGATGATATCCCGCGACTGGAGCGAGTAACTCATGCCTTCGGTGCCCATGGCCATGCCGTCGCTGACGCCGATGGTGTTGAAGCGCATTCCCACCAGGCCCGCGGCGGTCACGCCTTCCTTGACCCGGGCGGCCAGATCGTTCAGGTGCATGTTGCAGGTATTGCCTTCGTACCCCATGCTGCAAATGCCCACCTGGGGTTTGTTCATGTCCTCTTCAGTGAGCCCGGTCCCGTAGAGCATGGCCTGCGATGCTCCTTGCGACTTGGGCTGGGTGATCCGCGAGCTGTATTTGTTCAATATTGTGCCCATGTAACACTCCTGCGAGAAAAAATTGTAAGAACAATCGGGAATCCAGATGCCGCGACCAATCCGGTTGGCGAAGGTGAAGGGCCGAGAGGTATAGGAGATAGCCAATGCGATGAAGAAGAGCGGCAACCAAGTATTGGCATATACGATACCTCAAACCGGATATTCCGGAAGGCAGATTGATACCGGAGCGGCCGCTCCGCGATATCGAGGATTCCCCAAGTTTGCGAAGGGTAATGAAGAGGAATCCATTGGGAAATCGGGTTCCCCGCCGGCCATTCAACTTCCCCGAGCGCATCCGATATGGTAAAAAGGGGGAGAACCGGGAAGGGTGGATCAAACTCTGAGGGGGAGAATATCTGGATGTTTTCCCTCAGTATAAAAACGGGATCGTTATCCGCCGATCTCCAAGAGGCCGAATCATGGGGAAAGACTTAATTCGCAAGAGGCGGCCTAACCGGCTCGCTGGTTTTGGTTTGGGTCTCCTGGCTCTCAGCCTGGCGGCGTTTCTGTCGTGTTCGGGATCTTTCACCAGCGAAGACCTGCCGTGGCATGAAACCTTCCAGGACGCTCCCGGCGCGCCCTGGACCTGGATTCGCGAAAATCCCGCCAATTACCGCCTGGCCGCCGGCGGTTTGGAAATCCGGTTGGAACCAGGCGGCCTGATGGGCGGGGGCCGGGACGCGAAAAATATCCTGGTGCGGGATTTGCCGGAGGAAGCCGCCGCGGTGGGGGTGGATCTCCTCTTCAATCCCGTGGAGCAATTCGAACAAGCCGGCCTGATCTTCTACGTGGATGATGACAATTATATCAAATTGGTGAAGGAGAGAGTGGACGGCCAAGCCTGGGTGGTGATGGCCGTCGAAATCGAGGCCGAAATCCAGTTCCTCAACAAGATGCCCCTTTTGGAAACGGACGGCCAAGCCGAGGTCCCCGTGACGCTGAGCCTCGAATTCACACCGGAAGGCGTGAAAGGCATTTTCAAGCAGGAGGAGCGGGTGGAGATGGCGGGGCATTATCCCTTTCCCATGGTCCGCGAAACGGGCGGAGGTGTTTTCCGGGTGGGGATTTTCACGCAAAGCGGCCATGAAAGCGCCGAACGCTGGGCGCGCTTCGCGGATTTCAGGATCGCCGCGGCGCCGCTGGTGACTCCCTCGTGAGTCATCCTTTCTCCTACAGAGGATGGGCAAATGCCTTACAATACAATGGGCAAATTCCTTATAAAAAAAGCAGGGGAATCCCTATAGATCTTGCGGGAAATTTGTGTTAGAAATCAAATGATTAATGGATGTTTGTTTTTCCAAATGTCTTTAAGAAGGAATGCTCTCTTGCCGTTTTAGATTCCGCATTAAACAATGGCCAGCCGTGAGGCGGGGGGGGGAGACAATCACGGACTTTCCATACGACAGAGATCACGCGCGACAACCGCATGGCCTGGAGAGATCGAGGTTATTCGGCTTTTTTTATGCGTTCCAGGTCATTTCAAGAAGGAGGTGAACAACCGGCTCGCACGAATGGAACTCCCTCTCGTTGTCTCATGCTGAGGATTGAGGGAATCGATTGTTGGCCGCCTGTAGCGGATCAGGCAGGTGAAGGGGGGCGATTTCCACAATCCAGACCACGGTTTGCGTATAACTCCCGTATTCCAATCCGTCCGGGTTTTCCGTCCCGCTAATGGCTGTCCGAATCGCGAAGGCGCTGGGATTCCGGCGTATGGCCTTGACCGCCAGTCCATCTTGGTAGGAGGAGTAGAATCATGTTTATCGCACGTCATTCAATCAGGGTATTTTCTGCGTTTTTTGTGTTGACCTTTTCTGTGATTCCGGCTTGTCCGGCCTCCGTTCTCAGTGAGCAGGAAATCAAGCAGGATTTGATCGAGATCCTGTCCAACCTGGAATACCTCATCGACGCGAACATGCAAGGTGGTGAACTGCCGGAGCAGGGCAGCACCGTGCAGTCCTTGACTGAAAGCCAGATGACCCTCCGGCAAGTCCTGCAAAGCGCCGATGCCATCATGGTCACCGGGGTCGATTCCCTGACCCCGCAGGACCTGTACTTGCTGAAGATGCTGAGCATGAACTTGCAAATCGCCCGCGAATTGACCGATTGGAAAAACCAACTGGCTTCGGGAGCGAAGCAAGAGAGTTCGTTTGTGCAAGTCGGCCAAAAGAAAATTGCTTCAGGCCCCATCCGCATGAACCCTCTAAGTTCCGGAGATGCCTTGCCGGCGAGCGACACGGAGTTTCCGAAGGCGAACTACAGCCAATCCGTGTTAGGGGACTTCAATGATAGTGGGATCGAAACCACGATCGCGGCTATTACAACGGTATTTTCTTCTTTTCTCAATGACGCCACGGGATTACTTAGCAATGAATTGTTAAAAGACACCAATTTGGGCATTTTTGGCAACTTGAATACGATAAACCCTCTGAATTTAATCAACGACTTCATACAGGATTTGACATTCAAAATCCATATGACTGAAAACCGGCATGATATCGCGCCCTTGTATATCGATTTTTACCTGGCCTCTCTCTACAATGGAATCTCCGATATCTGCAACAACATTACCGCTTCGTTCGGTATCAGTTTTGGAGTAAGTGTTGTCGTTAAATTTGATGTCGGCATCAACGCCAATTTCATCTGCATCGGAAGCAAAACCCTGGCGAATATGCACCAGTTTGTATATGCCAAACGATCTTTTGTGGATAGTGATATCGATTCGGCGGAGATCGAAGGCTCCTACGAGCGGCTGGAATACATCCACCGGCAATTGAAGGATGTCAACCAGCAGATATTGGACAGCAATACGGAGCTGGAAGAGAATATCAAGGAACATATCGAAACCGCCGAGACCAACCTGACTAACGAAATTAATGAGAACCAAGATGAAATCAACGCGAATGAAGTCAAAATTGATCAATTGCAATGGACGCTGGACAATGTCAGCGCGAAAAGGGAGATCCATCTCCAAGTCCTCGAACTCAAGAACAAGGCGGAATATTTAATCGCGGCCGATGAAGCCGGGAGTCCAGTCGACCTGGAGGTTCCCTTCCTGTCGGTGAGGGTGGCGTCCGATGCCAATCAGTTCACGGTTTATAATTTGGATTTGGCCAAGGATGTCGAAGTCCAAAGCCTGGGAGGCGGATTGCATCTCTTGAAGCTGCGGTTGCCCAAAGGCGTGTCCAACGCGACTATCTTGATTCTGCACGTCAAAGACAGTCATGACGGCGGCGTTTCGCATTATGGATTCGCCATGACGCCGGTGACCGGGATGAAATTCTGAAGGGGACGCCAGAGACGGACCTGTTTACGCGAGAGCCGAAATAGGAAGAATTCCGCCCTTTTGGGGCTTCTTCCGCCCTGGCCGTTTACCGGGGGGAGACCGGCTCATTCCCCCTCGATCCTCCACAATCCCAGCTGCTCTTTGCCATATGGGATGACCGTGACAGGCCGCAGGCCGGGGGGCGGGGCGGTGAAAAACGTCTCGAGGAACTCGGGCTCCACGTAGGGATACAGCCAACGGCCGCGGGGCAGAACCAGCCATTTCGCGCCCAGGGCGCGGGCTTTTTTCAGGACCGTGTCCCTCGTAAGGGGTTCCGGGCCGTTCCAGAACGGATCCCGCCGGTAGGTCCGGTCCTCCAGATGGTATTTCGCCAAATAGAAGACGACCGGCTCGTTGGCCATCGGGGCGTAGATGACATCGCCGGCGGTGGTGTATTGCGTCAAGTGAAATGCCAGCGCGCGGTAATTGAGGCAGGCTTCGTCCCAATTCGAGAAATTGATGTACGACCGGTCGCCCATGGCGCGGCCCACCTGACGGAAGTCCTGATGCCGGTCCGCGAAGAGGCAGGTCCAAATCAAAAACCCGGACAAGGCGGCCAGGGATACGCGTTGGGTGATCCGGGTCCGGCCGCTCAGCCAAACGTCCCAGGCCAAGGCGGAGGTCACGATCAACCCCAAGTAATAGGGCAGGGCCTGGCGCACGTTGCCGGCGGCAGCGGACATGCTGGTCAGCACCCAGTGCGCGCCGGTCCATCCCAGGAGAATCCAGAACGGCCGCCGGTTGGGGCGTAGCAGCAAGGTGACGATCCCTGCCAGAAACAGGATGGCGATGGGCCCGGTGACGCCCGCGGGGATGGCCGCCAGGTTGCCCAGGAGGCGGGAAGGGGTGGGGAAAACCAGGGTGGAGGGCATGTCTGAATTGAAGCCCGCGAGTTGCATGTACAGCACCAGCGTGACGCCGGGGATGACGCAGGCGGTGAACGCGGCCGCCAGATGGGCACACGAGCGCTGGTGCTTGGGGAAGCCGAAATCATACAGGGCCATGAAAGCGAAGGCGGGCATGAGGCTGGCGGCGGTGTGTTTGTAGAGGCACGCCAGCGTGGCGAACAAGGTTCCCAGAAGCAAATCGGATTGATCGTTCCGTTCAATAAAGCGGATCCAATAAAAGAAGGCGGCGGCGATGAAGAACAAGATGCCGCCTTCGATCATGTGTGTGTTGCCGTAATGAAAAATCGGCGGCAGGAAAACAAACAGCACCGCCGCGCCGCGCGCCCCCCATTCGCCGCCGAAGATCCGGGCCAGGCGGTAGAGATACCACGCCCCGCCGAAGGTGAAGAGGATCTGCACGGTCCGGCCGATCCACTCCTGCAACCCGAGAAAGACATAGAGCGGAGTGAGGATCAGCTTGGACAGAGGCTGGTAACGGAAGAGGGTTTGCAAATCGCCGAACCGCTCGGGCAGCGCGGTTTGGAGCAGCGCCGCGGCATAGGCCGCCGATATCCCCGCGAGGAGCAACAGAGAGAAGCTAAGATGCCCCGCCGCCCAATCGGCGATGGATTGAATACGTTCGATTGTCCGGGAACGCCAAGCCGGCATGAGAATCCCAACCGCGATGGCTCCGGTAAAACCCAGCGTCAACACCGGCTGCATGGGAAATCCCGCCGCGTCCGATAACGCGTTGACCACCCGGTGCGCCACCACGCCCGGCACCGCCGCATGGTCGATGGTGTCCAGGCCCGTCAGGATGGGTAAATTCAAAAAGGGAATGTGCAGAACCAACGCGGCGCCGAAGAGAAGGGTAAAGAACACGCCGTCGCCGGTGGATTCGGGAGGATGAGTTTTCTTCGCAAGCGGGAACGAACCGAGCCAGCGAAACAAGAGGGTAAGGATGGTGAAAGCGGTCATGATCACGCCGAGCGCGATCAAGCGGGTGGAGGTGGAACCCGGCAGGTACCAGAGGGGATAGACGACAAAGTTCACCCACCAGGCCAGGGCGAACAGGAACAGAAGCATCGAAGAGGGATTCGGGGGAACCGGAACGCAACGTGAGGTTGTCATGATGGTTTGCGCGCCTGGACTTGGAGCGAACCGGATATTTCCCGGAGCAAGGGAACCGCTTCCAACCAGCGGCCCACGCGGCCGGCCCAAGGGATCAGGGATGAGGGGATCAGGGGGTGCATGAAATCATAGGGGCGGACGCGGACATCCGTGAATCCGGCCTCGCGCAGTTGTTTGGCCAGGGACCAGCGGAAAAAGGCGGTCTCGTCCTCGGAGTTTTGCAGCCAGGCCCCGATGGCGCGGATGTTCTTCTCGAGCGCCACCTGGGGATTCATCATGTTCGGTTCGGAGAACCACAGCAGCCCGCCTGGTTTGAGCACGCGGCCGCATTCCCGCAGGGCGCGCCGCACGTCCAGATGATGGAGAACCGACGCGCCCGCCACGGCGTCGGCGATGCCGTCCCGGAGGGGGAGTTCGTAGGCATTCCCGACTTGGAAGACCGCGTTGGGATAAGGAAAGCGTTCGATGGCCTGCCGGACGCAGATCGGGGAAACATCCAAACCGACCAGGCGCAGAGAAGGACGGATTTCGAGCAGATACCGCGTCAACGCGCCGGTTCCGCAGCCCAATTCGATGACCAGGGGATCGGGGAAGGTCGCGAGGGCGGCACAGATGAGTTCGGCGCGGCGGCGTTTTCGCCATTGCCCGGCGGGTGTCGTGCTGCCCCACCAGACCTCGCCGGTCTCGCGGGCCAGCTGATCGAAGTGTTTTTGTTCCTTGATGGCTCTCGGGTCGTCCATGATTTGCGTATGGTCCTGTCGGAAAGGATCGGGAATCATCCTATCCGGAAGCGGGAGGAGGAGGAAGAGATTCGGCGGTGCGGAGGCGAAATGTGCTGTCTATACGGGAACAGGGTGAAATGGTAGGATCGAGTGCGTTGATGCCGGCTGCAAAACGCGGCGCAGCCAGTCAATTGAATTTACAACCATCAATCATTTAAGAGATCGGAGTTTCCCATGGTCACGAAAGAGCCCATCACACGGAGAACATTTTTGGGAACCACCGGGGCGGTGGTGGCGGCGTGGCAAGCGGGCGCGCCGGCGGTGCTGGCCTCGCGTTCGCCCAACGACACGATCGGCGTGGGGCACATCGGGCTGGGCGTGCGGGGCGGGTCGCTGATTCCTGAAGTGGCCGGCCGGCCGCTGGGCGGGGGGATCAAGGGCACCCTGGTGACGGCGGTGTGCGATGTGTACAAGCCGCATCTCGAAAAAGGTTTCGAGCGCGGCATGAATCCCCAGGCCAAGAAATACGTGGACTACCAGGACTTGCTGGCCGATCCCGCCGTGGACGCGGTGGTGATCGCCACGCCGGATCATTGGCATTCGAAGATGCTGATCGACGCCGCCGCGGCGGGCAAGGATGTGTACATTGAAAAGGGCTGGACGCGGACCATCGCGGAAGCCAAGGCTATGCGCGAAGCGGTGAAGAAACACAACATCGTGATGCAACTCGGGCATCAGAGCCGGGCGCAGGTGGCGGGCATCGTGGCCGCGCAACGGATCGCGGAGGGGATACTTGGGCCGGTGAGCCTGGTGCGGACGGGGCGTTTCGAGAACGGCCCGGAGGGGGAGGCCATCTGGCGGTGGTACGGCTGGTACAACTATTTCGAGCGGCCTGATCCGGCCCAGGTGGTGAAGGACCTGGATTGGGACCGCTGGCTGGGGCCCGCGCCCAAGGTTCCCTTCAGCATGGAGCATTTCTGGCATTGGCGCTGCTATTGGAATTATGGAACCGGCGTGGCGGGCGATTTGCTCTCGCATGAGGTTGACTTTGTGCATTCGGTGCTGCGGCTGGGGATTCCCGACACGTGTTTCACGTCGGCGCAGAACATCCTGCTGCGGGACGGGCGCGAAGTGCCCGACACCTGGAGCACGGTGTACGGGTACGAAAAGAAAGGCTGCAACGTGACCTTCGATTGCAGCATGAATTCGTCCTTCGTGCAGCCGCCCGAGTTCCGGGGCAAGGAAGCCATGCTGCGGTTCGACACGATCGCCCAGTCGGTCGGGATGTACGAAATCAGCGCCGATGGGCGCTCGGGCAAGTACAAGGCCGAACTCGAATCCGGAAAGTACAAACCGGGACAGCCGTTTGAGAAGTTCGACCCCGCCAAAGCGCCGCAGGTGCCCAGCCACATGGAGGATTTCTTCAACTGCGTGCGCAGCCGGCAGAAGCCCAAATGCAACGAGGACGAGGCTTTCATCGAGGCGGCGACGCTGGTCATGGCGGTCACATCGCTCAAGGAGAAACGCCAGGTGCGCTGGGATGCCGAGAAAGAAGACGTGGTCTGATCCAACCTGGCCAGCCCGCGCAAACCGGCGGAACAGAGGCTGGTGCAATGCCGTCCCCCGAAGGGGATTCCGTAGGTTGCGCGAGGTGGGATCTGAAATCCGGGGAGCTGTGGCGTGCTGAAAAGGCTTACCCTCACCCTGACCCTCTCCCAGGGGGAAAGGGAAGTGTTGCTTGCATCGTTCATTTCCTAGGGCGTTGCCCGGGGCTGGCTTTGGGTGCGCCGTGGGCGCGTGCATCCCAATCCTGAATTCCGGTGAATTATGCTTACGAAAAATCTACCGAAGAGAGCCGCTTGGGTGACCCTGGGGCTGTCCGTCCTGTGGTTATCTCCCGCCGGATCCGCTGTGGAATATGAAGTAGGGCCGGGCAAGACGTACGCGGAGATCGAGGAAGTCCCGTGGGAAGCGCTGCGGGCGGGGGATACGGTCAGCATCCACTGGCGCGAGAATCCCTACCGGGCCAAGTTGGTTTTGTGCGTCCGGGGAACCCCGGACCAACCCATCTGTGTACGCGGTGTGCCCAACGGCCAGGGAGTACTGCCCGTGATCGACGGCCGCAACGCCGTGACGCGCCCGCAGCTCAATTATTGGAATGAAGTCCGGGGCGTGATCAAAATCGGCGGAGCCAACCGCCCGGCTGACACCACCCCGGCGCATCTCATCGTAGAAAATCTGGAGATCCGGAGCGGACGGCCTCCCTATGAATTCACCGGGCGGGACGGGCGGACAACCTACAGCGACAACGCGGCCGCGATCTTCATCGAAAAAGGCGAATTCATCACCATCCGTAACTGCATTCTGCACGACTGCGGCAACGGTTTGTTCATCGCGGCGGCAACCAGGGACGCGGTGATCGAGGGCTGCTCCATTCACGACAACGGCATCGAGGGCAGTTATTACCAGCACAACACCTACACGGCGGCGGCCGGACTGATTTATCAATTCAACCGCCTGGGCCGGTTGCGTCCCGGCTGCGGGGGAAACAATCTCAAGGACCGCTCGGCGGGGCTGGTGGTGCGGTACAACTGGATCGAGGACGGCAACCGCCAGTTGGATTTGGTGGACGCGGAGGATTTAGAGCGGCTGCGCTCTGATCCCCGGTACCGGAGCACGTATGTGTATGGCAATGTCTTGATCGAGCACGAGGGCGAGGGGAACAGCCAGATCGTCCATTACGGCGGCGATTCGGGCCGGCCGGACTGGTACCGGAAAGGGACGCTTTACTTTTATAACAACACCGTGGTGTCCACCCGGGAGGGCCATACGACTTTGTTCCGGTTGTCAACGAATGACGAACGGGCGGAATGCTGGAACAATATTCTGTATGTGACCGCCGATGGGGACCGCCTGGCCTGGCTGAACGAATCGGGGGTGTTGAATCTGGGCCGCAATTGGATCAAGCCGGGCTGGGTGGCCTCGCATGGGACTCTTGCCGGCCGGATCAGCGGAACCGTGAACCTGTTGCAGGGCTGGAATCCTGGATTCGCCGATCCGGAGGAGCTGGATTTCCGGCTGGAAGAAACCTCTCCTTGTGTGGATCAGGCGGTGGAATTGCCGGAACCGCCGCGGACGGAGCATCCCCTCAAATGGCAGTATGTTCCTCACCAGGGGCGGGAACCGCGTCCCGTTGACGGCCGTCTGGATCTGGGGGCGATGGAAGCTCTCGTTCCCGCGCGAACCGGGGTGCCGGCCGAATTATTACGATAATTGCGCCACGCTTTTTTCTTTTTTTTCTTCTATGCGGTGAGAAACGCGCCGTGTCCATTGACCATTGGATTTCGGCAGGGATAATATTCACGTTAACGTTAATCTAAAGGGATTTTGATGATTTTTGGTGTGGCGTGACCGGCCGTTGACCGGCCAGGGGGGGTTCGCAGGCCTCTCTCACCCAACCATTCACTCTGGGTCCCTGCTTGATCCACACATCATAGAATCTATTCCTTGCGAGGGTGCCGAACGATGACACAGCATGGCCTTCCTGTCAGCCTGGTGGAAAAGCATAACGAGAGAACCAATGTCCAAAAAGCGCGGCGGATTCCCGGCGAGTGGCTGGGGAGCGGCTCCATTCAATTGAAGCCGTCCTTGGGGGCGTCCCGGGTGGAGCCGGGCGAACAGGATCAGCCCATAGTGGAAACGGCGGCCGCGTGGTTGAGCGAAGGCTTGCGGTATTTGGCCGCGTATGCCGGCCTTCCCGCGGTGAGTCCTCTGTACGAATTGGCGCAGAGCCATTATCCCCGGCTGACGGCCGCGTGGATGAAGAATCACCATCTCCTCACGGAGGTATTGACCGGCGAGGGCGATCCGGTGATCCGCGTGGATACGTCCTGGGTGGAGCCGTTGCAGGTCACCGTATCGCAAGGCCGGTTGGCCGCCGCCGATCCTTCGGAGACGCAGGGATTGGCGGTGTTATCGGCGCTGGCGTGGGTGCATGTTTTCGCCACGTTGAAGGGAGAATCGTCCCGGGACGCGTTGCACGCGGTCTTGGACCTGGTGGCCGAATTGCCCGAGGCGGATCTCGAAAGTTTGCACGAGGTGCTAGGCGGCCGGGTGTTTGACAGCAACAACGCCTTCCGCTTGTTTTTGCAGGGCGCGCAGGACGCCCGGGCGGCCCAGGAACTGGAGGGGTTGGACTTGGCGCCGTTGCGGGGCATCCGGACCCGGGTGTTGCTGGAAGCGGGAAACCGGTTGGAGCGCGAAGAGTTCGCCGCGCGCCGGGACGGCCGCGGGCCTTCGCTGGATGTGCCGGCCGCGCTGCTGAAACTGGCGGGAACGCATGACGGCTTCCGGATCGAGGAGCGGGAAATCGACAAATTGCTCAGCCGGCTGCCATCGCTTCCGGGATGGGACGGCCGCACCGCCGGGCCGGTGATTCAGTTGATTGAAAAGACCGTGAAGTGGCGGGACAAGTGGGTGACCTGGATGCTGGGCCAACAGCGGCTCGACATGCCGTACGATCAGAGCCGCGTGATCCGGCTGCTGGATGAAGTGATCGAAGATGTCGATGAAAAGCGCGCCTTGATCAACGAGGCGGTAAGCACCACGTACGACCTGGAGATCGAAGGCAGCAACATCCTGCGCCTCTCGTCGTGGGCGCGGGAAAGCGGGATGCGGCTGGTGGCGGGGCGGCTGAGCCGGGCGTTCGGCAACCAGGCGCATTTGTTGTCGGCGGCCCAGGTGCTGGCGGACAAGGAGGGGATGCTGCCGTATGTGAAGCGGCTGCACGAGGCGAGCATGGGCGTGAGCGCGCTGCAGACGCAGGCGACGCGTCTGTTGCACCTCATTCAGCAGCGGAAGCCGACCCCCTACGCGCAGACCATCGGCGCGCTGAACGCCTACGAGGACGCGTTGTTCGAATATCAATCCAAGGAATTCCAACGGATGCTGCGGGAGAAGGACGAAGCGTCGCGGCGTCCCATCGGGCGGCACGGGGCGGATCTCTGCGGGCAGGTGCTCGACGGATTGCAAAAGCAAATCCGCCACATGTACCAGGTGGCGGCCGAGTTCCGGGACCAGTTGGAATTCTCGAAGAAGAATCCGGCGGCGTACATCGTCTATCTGCAGCGTCTGCATCCGGCCGAGACCATCAACCTCGCCAACGCCAACCTGTTGCGCGAAGTGCATCCCGGCAAGGAAGAAGATTTGCGCGATCTGGCGCGGCAGGGCGGGCATTTCACGTATTGCAGTCCCGGCCTGGGGCGGATTCCCGCGGGCTTGGAGAGTCCGGGCGGGGAGGGGGATACGCATTGGATCATCCAGGTGGACGACTGGATCGAGGCGATTCCCCTGTTCATCCACGAGCGGGTGGTCAAGCGGACTATTCAGCTGGGCGGCGAGGAGACCACGGTGGAGATGATCGAGACGGAAGTGGACCAAGACGCGATGGAGGTCTTCTTCCGGCTGCACGCGGAATTCTGGGCGCGCAACATCGAAGCGGTGATGGATTCGGAGCACGTGGGCCTGGCGCGCCGGCTGCTGGTCCAGAGCGATCCCGAATGGCGGGGGCAAATGGAGGAATACCGGCGGGCCAATCCGGACAAGGCGGAGGATGAAGCGGCTCTCTTCGTGACGCAAACGTATCCCGAACTGACTGAAGGCCTTGTGGCCCTGGGGGCGCTGGTGGGTGCGGCCTACCGCGAGAAGATCGAGGAAGTCAGCCGGATGGTGGAGATGGAGGACATTCCGCGGATCGCGGCGGTAGAGAACGTGATCCGGCAGAACCCGGGCTTGGAGGTGGCCAAGGCGTTGAAGAAAGGAAGCGCCGTGGCGGTCTTGAAGGAGGCGGTGCGCCAAGTCAACAGCCGGAAGGATTCGCTGAAAACAGAAGCCGCGCGGTTGGAACCGTGGGCCGGCCTGCCCGCGCGCAAGGTCCCCAGCTTGCACATCCTGACCACCGAGTCAGCGGGCATGACCGAAGGTTATGTGCAGACTTGGATCGAAGAGGAAATGGCCCTCTACAACGTGGTCCGGCGGGAAGGACTGGAGGGCGAGGTCCAGCAGCGGATGGGCGAGTTCCGGGCGCGGGTGCAGAGTGTGGCCCGCCAGGTGATCGCTGAATTCGGCATGAGCGTGGTGATCGACGAGGTGATGGCCCAGCAGCGGCTGCCCGAACCGGCGGCGGTGATGACCGTGCTCACGTCGTTCAAGCCGGTCATGGAGGAAGCCGCCAAACTGGCCGTGTTGATCGAGCTGGACGAGGCGCGTTCGAAAAAGAAACCCCGCTACGACCGGGCGGAGGATCCCCCAGAGGTCGAGGAATACCTGAAAAAGCATCGCGCCCGGCTGATGAAGACCGCCGTGGCCAAGGTGGCGGAGAACAACGGCAAGGCCTTCGAAAAGCGGGTGGAGGAAATCCGGGCGGAGCACAAGAAACTGGATCTCTACGAGGCCCAGAAAAAAGCCATTCAAAGCGAGGCGGATTACCGGGAGGAATTCGAGGCCATCCTGCGCTTCGAGGCGCGCGCCGGAGTCTTGGAGGACCTCAACCGCCAGTATCCCGAACAGCGGATCTTCGAGCAGGTGCGGACGTACATCCGCACGCATACCGCGCTGGCCAAATCGACCGCCCGCAAGGAAGTGATCGCCCGGCGCCGGCTCAATCATCTGGCCATGCATCCGCTCTATTACTACCAGGCGGCCGGCGGCAACAAGCGGTACAACCTGCTCTACACGCCCAGCCGCGTCAACTTGGGCGAACGCGAACGCGATTCGGTCGTCAAGTGGCGGCAGTGGGTCGGCGGGGCGGACCGCTGGGCGGCGCGGGCGGGCTTTGAATTCTACAGCCTGATCAACGAGGGTGGCGTGGAAGAGCGTCCCGCGTTGGCCTACGCGGAAATCCAAAAAACCTCGGAAAACGCCCTCTGCGTGACTCATTTTGCCGGCTCCAACGCCCTGGCGCTGCTGTGCATGGCGGTGCTGGAAGGCGATGCCGAGGACATGGCCGACCAGATGAACCTGCGTCAGGACCGGCTGATTCCCCCCGCGGGCGAAGGGTACGGCGGCTATTGCGTGCCCAAGGACGGCCTGTTTTTGGCGTTTGTGCTTTCGCTGCAAAACGAGGTGAAATTGCGCCAGATGGGCATCCCCGAGCGCTACCACGCGGGGGTGATGCAAATGGCCAAGGAAGTGTTGCTGCATCAGAACGACTTCGAGAGCCATTTCGCCTGGCAGCGCTGGGCGGCGGAAAAATTGTTGGTGTATAAACAATTGAAGAAATTTTTCGACCTGGACGGCGACATCCTGGTCTTCCATATCACGAAGATCGCCCGGGCGGTGGAGAACCTGGGGCAGCCCTGGCACGAGACCACCCACGGCTCCAAATTGGTGGCCAACCTGGCGGCCCGTTGGGGTGTGGACAAGATGATCATCCGGGCCGAGCAGGTCAACCGCTTCATGGTCTTCTACAAGGCGTGGATGATCTATGACGCCTTGCGCGAGGCGCGGGAAGACGATCCCAACTGCCCGGCCGAGGACGAGGCGGTGGTGGCCCTCTCCGCTGAATACAAGCCCGTGCAGGACGTGCGCTACTCCACCGGCATGCGGCTGTTCGAGTTGTTGGCGCGGACCGGCGATCACCTTTATCACTCGCTGGACGAGGAAGGGCAGAACCTGGCGTATCTCATGTTCCATGGCTTTGACCCGGACACACAGGATCCCCGGGGGCGGCGCGTGATCCGTGATCTCTACCAGCTGCTGAACATTACCGGAGACAATCCCGAAATCCAGGCGCGGCTGCGCGAGGCGTTCCCGCCGCACCGTTCGCCGGGCGACATCGTCATGACTTCGGTGACCCTGGCCTCTACCCAGGACATGCTTTTTTACACGAGCGACACACGGCTGGATGAAATCGCCTCGCAGGTGCAGGTCATTCTGGGCGATTACGGCCTGACGGAGGATCAAATCCGCGCCAACGCCACCGTGTATGGCGGGCGGCTGCGGCAATGGGCGGGGATCAAGCCGTTGCCGAAGGCCGAGCAGGATGATCTGATCGCGCGGGTGGACGGCCGCATTCACGCCCTCGTGCTCAAGATGCGGGGGCCGGGCCGCGGTTACGAGAAGGACATCCAGGGCATCGATGTCCTCAACACCGGCATCCCGTTCCCGGAATTGCTGCGGCTGTTGGATGACATGCCGAAGGTGGTGGCCCTCATGCGCACCGGCCATCCGCATAGCGCCCTGGCGATTACCGACGGGGCGGCGGGCCGCGCGCGGCGGGCGTTGACGTATCTGGATGTACAGTTGTTCTTCGCGGCGTGCGAGCAGATCGGCCGCAAGGGTGTCTACCGCGCCGTGGGATTGGGCAAGCGTAACATCGACCGCCTGCGGGAAGAGATGCGCCGCAAGCGGGACCGGGCCGAACGGTTGTTCCAGGCAGTGGCGGCCGTGGCGCGGGCCGCGGATGACGCGCGGCGGGACCAAGCCGTGGCCGAGGCATTGCGCCAATACCAGCATTTGCGCGAGAGCATCACCGCGGCGGAAGAGGCGGTGGCGGCCTTGCGGGAAGAAGAGAAGATGAAGCGCTACAAGAAGTGGAAGAAGCGCGATTATTACATCAGCCAGGCGCTGGCCAAGATCAGCGCCGGCCTTCCCCTGGCGCGGCTCGATTTCGGCATTTGGCTGGCGGGCATCGGCGGTGTGTTTGCCGTGACCGGCGAGCCGGCGGCGGACATTCAACAGCGCATGGCCCAGTGGAACGAAGGGCTGGAGATCATTGCCCGGCAGGCGGATTCCCGGGAAGCGGAGGGCGTGCACGGCTTTACGGCCGATGAGCAGGCTGATTTGTACAAGCACCTGGTGCGGCCCGAGTACATTCCCGAAACGCAGCGGTTCGCCCAACAGATGTTGGTGGAATCGTCCAGCAAGGCGGTGGAAATCGCTGCGCGCGAGGCGCTGGAGCGGCGCAAGGCCTTGAAGATCCGGGCCGAGCGGGCGCGCGCCTTTAACGACCGTGAGGACGGATTCCGCGAGTCGTTCAAGGAAGAGGAGATTCCCGCCTTTGAGCAGTCCTGGAACGCCGCACAGAAATGCCTGGCGGAAATCCAAGCGGGTCTCGAGACCATATACTCCCTGAAGGGAACGGAACCCGAGTGGGCGGAAACGCAATCCCGCATCAACCGCGCCTTCGGCCGGTTCATCGGGCTGACGCGGGCGGGCTTGACGCGGCTGTTTGAAGAGATTCTCCCCGAACACACCGCCGATCAACGATCGCTCAAGCGGCAGGCCCTGGCCGACCTGGCCACCGTGTACACCGGCCGCGAGATTATTCTTGAAGATTTGAAGAAGCTGATCGGCGGCTACGAAGACATTGGCGCGATCGCCCGGTTGGCTGAGGCGGTGGAGGGGGACCGGGAACGGCTGGAGACCATCGCGCGGGGGATCGAACTGTTGTACATCACCTTTGCCCTGGCCCAGACGCTGGAGTTTGTCTTGGTGCCGGCGGAGGATGTGGATCCCGCGCTGCTCTGGAAGAACGTGGTGGATTTCTTCGCGGAAACCATCAACGATCACTGGTTCAATTATTGGCCGTGGGCGTATTCGCGCGGCGTGGGCTTCCAGGACGTGCCGGATGACGAGAAGTACCGGCTGGCGGTGGAACGCCACGCGTGGCTGTATGACTATTTCCGCGCGTTTTACATTCACCGCACCGAGTTGCGGAGTTGGAGCGCGCGCGACCGGGACGCGCTGCTGGGGAACTTCAGCGGCCAGCATCAAATCGTGGCCATCGGCGCGGGCGGTTTCACGCCGGACATGATCCGCTGGCGCGCTTACAACCAGCTGCGCGAGCTGGCGTTCCTCAAGAGCGACGGCTTCGAGTTTCCGCCCGTGTTCCACGAGTTTGACCCGGATTGGATCGAGGCGGACAAGCGGGTGAATATCGCGTTCCTGTTTCCCATCGGGCGGACGCACGTTTCGCGGGCGCTGCGCGAAGGCCCCACGTTGAACGCGCAATTGCAAAGCGAAAAGCGTCCGGGAGCCAATCTGCTTATCACCCGCCATGGCCGGTTCGCCGAGGTGGAAGGCGCGAAACGCCAGGTGCTGCTGGTGGACGACGCGCATTTCTATATCAGCGAAGCCGAGTTCACCGAAGCGTTGAAGCAGCAGAAGCTCAAGAAATCCGAGATCAAGGAGCGGATTCAACAAGAGAAAGCCGCGGGGCGTTTGACACCCAAGGGTATCCGGGTGGCCGCGCGTTTCGTCAAGAATGGCCGGCCGTCGCCGGTGGCCGCCGGCGGCCTGGTCCCCTTCCATGGCCTGCCCCTATACATCAATGGGCAATCGGAAGCGGAAGGGATGCCGGCCACGATCCAGTCGCAGGTGTTCACGGACATCACCTACGACAAATCGCTGTATCCCCGGATCTACACACCGGAAACGGGAGTGCAACTGCCTCCGGAAATCGACTGGTTGAACGAGTGGAATGAAGAATCTGACGGGGACACGATTCTCCAGCGGATCGTGGAAGGGTATCCGGAAAAGCGATTCCCGGGTTTGCGGTCTTTTGCTCACGAACACCCGATTATTCTGGTCAAGGGCGCGGCCGAATCGGGGGCGCGCAATCTGAAGGTCTTCGAGGTGCAGGACGATCACGCCCGCGTGCGCGAGGAGGCGCTCAAGGAAGCGGCGCGCTTCGTGTATGATGTGTCGCGCGGGCAGAACGTGGTCATCCAGGCGGCGGTTTTCACCAATCCGGAGTTGTGGGCGTCGCCGGAACTGATGGAAAGCTTCGTGGAGCGGCAGATCCTGGAGTGGAACACGCCCGTGAACCGCGACGCCTATCCGCGCTCGCAGATTTACGGCTCCATGCGCATCGTGACTTGCTCCCCGCATCCCAAGCGGAAATACGAAACCGCCTTCCCGATTTCGCTGATGAGCCTGCAGGTGGCGACCAACGTCGGCCGCGGCGGGACGCTCGAACCGTTGCGCGAGGAGCACATCCAAAAGCCGTTCCGCAAGATGATCCTCGACGGCTTGCGCGCCGAAGGCCCGAAGGTGATGGAAGCCTTGAACCGCTATGTGGAACAACACGGCGCGGAGTGGGAAGCGAAGACCGGCAAGCGCATTGGCCGGGACCTGCGCGGTGTGTCGTACGGGTGGGCCAATTATCTGATGTGCGATTACGTCATCACGCCGGTGTTCAAGCGGCGGGGGCGGCTGGTGGATATCGAGCCGGTGTTCGATGAGACCGGCCGCCGCGTAGGCTCGAAACCGATCCTGCAGGACGAGACCGGCCGTTTCGAGGGCGAGATCGTGGGCTGGCAGTTCATTCACCTCGAGCCCAATGTCGGCATCGGATTGTGGGACCGTTACAACCTGCGTGAGGAGGCCAACGAGCGGATCCGCAGCCTGCGCGAAGGCCGTCCCTTCGACTGGAACCGCGTGGGCCAGAGCGACCGGATCGTGCTGCGCAGTTACGTCCTCAGCGGCGAGGAATACTTGAAGGCCAATTTCGGCAAAAAAGGCATCCAGCGCGCGAAGATCGAAAAAGCGGCGGAAAAATAAAAGATCCAGAAATCCATAAAATCGAAGCAGGGGGCATGGGGGAGCATGCCCCCTGCAGCTTTACGTGCGAATTTATGAATCATCCGGTACGTGCGTCCTTTTTATCAAGCCTGCCCGGCTGCTCTTCAACCGGGTTAGCCGGGGAGATCAATCCACCTCATCCGCGCTCCCTCCAAGAGGAGATTTCCGGTGGGGCTTTTTTTGTCTATCCAGAGGTCGAAAAGGACGAAAAAGGCCATTGGGATTGTAGGATGGGGTTTGAACATGGGGAGGATCCAACCAATTGCTTTCTTTCGGCCAACGAGTAAGGGCATGGGGCACGGTTCCCCTGTGACTTGATCCATACGGGTGTTCAATCGTACTTCTGTTCAAACGAAATCCGGGTATTCTTGCCGGGAGGAGATTTATTTTTCCAGGAGGACAAAGCTCGTGGTCCGGAATGGATTCATGTTCTGGGGCGTGATGGCGGTGGTGATCTTCGGCCTTGGAGTGGCGATACCGGTTGCGAACGCCCAGGAAGACCGGCATTCGTTCTGCCCTGATCAATTTGAAGACGAAAGCCGTGCCGGGTGGCAACAAGTGGATAAAGTCATTGAGGCCATGGGATTGCGGGAAGGGCAATCCGTGGCGGACATCGGCGGGGGAACCGGGTATTTTTCCCGGCCGTTTGCGCGGGTGGTGGGGCCGCGGGGAATCGTTTATTGTTGCGATATCGCCCCCACCCTTTTGGAGTACCTGCAGCTCAGGGCGAAGGTGGAAGAGCTGTCGAACATCGTTACCGTTCTGGCGGCCAGGGACCGGCCGATGCTTCCCCCGGCCAGCGTGGATCACATTTTCTTTTGCAACACGATTCATCATCTGGAGGACCGGGTGGAGTATTACAAGGGATTGCTGGGATTGCTCAAACCGGGCGGCCAATTGGTGGTAGTCGATTGGAAGCACGAGCGGCAGAAAATGGGCCCGCCGCTGTCGCATACGGTTCCAGAAAGCACTGTAATCCGGGAGATGGAAGAAGCCGGTTGGGTCTTAATCCGGGAAGAGAAATTTTTACAATATCAATATATGCTGATTTTTCAACCGGAGAACGCGCGTTCAGGACCGGAGAAAAAATAAGAAAAGAAAAGGCCGCTTAACGAATCGGCTGGATTCATCCGGGCCGGTATTTTCGGGTTGGTCCGCCCCGGATCCTGATGATCGGGTTTTTTCCGGTCCAGCCGGTATTCAGCCAATCCCCCCTCTTTCTTGGCGTTGTTGAGTTTTCGTCATGAATCAGTTCCAGAGAGGCAGGTGGCGTAGTCAGTGCCAACAACGCAATAAATTAGCCAGGTGTTTCATTATATAAATATAAATTAAATTAATGTAAAGATAGATATTGATTGAGGATGATTCGGGTGAGCCTTACCGTTCGGATATGGCCCTATTTCAGATATACCGGCTTAATATAAATCGAATAGAGACTCCGTTTCATTTCTTTCCATCCCAGGATGGTCATGGTTTTTTTGGCTCGTTCGGACCGGACGATCGCGCATTCGACGCCCCGTTCCGCCAAAAAGGTCCGGATATCCTCCAGCGGTTTCGCGAAGAGGCTGGGATTGCGCTGGTCATCGTTGCGGATGGCCATGGGCGCGTAGCGGTCCCGGTCATAAACCACATGTTCCCAATGGGGGCCTTTTCCCAAGAGAGCCAAGGTGATCCATTCCCAGCCGTGGACTTCGATCAAGACGGGGCGGCCCGGGCCTTTTTCCGGTCCCAGGATTTCGCGCAGTTGAGTGCCGGATTCATGTAGCCCGGGCGTGACGAATACGGGGGGACTGGCCAGGGAAGGGGAAAGGTGCAGGACGCAAACCGCGGCGGGCAACACGAGGGAGCGGAAGGGAATCACGCTGCTCAAGGCCGCGAACGCCACGCCTAGAAACGGCAGCATCGTTACGTACACGGGAACAGTCAGCCGCCAAACGTTGTGAGTCGGCATCATGCCCAAGGCGGACGCGGCCATTTGCGTGAGTCCATAGGATCCAATGAGAAATAAACAATCAGTCAACTGTTCGCGGGTGGTTTCCACTCCCCGGCTCCAATTCCACATGGCCACAAAGCCAGTCATGATGAGAAACAGGCACAATGGGGAAACGGCCACGTAGGTTCGCAAGAGGTGGAGGGGGGTCATCCAGGCGCTATGACCGAATTGGGAGGTGAAACCTTCTTTCAGCGTGGTAAAGTAGTGGAATGTTCCCTGGTCCGGGCTGGAATGGGCTAGAATCCAGAGAAACGGGAACAAGAGGGTCAGCAGCAGGCCCGCCAGCATAAAACTCCACCACTCCACCCGGCTCAGCCGCGCATAAAGACGCCACCCCAATAATCCGTACAACAAGGCGGTCCAGGCCGCGCCTTCGAGGCGGGTCATGGTGGCCAGGACGCCCAATCCCACGGTACCCAGCGCGCCGGAAAGCGAGGCATTCCCGGCCGCTTTTCCCATGGCCGCCAGCGAGGCGAGAAAAAGCAGGGTGTACAGCGGTTCCGCCAGCATGCTGGTCCCCAGCCAGATCCACCAGGGTTGGAACACGTACACTGCCAGGACCGTGCCCGTGGCGAACAAAATTTCGTGGTCCGAGAGGGAAGGTTCGGCCCGCAGAATCCGGAAACACAAATGGGCGAGCAAGGGAACCGCCGCCAGCGAGGCCAGGATGGACAACACGCACAAGGAGGCGGTGCCGGTATGGAAAAGCCGGGACAAGAGGCCGCCCAGCCAGAAAGGCAGCGGGGGCCAGGTCGGATCGGGGAAAAAGGCGGGTTGAGTTTCCCACCGGAGGGCGATTTGGAT
Source organism: Candidatus Omnitrophota bacterium (assembly GCA_013177805.1). GTDB lineage: Bacteria > Hinthialibacterota > Hinthialibacteria > Hinthialibacterales > Hinthialibacteraceae > JABLXU01. Next base: position 100,079 of record JABLXU010000003.1, read on the forward strand.
CCGGGCCACGTCATCGGCGGACAAGGTGAAGAAGAAGTTGTGCGTTGCTAAGTAATACAGAGACAATCCCAAGCGCAGAAGGATCAAAGACGCGATCATCGACCAAAAGACACGGGAGCGGGCTTTGGCGGGCGGGCGGGCAGGCGGTTTCCAAGTCATGGGAGTTTTCATGTTATTGTGTGGTTTCAGGGATTCTGAGTTCCGGAAATTGTATGGCGCAATGGGGTAATCGTAATCATTCCGGCCGGGTCGTCCTAGGGAGGCGTTCGGATGATCCGTGTTGTCTGCCTTGGGCAGCCATTCCGGGGATCGGGCGTGAAGGAAAAGATCCGTGGAAGGAACCAGAGCCGGATCGAAGGGAAACAAGAAATAATCCAGAACGGTGGGATGCGGGAGAAAAAAATGGTAAAATGCCCTTGACATTTTCGCGGGACTATCTACAATTGCTGGTTCGAACATTCGGCAGGAACAAAGAGCTCGGTCCGGGATCGAAACCCTTCTTCCATTAAGCGCCTATGATTCACTTTCGGTTTTTCCACGATTTGGGAGCGCCCGCTCTCTCTCTGGGCTATCATTCTGTCTGGATCTCATCGTATTTCCTTCCTGCAATGCCACACCGGTATTTGAGTGCCGATTGGACGGTGGCCCCTGGGACGGGGGCCGAACCTCTCAGTTTCGATTCAATTATTCCTTGTCTATTGGGATTCCGGGAAGGGTAAACGTATTTTTGCGGGATTCCCACCCGGCGGAGTCGCGGCGGGTGAGAGGGGATGGGTTTCGCCGGGGAGTTCATTTAAATCGGAAACAATCACTATTCCAGGTTAGAGGAGAAGGTTGATGAGACAAGCAACTGACACGTGTCCTTGGCGGGAACGGAAGAGTTTTGCGAAGATTCAGGACGTGGTCGACCTTCCCGATCTCATCGAGACGCAGCAACTCTCCTACAATCAGTTTTTGCAGCAAGACGAACTGCCGGGCCGGCGGAAGATGATGGGCCTGCATCAGGCGTTTCACTCGATATTTCCCATCAAGGGGCGGGATGGGTCCACGCTGGAGTATGTGGAATACACGCTGGGGCGTCCCAAGTATTCGGTGATGGAGTGCATCGACCGGGGCATGACGTATGCCGCCCCCCTGCGGATCAAGGTCCGGCTGGTGGTGAAGAGCGGGGGGAAAGAGAAAGAGGAAGACGCCACGATTGTGGACATCCGCGAGGAGGACATTTACCTGGGGGAGATCCCCCTGATGACCAACCGGGGCACGTTCATCATCAACGGGGCCGAGCGGGTGGTGGTCAGTCAGTTGCACCGTTCGCCGGGGGCCACTTTCAATGTGGAGATGCACCACAGCGGGCAGAGGCTGATCCAGGGCAGTATCATTCCCAACCGCGGGGCGTGGCTGGAGTTTGAGAATGACCTCAACGATGTTCTGTCGGTCATCATCGACCGCCGGCGGAAGTTGCCCGTGACCGTGTTGTTGCGCGCGTTTGGGTATTCCAGCAACGACGAGATCATGAGCCTGTTCCTGCAGCAGAAGGAAATAAAGGTATCCGGCCGCACCCGCGACGCGGTGGTGGGTCAAATCGCCGGGCGGGACATCATCGATCCGGAAACGCAAGTCAAGCTGGTGGAGAACGGGACGGAGATCACCGGGGAAATTTTCGACAAATTGGTGGAAATGAAGGTGCCGTCGGTTTGGGTCGTGGAAGGGGATGAACGCGACTACGCGATCATCCGCAACACGTTGCTCAAGGACAACACGACCGACCGGGAGAACGCCCTTAACGAAATCTATCAGACCTTGCGTCCCGGCGAGCCGCCGGCCATTAAAAACGCCATCGCGCTGTTCGAGAACCTGTTCACCAAGCCCCGGCGGTATGATTTGTCCCGCGTGGGGCGTTACCGCCTCAACAAAAAGCTCGGCCTTGACGTGAGTTTGGACACCGTGACCCTGGTTCCCGAGGATATTGTTCATGTGATCAAGTACATTTTGAAGCTCAACCGCGGGGAGGGCGTATCGGACGATATCGATCATCTGGGCAACCGCCGCGTGCGCACGATCGGGGAGCTGTTGGAGAACCAGATCCGCGTGGGGTTGGCCCGGATGGAGCGGACCGTGCGGGAAAAGTTGGGGATTCTCGACTTGCAGCAGGTCATGCCCCGCAACCTGGTCAATGCCAAGCCTATCACCACCGCCATCAACGATTTTTTTGGGCGCAGCCAGTTGTCGCAGTTCCTCGATCAGGTCAATCCCCTATCCGAATTGACTCACAAGCGGCGGCTGTCGGCGCTGGGGCCGGGCGGCCTCAACCGGGAACGGGCGGGATTCGAGGTGCGCGACGTCCATCACACCCATTACGGGCGCATCTGCCCCATTGAAACGCCGGAAGGCCCGAACATCGGCCTGATTTCCAGCCTGTCCACGTACGCGCGGGTCAATGAATTCGGATTCATCGAGACCCCGTACCGGGTGGTGAAGAACGGGGTGGTGTCCAAGGAAATCAGGTATCTGACCGCGGATGACGAAGACGAGTGCATCATCGCCCAGGCCAACGCTCCGCTGGACGGCCGGGGCCGTTTTGTGCGGGATCAGGTGCTGTCCCGTTTCCGTGAGAATTATCCCCGCGTGACTCCCGACCAGGTCCATTACATGGACGTTTCGCCGAAGCAGTTGGTGTCCATTTCCGCCGCGTTGGTGCCGTTCCTCGAACACGACGACGCCAACCGCGCCCTCATGGGGTCGAACATGCAACGGCAAGCGGTTCCCCTCATGAAAACCGAGGCGCCGCTGGTCGGCACGGGCATGGAGTACAAAGCCGCCAAGGACTCGGGGGTGGTGGTGGTCGCGCGCCGGTCCGGGACGGTGGAGTACGTTTCCGCCAATCTCATCCGCATCCAGCCCGACAAGCCGATGACCGACAAGGATGTGGATGAATACCCCTTGCAGAAGTTTGTCCGGTCCAATCAGAACACCTGCATCAATCAGAAACCCATTGTCCGGACCGGGCAGCATGTGGAGGCCGGCTGGGTGATCGCCGACGGCCCTGCCACCGACAAGGGGGAGATGGCTCTCGGCAAGAACGTGCTGGTGGCGTTCATGTCCTGGGAAGGGGCGAATTTCGAGGACGCCATCGTGGTGAGCGAACGCCTCCTCCGCGACGATGTGTTCACCAGCATCCATATCGAAGAATTCAAGGTGGAGGCGCGGGACACCAAGTTGGGCGAGGAAGAGATCACGCGTGACATTCCCAATGTCGGCGAGGACGCGCTGAAGAATCTGGACGAAAACGGCGTGATCCGCATTGGCGCGCCGGTGCGGCCGGGGGACATTCTGGTGGGGAAAATCTCGCCCAAGGGGAAGGTGCAGACCTCCAACGTCGAAAAGTTGTTGCGCGCCATTTTCGGCAAGCGCGCCGAGGACGTGAAGGATATTTCGCTGAAGGCGCATCCCGGGACCGAGGGCACGGTGGTCGATGTGAAGGTCTTTTCCCGCAAGATGCGGGGCGGGCGGGGGCGCACCGAGGACGAGCGGGCCATCAAACGCCTCCTCGCCGAAAAGGAGAAGCGGACCAAGGAGTTGCAGGAGAGTTGGGTGCAGCATGTGGAGAACACCCTGGCGGGGCTTGAATTGGCGGGTGACATGCTCAATCCCACCACCGGGGAAGTCCTGTTTTCCAAGGGGAAAACGCTGACGAAGACCGATCTCAAGAAGTTGGCGGGGGTCGATCTGCGGGAATTGACGATCCAGGGCGATCCCGTCCTCGACCGGATCCGGATGCAGTACCAGCGGGATCTGGAGGACGTCAATCAGCAGTACGAGAAGCAGATCGAATACATCAAAACCGGCGACAATCTGCCGCCCGGCGTGCTTAAGATGGTCAAGGTGTATGTCGCCAAGAAAAAGCGGTTGTCGATCGGGGATAAAATGGCTGGGCGTCACGGCAACAAGGGCGTCGTTTCCCGGATCGTTCCCATCGAGGACATGCCGTTTTTGGAAGATGGGACTCCCATCGACATTATTCTCAACCCGCTGGGGGTTCCCTCCCGGATGAACGTGGGGCAGGTCTTTGAAACCCACCTGGGCTGGGCCATCAGCAAACTGGGGATGCACGTGGCCACGCCGGTATTTGATGGAGCCAAGGAAGCCGATGTCAAAGAACTGCTCCGGAAGGCCGGGTTGCCCGAATCGGGCAAAACGGTGCTCTATGACGGGCGGACGGGCGAACCGTTCGAGGAGAAAGTGACCGTCGGTTCCATTTACATGCTGAAACTCAATCACCTGGTCGATGACAAGATTCACGCCCGGTCGATCGGGCCGTATTCGCTGGTGACGCAGCAGCCCCTGGGCGGCAAGGCGCAATTCGGCGGTCAGCGGCTGGGTGAAATGGAAGTGTGGGCTCTGGAAGCCTACGGCGCCGCGCACACGCTGCAGGAGTTGCTTACGGTCAAGTCCGATGACATTGTGGGCCGCAACCGGATCTACGAGGCCATCGTGAAGGGGAAAAACGCCCGCGCGCCCGGCCTGCCCGAGTCGTTCTACGTGCTCGTCAAGGAGCTGCAAAGCCTCGGCCTGAGCATCGATCTGGTCGAGGATCAGGCGGGCGGGGACGGGGGAGAACCGCTTCCCGAACCGCTTCCCGAAGAAGAAGAGTTGGTGGAATCGAAGAACTGAACAAACGCACGTGAACCTGACCCATCCCCGATGAGGAGATCACTCATGTGGAAATCGTTGCAAACCCCGGCCGCGAAACGGCGGGAAGACGAAATTCGCGACATCAACAAGGTGCGGGCCATCCGCATTTCCCTCGCCTCGCCGGATCAGATCCGCAGTTGGTCGTATGGGGAAGTGAAAAATCCCGAGACCATCGATTATAAGACGTACAAGCCCAAGAACGATGGATTGTTCTGCGAACGCATTTTCGGCCCAACCCGGGATTTCGAGTGCGCCTGCGGCAAGTTCAAAGGGATCAAGCACCGGGGCGTGGTCTGTGACCGCTGCGGGGTCGAAGTGACCCAGTCGAAGGTCCGCCGCAGCCGGCTGGGGCATATCGAGTTGGAGATGCCGGTGGCGCACATATGGTTTTCGAAGGGCGTTCCCAGCCTGATGGCCTTGTTATTGGATTTGTCCGTCAAGGCCTTGGAACGGGTGTTGTATTACGAGGAGTATATTGTGCTCGATCCCGGCAGCACCGGCCTGAACTATATGGACATCATTTCCGAGCGGGAATACGGGCATTTGCGGGAGGAATACGGGACCGAGTTCCGGGTCGGGATGGGCGCGGAGGCCATTCGCGACATTCTAAAGGAATTGGATCTCGACCAGCTGGCCGCCGAATTGCGGGCCAGTATCCGGGAAGGCAAGTCCAAGCAGCGGATCAAGCGCAACATCAAGCGTCTCAAGGTGGTCGAGGATTTCCGGCAGAGCAACAACCGGCCGGAATGGATGGTTTTGGAAGTGCTGCCGGTCATTCCTCCCGACTTGCGGCCCTTGGTGCCTCTTGATGGCGGGCGTTTTGCCACATCCGACCTCAACGACTTGTACCGGCGTGTTATCAACCGCAACAACCGTCTCCGGCGGCTCAAGGAGGTGCGCGCCCCGGAGGTGATCATCCGGAACGAAAAGCGCATGCTGCAGGAGGCGGTGGACGCCATGTTGGACAACGGCCGCCGGGGCCGGCCCGTCAAGGGGTCCAACAACCGCCCGTTGAAGTCGCTCAGCGACATGCTCAAAGGCAAGCAGGGCCGGTTCCGTCAGAACCTGCTGGGCAAACGGGTGGATTATTCAGGCCGGTCGGTCATTGTGTGCGGGCCGGAGCTTCATTTCAATGAGTGCGGCCTGCCCAAGCAAATGGCGTTGGAACTCTTCGAGCCGTTCATCATCCGCCGCCTCGAGGAGTTGGACGAAGTCACCACCATCCGCAGCGCGAAGCGGAAGATCGAGCGGCAGGATCCCGAGGTGTTCGATGTGCTGGAAGAGGTCATCAAGGATCATCCCGTCCTTTTGAACCGCGCCCCCACCCTGCACCGCATGGGGATCCAGGCCTTTCAGCCCAAGCTGGTGGAAGGGAAGGCCATCCGCCTCCATCCGCTGTCGTGCACTGCTTTCAACGCCGATTTCGACGGCGATCAGATGGCCGTGCATGTGCCCTTGTCGGCGGAAGCCCAGCGGGAATGCAAGGAATACATGTTGGCCCATCACAACATCCTCGGCCCATCCGACGGCAAGCCGATCACCAGCCCCACCCAGGATATTGTTTTAGGGTGCTACTACTTAACGAAAATCCGCAAGCCCGCCGATGGGGATACCATCCGGCGGTTCACAAGTGAAACAGAGGCCATCATCGCCTACGACCACCGGGAGATCGGCCTGCTGGACGAAATCGAAGTCCGCGTCGAAGGCGTCCGCCTGCGCACCAGTGTGGGCCGCATCCTGTTCAATGATATCCTTCCCGAGAATCTCCGTTTCGTGAACCGGGTAATGAACAAGAAGGAGCTCTCCTCCCTGGTCTCGCAGTGTTACAACCTGAATAAGAAGGAGCGGACCGCCCAATTCCTCGATGATCTCAAGAATCTGGGCTATTACTACGCCAAGTTGGGGGGCATTTCCATCGGCCTTGACGACATGATCGTGCCGGCCGCCAAGCAGCCGTTGCTCGAGGAAGCCCGCAAGGACGTGCAGGAGATCATTCAGAATTTCGAAAAGGGCGCCATTACCGATATTGAACGCTACAACAAGGTGATCGACCGGTGGATTCAAACCACCAACGCCGTGGCCGATGCCATGATGCGCGAACTGCAGGAAGACAACCGGGGATTCAATCCGGTCTACATCATGGCCGATTCCGGCGCCCGCGGATCGAAGGAACAAATCCGCCAGCTGGCCGGGATGCGCGGCCTGATGTCCAAGCCCATGAAGAAGCTGACCGGGGGCATCGGGGAAATCATCGAATCACCCATCGAGTCCAACTTCAAGGAAGGCCTCTCGGTGCTGGAATACTTCATCTCCACCCACGGCGCGCGCAAGGGGCTGGCCGACACCGCCCTGAAAACCGCCGAGGCCGGGTATCTCACCCGGCGCCTGGTGGATGTGGCGCAGGACTTGATCATCACCGAGGAAGATTGCGGCACCCTGTCCGGCCTGCTCGTCAGTGCTATTCAGGAAGGCGACCGGGTCATCGAAACGCTGGATGACCGGGTGTTGGGGCGCGTGGCCGCGGAGGACATTGTGAATCCCCTGACGGGGGCCGTGATTGTTCCCCAGGGCGAAGTCATCGATGAAGAAGCGGCCCGGCTCATCGGCCATTGCGGGATCAGCAAGGTCTTCATCCGCTCGGTCACGGCCTGTGCCTCACCCCGGGGGGTGTGCGCCAAATGCTATGGGTGGGACCTTTCCCGCCGCCAGCTGGTCCGGATCGGCGAGGCGGTGGGGGTGATCGCCGCGCAATCGATCGGGGAACCGGGCACCCAGTTGACGTTGCGCACGTTCCACATCGGCGGGACCACCAGCCGGATCATCGAGGAATCCGAAGTGTCGATCCGCCGCAACGATGACGGTTTTGGCGGGCTGCGCGACGGCGAAGCCGGGGTGATCAAATATATCAATCTGCGGCAGGTCAAGAACCGGCGGGGGGAACGGATAGCCGTCAATTCCATCGGCCGGCCCTTGGTCATCCGGTCGGGCATTGTTTGTCCTCAGCTCAAAAGCAAGAGTGAACCGTACGTCCGGTATGATCAGCTCGAGACCGTTGAATCCGGGAAACACCGGGTGGTGGTCAAGGGGGGCGGTTCCCTGGTTTTGACCAATTCCCGGGGCAAGGAGCAGACCCGGTTTCCGAATATTCCCGCCGGGGCGGTTCTCTTTTTCAAAGAAGGGGAACGGTGCAAGCCGGATGATCCGCTGGCTTCCTGGAATCCCTTGCAGGTTCCCCTGATTTCGTTGCATGCCGGAAAGGTTTCGTTCCGCCACTTGCCCGACCACGCCCTGGAGGAGGTGGAGGGCGTGTCCGTCGTTTCCCGCCAGTGTCTCAACGCCGAATTGGTGATCGGCAAGGGAAAGACCGAAGCCGTGTATCCGCTTCAGCCCGGCCACCGGTTGGCGGTCAAGGAAGGCGCGGTGGTGAAACCCGGGCAGGTGCTGGCCTGGCACGAGACGCCCACCATCGGCCATTCCGAGGGCAAGGTCCGGTACCGGGATATCGTGGAAAAACAGACTCTCCGCCGCGTGTTGGATCCGGTCACCAACACGTTGACGTCCATGATCACCGAGTTCGCCGGCGACCGGGTGCCGCGTCTGTGCATCGTGGACCGGGACGAAAAAGTCATTGAGGAATACACGCTTCCCGCCGGTTCGATCCTGACTGTGGAGGACGGGGCGGATGTGCTCGCCGGGACCGTCCTGGCCCATACCGGGCAGGTGGTGGATAAGTTCACCCAGTTGGAAATCGGCATTCCCTTGGGAGCCACCATTCTTGTGGAGGACGGGGAGGAGCTTGTCCGCCGCGGTTCCACCTTTTACCGCACTTCCGGCCGGAACGAGGAATGCCGCCAGATCGCGCGCTGGGATCCGTATTTCAAGGCGGAAATCGCGACCCTGGCGGGCCGGTGCCGCTTCGTCCAGATTCACGAGGGCGTCACCATGCGCCGCCAGCGCTTGGAGAGCGGCACCGCTTCCCAAATGATCGTCATGGAGCACCGGGAGGACAAACATCCTACCATTGTCATTGAAGGCCATGAGGGCGGAGTAGAGTACCACTCCCTGCCTTCCGGCGCGCATATCGTCGTCAATGACGGGGATGACCTGCAGCCGGGCGATATTCTGGCCAAGATCCCCCGGGAAACGTTCCGGTCGCGCGACGTGACGGGCGGCTTGCCCCGCGTGGAGGAGTTGTTCGAGGCCCGGCGTCCCAAGCCCAAGGATCTGGCGATCATCACCAAGGTCGATGGCTGGGTGCGCCTCCCCATGCCGGAGGAGATCACGGAGGAAATGGAGCGCAAACTCGAGAAGAAGCGCAAGCGCGGCACCCGCCTGATTGTCATCACCGACAAGGACGGGGAGATTTTGACCGCGCATGAAGTGGACGCCGGCAAGCACGTGATTGTCAGCGACGGCGATTGGGTATCCACAGGGGACAAACTGGTGGACGGCTCGATCGATCCCCACGAGTATTTGGAAGTCATGGGCGAACGGGCCACCCAGCAGTACCTGATCAATGAAATTCAAGAAGTGTACCGCCTGCAGGGGGTCAGCATCAACGACAAACACATCGAGGTCATCGTCCGCCAGATGATGCGCAAAGTGTCCATCATCGATCCGGGGGACACCATGTTCCTCCAGGATGACGATGTCGACCGTTTTCTGGTCATTAAAGAAAACGAACGCGTGCAGCGGCAAGGCGGGAAGCCGGCGCAATTCAAGCCCAAGTTGATGGGCATCACCAAAGCGTCGCTGGGCACGGAGTCGTTCATTTCCGCCGCCTCCTTCCAGGAAACGACCCGGGTTCTGACCCAGGCCGCCATCGCCGGCAAAATGGACCACCTCCTGGGCCTGAAGGAAAATGTGATCATGGGCCATCTGATCCCCGCCGGAACCGGGTGGGAAGTGCACCGTCCGTATTATGAAAAACTGCTGTCCCGCGAGCAGGAGAAAGTCCTGGCCTAGGCCCGGCCCGGGACCGGAGAAAAAGTGGCGGAAAGAGGCCGTGAGGGTTGACGGAAGGGAGTGGGAGCGGTAATCTACCTTCCTTGTGTTTGCCTCACGGGGACCGAGGCCGAGGGCTTTCCGGACGCGTGTTGCCAGGGTGTCCGGAGGCGGCCCCGCCGTCCGGAACCGCGCGGTTTCAACATCCCTACGTGGATAGGCGATTGTCACCATAAGCAGGAAGGGTTTGTCAGTCGATGCCGACCATCAACCAATTGATCAAGCGGGGTCGCAAGACCAAGAAAAAGAAGACCAAGGCTCCGGCCATGCAGGGGTGTCCCCAAAAACGGGGGGTGTGCACCCGGGTGTGGACCATGAGCCCCAAGAAACCCAATTCCGCCTTGCGCAAGGTGGCCCGTGTGCGGCTCACCAATGGCATTGAGGTGAACGCCTACATTCCCGGCGAGGGTCACAACTTGCAGGAACACTCCATCGTGCTGATCCGGGGGGGACGCGTCAAGGATCTGCCCAGTGTCCGGTATCACGTGGTACGCGGGGTGTTGGAAACCATCGGCGTGGAAGCGCGGCGGCGGGGGCGTTCCAAGTACGGAGCCAAGAGGCCCAAGTAACACGAAGCCCAGGTAACACGAGGCCCAAGTAAACCGGCGGGCGCCCGTGGCGCGCCCCGGTCCGGGGCTGGTCCGGAGAGGATGAGGAATCAGGATAGAGAATCATGGGACGGAAAAGCCGAGCCGAAATTCGTAAAGTTTTGCCTGATCCGGTGTACGGCAGCCAGTTGGTCACCAAATTCATCAACAATCTGATGATGCGCGGCCAAAAATCCACTGCCGAACGGATCTTTTATAAAGCCATGCAGGAAATCCAGAAGAAATCCGGCCAGGATCCTCTGGAGATATTCAAAAACGCGGTTGAAAACACGAAGCCGTCTTTGGAAGTGCGTTCCCGCCGGGTGGGGGGCGCCACGTACCAGGTTCCCGTTGAAGTACGGCCCGAGCGGCGCCAGACCCTGGCCATCCGGTGGCTGATCAGTTCGGCACGCGCCCGTTCCGAGCGGGGGATGACCTTGAAGCTGGTGGGCGAGATCATGGAAGCCGCCGCCAACCAGGGGAACGCGATCAAGAAGAAAATCGACACGCACCGCATGGCCGAGGCCAACAAGGCCTTTGCCCATTACCGGTGGTGATTTCCACCCCTTCGCAACGCTTTAGAAAGCGACCCGTGGCAGGAGACCGGACCGGCAAGCCCTCCGGGCATCCTGCCACCCATTTGAGAAGATGACGATTGTGAGCGCGAAAGCCAACGCCCTTGCCCTCGTGAGGAACATCGGGATCGCCGCGCATATCGACGCGGGGAAGACCACCACGACGGAACGGATTTTGTTTTACACGGGCCGCACTCACAAAATCGGCGAAGTTCACGACGGCGCGGCCGAAATGGACTGGATGGAGCAGGAGAAGGAACGCGGCATCACCATCACCTCGGCCGCCACCACCTGTTACTGGAAGGGGCATCAGATCAACATCATCGACACGCCGGGGCATGTCGATTTCACCATGGAGGTCGAACGCTCGTTGCGGGTCCTGGACGGTTGCGTGGCCGTCTTTTGCGCCGTGGGCGGTGTTGAACCCCAATCGGAAACCATCTGGCGGCAGGCCGATCACTACCGGGTTCCCCGGCTCGCTTTCGTCAACAAAATGGACCGGGTGGGCGCGGATTTCAGGCGGGTAGTGGAGCAAATCCGGCAGAAACTCAATGCCCACCCCCTGCCGGTGCAGTTGCCGATCGGGGCCGAAAGCGCCTTTCAGGGGGTTATCGACCTGGTGGAAATGAAAGCCTGGATTTGGCCGGAAGACACGCAAAGCACATACGGGACGGTCTTTTTCGACAGCGGGATACCGGACGATTGCCGGCCACAGGCCGAGGCAGCGCGGGAGCACCTTCTCGAAACCCTGGCCGATTACGACGACACGATTCTGGCGCGTTTTTTGGAAGGGCGGTACATCGACCCCCAGGACATCCGGCAGGCGATCCGCCGAGCCGCGATTCAGGCGGGTGTGGTCCCGGTTCTTTGTGGCGCGGCCCTGAAGAACAAGGGCGTGCAGCTGCTGCTCGACGCGGTGGTGGACTATTTGCCCTCCCCGGTGGATATTCCCCCGGTGACCGGTGTTCACCCCGTGACCCAGGAAGAGATCCACCGCGAGGCCGATGTGAAACAACCTTTCACCGCGCTCGCTTTCAAACTCATGAACGACGCGCATGGCAAGCTGACCTTTCTGCGGGTATATTCCGGCCAGGTGACCGCCGGAACTACGGTTTACAACGCCACGCGCGGCAAGAAAGAAAAAATCGGACGTCTCATCCGCATTCATGCCAACAAGCGGGAAGAGATCAAACACATCCAGGCGGGGGATATCGCCGGCGCGCTCGGCTTGAACCGGACCTTTACCGGAGATACGCTATGTGATGAAAATCACCCGATCCTCCTGGAATCCCTCACCTTTCCGGATCCGGTCATTTTTGTCGCCATCGAGCCGAAAACCGTGGCCGACCAAGACCGCTTGGCCCAGGCGCTGGCGCGCATGGCCGAGGAAGATCCTACGTTCCGCGTCAAGGAAGATGAGGAAACGGGGCAATCGATCATCTCCGGGATGGGCGAATTGCACCTGGAGATCATCGTGGACCGTGTCCTGCGGGAATATGGCGTCAAGGCCAACGTGGGGAAGCCGCAAGTGGCCTACCGGGAGACGATCAAAAAGCGGGCCTCCTACGAGGAAAAGTATATCCGCCAGCACGGAGGCCGGGAGCATTTCGCGCATGTCGTGCTGGAAGTGTTTCCCCGGGCGAGCGGATCGGGATTTGAGTTTCGGAATGACGTGGGGGACGAGTGCCTCCCGAAAATCTATGCCGAGGCCGTGGAAAAAGGTGTGCGCGAGAACCTTCAAAGCGGCGTGCTTCTCGGCTATCCTTTAGTGGATGTGGGCGTCCGGCTCACGGGCGGATCGTTTCATGAGACCGATTCCTCGGAGTTGGCGTTCACCAGCGCGGCTTCTTTGGCGTTCCGGAATGCCCTCGAACGCGCGGAGCCGGTCCTGCTGGAACCGGTAATGGCCATCGAGATCGTTTGCCCCGCCGAGTGCATGGGCGACATTCTCGGCAACCTGAACGCCCGGCGCGGCCGGACGGCCGGTTTGGAACAACGGGGTGGTTCCCAAATCATCCGCGGATTGGTTCCTCTCTCCGAAATGTTTGGATATGCGACGAGCCTGCGTTCTCTCTCGCAGGGCCGGGCCACGTACAGCATGCAGTTGGCCTGTTACGAAGAAGTGCCGAAAGCCCGGCAAGATCAGCTCGCCGCGGGTATGGGTGTCTATTCGGTTCCCCGAGAATGAACCGGACCCTTCACGGGTTTTGCATAGAACCGGAATGGAAGATCCCCGATGGATGGGTGGCGGTGGCGCCGCTTGTCCGGGGGAGTCGCCTGCGCCCGAAGGGGCCGCACCGGACGAAGCGATCAAAGAAGACCGCGCGAAGCGAGTGTCTTTGGATTGACAATAGAGGAGCGACGCTACCATGGCCAAAGGGAAATTCGAGCGAAAGAAACCCCATGTGAACGTGGGAACGATTGGTCACGTGGATCACGGGAAGACGACGTTGACGGCGGCGATCACCATGACGCAGGCGCGGAAGGGGTTGTCGGATGTGCGGACGTTCGACAGCATCGACAACGCGCCGGAGGAGCGGGAGCGGGGGATCACCATCGCGACGGCGCACGTGGAGTACGAGACGGAGGCGCGGCATTACGCGCACGTGGACTGCCCGGGCCACGCGGACTACGTGAAGAACATGATCACGGGGGCGGCGCAGATGGACGGGGCGGTGCTGGTGGTGTCGGCGGCGGACGGGCCCATGCCGCAGACGCGGGAGCACATTTTGCTGGCGCGGCAGGTGGGGGTGCCGTACATCGTGGTGTTCATGAACAAGGTGGACATGGTGGACGATCCCGAGCTTCTGGAGTTGGTGGAGTTGGAGGTGCGGGAGTTGCTGTCGTCGTATGAATTTCCGGGGGATGACCTGCCGGTGATCAAGGGGTCGGCGTTGCGGGCCATGGAGCATCCGGAGGACGAGGAAGCGACGCAATGCATTGCGGAGTTGCTGCACGCGCTGGACACGTACATACCGTTGCCGCAGCGGGACGTGGACAAGCCGTTCTTGATGGCGGTGGAGGACGTGTTCAGCATCACCGGGCGGGGGACGGTGGCCACGGGGCGGATCGAGCGCGGCCGGGTGGCGGTGGGGGACAAGGTGGAGATCGTGGGGCTGCGCAACGACGCGGTGCCGACGGTGGTGACGGGGGTGGAGATGTTCCGCAAGTCGCTGGATGAGGGGCTGGCGGGCGACAACGTGGGGTTGCTGTTGCGGGGGATCGAGCGGGACGGGGTGGAGCGGGGGCAGGTCATAGCCAAGCCGGGGAGCATCACGCCGCACAAGCGGTTCAAGGCGAACGTGTATGTGCTGACCAAGGAGGAAGGGGGGCGGCACACGCCGTTCTTCAACGGGTACCGGCCGCAGTTTTATTTCCGGACCACGGACGTGACGGGGAGCATCAAGTTGCCCGAGGGGGTGGAGATGGTGATGCCCGGGGACAACGTGGTGATGGAAGGCGAGTTGCACACGCCGATCGCCATGGAGCAGGAGTTGCGCTTCGCCATCCGCGAGGGCGGCCGCACGGTGGGCGCCGGCGTCGTCGCCGAAATTCTCGAATAGGAGCACGGTCATGCGCGAGCAAATCATTATCGCTTGCACCGAGTGCAAGCAACGCAACTATACCACCATGAAAAACAAACGGCTGCATCCCGACCGGATGGAGATCAAGAAATACTGCCGCTGGTGCAACAAGCACACCCTGCATCGCGAAACCCGTTGAATTCCATTCCAAGGAACGCGCAAATTGTACCCCCATGGCAGTGAGATCCATGGGGGTTTTTCATTTCCTGGGATTTGATCCCTCTCTTCTCCCTAACCGCTCTCCGCTGGCCCAGAGTCTCTCTTCCTATTCGACAGGTTGTCTGTCCGGCATGTTTATAATAATGATCACCCCTACCCTCTTCCGGGGGAAAGAAAATTGGTGAGCGTTTCCGTTACTCCAGAAGCGAATAAAGCGCCGGCAGTGAGAAAGTACTGTATCTAGGATTAACTAATTAAAACGCAGGATGGATCAGCGCGCTGAGGGCCAATCCATCTTGCCTTTTCCCGCTTAGCCAAGACTATACCGAATCAGTTTCGAGGAATATCAATACACCGCCCAGTTCGATACCCGGGTGGCGACACCCGTCACCGAGCGCGAGGCGAAATCCTTCCCGACTTCTTCTTCAGAAGGTTCCCCGAGAAAGAGATCGAACGTGAAGTAGTTTGCGATTTCTTCCCCATTGGAATAAGCGATCGTGTCGGGATCCCACCAATCGGAATTGCTCCACCCCCAATGACCTACGTTGCCCGTGCCTCGCACCGGCATGTCGGTCAAGAGCAGGTATTTCCCTTCGGGCTGGGGAGCAGTGAGTAACAATTCGCCGCGGGCGTTATCCGAATGGTTTTCAATAGTTTTTTCGGCGATGGGGGATTGGGCTACGGTCGTATCATAGTCCGTATTCCATTTGTAGAGACGGAGACGATACCCAGCGCCATAGCCATTCCAGGTAGGGCTGGCGATCCCCACGGCCTGGAAAGGACCGGATGTGAAGAAACTCTGGGCCAGGGTGGGATTATCCCCATCGGGGAAGGGCACAGGAGTCCAGGTTCCGGCTTGCGGAGAGCCATACTGGCGGACCCACAGTACGGATACCTCCCCATACGGCACCCCGTTGAAGTAGGCCTCGCCCCCTTTGTACTTGCTGCCGTTGTACAACCAGCAACCGATCTGAAACGGATCGACCGCGTCCGGATTGGAGTTTGTTGGTTCCGAGGCTTCCCACAGGTACTCGCCGGGGGGAAGCTCCGATCCAGCGGCGCACAAAAACCAATCATTGTCATTGAGGTCGACCAACACGCTGGTGGCAAGAGGTGGCTGCGCGACTGTGGAAGCATAACTGCCCGCCCATTTGTAGAGACGGATGGTCATGCCTTTTTCTCCGTTCACGCTCCACGTGGGGCCGTTGACCTGGATTCCTTCAAAGGGCAGGGTTGCCGTGAACCGTTGGGCGCATTTCTGCCCGCCGTTCAGGGTGATGGGGGAATTCCCCCCATCAGGAGTGAAGAAATTTTCGACGATCTCTTGGCTAAAACCCACCGAAGCACACAAACACAATACCAGGACAAAATAAAGATACTTCATTTCCTTTCCTCCCTTTTGTGATGATGGCCATCACAGTCATACCGTTACCGAGGTTTCAAACCGATCATAAGCGCTAATCCGGCCAAGCGAATCAATTGGAATTCGTTGTATCGCAAAGAAATGGAGCATGTCAAGCCAGACTCCTGCCGTCGGACCGGTTTTTTTGCTGAATTCACGCATTTGCAGGTCACCCTTTTTGGATCCAATCCACACAGGCCAGAGAGAATTCCAAGGGTTTTTCTTCGCCAGCCGGGTGGAATTTAATCCGGTCACTGACCCGGAGGGGTGATTTGCCGCCCGGGCAGCGGATCCGGCCCAGGGGCAAGGAAGTGGCCAACACCTTGATCAACCCCCAAAGCCTGTTGCGGGTCCACGCGAGGCGGATGGTTGTGCCGGGCGCGAAATCTTCGATATGGAAGGTCTGTTCCGCGGCGGTCAGTTTCAGCACGTCCCCGGTGAGGATCCGGCCACCGTGCAATCCCACCTTGTCCCAGGTGCGCACGTTGGCGAGGATGGATTGGATTTTTTGATAATCATGGGAGGGCATGGCATGAAAAAGGCGGTTGTTGATGGCTTTGCCGGTTTCGGCGTCCAAGCAGGCCTCGATGATGGAATGCACGATGCGTTCGGCAAGCGAATTACTCCGCTGCGCGGCGAGATAATTTTCCAATTGTTCCCGGGTGATCACATGAGGATGAGCGGCAATGGCGGGATCGATCCGTAATCGCGGATTCATGAAAATCACCCGGTTGGAGAAGTACGAGCGGTCTATCGAAATGCCCTGGCCGCGCAGGAGGCTCATCACCACGTTGATTTTGGTTTGGTTATAGTCCACCAGGTTGGGTCCGGAAACCGCATCGCCATTCCGGCGGATTTGGATCCATTGCCAGCCATCGGATTTCAGCTCGCCGGACCAGTTTTTCACTTCGAACAGGTGAATCCGGTTGGGGGTCAAAACCACCAGATCGATTTCGAAACGGCGGCCGTGTTCCTTGGAGGGGAAGCGTTTGCCCAGGAAACAATCCGCGTTTTTGTGCCGCACGTTCGAACCGGCCAGATCCAAGAGGAACTGCTCGGCCTGTCGGCCCGCGGCCACCGCGGGATCTTCGGGCACCACTTGAATATTCCCTAATTGATACCATTCCCGCAGCCGTTTTAACCGTGATGGCATGCTGAACTCCGAGAAATTTTTTGATCCGCTGTTACCCAGCATTCCGTTCGAACAAGGCCATGAGGAAGAGAGGCAGCATGATTTCATGATGCCCGGTGAACGCGAATCCCTCTCCACCGCCCAGGGTGGGGCGTTGGATGACGTTCACGGTGGGGCGGTAATGCTGGATCATGTCGAAATTGGCGGTAGTGAAGTGATGAATCGGGCCGCACAAGTTGCGGGCCACGGTCAAGGCTTTGAGAAACACTTCGGGCAGCACCACGTTGGATCCGATATTCATCACCACACCGCCATCCCCGATGCGGGAAACCACCTCGCACAACCGGTGGAAGTCGATCAGGGTGGTCTTCCCGATGGCCGCGCCGGAGGCTTCGGGGTGGTGATGGATCACATCAGTCCCCAACGCCACATGGACGGTCAGCGGGATGCGGGCTTCATAGGCGGCCGCCAGCAGGCTGAGATGCCGGTGGGGATAACCGGAAACGGCCAGTTTTTCTCCCACGTAATCACCGATGCCCCGGTCTTGCTCCGCCGCCTCCTGGATCCAGAGGTTGAGAGTGGCGCCGGTTTCTTGGGTCATGCCGAAACTGCCATCGAGCAACGCTTCCGCCACATCCTCGGAAGTCGCGCCGGCCAGGGCCAACTCGAAATCGTGCACGAGGCCGGCGCCGTTCAGAGCCATGGCCGTGATCCATTTCCGGCGGATGGCCGCGATGATCCAGGCGCTGAGACCGACCTTGATGGCATGCGCGCCCATCATGAACACAATCGGTTTTTCCCGGCGGCGGGCCTGGACTAGCGCTTCCACCAAACGATGCAAATCCTTGACTTTTAAATAGCCTGGCAGGGCGTTCCAGAAATCCTGGAACGAGGCGGGGACGGCGGGTGGATTCGGGGTGTTTTGCGCGTCAACCAAGCTTTTGCGGTCAAAAATCGAAGTGCGTTTCAATTGGGAAAAATCCATGGCGGTGCTCCCTGGGCTGGTATACAAAGCACTCGGATTGGAAACGGACAACGAGGTAAGAATACCCGGTATGCGGGAAGAAGCAAAGCAGCCGTGAGAAAAGGAATCGGGTGGAGGCAGGCAAACCTCCAGATTCCCCCCGCGGGGGCGTGGAGTGCGGCGCCCAGAGCAAATCATCGAGCGCCACGGTTAATCCGGATGAAGCGCAAAGAAGGCAGGCGCTTGAATGTCATGGCTTTCCTCAACCAGATCCGTGCCCAGAGAGTGAATGGGTTACTTTATTTTCGGATCTATTCCTGGACCAGTCGAGCCGAAGGCTTCGGGTTTTGATTATTTTTCTATAAATAAATATATAAGAAAAATTTGATTAATTATCCATTAAAGGTCAAAAAAAATGGGGGAAATATCGTTTCCCCCATCTTGATGATCCTTACAGCCATGCCGGTCTCAAGGACCGATTTGGAGAATGTCCCCTGTGCTCGAGGTGCCATTGGACGGTTGATACATCAGGTCAGCCAACGCGTATTGGCCTTTGCGGATGCCGGCTCTCCGATAATCGTTGAGACGCGCACCCGTGTATTCCAACTCGTTTAGCGCACCCTGCTTGAAGCCCAGACCATCCGCGCTGTCTGGTCCCCAGCTGGTCATGATGTAATAACTCTGACCATCCGATCCATATCCATACCCAAATTCTGTCCCGTCCCCGCGGAACGGATCGAAAGGAATGGACGTGATATAGGCCACCGGGGTGGTAAGATACAACCGGCGGGCGGTACGGCTGGTCCCGATCATGATGTGAGCGATGTTGATCGTAGCCGATTCTCCATCCACGTTCCGGTATTGCCGGTTCATCAGCGTGCGGTCGGAATTCAACGGCGGATACTGGTTGTTGTCGATAAAGAACGACTCCAACGCGTTTTTCAAACTCCGGATTTCCGATTCCGCCCGTGCGACTTTAGCCCGCACCTGGGCGTTCAGAAAGTTCGGCACGGCGATGGCCGCCAATATCCCGATGATGGCCACAACGATCAACAGCTCGATCAGCGTGAATCCTTGCAGTCTCTTCATCCTTTTCACCACCTTTCTTCTTTGGTATTTGGGATGCTACGCCCCGGTTATTCCGGAAGCGGCTTCTGATTTCGGGATAAATAGAATAAGAATAAATAAAACCGGTAATAATGGAGTCGAAACCAGAAGCATCGCGCAGCAAGACTGGCAAGGTTCATGCTGGATGAAACGGATTCTATTGTCAAAGAACACCATCCAAGATCGGGTGGAATTCTATTTCTAGTAGTAATGTATCACGAATTCGTGAAATCATAAACCTTTTCCGCATTTTTTCTGTTTTTTTTTGCCCGGGAGCCACTGTTTACCCGTCCGCAAAGGGTTTTGAAGGGAGGGTAGCAGTTTGCCATTCCGGAGGCGGATTGGCAGGTATTCCAACAGTGTATCATTGATGTTAAACCGTGGCGGTGCAGGCTGCGGAGTATGCACATCAGCCCCGCTTGCGCCCTCGCGCCGCACATCGGGATCGGCGGATTCAATCAGCACGAGATCCACCAGGCGCTCGTCTTATTCCAACTCAAGCAACAGATTCGCCAGGCAGAAACGGCGGCGCTCCCAGGTGACCGCGTGGCAGGCCGCCCAGAAATCGGTCGCTTGGATCCCTTCGAAGGCCGCGTCGAAGAACCGTTTCATGGCCGGGCTGCCCCGGCTGAGACAGCGGACTAGGCGGTGTTCTTCCCGGCGGCCGCTGGGTCCGGGTTTTGGCGATGGCGGGCCGGTGCATTCCCATACGTTAAAAAACTTCTGGGCCGGCTCAGACTGAACGCTTTATGTTATTTATTTTGTTTCGCGATTTTGTTTCGCGGCGGGATTATTCAAGGAAAACAAGGATTTTGGGAAGCGGTTTTACTTCAGATGGGTGACCTGTTACACCCATGAGTAAATGGAATCGATTTTACCTTATTCGCTACGCACTTCCCGGATGAACCTTTTCTTCTTTATCTTTTCTTGAAGTAAGATGTAACCAGGGAATCCATCCTTGAGGAGAGTTCCATGAAAGCCGCAGAACTGTTTGTGAAATGCCTTGAGCGGGAGGCTACTCCCTTTCTTTTCGGACTGCCCGGCGAAGAAAATATGGATGTCATGGACGCGCTGCTCGATTCCCGCCTGCGCTTCATCCTCACGCGGAGCGAGCAGGCGGCGGCCTTCATGGCCGATGTGCAGGGCCGCCTGACCGGAAAGGCCTCGGTGTGCCTCTCCACCCTGGGGCCGGGCGCGACCAACCTGGTCACCGGCGTAGCCGACGCCAACATGGATTCCGTGCCCCTCGTGGCGGTCACCGGCCAGGCGGGGATCGACCGGCTGCACAAGGAATCCCACCAGGCCATGGATCTCGTCGCTCTCTTCCGCCCCATGACCAAATACAACGCTTCTCTGATCACTCCGGAGATCATTCCCGAGGTGGTGCGCAAGGCCTTCAAGGTGGCCCAGACCGAACGGTACGGAGCCACCCATATCGACTTCCCCGAGGATGTCGCCAAGATGGAGGTCTACGAGGAGCCCTTGATCCCCCAGCAGCCGCGCGATTCCGAGCCTCTGCTCAGCGCCATCGAGAAGGCGGCGGAATGCATCAATAACGCCCGGTTTCCCATCCTGCTGGCCGGCAACGGCGTGATCCGCAACCAGGCCGCGCCCGCCCTCCGCCGTTTCGTCGCCCACACCGGCATTCCCTGCGCCAACACCTTTATGGCCAAGGGTGTTTTGCCGTTCAACGATCCCTTCTCCCTCTTGGCGGTCGGCCTCCAGGCCCGCGACTATGTCAATTGCGGCTTCGACCGGGCCGACGTGGTCATCGCCGTGGGGTACGATCTGGTTGAATACCCCCCCTCGCGCTGGAATCCGAACTGCGACAAGAAGATCATCCACATCGCCCGCACGCCCGCCGAAGTGGACAAACATTATCAGCTCTATTGCGGCATGGAAGCCAACATCGGCCTGACGCTGGACGAACTGGGCGCCAAGATCACGCCCCGCGGCGACACCCGCTATGTCAAAACGTTGCGCGACATGATCCTGGACGAACTCGAACAATCCGGTACGGATTCCAGTTTTCCCCTCAAACCTCAAAAGATCCTCCACGAGGTCCGCAAGGGCATGGATGATCACGACATCCTCCTCTCCGATGTCGGCGCGCACAAACTCTGGATCGCGCGCATGTACCCCTGCAACGAACCCAACACCTGTCTCATCTCCAATGGCTTCGCCAGCATGGGGATCGCCTTGCCCGGCTCCATCGGCGCGAAACTGCTGTATCCGGAGCGCCGCGTCCTCAGCATCAACGGCGATGGCGGATTTCTCATGAACTGCCAGGAACTGGAAACCGCCGTGCGTTATAACGTCCCTGTCGTGGCCCTGGTCTGGCGCGACAACACCTTCGGCCTGATCAAGTGGAAGCAGCACAACCAGTACGGCCGTTACAGCCACGTGGATTTCGGCAATCCCGACATTGTGAAATTCGCGGAAAGTTTCGGCTGCGCCGCCTACCGGGTCGAGGCCGCGGATGAGTTGCGGCCCATCCTGGAGGAAGCCTTTCAACAAAACCGCCCCGCCGTGATTGATTGCCCTGTCTCCTACGAGGAAAACGAACTGCTCACGGAACGGTTAGGCAAGCTGGTTTGCCCGCTGTGAGGGAGAAAGGAGCGTTGGGTGTTTGAGCGGGTTCCTATTGACCCAAAGAAGCCATAGGGCATCGAGGAGAGACTCAAGCCGTCCGCTATGGACGCACCCACACGATGTCGCCGATGCTGAGGGTCCCGTTACTGGCGTTGTAGTAGATGAATCCCTGCCGGCCGAAGTCGTCGAAATCCAGCCGCTGGTTGGGACCCAGGCTCCATAACTCATAGGCATTGGGCCGGTTGGTATAGGCGCGCCGCACGTCCGCGGGATTGTTTTGCAACCGGTAATCCGGATCGTGCAAGATACTCCCGTCCGCGTTGAAGATCGGCTCCCGGTGGTATTCGCCGAAGGTGAATGCGTACGCCCGGGTATCGGGCGTTTTGGTGTTCATGAAGATGTCCTTGGGCATGGAACTGACATACGCCACCGGCGTGGAGAGGAACTTGTTCTGCCAGGCGGTGTGAAAATGCGGCGGGTAACTGCCGTTGTCCATGCGGTACATTTCCTGGGCGGTGACGAAATTCCGCATTTCGCCCTCCGTCTTGGCCACCTTGGCCCGCGTTTGGGCGTTGAGAAAATTGGGGACGGCGATGGCCGCCAGGATGCCGATAATCGCTACGACGATCAGGAGTTCGATCAGAGTGAACGCGGCTGTCCACGGTTTCATGCCAGGGATACTCCTCTTCGCATGCGCTGGGCAATTCAATCGATCCAGACCGGATCAGCATAAATCAGAACCCCGTGGCTGTTAAGATGATTTGTCAAAAAAGCGCGAGGGCGGGACTGAAGGAATGCGGTCCCCAAAGGCGTTCTCACAGATTCGCCACGCTGGGTGCCGGACCCGCGCTCCACGGCCGGGATTCCTGATCCCGCTCCATTTCCCGCGCGGGATTCCATCCCCGGATCCCCCACCGCCGGATACGGCCGTAATACGCCAGATTGATGGCCGCCGCGAAGGGCAGCACAGACAATCCCCGGGGACGCTGAATCATCCGGGCCAGCCGCCGGGCAATGCGCCAGGGGCGGTAAAATTCCCGCGTGACCCAATCATGCCCCGCCTGCAAGGCCTCCGCGGACATTTTTTTCGGCTCAAACACCACATGGTGAAAATCGTAATGCGCCCAATCGCGGTCCGTGATCCGCTCCCGCGTGAGTTCATACTGCCGGGTGCCGGGCAGCGGGGTAAAGATCGATACCTGGACCATGTCGATTTCCAGCTCGTCGAGTTGCTCCAAGGTGCGGGCAAAGACAGTGGGATCATCCTGATCGAATCCAAACACCACCCCGGCTTCCACCCCGATGCCATGCCGGTGGAGCAACCGGATCTTTTTCTGATATTCCCCGGTCCGGTTGCAGGTCTTTTGCACGCTGCTCAAGTTGGTGTCTGAGAAAGTTTCGATCCCCACGAATACCCCCACGCACCCCGCGTCCGCCGCGGCCTGGACAAAATCTTCGTCGTCCGCGATCTCCAGTGAGGATTGCGTGATCCAACGCTTGTGGAGCGGGGCCAGGCTTTGAAACAAGCGCAGGGCATAGTCCCGGTCCGCGGTGAGGTTGTCATCCACGAAAATAAAGAAGCGGGACGGAATCGCCGCCACCGCGCGCGTAACCTCATCCACCGGCCGCCGCCGGTGCTGGTGCTGATGAAACGCGCTGACGGCGCAGAAGCCGCATGAGTGGGGGCAACCCCGCGTGGCCTCGGCCGCCCATGTGGAATACCGGCCTTTTTTCAACAAATGGACCGGTGGTTGCCGCAGGCCGGCCAGGTCCGCCGGACGGTCCGCCCGGTAGACTCCCCGCAGGCGTCCGCCGCGCGCGTCTTCGACAACCCGGGGCCAAACTCCTTCCGCGTCTCCGGCCACCACCGCGTCGGCGTGTTGAAGGGCCTCCTCCAGACAAAACGTGGGATGCATTCCCCCCAACACCACCGGAACCTGCCGCGCGCGGAACGCGTCCGCGATCGCGTAGGCCCGGGGCGCCAAGGCGGTCATGCACGTAATGCCCACCAGGTCCACCGGATCATCCCACGGGATGTCATCAAACTGCTCGTCCACAATCCGGATCTCGTGGCCGGCCGGCGTTTCCGCCGCCACCGTCAGCAGGCTGAGCAAGGAAAATCGAAAGGTTTTGCCGTTGAACAGCCGGGCGCGTCCCACGTTGCGCCACTTCCCGCTGGATGGAGCGATCAAGAGGATGTTCATGGCCGTCTCCTTGTTTGTAGATATAATGTTTATATATGTACTATATGCCCACTAAAAAAACCGATTCGCTCCTGCGGTTTCGGTTATATGATTCGTATATATATTATTCTTATACGAACTATTTGTCAAGTCATTTTTGATTCCATTTCCTCCCATTCCTGGATCCCGCCGGATGATGATCACGGACGGCCCCTTCCGAAAAGGGCCAACCTTCCTTCCGGGCTGGCCGGAAGCCCCGCGGAAGCTTTCCCTGAACTCCACAACAGATTGGATTCATTGGAGATGAAGCCGTACCTTGTTTCATGAACCTACCGGAAATTTGGATACGTTAATACAATCAGCCTAAACCATTTCGATGCCCATGTACGGGAGGTAGGCACCATGAAGAAAAAATGGCGCGGGGCGGTCTTGTGGTTAATGGGATGTATTCTGGGGCTTGCGGTTTTCTTGAACGGATGCGCCACCCTCCATGGGGCGGGCCAGGACATCGAACGCGCGGGGGAGGCGATCCAGAAAGCCGCAAAGTAAAGCAGAGAATTGTCTTTTTGTACACCCCGGTTCCCGGGGATTTTCCGCGGGCTGGTCTTTTTGAAGTTCTTCCAGTCCGTGCGATTTTTCCCCACGATGGGTAATCGGCCCACTCATCGAATCTGCTGAATCAATCCTCTCCACATCCTCTCCCTCGATCCTAGAGCCAGGAAACGGGCTAGTTTTTCATCCCGGCACGGCTGGCCATAGTGGCATTCTCCCTCATGAAACCCATTTCATTAATTCTTGAAAATTCGGTATACAATTTGCTTCTTTTTGTTACATCCATCTGAAAGCGGACCACAATTCTGCGGTTTGTAAGCCCTTAAATGGGAATCTATTGAGTGAAATCTGGCGATCGATTTTTTGAGTATACCGATATGTATCAGTGAAAAAATACAATGAAACTTTGCGGATTTTTTTATTTTGATAATCACGATCATATGAGAGTAACATCCGCATATATATAAAACCACTATTCAATGCGTTTTATTTTACACTAGAAGACATTCATCCAGAAACAGGCATCCTAATCATGCGGGAAGATCCCTCTCCAACTTTTCTCACCCCTAACAGGAAATCCCGGAAATTTTCCCTTCCGGTTTTTTTCCTGGCCGGATCCTTCTTGCTGTGGCTGGGGGGCGAAGTGCGGTTCACTTGGCAAATCTGGAAAGCCGGGAAAGACGAAATCACGCTCTTCGATCCCCGCACGGACTCCATAGAGCAACCCGGCCTGGCCTTTCAATGGGTGGAAAAACCTGACTCCGCGCCGGTTCATGTCCGGATAGAACGAGGAAAGGGAGAGATCCCTGACGCGGCTCTGGTGTTGGAACGGAAAGCCGGTCCGGGTTACGCGGGCGTGGGATTTTTTGTCTATCCGGGCGGGATTTTTACTTTAAATGACTCCCTTAAATTTGAGTTATACAATGATCACACTCCGCTCACCTTCAGCATCAGCATTCAGGAAGCCACGGATGCCTTGGAAACCGCGACCGAAGATTGGCAATATCATCTGAACGTGCCGCCGGCGTCCCGGTGGCAATCCCTGTCGCTGCCTCTCTCCTCGTTCCACCTCAATCCTTTTTTTCAGCCGATGGGGCAACCGGGGAATCAGGTGTTCGATACTGGATTCATCCGGCAAGTCGTCTTCGTTTTCCCTCCCAACCAGGAAATGCGCCTGCGGCTGAGCGCCATCCGCATCGGGATTCCCCATTTTTCCTGGACGGCCGCCTTTTTTTCAATCGGATTTCTGCTGTGGTGGATTCTTTTATACCGGTACTTTCCCCGTTCGTCCCGCCCCGGGGCGGATGCCAGGTACTGGTCCGAGTGGGCCAAGTTTTCTGTGTATTTGTTCGTGATTCTAATTTCTCTTCCTGGTATGGGAGAGGATGCGTCTCCGATGAATCCGGCCCGTGCCGCGGCCGGTCTCCTGGTGGTGAGCCTGCTTGAATCCATCCTCCACCTGAAATACCGGCATTGGCGGATGGCTGGCCGGATCGGCGCGCACCTCAGCCCCTGGCTGGCAGGTTCGGGGTTGATTGTTCTCGCCCCGCAATGGCTGCTCTATCCGGTCATTGTGGCCGCCCATGGTTTTTCTCTATGCGCCCGGGACCTTCGTTGGGGATGCTTGCTCAGCATGATCTATGTGGGGCTGCTGATTTTCATCGGGCCGTTACTGTCCCGGGCCCAAGCCAACATGTTGATCATGGCAATGAGTCTGGGTTTGCTTCTGGTCTTTGGACTGATAGCCCGGTATCAGCGGTGGCTGGCCCGGTTTCAAAAACGGCAACGGGCCTTCCAAAAAGAACGGAAAACCCTCACCCGTTACTTTCAGTCGGCGGTGCAAAACATGATGGACGGATTCATTCTCTTCCATCCCGTGACAACCGGGGAGGGAGAGCCGCTCTGCTTTCACTGTGTGGATCTCAACACGGCGGGAGCGGCGATTCTGGAGCGGGACCGCGAATCCGTACTGGACTTGTCCCTCCCAACCTTGTTTCCTCCGGTTCCGGAATTCGACATAGGCAATCTGGGCCTCCAGGTTTATTTTTCGGGAAAGCCATGCCAGGTGGAACGGTATCGTTATTCCCATCCGGACGAATCTCACCCGGACTCCTGCCGCCTCCTGAATTTGGTCCTTTACAAAGTCAGCGACGCGTTGGCCGTAATCTTCCGTGATGTCACCGCACAGGAGCGGTGGAACGCATGGGTCTTGGCCCAACGCGACCTAGGCGCCTCACTGATTTCCGCCTCCCAGACGTCCGAGGTGTTCGAGCAATGCCTGGACGCCGCCCTTCGCCTCACCGGCATGCGCGGGGGGTGCATTTACTTGATGGATAAAACATCCGGGACTTTGGAATTGGCTCACGTGAAGACTCGCGCCGAAGCCGGCCTGCAACCCACTCCGGTTCAAGCGGTTCCCCGTGTCGAAGCCCAAGCCTCCCTGGCTAGACTGCTGAGGCAAGGACGGCCGGTGTTTTTAAAGGTGGATGAGGCAGATTTTCCGGCCGGGTTGGAAACCTTCTGCCCCAATCTGCAAGAAACCGCCATCATTCCTGTGTTGTATGAAGGGCAAGTGATCGCCGGCCTGCTGGTTTTCTCTAACCGGAAAATCGTCCGCCAACCGGTTCATGATATCCTGGAAACGATCGTGCCGCTTTTGAGCAATGCCCTGATCCGGATTCAAACCGAAAGCGCGCTGCGGGAGTCCCTGAAAACCTCCGCGGCCATCGTGCGGGAAATTTCCACGGGGTTGTATCTCTACCGTTACGAGAAACCGGACCGCCTGGTGTTGCTAGACGGCAATCCCCAAACGGCATGGATCACCGGCATTCCGGTGGAGGACATCCGGGGCCGGGAAATCACCGAAATCTTTCCAGCCTTGCCCGAATCAGGACTGCAAGAGGCATTTCTCCGTGTGATGGAAACCGGCCAAGTCTTCAATTCCAGTGATTTGAAATACAAGGACCACCGCCTGGAAGGCATTTACCGCATTCGCGCTTTCCGGTTGATGGAAGACCGGCTGGCGGTGGCCTTTGAAGATGTCACCGAACAGCGCCTCCTCGAAGATCAACTCCAGCAGGCCAAGAAAATGGAAGCCATCGGCCACTTGGCCGGGGGCATCGCCCATGAATTCAACAACCTCTTGACCGGAATTTTAGGCAATCTCCGCATGGCCCGGGTGAAATCCCCCTCCTCCGTGCTCCCCTTTCTCGTCAACGCGCAGAAATCCGGGGAACGGGCCGCCGAACTGGTCCGCCAATTGTTGGTGTTCAGCCAAAAATCCGCTCTCGATCTCCAACCCGTCAACCTGAATCCCATCGTGCACCAGGTGGTTCAGCGCTTTCAACGCGGTACCGATTCCCACGCCGCCCTGCGCCTGGAACTCAGCGAGCCGCTTCCGGACGTCATGGCCGATAAGGCCCAAATCTATACCGTCCTGATGAATCTCCTGGTCAATGCCCACGATGCTATCGAAGACCGCTTGCGCCACGGTTCCCACCCCGTAGAACCGGCCATCCGGATAGCGGTTTACACCAAGTCGATCGGTCCGGACTATTGCCAAAAACAATTGGACTCCCGCCCGGGCGATTATGTGGTCATCGAAGTGGCGGATAACGGAACCGGCATCGATCCGCGGAGCCAGGCGCGTATTTTTGAACCGTTTTACACCACCAAGGAAGTGGGGAAGGGGACCGGCCTTGGCCTATCCATCGCGTATGGCATCATCCGGGAACACCGGGGATGGATCGATGTGCAAAGCACGGCGCAAGAAGGTTCCGTCTTCCGCGTGTTTATCCCCGCCGCCCCTTGCCCCAGGGAACAGCCGGATAAAACAACGCCGGGGCTGGATGCGTGAAACAGGATTGGGTGTGCGAATTCGCCGAGACGGGGAACAGGGCAGGGCGGAACGGATATCCTGTCATTCGATGATGTTCAAATATTCGCCGGACTCGCGTTTGCGGAGCAAGACCTGTTCGGCTTCGCCGGGAGAAAGCACGTGGTCTTCGTTCCATTCTCCCAGTTTTTGGCCGTTTTGTTTGTAAACGGTGAACAGAGATCCTCCTTCCCAATAGAGAACAAATCCCCGGCCGTCGTCTTCCAGTTTGATTCGTTCCGAATTCATAAGACCTCCTGAGTTTTGTGGGAATAGGCTCGTGGGATTTACCATAGGCGTATCCCGCCTCCCGTCAAGTTAACGCGTTTGGCCAGCCCTGAACGGCAATGTTGCTATGCTTTGTTCTCATCCCAATGACCGCCCGGGGATGAATTCGTGATTTGGCGATTCAATCCGTCTCGCCTGTTCTGCCCTTAAAATGGCATTAAAATTCCATTAAAAAGAGGATAATATTTCCATTTCCTGGCCTTGATTGCCATTTGGTGTCTATCATGGAGGCCGAAAAGGGGATAATTGCGTTATCGTAATGATCCCCATTTGCAGCGGTGCGCATCCAATAGACTCTCGCTCAGTCCCGTTGAGGCGGTGATTTGTTTGCGTTTCAGGAGGTTAGCGCCATTCCCGAGCGAAACTTTTTTGGGTGGGAATTAAAAGAAAAATGGCATGGGTGTTGCCTTTTTGGTGGTAATGGGGAAAAATTTCCAGAAATCTTGTTTATAATCTCCATTTTTAGGAACTAGTAGGTTCAATGAATCATCCTGGGAGTCATCTATGCGCGAAGTGCCCCCCCGTTTGAAAATCGCCATGCTCCGCATACTCCGGGACGCTGGTGAAGCCATTGGCAGCGCGGCCATCACCCACCAACTCAAGTCTTACGGTTTCGATCTCAGCAGCCGCACCATCCGCCTGTACCTCAAACAGATGGAAGTCAACGGCCTGGTCAGCAAAGCCCTGCGGGGACGGGATGGCGGGCGCGTCATCACTCCGTTAGGTCTGGACGAAATCCATAACGCCCAAGTCGTGGACCGCGTTGGATTCACCTCCACCAAGATCGATGCCCTGGCCTGCCAGACCACTTACAACCTGGCTTTGCGCACCGGTCTCATCGTGCTTAATGTCTCCACACTCGATGAAGAGTGCCTCCCCGCCGCGTTCCGTGTCATGCTTCCGGTTTTTCAGGCCGGTTTGAGCATGGGGCGCTATCTTGCTTTGGCCCGCGCGGGCGAACGGTTGGGCAACTTTCTGGTCCCCCCGGGCAAAGCGGCCGTGGGCACCATCTGCAGCGTCACGTTGAACGGGGTGCTCCTCAAACACGGCATTCCCGTCGGCTCCCGCTTCGGCGGCGTGTTGGAATTACAGAATCTGGAATGTGTCCGCTTCACGGAAGTGATCGAGTACGCCGGCTCCTCCCTGGATCCCCTCGAAATCTTCATCAAGAGCGGCCTGACCAATGTGCACCAGGCGGCCCTGACCGGCAACGGCCGCATCGGCGCCAGCTTCCGGGAAGTGCCTTCCGCCGTGGCGGGGACCGTGCAAAGCATTCACCGGCGTTTGGAGCAGTTGGGATTGGGCGGCATCCTGATGATGGGCACGCCCAACCAGCCTCTGCTCGATTTTCCCGTCCCCGAAGGGAAAACCGGCTTTATCGTCACCGGCGGTCTCAATCCTATGGCGGCCGTGGAAGAATCCGGCATCTCCACCTTCAACGTCGCTCTCTGCACCCTGTATCCGTTCGAAAAATTAATTCCCATCCAAGAGATCGAACGGCAATACGGCATCAAATCCACCTGAGCGGGAATCCGCGGCTCGTTCGGTCTTCATGACAAACCGGCGGCCGGCGCTAGAATAGTCCTGTTCCAGGTTTATCCGTATCCACAAGGAAGGAGAACGCG
Organism: Candidatus Omnitrophota bacterium; assembly: GCA_013177805.1. Classification (GTDB taxonomy): domain Bacteria; phylum Hinthialibacterota; class Hinthialibacteria; order Hinthialibacterales; family Hinthialibacteraceae; genus JABLXU01. Next base: position 130,399 of record JABLXU010000003.1, read on the forward strand.
ATGTCTCTGTCCCGTCGTTCCTTTTTGACCGCCACGGCCGCCATTCCCGCCTGGGCCGCCGCCGCGCCCGCCGGGGAATCCCCCACGCCGGCCCGTAAACCCTTGAAACTGGGAATTTCTTCCTACTCCTATTGGCATTTCCGGACGGAAAAATTCCCGATCGAAACCGTTATCGAAAAGGCCTGCGAGTACGGCGTGGAAGGTGTGGATATCCTCCACCGGCAGATGGCCGGCGAAGATACCGCCTACCTCAACCGGCTGAAAAAACACGCGTTTATCCACGGAGTGGATTTGATCTGCCTCTCCATCCATCAGAATTTCGTCTCCCCCCAGCCCGAAATCCGCCAAAAGAACATCAGCCACACGCTGCACTGCATCGAACTGGCCTATCAACTGGGGATTCCTTGCATCCGCCTCAATTCCGGCCGTTGGGGAACCATCGAATCCTTCGATGAACTGATGGCCCGCCGGGGTGAGGAACCCCCGCTCGAAGGGTACACCGAGGATGATGCGTTCGGGTGGTGCATCGAGTCAATCGAAAAATGCCTGCCGAAGGCGGAAGAATGCGGCGTGGTGCTCGCGCTGGAGAATCACTGGGGCCTGACCCGGAAACCCGAAGGCGTCCTGCGGATCGTCAACGCCATCGACAGCCCCTGGCTGGGCGTGCTCATGGATACCGGCAACTTTCTTGAGGATCCGTATCCCCAATTGGAAAAAATGGCCCCCAAGACGGTCTTCGTCCAGGCCAAGACCTATTTCGGCGGCGGGGAGTGGTACACGTTGGATCTGGATTACGCCCGCATCGCCCAAATTCTCGCCGGGGTCCATTACAAAGGGTATATTTCCCTCGAATTCGAGGGCAAGGAAGACGCCGAAACCGCTGTTCCCAAGAGCCTCGATCTGCTCCGGAAGGCGTTCGGAGCCTAGGAGAGATTCCCGGCTCACAAAGCGTGTTCTGTGGTATACCGAATTTGCCGGGTCCGGACAGTCTTCATTCCGCCGGGGGCGGGCGTTTCACCCGGGCCAGCGCCCAGTCGGCGTGGTCCGAATTGTTGCCGTCCCCCCCGTCGCTGACTTCCAGCCGCAGGCGGTTGAAACCCTTTGTCTCCGGCAAAGGCAACAGCACACGCTGAGGGGCCATAGGCGGGAACATCAGCGGGCTTTCATATTGCTTCTGTCCGTTGATCCACACGGTGAAGATCACGCTGGCGCGGTCGGGCCGGGCTTCGTAGTTAGGCCTCACCTCGGCGTCCAGGCCCACATGGCATTCGAACCATTGGTACTCGCCGGGGATGTCATACTCGATCCGGGAATTGGCATGCGTTCCCAGGCCGTAGCGGTACAGCGTCCGGCCGATTTGCAGTTCGTTCTCTTCGACGGATAAATCCGCGTTCACTTTCTCGTAGCCTTTTCTTGTGTTGGCCTTGGGTTCCACCGGCCAGTCCTGCTCGGCCACGCGCGGTGTCAGCTGGCTGAGGTATAGGATGGACGGATCGGGAATCCGGGCTTCGTGCCGCAGGAACAGAATGATTCCCACTCCCGCCAGGGCGGCTGTCCCAGCCTTGGCTAGAATGACCCGCCGCCGTGCGGGAAACGCGGGCGCGATATACTCGTAGGCGATGAAAAGAATGTAGAGAACGAGATTCAGCGCCGCGGCGGCGGTTCCCAGGGGGGTGTCGATATCGGTGACGTTTTTTACCTCCCCGAACAAGGGACAAACCACCATAAGATTAACCAAGTAGGTCAGGCTGAAGCCCAGGAAGAAAATCCGGCGCGCTCCCTCCACCGCCCAAGGCGCGGCGAAGACGAAATACGGAAACAAATACCGTTCGTGCACCTTGGTGGGCAGCAAGTAAAACGCCAGGCCGATGTGCATGGCCGCGATCCACGGGCCGGCGGTCTTTTCGTGTTTCCAAACGCCGTACAGGGCTGCCAGGAACGCAAAACCGAACAACGCCGTGCCCAGGTTCTTATAGGTGAACAACCGGATCAGTGGATGGGCGGAAACCATCCCGTCCAATCCATACAGCCAGCCCCAAATCCGGGAATCATGCGTCACGGGATCGGCGTGCAGATACCACAAGTTGAAGGCCCCGACGCTGACGAACTTCCCCCACTCGATGCTCCGGATTACGCATTCGTTGATCAGGGCATGCATTCTCCCATGAACGAGGTAAGGAGACAGCAGGAGAACGCCCATGCCGGCGAATCCCATCATCAGAAAAATAAAAGCCTGTTTGTCGTTCCGGATCAGAGGGAGCAAAAAAAAGAAAGGAAGGAACGCCACGCTTTGCAGTTTCATGGCCAAGGCGAAGGCCAGCGCCGCCCCGCACAAACCCGGCCGGTCTTCGGCCCAGCTCACCATTGCCCACAATAGAAACGCGGCGAAAATGGCATCGACCTGGCCGTAATAAGCGCTCAAATACACGATGGCGGGATTGAGGAAATACAGCCCCAGCGCCCAGGCTCCCGCCCGCGGACCGTGGTGTCTCTTCGTCCACCCCCACAAAACCAATCCGGTCCAGATTTCGAATCCCAGCGTGAGGCTTTTAATCAGCGCCAAAAATCCCAGGCTGTAAAACGGTCTTTCAGTGAACCCGCGGAACAAGCGGGCGGCCCCGGTCAGGAAATAGAGATAAAGCGGCGGGTAATTGATGAACTTGACGCTGAGTTGTTCAGGATGGTCATAAATCGTCACCGGACTATACTGCGCGAGATATTCCGACCAGGAGATGATAAACAAAAAATCCTGCTCGAAGCCGACCCGGGGGAAAAAGAGCAGCCTCGCCATCACGCCCGTCAGCAAGATGCCCCAGACGGCGCGGGGGAACAGGGAGTGTTTAGACATCATAAGGAGCTTTGTTTGAATTCTATCCTGTTTTAGACTGGATCGCTTTTCCTCGCAAGACGGATGGGGGATATTATGCGGGAAAATGCCGGCCGTTGAATGTCCGCCGGGACCGCTCCACCGCCTTCCCCGGCGGAATTTTGTCTTAAGAATGCGCGGCGGAAGATAGACGATCCCCGGAATCCATGCGAAAATGGCGGAAATGATTATGATCCGATCGGTTGCTTTATACTGGGTTTGTGTGGTGAGTGTGTTTCCATCTCCGGTCTTCGGTTTGATGGCGCAGCCGTTGGAACCGCCATTCGGCCCCGCCGCCGTGCTGGAGATCGTACGGGGGGAATATACCTACAATCTGGCCGATGAAACCATGGAGATTGCGGCCGATGAACGGGGGGAACCCACGGTCACCTACGGCGCCCAATCCATCACGGCACGGACCATCCATTACGATCAAAAGACCAACGAGTTGACCGCGGTGGGCAACGTCCGGCTGTGGGACCAAGGAACCATCCTGCGGGGCAATCACCTGGTCTTCAATTTGGAGACCGGGGAAGGGGTGCTTTCCGGCCTGGACTGGGTGGAGATTTCTACGGGTGTCTATGTCAGCGGGGAAAAACTGGAATTGCGCCACCGCGCGGGCAAAATTCCGAAAGGCGCGACGGAACCGGAACGGATCCGGGAGTACATTTTGCGGGACGGCAAAGCCACCACCAACGATCTCCCCGTGCCGTTCTACTATCTGAAATACGACAAGCTCGTCCTGGTGCCCAACACCCGCATTACCTTGCAAGATATGGTGTTGGTCAGTCAGTCGATTCCCTGGTTGTATTTCCCGTTCTATACCCGCTCGCTGGCCGAGCACAAGGTCGCGTATTTCATTAATGCCAACTATTATTCTGATTTGGGATTCGCCGTGTTCAACCGGGTCCTCTTCTCGCTCTACGAGGAGTGGAAACTAGACTTGTACGGCGATTACTATACCCGGGCCGGCCTCGGCAAGGGAGCCAAGTTCCGTTTCGATGTCCCCGGGCCTTACGGGCCGAAAGGTTACGTGTACGGGTATCACCTCGATCAGGAAGCCCCGGACAATGATTCCATATACGACGGCGATGAACGCTGGCTCCTTGCTGGCGAGTACGGGCAGGACCTGCCTTACGACATGCGCCTCTCCGCCCGCGGCCACCGGTATTCAGATTCGGAATACCGGTGGGATTACCGCCGCCCCAGCCGGCAGCACGATATATTTCTCGATGACTTAGACCAGGACGCCGTGTCGTTTATCAACCTCGCCAAGTGGTGGGACGATCAAAGCCTGCGCGTCACGGCCGCCTCCCGCCTGGATTCGTTTTACTACAACAGTCTGCCGTACGTGGAACGGACGCCCCAAATCCACTTGGAACAATATCCCTACAACCTTTTCGGCACCGGCTTGTTCGCTGATTTGCAACTGGATTACGGCCGGTTCCGCCGCGAGGAAGGCGCGACTTTCCCGTTGAACAAATATGATTTGTACGAGAGAACCTTTTACTACGATGAAGTAGACCGCCTGGATTCGGAATTGCGCCTTGAGTATCCCCTCCACCTGCCCAACCGGTTCACGGTCAAACCGTGGGTGGGATTCCGCGGCACGCAATACGAGGATCCCTCCCGTTCCGTGGGCGATCCCATCACCACGTATGATTTCGGCAGTGAAACCCGCGCCATGGGCGAAGGCGGAGTCGAAGTGTCTAACCGTCTGACCTACGAGTTTGACCCCTTCTTGGATGAATTCCAGCGCATGCGGGCGGTGGTGGAGCCGGTGCTGGCGTACGGGTATTACCATCCCAGCACCGACCTGGAAGAGATTCTCACCGGCCCGGATGTGCGGTTCCCCTACATCGATCCGGTGGATGAATTCCGCTACAAAATGCACCGGACCTCCGCCCTGGTCCGCACCCGCATTCAAGGGAAAAACCGCGCCGGCCTGAACCGCGACTGGATGCGCTTCTCCAGCGGCCTGGTTTACGACATCATGCCGGACGATAACCTGCGGTTCGACAACTTTGTTTTCTATGACGATCCCGCCAATCACCACGGCTACCGATTTTCGGATCTAGTCGAAAACTTTACTATTTACCCGCTGGATTGGCTCTCGTTCGGCAATGAACTGCGCTATGACGTGGACGACGGCGAAATGCGGGCATCCCACTATTTCACCAACCTTACGCCCATTGACCCGGTCCACGTTTCTCTGGGTTACTTGACGTACCGCCACCCCTCCTTGCACGCGGAGGAACAACAAGACCTCACGTTCCATCTGGGGTGGGATCTCTCCCAAAAATGGCAAATGTACTACTCGCTGTGGTTTGACCTGGACGACAGCACCTTCCGGCGCAACGAGATCGGGCTGCTGCGCGACATGTACGATTTCTACAGCATGTTCCAGATCGAGCACCGCACCCATCCCACCCTGGGTGACGATTTCTCGGTTTCGGTCGGATTTTATTTCTGGGGTATCGGGGGGAGAAAAGACCGGTCCATGCCCGCCCGGCATTTTTGAGGATTCAAAATCTCACGCTTTCACCTGTCTCAAGGCCTCGGCCATGCGTGTCCCGATTTCCGCGGGATTTTCGCAGACGATCGCGCCTGCGTTCCGCAAGGCCTCTTCCTTGGCCGCGGCGGTCCCTTGGCCGCCGGAAATAATGGCTCCGGCATGGCCCATGCGCTTGCCGGGAGGCGCGGTTTTCCCGGCGATGAAGGCCACCACCGGCTTGGTGAAATGCTCCTGGATGTAGGCCGCCGCCTCTTCTTCCGTGGTCCCTCCGATTTCCCCGATCAACACCACGCCCTGGGTTTGCGGATCGTTCTGAAACTCCTGAAGGCAATCCACAAAGGTCGTGCCGATGATCGGATCGCCGCCGATGCCGATGCACGTGGATTGCCCCAATTGGACGTCCGTAATCTGCTGGACGGCCTCATAAGTCAGCGTCCCGCTGCGCGAGACCACACCCACGCAGCCCTCCTTATGCACAAAGCCGGGCATAATGCCGATTTTGCATTTGCCCGGCGAGATGATTCCTGGGCAGTTGGGGCCGATGAGCCGCACATTTTTACGCCGCACGTGGTCCATCACCTTGATCATGTCGAGCGTGGGGATGCCTTCCGTGATGCAGATGATGATGGGAATCTCCGCGTCGGCCGCCTCCATGACCGCGTCGGCGGCGAAGGCCGGGGGGACAAAAATCAGCGACGCGTTGGCGCCGGTGGCCCGTTTGGCGTCCACCACCGTGTTGAACACCGGAACCCCCAGATGGGTGGTTCCCCCTTTGCCCGGGGTGACGCCGGCCACGATCTGGGTTCCGTAAGCCAGGCATTGTTCCGTATGAAACGTGCCTTCGTTGCCCGTGATGCCCTGGACCAGCACACGGGTGGTTTCATCTACAAATATAGACATGCGGGTCTCCTGCTTTGGAACCTAATGCATACAGAAAACGCTGCATTCTATCATGATAGCCATGAGACGCAAGCGTGTGTTCCCGCCCGGATTCGGCGATGGCGCGCCGCTCCTGGGGATGCGCCAGGTAGTAAGCCGCCTTTTCCCGCAACTCCTCGCGCGACCGGAAAATCACCAAGTCGCGGCCGTCCACAAATTCGTTTTCCAGGCCGGAATTGGCGGTGGTCAATAAAAATCCCCCGGCAGCCAGCACGTCATACACCCGCGGATTGGGCGCGGTCACGCATTGGACATGGAAAATGTTAATGTTGATTTTCGCCGAGGCGTACAGCGCGGGCAGTTCGGAAATGTACTCCAGCCGCCGCCCGGCGTAGCGGGCGGCCAACGGCCCCGCGTGCGCCGGATCCGCCCACTCGTTCCCACCGAAAATCCGCAATCCCATGCCTGAAAGCGCCTCCAAATAATACCGGCGGCGCAGGGCGGTGGCCTTGTTCTCCAGATAATCCACCAACGCGCCTTGATAGTCGACTCCCGCTGGAGCGAAATGTTCTTGCGCCAGCGAAGCGAGATCCACCGGCTGGGTCATATCCGCGCTCCGCAGAACCGCCCCGGCGGCCGCAAGCCACTTCGGCTGCCATTCTGCCAGCATCCGCTCCAGGGGAATGAATCCCCGCGCGCCCAATTCGCCCACGAAGGCGATATCGATCTTCGAAAATTCCGGATTCACCTTCCCCTGCCCGGGAACGATGCCATAGGCGGTAGGGACCTCGATCACCGGAGCATGGGTCAGAGTCTGAAGATAAGGAATATACGCGCGATCGAACACGCCGATGACATCACAGCCCGCCAAATCGGACGGGCGGAACACGTACCGCCGGGGATTGTCCACAAACCACACGATTTTTCCCCAGGGCAAGCGGTGAATATCGCTCCCGCCGGTGAAGGTGGCGGGCGTGGCGTTTAGAAAGAAGAGCAGATCCACCGGGGCGGTTTTCCATTCATGAATCCAGGCCGCGGAGCGCACGAAGCGGTAGAGGGGATTCTTCCATTGCCACCGCTCCGCGCCGTAACCCAACCGCTGGAATGCTTGGACACAGGCGTCCTGCAGGTAATTGTGCCCGGCCACGGGAAAACGGATGGTCCGGGGAAAGGGTGGGGATTTAATTCCTTGCTGTTCCCGGCAAATCGTTTCGATGTACCGCGCGATCCCCTCCCGGTAGAGTTGGAACAGAGTAGACAATTTTAGACCGCGGTCCGGAGCCGCTCCGGTATCGCCCGGATAAAACGCCGTTTCCGCGTAGGCGATTTCCGGATAACGTTCCAGAAAACGTTGCAGTTCATTTCCCTGGGGAAAGTCAAAAATGAACAGGCAGTTTTCAGACTGAATGAGCGGCCGCCAATCGGCCCGGCTGAATTCCGCGCGCAGCCAATCCGGCCGGTCCTCGATGAGCAACAGCCGCCGGCCGCGGCGCTCCAACAGATCCCATTGTTGGATTCGCTCGAACAACGGGAACGCGAGGCCGCTGCCCGCGAACCGGTCCACGACATGTAAATCCGCTTGGGGATCGCAGTAACACCCGGATGGAGTGACCGGGGAAGTTGCGCATTGGAGAAGATAGAGCTTAGGAATCGTGCTCCGGAGAAGTGGTTCCACGCCCGGATAGATCCGCTTCAGGCACTCCAGGTTGGTTGCGAACCAATCGGATTCCATCCGGTCCCAGGCCATGCGATTTCCTGCTCCCTCAAGGCACGATGCCCAGGCCCGGACCGTTCAGGCAAGCGGTTTCGATGGTCCCGTCCGTGAGATAGAAGATGCCCGGGAAACGGTCTTTCCAACTGGCGTTGGCCGAAGGGCAATACTGGCGGCTGTTGCCTTCGATGGCAGCCACGGTGGGAATGTGCGCCGCCAGGGCGGCCGAATGCAGAAACGACGCGCCGGGGCAGGTCAGGTCTTGCACGCATAAAAACAGGTTGTATTTCTGAGCCGCCGCGCCCATCAGCAACGCCTGGCTTTGCCCCTTGCATGCCTTGAGCGCCACTCCGGTATAGCCCTGCTCGCGCGCCAGTTGCAGGCTTTCGAAATCGGTCAAGGATTCATCGATCACCACCGGCTTGATCTTCGCGGCCTTGTGCATCTTGTTTTCCGGATGCGCCTGCAGATCCCGGGCGGTAGGCTGCTCGATGTATTGCACCCGTTCCAGGGCCCGAGGAGCGCGCTCGTTGACCTTCATCAAGAATTCCAGCAGGTAGTCCACGCTCTGGCAACGCTCATTGAAATCCAACGAATAACACCACTCCGCCACCCCCCGGCTGTGTTGAACCGGCTCCGCGATGCGATCCACCTTCACCACGCGTTCCACATCCCACTCCAGGTTGTCCCCGTTGAGTTTGATCTTCAGATGCGTCAAGCCGTCCGCCCGGATCCATTCCGCCAGCGTCTCCGGCAGGCCGTCGTTGAGCCGCCGGGGGATATCTTCTTCGGTCAGGGGATCCACGGCCCCCACCAGGTGATACAAGGGCATGCGCGGCTTGGGTTGTTTCAGGATGTAACGGTCGAGATATTCGCCCCGGAAATCGTCGTTTAAGTGGTAGTCGAGGGTGTGATTCACGTATTCAGGGCCACACGTTTGAAACGCGTTCTTTCCCCACAATTTGCCATAGGCGTCATGCAGGGCGGCATCGAACGGGCTGGCCACCACCAGCATGCACAAAACGGGAATCGGTTCTTGTAATCCGCACGCCTGTTGCACCCCGGGCAAGGCGCTCCGGTACAGCGGTTCCAGTTCACCGGCGATTTCAATCGGATGCGCGAATCCGTCAAAATCCAGCAGGAGCACCCGGATCCGTTCCGCCAACGCCTTCATGGCCGCCAGCGTTTCATCGTAGGTGTGCTTTTGCGTGGGAAACGACCACACGTTGCCCAGCGGCATGGAGCCGAAGCCTTCCATCTCCCGGCCGGACCGGGCCCGGACACGCACCCACACGTTGAGCAACGTGACCTTGTCGGTGATAACCCCGCCGAACTTCAGAGGCGTACGGTAGGCATGGTCCTCGAATTCGATGCGCGCGTCCATGACGCGGATGTCGTGCTTCATGGTGAAGGCCCTCCCCATGGGTGACGGTGGAATCCATTGTGGCACGGCTGGCAGGGAAGGATCAATCCAACGCTTCACCCCGCTTCCTCGCCTGATCCCCTCTCCAAAATCAGCGACATTTTAACCACGTAATTCAGATCGGCCCGGCACCAAGGGATATCCAGATATGGAACCAATTCATCCAGCGGGGCTTTCATCAGCCAGGTTTTCGCCTTGAACGCGGCCAGGGCGAAATCAGGGAAGTCAGTGAAATTCTCCCCATAATGCACTTGCCGTTCTTCGCCCAGGAGGGCCCAGGTGGGGCAAACGCGCTCGAACGTCTTCCAGTAGGATGTAAAGGCCGCTGACACGTTTTTCCGGACTATTTCCGCCACGTCCGGCGTTAAATCCTGGAACAGAAACGGCTTGGCGTTATGGCCCTGGATCTTGAAGAAAATCGCGTCCTCCCCCTGGTTCCGGTACGTATCGAACTCGAGAACATTTTTGAAGACCGGTAACTCGGCCCGCTGGGCCGTGGCCTTCCACCAGGCGGACAGATTCTCACTCCATTCCTGGATCAACGCCTGCGCTTCCTTTTGTGCGGCGGAATCACCAGCTTTCTCGGCCAGGTTCCGAAACGCGATCAGGGAAGCGAGATAACGGTTGGCGAATAAATCCCCTTTTGCCGGATCCAGCGTCCAGCCGGTTTGACGGAAATCCCGGTAACACGCCAGGAGGGATGGCCACGCGGTCAATACCTTTTGCCCCTCGCCACACCGTTCCGCGTATAACCACACCGCGTACAGATTTCCGAATGGATGCGGCTTGCGGTAGGTGGGGCGCCGTTCCAACACGTCCGGGGGCAACAAAAAAGCCTCGCGCCGCGCTCCCGCCTCTACGGAATACCAAGCATTTTCCGAATAAGGCGGATGTTGCTCCCATTCCCCCGCCAAGTAGGATTTCACCCGTTGTTGCAGATCCCCAGGTAAAATAGGAAACGCCCATGCCAGGGATTCCATGACATCTCCGCTGTCGTCGAAAAAATATTCAGCCCCTGCCAGGCCGGCATTCACGTACAACGGCGCCCAACGCTGAGAAATACATTCCTCCACCGCGTCCACCAACCGGGATCGCAATTGTTCCAGGGAGGGAAGCACGGTGGGAGGCGCTGATTCACCCGGCACACAATCGCCGTGGATGCCACGATCCTGAATCGATTGGTCCTGTTTCTCTTGCTTCGTGACGGATTCAGCCGCCGGGCCATATGCGATACAGAAAATCCGGCTGCCGGTGAGCCAATATAAATGGCTTTCCGTGACCGCCACACCGCCCCGCGCCGGGCCGTGCCACTCGTTGCGGGCCCAGGGGAGATTGAGGAAGCCCCCGAACGTGTCCCGGTTGCCCGCGATCAACCGCAAACTCCCGGATTCCAAGTCGAACCAACTCAAGGTCCCTTGGTGGACGATCAAGATCGTCTGGCCAACCTGGACGTAGTTTTGCGATTCATCGGCCGTTCCCCAGAACGTGTTCCAGGGCGACTGGGATCCATGACGGTGGAGAAAAGGCGTGACGAGATTGCTTACTGGATCGTAACGTCCCAACGCCACCAGCGGCGCGACGCCGTGGTTCCAATTCCCATACGCGCTGCGGTACAAGACCATGGCGTTTCCATCGGGCTGGATTACGGGCGGCGTTCCCGTTCCCTCGCAGCCGGCACACCACAGGACGGGCGCGGTTTGGTTTTCTTGCCCGGTTTCCGCGTCCAGCGCAAAGAAAGTCCGCGCGCTGGGTGTTTGAGCCAGATAGCGGGATACGGCGCGGGATTCCTCCCTCCATTTCGTGGCGTCCCCGATGGCCGCGGGGCTTTTGCTCCAGGCGTCCAGGGATTGCCAGGTGCTGTCATCCACGCCGGCGTTTTGCGCTAGAAAACGGCGGTCGCGGCCGATATGATCCGACATGGTGAGGAGGGGATTGGTCCGGATCAGCACCCGCAAACCCTCCCGGGTTTGGGCCAGGACGGGGTAATAATCTCTCGCGGTCTGGCCGTAGAACGGCTTTGAACTCCATTGGATCTCCCCCGATTCGCCCCGCAGGCAGTGCGCGCGTAGGTCTTCGCTGGTTACATACACATAGGGTTCCAAGTATGCCGCGGTTTGCCGGATCGGCGCTCCGAGCGGTTTGCGCCAAAGGACCTTGCCGTCCTCCAACCGGACTCCCAGCATTTCTCCGCCTCGAGTCCCGATAAACACGCGTCCCCCGGCGATGAGGGGCGAAACGGAACAGCCTCCCGGCCCGGTGGGCGCGCTCCAACGTAATTTTCCATTCGTGGCGTCCAGGGCGTACAATGTCCCGTGAGTGTCGGCGGCGATCACCACTCCCTCCGCGTACGACGGAGAATGCAACACCGTGCTGTTGGTGTGGAAACGCCACAGCGGCTCGCCGGTATCCGCCCGCAACGCATAGACATTTCCCTGGTGCGTGGCGAGAAACACTTTGCCTTCGCCCACAATCGGTTCCATGGCCGTACCCAGGCGCTCATCATAAAAGAACCGGACCCATTCCACTTGAAACGGCGGTTGGATCTTTCCATCCACATACCCGGTCCGTTCCACGTTTCCCCGCAAGGTGGGCCAGTCCGCGGCGATGGATGGCGGTATCATCCAAGTAACTAGGATAAAGATTGAAATCCGCATTGGGCCCGGTACCTTTAACTTGATGCCTTTTCTCCACATGCTGTACTTGCTGAGTGCGTTATTCATGGTATGAGTATGGCTGGGAGCGCGAGACGATTCCAAGAGGCCCTGGATGAAGTTAACCCGCAAAGGCGAAACACATCCTTTCTCGGCATTCCGATAAACAGATGCAAATCATGCAAGGCTTGGCTTGCCCCGCGCCTTTCGCCATTATCCCATCTCCCGCAATCGCTCCTCAGCCGTCAACGCCTCCTGGGTCATGGGATAGCGGCGGACGAGTTCCCGGAGAATGCGGGCCCCTTCCCGCGAGTCTCCTAGATAGATATACGAATACCCTTTTCTCAACAAAGCGCCGGGCATTTCAGGATAATCGGGAAATTCCCGCTCCACCTGGGTAAAACAGTGGATAGCATTGGACCAATCCTGGTTCCGGAAATGGCTCTCTCCCGCCCAGTACAAACTGCGGGCCTTCTGTTCCGGATCCTGCGCGTATTGATACGACAACAGGAATTTCTCAGCCGCGGTTTGATAATTCCGCTGGTTATAATCGGCATAGGCCTCCTTAAACAGCTTTCCGGTCTCGGCCTGGAGAGGGGGCGGGGTTTGAAACGGCGAGAAAACCGGAGAGGAAGGGGGAGAGGCTTTTGGGGGGGAGACATGCGGATCCCCCGGCAGGATCGGCGTGGTCCGGGTGGCTGCCGGGGGGATGGGACTTGTTCCTTTGGGTGTCAGGCCAATGGGAGGTTCGATGGTCGCAGGCGGGGGAGTGGCTGGGGATAAGGACCGCGGTTGCGGATGAAGGATTACCGGCGATTCTGTTATTACCAAATCTTTCAGCTGGGATAACAACTCCCGCCGGTAAATTTGGGTTTCTCTCTGGGTTTGGGCGGTCCGATCCATCTCCCATTGAATCGTGTTGATCTCTTGCCGGATGTCGCTCAAGCGGGGCTGGGGTCCGGCGCAGGCAGCCCACCAGGCGAACCACATCACCACCGGCCACAGTGGGCGGCGTCCCCAGGGAGAGGCGCTTTTCATCCGGCTGGTGGAAGGATTTGAACCAGTTGGATGGGTATCTGGCAACATCCCAGACTCCTTGGTTTCCACCAGGTTTTCAAGAACCGGCAGGTCTTGTTTCTCCGTATTGAAACTCCCCATCGCGGATGGTCCATTTTCCTTCTTAAACTACCGGTATTGAAGGGCGGCTTCAAGGTGGCTCGGGTTGATCGAGAATACCACACGCCGGCGCGGACCGGTTCACGCGTCTTGGCATTTTCATCGGCCGGGCTACCATATGCTTTCACGTGGAGGCTTTGCCCTGCCGGCCTGTCCGGCCCAGACCTGGCGAACCTCCAGGCAATGAACCGAAATCAAACGATTGGGTGATGGAAGGAGCCGATCATGGCCAAGGGCAAAAACAAACGCAATCATCAACTCCGCTGGCGTTCCAAAAAAGCGAACCACCGCAAACGCCCCAACAACAGCCGGTAGAAAGAATCATTGTCCAGAATGATTTGGTCGGGAGAATGGGAACCCATTCTCCCGCTTCCGTTTTACGGTGGGACTCATCCCTCCTCCCTTTCCCTCGCCCTCTGGGAAAGGGTGAGGGTAACTCTGCAAGTCATTGCAGGGTGGATTCAAAGCACCGCGTAGTCCACCAACAGGCTTTGCCCGGTTCTTTCTGCCTTCATTCCTCGATTAATCCCCAAATATCGCGCTGGTTTCTCTATTAGGGAGGCCATTGTGGTTCATGCCGCGCGAAAGGATTTTTTCCACATGTCGGTTCGCCCTTCCATCCAAATTCTCCTGTTTGATCATCAGGGAAACATACCCCTGGGATCGGTCCAGAATCCCCGCAAAATCACCCTCGATTCTGGTTTCGGGGCCATGCGCCGGCGCTGCTGGCTGGAACTTTACAATGAAGATTTACATTTCCCCGCCGCTTTGGGATCCATTCTGGAAATCTGGATTAACCAAATTCGATGTTTCCGGGGATCCGTCAGCCAGCGCCGCATGGATTCGATCGACGATTATGTGACTCTCTACGCGGAATTCGATCCGGAAAACGAGTTCAACACCGCCATGGAAGGTGTGTTCATAAATCTAACCGTCACCGAAATCCTGGATCAGGTCTTGCCGGCCGCCGGTTTGCGCCGCCGCGATCCGTTCGAACACGGAGTCCGCTTCGGCCGCCTGGAATTCGCTGAATATCCTCTTTTGGCTTGTATCGACCTGCTCGCCAAACTGGCGGGCAATTGGATCTGGGATATCGATGAAGAAGGTTCTCTTTCTTTCCGCCCCCCGTTCTCGCAATCTCCTCACGTATTGCTTCTGGACAAAGACCGCGACACCATTAATCTCTGGGAAACCGTAACGGATCTTGCCGCCCGAATCCTCGTGTTGGGGGGAATCATCGATGGAACGCCCTTTGAGCAATGGATTGTAGTCCCCGGGCTTGCTTTCATGCCCGATGCGCTTTCGACCCGTGTCTATGTCCGGCCACTTGCCTCGCTGGATGCCTGTACCGCTTTCCGCCGCGCGGTGATCCAGCAAATGATCCGCCCACATTATGAACATTACGTCACCCTCCACGGTTGGGGTGAAACCGTACCCCCGGGGGATAGCGTCCGTTTCCTTGTCGATGATTATCCCCTGTTGCCCCAAGACCGCTTTTTCCGTGTCAAACGGCGGGAGATCGTCTACGCGCACGAACGGCTCGAAACCCGCCTGTTTCTCACTTCCAGCTTGGAGTCCAGTCCAACATATTTTCACTATTTCCGGCACGACCGGATCCGGCCCCCTCTCTATCAACACGGGAAATCCGGCCCCTTCCAATTGGATGTCTCCGCCCTCGATTCCCCCGCCCACCTCGACCCCGCGTGAGGAAAGGCCGGGAGTATGGATTGATTAGGGGCGGACCTAGAAGCCCGGTTTGGCTTTTCTCCGTGTCATCCGTGGTTCATTTCACGCGGCCGCTCACCCATCCGGATTTTCTTGTTCATCCGGATCATCCTGATTCAAGCAAGCCCCTCTTCAACAACCCGTCCTTTCTCTGCCGCGTTCGACATATCATGAAAATTGAGTAGAATTACGGTCGCGCTCGCCGCGTGATCCATCAAAAACACGAAAATGATATAAATCCAATGTCCCATTCCACATCACCTTCCCGGCATCCGCTCCCCGATGCTTCCCGCAAAATGGATTTTGTCCGCCAGGGATTCGACGCCATCGCTTCCCGTTATGACCTGCTGAACGACTTGATGACCGTCGGGCTGCACCGCCTGTGGAAACGCGAGGCCATCCGCCGCCTGGATCTGCGCGAGGGCATGAAAGTCCTCGATCTCTGCGCGGGAACCGGTGACTTGGCGCGGCTGGCTCACGCGCGTATGCGCCATAGGGGACTGGTGGCGGCCCTCGATTTCTCCCCCAACATGATGGCGGCCGGGCGCGAACGGGGTGGAACCTGCATTCCCGATGGCAATGACCGGATTGTCTGGACCAGCGGCGACGCCTGCCGGCTGCCGTTTGCGGATGAGACCTTCGATAGGGTGGTGGTAGGATTCGGCCTGCGGAACGTGGTCTCGATCGAAACCGCGCTGCGGGAAACGTTCCGTGTGCTCCGGCCGGGGGGAATGTTGGTCAGCCTCGACACCGCGGGCCCGGAATGGAAAGGCTGGAGACCCCTGTATATGTTCCACATGGAACATGTGGTTCCCTTCCTCGGCCGATTATTCGGCGGCTCGCGGGAGATGTACGCCTATCTCGCCTCGTCTTCGGCGGCCTTTCCAAGCCCTGGGGAACTGCGTACGTTGTTTGAAACCTGCGGATTCGTGGACACGGGGTATGGCTTCCGTCCGCGATTCATCGGCGGGGCCGCGCTGGTCTGGGGCCGCCGCCCCGGGTAAAGGGCAAGAAGGAGAGGACGGCATTCCAGCAGCCCCGGATCTGAAAACCAAGGTTTTTGGCTTCCGGATATTTATAATCCTGGTCCAGGATTTCACCTTGGCGCTACGCGAATCCCGGTTTCTAACTCCAACGGCTCGAAGAATGCCTCTTCGACGGCCTCCGCCGCCTCCCACACCGTGACGGCGCGGCCGTTGCATTCCTCGTGGAGGGAAGTGATTTCCAATCCCGGCATGCCACAAGGGATAATCCACCGGAACGAATCCCCCTGGGGAGTGATATTCAACGAGAATCCATGAAATGCGAATCCCTGCCGCACCCGGATTCCCACAAAGCCGATCTTTTTTTCTCCCACCCACGCGCCGGATTTCCCCTCGACGCGGTGGGCCGAAACGCCGAACCGGGCGCAAGCCGCGATCATCAGTTCTTCCAGAAAACGCAAATGGCCGTGAATGGTGATCCCGCGCCCGCGCAGGTTCACAATGGGGTAACCGACCAGCTGGCCGGGGCCATGATAGGTGGCCTTGCCGCCCCGCGGGCTGCGGCAAATTTCGATACCCTGCCGTCTGTAGAACTCTCCGGTCCCGGGCAGGTCCTCCGGCCCCGCGCCGGTCCCCAGGGTGATGGTGGCGGGATGTTCGCAGAGAATCAAACACTCGTGCCGGCGCGCGACGAATTCTTCCTGCCTCCGGGCCGCCTCAAGGTAGGGCACGGACGCGCCCCAGCGGTACACGGGCAACGGCGGGAAACGCTCACGCGCCATGGATCCGTTCCCCAATGGCGTCCAGCGCCGCCTCCATGATGGATTCGCCGAAGGTGGGGTGGGCGTGCACGGCCTTGCCGATCTCCTCGGCGGTGCATTCCTGCCGGATGGCCAACACCAGCTCGTGGATCATCTCGGGGGCCTCGGCGCCGGCGATGTGCGCGCCGATCAGGCCGCCGTATTGTTTCTCGAAGATCAATTTGACCAGCCCGTCGGTGTCACCCACGGCCACCGCGCGGCCGCTGGCCTTGAATTCAAACCGGCCCACGGTGTACGCGATGCCCTCGGCCTTGGCCTTTTGTTCTGTGTAACCCACGCTGGCCACCTGTGGGCGGCAGTACGTGCACCCGGGGATGGCATTGTAGTCGATAGGCCGGGGATTCTTCCCCGCGATGTGTTCCACGGCGTGCACGCCTTCGGCCGAAGCGGCGTGCGCCAGCCAGGGCGGGCCGATCACATCGCCGATGGCGTAGATCGACGGAACATTGGTCTGTTGGTGTTCGTTGACCGCGATGCCATGCTTGGCGGTCTTCACACCCACGGTTTCGAGGCCGAGGTGTTCGATGTTGGGGACCACGCCGATGGCGAGCAGGGCGATGTCGGCCTCGAGCTTCTTTTTGTTGCCTTTGACTTCATATTCCAGTTGGACAGTATCGCCATGGCGTTGGACCGAGCTGACCAGGGCGCCCGTTTCGATCTGGATTCCCTTGCGGGTGAAGGCGCGGGCCACCTGCTTCGAAATCTCCTCGTCCTCCACGGGCAACACGCGGTCGAGGGCCTCGAGCACGGTCACCTCTGAGCCGAGGGCGCGGTAGTAGTAGGCGAATTCCATGCCGATGGCCCCCGCGCCGATCACGGCCAAGCGCGCGGGGAGGGTTTTGAGCGTCATGGCCTGCTTGGAACTGATGATCCGCTCCCCGTCCAGCCGGATGTGAGGCAATTCGCGGGGGCGCGCCCCGGTGGCTACGATAATGACGTCCGATTCCAACACCGTGGTTTCGCCGTTGGCTTTGACTTGGACCTGCGTGGGCGATGCCAGTGTTCCCATGCCCTTGATATGCTGGATGGAATATTTTTTGAAGAGATATTCCACGCCGCTGACGATGCGGTCCGCGATCCCCCGGCTGCGCTCCACCACCGCGGCGAGATCATAGGAGATATTCTCCGCCTTCAGGCCGAACGAGCCGCCCTTTTTGAGGACCTCGTACATCTCGGCGCTTTTCAACAGGGCCTTGGTGGGAATGCAGCCCCAGTTGAGGCAGATGCCCCCGGGACGGTCCGCTTCCACGATGGCCACCTTCATCCCCAATTGCGCGGCCCGGCACGCGGCCACGTAGCCGCCCGGCCCCGATCCGATGACAGTAAGGTTATAACGCGTGGATTTGTTCATGGAATCTCCCATGGATGGTTATAGGCAACGATTCACTCGATTGCGGTGAAAAGATGTCTTACATTCTTTACAGGCTACCCTCACCCTGGGCTGGTTTTTCGCGCGCTGCCGGTGCTTGAAAAACTTCCATCTCGCCGCTATGGTTCTCCCCAACGATGAATAACGCGCGGCGCGCCAATCTATCGTACCATTCCTGCGATTTTCAATCCCACAGCATCACTTCCGCTGTTGCCTTCGCGGCCTGGTCCTCCGAAGGCAACCGGTAATTGTCCGTCTCCAACCGTTCGCGGGCGAATTGATAATATTCGGGCACGATTTCAAATCCAATATACCGCCGCTTGTTTTGTTTGCTGACCACGGCGGTCTGGCCCGAACCCAGGAACGGATCCAAAACCAGATCCCCTTCCTCGCTGGTATAACTAAGTATTTTATTGATGATTGCAGCAGGTAATTTTGTCGGCGTCTTTTTATCGCCATGCCAATATTCCCGCTTGATTACCCATACATCTTCCAGGTCTTGGTACCGCAGGCTTTTCCCGGTTTTACTTACATCCTGTTTTTGAAACCGGGCCGAGTTGAAAAACTTCCGTTTCGTGTCATCTTTGCATACAAAAAGGCAATGATAGTGCGAGGTCACGAACCGCCGCTTGCATACCACGCCAAACTGATATTTCCAGATGATATGATTGACGGTGACGAATCCCACATCATCGATGGCAATTAAAATATCCTTCAAATTGTTCCAGCCCGAAAAAATGAACGCGCTGCCGGTTTCCGACAACACCCGGTACGCCTCGCGCATCCACGACCGGGTGAAATCCAGATACTCTTCCGCGGGGATTTCATTGTATCCGTCCATGACCCGGGATTGCGTGCGATTGTAGTTGGTCCGGCGGGCTTTGAAATCGATGGCGAAGGGGGGATCGGTGATGATCAAATCGACATGGCCGGGCGGCAGGAGCTTCATCCCCTGAATGCAATCCATATTGTATATGGCGTTGTCTTGGATTTCCGTCATGTCCCGCGCGTGAATGGCAAGTGCCATTCGGTGTGGATAGATTCGCGAAGTGGAACCCATTCATTGTTCCGTTTCAAGCACTGGTGGGTTACGCGCTCCGCGCTAACCCATCCTACGATTTACCCCTCCCCACCGGTTCTATATCAACTTCCCTTTTCCGATCCCCTCTCCTTCTGGGAGAGGGTTAGGGTGAGGGAAAAACCTACATTCGCGTATTGCTACGCTGATGGGTTACGCCGCGTTAACCCCTCCTGCGATTTCACATATCCTACAAGCTGATCGCCAGTGGATTCTCCAACTTTTGTTTTAAAGTAGCCATGAAGCGCGCGCCTTCCGCCCCGTCGAATGCCCGGTGATCGCACGACAGCGTAATGGCCATGCGCTTCCCGGGGACCACCTGGCCGTCCTTGACCACCGGCACGTCCCGGACGGTCCCCACCGCCAGAATCGCGGCCTGGGGGGGATTGATCACGGCGGTGAAGCGCGTGATGCCCAGCATCCCCAAGTTGCTGATCGTGAACGTCCCGCCGCTCATTTCGTCCGGCGACAGTTTCCCCGCCTGGCCTTTCTCCACCAGCACGGCCCGCTCGCGCGCGATCTGGCCAATTGATTTTGACTCACAGGAGCGGATCACCGGGACCAGCAGAGTCCCCTTGCCCGCCACGGCGATCCCCACGTTGACCGCATGATACTGCCGTACCGCTGAGCCTAAAAACGAACTATTGATTTCCGGATGCTGCCGCAACGCATTGGCGCAGGCCTTGATGAGAATGTCGGTCACGGTCAGCCGCAGGTCTTCGCCCGCCAACGCCTGCAATTGCTTTTTTAGCTCCAGCAACGGTTCCGCGTCCAGATCCATCTCCAAAAAGAAATGCGGCACCGGCCCCAGGCTGTGAGGCAACCGTTCGGCGATGACCGCCCGGATGGAGCTGAGCGGCACGTCCGTGTACGCTTCGGCCGCCGGTGTTCCGGCCTCTGCGGGCGCCGGGGCGGGAGGAGCGGCGGCGGGCGTGGTTTCCAACGCGCGTTCGATATCCGCCTTGACAATCCGCCCGCCTGGCCCGGATCCTTGGATCCGCCGCAAGTCGAGGCCCCGTTCGGCGGCCATGCGCTGCGCCACGGGGGAGACTTTGATCCGCCCGGTTTCTTCGCCGGGCGCGGCGGCGGTTTTCGGAGCGGACGCGGCGGCCGGTTGCGGTTTCTCTTGCCGCTTAATTTCTTTTGGTTTTTCTTCTTCCTGGACTTTTACTTCTTTACCCTTTTCCGCCACGGCGGGAGCGGCGGCCGCCGGGGATTGGGCTTTTTCGATCAATCCTTGGATATCCTCGCCCGGTTTGCCAATGATGGCCAGCGCCCCGCCGATGGGCACGGCGGAATCCACGGGCGCGAGGATCTTGAGCAAGGTCCCATCTTCGAACACCTCCAACTCCATAGTGGCCTTGTCGGTTTCGACTTCGGCAATGGCGGTCCCGGCTTCCAACGCGTCGCCCTCCTTTTTCAGCCAGGAGAGGATTTTGCCGGTGGTCATCGTATCGCTGAGCTTGGGCATTTCAATCAAGGTCGCCACGTTCAGGAACCTCCACGAGGATCTGGGGGATTATTCCGCGAGATAGCAGACTTTTTTAACGGCGTGGATGATTTTATCCGGTTGGACCGCGCAGGCTTCTTCCAGGTTTTTGGCGTACGGGCGGGGGATGTCCTCGGCCGTCACCCGCGCGGGCGGCGCGTCCAGTTCATCGAAGAGATCCTCCGTAATGCGGAACGCCACTTCGGACGCCACTCCGCACATCGGCCAGGCTTCCTGCACGATGACCACCCGGTGGGTCTTGGCCACGGATTCGTACACTGGCTCCAGATCAAGCGGCCGCAGCGTGCGCAGGTCGATGATGTCGCACTCGATCCCCTCGCCAGCAAGTTGCTTCGCCGCGTCCTGGCAGAGATGGATCATTTTGGAGTATGAGACCAGCGTGCAATCGGAACCATCCCGCACCTTGTTCGAGACGCCCAGAGGAATCAGGTATTCCTCCTCGGGCACCTCCCCCTTCATCCCGTACATGACCTCGCTCTCGATAAAAATGACCGGATTGTCATCGCGGATGGAGGACTTCAGCAGACCCTTGGCATCGTAGGGCGTGGACGGCATCACCACGATCAGCCCGGGCGTATGGACAAAGAAACTTTCGATGGCTTGGGAATGCTGGCAGGACAATTGCCGCGCCGCGCCCCCCGGCCCCCGGATCACCATGGGCGTCTTGAGCTGCCCGCCCGACATGTAGCGCATCTTGGCGGCGTTGTTGATGATCTGATCGAGGGCCAGGATGGCGAAATTGAACGTCATCACCTCGATGATCGGCCGTAATCCCACGTTCGCCGCCCCGACCCCCAGGCCCACGAAACTGTTTTCGGTGATCGGCGAATCGATCACCCGTTTGGGGCCGAACCGCTCCAGCATCCCCCGCGAAACCTTGTACGCGCCGTTATACAGGCCTACTTCCTCCCCCATCAGGAAAATGGTCTCATCCCGCTCCATTTCCTCGCACATGGCTTGATTCAAGGCTTCGCGGAATTCAATCAACGGCATAGTGGCTATCCTTTAAAATGAATGAACTTATATCTGGTCAACGAACCGTTTTTCTCTATCTAAATATCTTTCCTCACCCTACCCCTCTCCCAGAGGGAGAGGGAATGACTGGTTGCTCTCCTAGGGGGAGAGGGAATTACTTCTCGGTTCCTTGTCATTCCTGTGCAGTGCGTTTTCCTAACCGCACGGTTTTCCTATTGTTTCCTTTGATCTAACTATTCCCTTCTTTTCACCTCCCTCTCCCCCTGGGAGAGGGCCGGGGTGAGGGTTCGCCATAGGGCCGGGCCGGATGCCCCTCACACATACAAATCTTCAAACCGCGATTCCAATGCCGGATCGGGTGACTCCATGGCCCGCGTGACCGCATCCTGGACTACCGCTTTCACTTCATTATCGATGGACTGCAACAGGGCTTCGTCCGCCAGTTCATGATCGTCCAGGAATTTGACCATCTTGGTGATAGGATCCTGCTTGCGCCGCTCCTCCACTTCCTCCTTCGTCCGGTAGTGGGAATGAACCGGATCGGACATGGAATGGCCGCGGAAGCGGTAGGTGAGGACATCCAGAAAGGTGGGGCGGTTCTGTGTGCGGGCTTTCTCGAGCGCTTCCCGGAACGCTGCGTGCGTTGCGAAAAAGTCCATCCCATCCACCGCGTGCCCTTCGATGTTATACGCGCAGGCCGTCCGGTTGGACAACTCGGTGACCGCGCTCGCGCGCTCCAAGGCGGTTCCCATCCCGTACAGATTGTTTTCACAAATATAAACGATCGGCAGGCTCCAGAGCGAAGCCATATTCAGCGATTCGTGGAAGGTTCCTTGATTCATGGCCGCCTCGCCGAAGAAACACATCGTCACCCGGCCGTCGTTCCGGTATTTCGACGCGAAGGCCATGCCCGTGGCCACTGGAATCTGCCCCCCGACAATGCCATGCCCGCCGTAAAAGTTCTTCTCGATGTCGAAAAAGTGCATCGAGCCGCCCTTGCCCCGGGCCAGGCCTGTCTCTTTGCCCAGCAACTCCGCCGCGCACCGCATGGGATCGGAACCGCGCACCAGGGGGTGCCCGTGATCGCGGTAGGAAGTGATCATGTAATCATCCGGCCGTGCGGCATGCTGCGCCGCCACCGCCACCGCCTCCTGGCCGATATACAAGTGACAGAAACCACCGATATGCCCCTGCTGGTACAGCTGGGCCATCCGCTCCTCGAAACGCCGGATCAGGAGCATTTCCCGGTACACTTGGAGCAGCTCCTCCTGGGAGAACGCCTGGGCCGCCTGGACGTTGTCAAAAGAAGTGGTTACCATTTTTCCCTTCTCCTCTGCAGGGGATAATAAAACCGGCGCCCCTCAGCGCCAAGGTCCAGCGGGGCGGGGGGATTTTCAAGGTTTCTTGACACTCCGCGCCATTCCATTATGATACCTTTCACGCGCTTTTTGGATATGGTCATACCTCGTTCCTTGTATCTTTCATCATGAAATTCAGGCTGTTATCTTAATAAAAATACCGCGCGGAGTTCTCTCCTTCCCGGGTTGAGGCCTATTTTATGACGGATTCCCGTTTCGTCCACCTGCATGTCCATTCCGAATACAGCCTCCTCGATGGGGCCTGCCGCCTGCCCGAACTGGTCAACCAGGCCAAGGCCTTCCAGATGACCCACCTGGCCTTGACCGACCATGGCGTCATGCACGGCGCTTTGGAATTTTACCAGATGGCCGCCGCCGCGGGAGTGCAGCCCATTCTCGGGGTGGAAGCCTATGTCGCCGCCGGCTCCCGCTTCGACCGCAAGGGCGGACGCGGCGATGCCCCCATCGACGATCTCTCCGATCGCTCCAACTTCCACCTGGTTCTCCTGGCCTATAACGAGGAAGGCTACCAGAACCTCATGCGCCTTTCCTCCATCGCCCAACTCGAAGGCTTCTATTACAAGCCCCGGATCGATCACGAAGCCCTGCGCGAACACAACCGCGGACTGATCGGGCTATCTGCTTGTCTGAAGGGCGAAATCCCCAACGCCCTTCTCGAAGGCCGGTACGGTCAAGCCAAAGAACTGGCCACGACGTATCTTCGCATCTTCGGCGAAGGCCGCTTCTTCCTCGAAGTCCAGGGCAACGGGCTTCCCGAACAAAAAACGGTCAACGAGGGGATCCGTGCCCTCTCCCAGGATCTCTCCATCCCCATTGTGGCCACTGCTGATGTCCATTACTTGCGCCCGGAGGACGCCAAAACCCAGGATTGCCTCATTTGCATCGGCACCAAGAAGACCCTGACCGATCCCAGCCGCCTCAAGATCTCCACCCGCGAACTGTACCTCAAAACCGCCGGGGACATGCGCCGCGGCCTGCCCGGCTTCGAAGACGCGGTGGATAACACGTGGCTGGTGGCTGAACAGTGCCATCTGGAACTGAAATACGACGGCAAGAAACTGCACATGCCCTATTATGCCATCCCCGAGGGCGAGACCTCCCACGCGGAATACCTCCGGAAGCTGGTGTACGAAGGCGCGAAGGAACGCTACGGGGAGATTACCGAAGAACTGATAAACCGCATCGAACGGGAACTGGAAGTCATTATTGGCGAGGATTATACCGGATACTTTCTCATCGTTTGGGATTACATCCATTACGCCCGCCGCAACCAAATATCCGTCGGGCCCGGGCGGGGGTCCGCCGCCGGCTCGGTGGTGGCCTACTGCCTGCGCATCACCGACCTCGATCCCCTGAAATACGGCTTGCTTTTTGAGCGTTTCCTCAATCCGGAACGCATCTCGCCGCCCGATATCGATACCGATTTCTCCGACCAGCGCCGCGACGAAGTCATCCGGTATGTCCAGGACAAATACGGCAAAGACCGCGTGGCCCAGATCGCTACCTTCGGCACCATTGGGGCCAAGAATGCCGTCCGTGACGTGGCCCGCGTGCTCGGCTTGCCCGCCTCCGAGGGCGACCGCATCGCCAAACTGATTCCCGACGGCCTGGGCGTCACCCTCAAGCAGGCCCTCGACGATGTCCCCGAACTGCGCCGCGTCCGCGACCAGGACGAAATCCACCAGGAACTCTTCCGGCACGCCCTGGCGGTCGAGGGCATGGTGCGGCAAACCTCCACCCACGCCGCCGGCATCATCATCGCCCCCGATTCACTCTGGAAATTCACCCCCCTCATGCGGGGCGCCGATAAGGAAAACGACGTCTCCACCCAATACGAGATGAAAAGCCTGGAATCCATCGGCCTCCTCAAGATGGACTTCCTCGGCCTGAAAAACCTCTCCGTGATCGACGGCGCGGTGGCCATCATCCGCGAACGCCACGATCCGGAGTTCGACATCACGAAAATTCCCTTTGACGACCCCAAAACCTACGAACTCCTCGCCCGCGCCAAGACCAACGGCGTCTTCCAGCTCGAATCCACGGGGATGAAGGAGATCCTCAAGAACCTCGAACCGGAGTCTTTCACCGACATCATCGCCCTCCTGGCCCTCTACCGCCCCGGTCCCTTGGGCAGCGGCATGGTCGAGGACTTCGTCCGCCGCAAGAAGGGCGAGGCCAAGATCACCTATGACCATCCCTCCTTGGAGCCGATCCTCAAGGAAACCTACGGCATCATCCTGTACCAGGAACAGGTCATGCAGATCGCCAACGTCATCGCGGGCTTTTCCCTCGGTCAGGCCGATCTCATGCGCCGCGCCATGGGCAAGAAAAAAGAGAGCATTCTGGAAGGCATCGAAAAGGACTTCTACGAAGGCGCCCGGAAAAACAACGTCGATCCCGCCGTCGCCCGCCGCCTCTGGAGCCTCATTTTCAAGTTCGCCGGCTATGGCTTCAACAAATCGCACAGCGCGGCCTACGCGGTCATCACCTACCAGACCGCTTATCTCAAGGCTCATTATCCCGCCGCCTTCATGGCCTCGCTCCTGACCACCGACATGAACGACACCAACAAGGTGGTCAAGTACGTCCAGGATTGTCTCGACCAGGGCATTCCGGTCCTGCCCCCGGACATCAACGAATCGGGCGAGACCTTCACCGTCACCACCGAGGGCATCCGGTTCGGTCTGGCGGCGATCAAGGGCGTGGGCGCGGCGGCTGTCCGCGCCATTATCCGCGAACGGGAACTCCACGGCCCGTACAAATCTCTCTTTGATTTCTGCGAACGCTCCGATCCGCGCGTGGTGGGCCGCTCACTCCTCGAATCCCTCATCCGCGCCGGCACTTTCAACTCCATGGGCCACACCCGGGCCACCCTGCTCGATGCCTGCCCCCGCGCCCTCGAACGCGCGCAGGGCATCCTCCACGACCGTGCCATTGGGCAGGAATCGCTCTTCGAGGAGATCGAGGACGAGGGTCCCGGTCCGGATGGTTTCCTGACCCCCCTCCCCGAGCTGGACATGAAAGAAATCCTCCAGGACGAGAAGAAATTCCTGGGTCTCTACATCTCCGGCCACCCCCTCAAACAATACGAGGAGGAATTGACCCTCTTTGCCAGTGACCGCGCCCGCGACTTGATCGAAAAGGAAGAACTGGGCCGGGTCCGCGTAGCCGGCATCATTACCGAAGTCAAAAAGAAAAAAACCAAAAACGGCGACCGCATGGCCCTCTTACTCCTCGAAGACCTCACCGGCGTGGTGGACGTGGCCATCATGCCCAACCTCCTGGAAGAACGCGAGGCGATTCTTCAAGAGGAAGCCATCCTGGTGGTCGACGGCCAGGCCAGCCACCGCGGCGACCAAGTCTCCGTGCGCGCGGACCGCATTTACACCCTGGACGAAGCCTGGGCGTCGCATGTGCGTTCCCTCCACATCTCGTTCTCCGTGACGGAACTCGACGAGGAGAGGATTTACCGCCTCAAAGGATGCTTGCTCTCCGCGATGGGCGAAAGCCCCGTCTTCCTCCATGTGGCCTTCCCCGGGATCGGTGTCGTCGATTACGAGCTCGAAGCCTCCTACAGGGTGCGTCCCAGCCGCGAATTGAAACTCCGCCTCGAAGACTTGTTCCGCGACGCTCAGATCAATTTTAAATTGGGCAACGCCCCCGCGGCGGCCGGGGGAGGAGGCAACGGCCGCGGATTCAACGGCCGGAGTAACGGCGCGCGCAAGCCGTATGGCCCGTTCTCCAAAAAATCCTGAACCGTCCGGCGGCCCGCTTCTCCCGGTTTCCCATGGCTTGGTTTCATGTTACTTGTCCTTTTTGTCAACAACGCATTCCGCTCAGTTCGGTGCGCTGCCCCGCCTGCCGCGCCCTGCTGCCTCACGAAACGGGGGAGGCCGAACGCCGGCGGATCCTGGCCGCGGCCGCTTTTGTGGGAATCACGATTTCCATCCTGGCCACGGCGGGGCTGTTCTATGTGATTTGGGTATAAGCCGTTTTGGGTTTACACGCCGGGCGATTCCCCTATCCTACGTGGCATTGACTTGGATAAATGAAATCCAACAGGGAGGTTAAGCATGCCAGCCCGGATTTACATCACCCGCCCCTTGCCGGCCGGCGTAGCAGAACATTTGCGTGAGGCAGGGATGGAAGTGGAGATCTATCCCAAGGATCAGGTGATTCCCCAGGACGTCCTGCTTCGCGCCGTGGAAGAATGTGACGGATTGCTTTGCCTTCTGACCGACATGATCGGCCGGGAGGTCCTGGCCCGGGCCGGCCGGCTCCGGATCATCGCCAATTACGCGGTGGGATATAACAATATTGACGTGGAAGAAGCCACCCGCCGTGGCATCGCGGTTACCAACACCCCCGGCGTGTTGACCGATGCCACCGCGGACCTGGCCTGGGCGTTGTTGTTTGCCGCGGCCCGCCGGGTGGTGGAAGCCGAACGGTATCTCCGCGAGGGCCGTTTTCAAGGCTGGGGGCCGCAATTGTTTTTAGGGCAGGAGATCACCGGCCGCACGTTGGGAGTGGTCGGATTGGGACGGATTGGCCAGGCGTTCGCATCCCGGGCCTCCGCGTTCCGCATGAAAATTCTATATAATTCGCTAGAGGCGGATCCGGAATTCGAAGGGGCTTACCCATACGGGGCCAGCCGGGTGGATCTGGATACGCTGCTCCAGCAGAGCGATTTCGTCAGTCTGCATGTGCCGTTGACATCCGAAACGCACCATCTGATCGGCCGGCGGGAATTGCGCCTCATGCGGCCCCACGCGGTTTTGATCAACACCGCCCGGGGTCCCGTGGTGGACGAAGCGGCCCTTGCCCAGGCTTTGCGGGAAGGGTGGATTTGGAGCGCGGGTCTGGACGTGTACGAAAACGAGCCGGCGGTCCATCCCGGACTGTTGACTTTGCCCAACGTGGTTCTATTGCCTCACGTGGGCAGCGCCACGTTCGCCACGCGCTTGCGCATGGGATTGATGGCCGCCGGCAATCTGATCGCCTATTTCCAGGGCCGCCGCCCCCCCAACCTGGTGAACGGCGGGGTCTGGAAAAACGGTTGACCCGCCGTTAGACTACCTTGTAATCCATCGAGGAAAGGGCGTCCGGGTATGGATCTGGTCCAAAAAGGAAAACAACTGGCGCAAGAGGGGAACTATGAAGAGGCCCTGGACGCGTTCCTGCTGGCCTTGGAAAACGATAAGGAAAACGCCGATATCCATTTTTACCTGGGGCTTTGTTACAGTTCCCTCGAAGAGTTCCGGTATGCCAAGTATCACTATCAAATGGCCTTGACCCTGAATCCGGAGCATCCCAAAACCAAAATGGTTTGGGATGGGCTCAAGGATGTCGTCCCTGAAAAACCGCCCGAAAGGCGGCTGACCCGGGCCGCCGCCGCCAAGGCGCGCCGGGCACACGAGGCCGAAGACTCCGGACCGGCGGAGACGGAAGCGCCGCCCTCCCGCGAAGAATCCCTTCCCCCCCGGCAGGAAGCCGGTTCCGGCGGATTGGAAACCAAGTTCAAACTGACAGACGAAAAATGGGAACAAGCGTTTCCCTCCGATTCCCTGCGGGAGGAAGAAAAAAGCCCCCTGATCACCTTTCTCATCATCCTGGTGGGAGCCGCCCTTCTCGTGGCGGCCGGGTATTTCATTTTCACAATTTTTTCCACCTGAATCCACGGTCATTTTAATCTCTCCGTGTGTTCCCTTAATAATTTCGGATCCTTCCGAAAGCGTACTTTAGCCAAGCGTTGGGATCGGGAATCCCATCGACCCGGATCGAGAGCGCTACCTCTATTTCCCACTCCTTCTGGTAAAGAGCCGGCGTGAGGGAAAGCTTTATCCCAGCACAATGGCTCCCTGCATTTCCCTCTGCGAATCCATGGGAGTCTCCATCAGAAGGGTGTTTTAAGTCAGCCGGGGATTTCAACTTTAGATCAATGTCGTCGGCAAATATACCGGATTATTTTTTACCCCCTGCATGGGAATCCTCCCAAAGCCGCGGCCCATTCCAAGGACGAATAGCCAAGATTTATTACACTATAAAGAAATTTATCAGAACAAATAGAGTTGTCTCGATAGGAGTTCATT
The DNA here is from genome assembly GCA_013177805.1 of Candidatus Omnitrophota bacterium. Classification (GTDB taxonomy): domain Bacteria; phylum Hinthialibacterota; class Hinthialibacteria; order Hinthialibacterales; family Hinthialibacteraceae; genus JABLXU01. The sequence goes on from JABLXU010000003.1 coordinate 159,549, forward strand.
TAAGCCATGGGCATTTCTAATTCAAATTGAATCAAGGAATTAGATATTATGAAACCCCATACGGGCTTGGCAGAGACCCGGATTCCAAGAAAAGATGCGGGGCAACGGGTGATGAGGTGGCCGATGTGCAAAGACTTAGATTCCAACGGGAAATGGCTCTAAATCCGTTCATGAGAGGTTATTGGAAAACGCTCAAGATTTCAGAAGGGATGGACGATATTAGAGAACAACCGCCAATGTTTTGGCCATTGAATGTAAACTTTTTTAGCGTTTTCAATCCAACTTACACATCAGAAAGGAGCAATCGGCCGGCACGGAAATCCTACATAACCCATCGGCGCCCTTCAGGCGCCCTAGGCTGCCACCCTGGAGAGCATGGGCGGGTTCCTTGATGGACAACCGGGGCGGATATCCCCCACCTTTCGGGAGGGAAATCCCGGACCGGAACTAAACTGTCCGCGCTTCGCACACGTGGACGGGGAAGCCGGGTCCGTCTCATCCGGAAGAAAGATACTCCACTATTTAATCGCACCCCATGCGGTCTGAATCGCACCCACGGACCGCTTTATCCGGCAGGGATGCCGGATGCGATTTTCAAGGAGGAAGAAGAATGAGTATTTCCCGAGTTGCCAACAACATTTCAGCCATCAACGCGAACCGGAACCTGGACAAGACCGGCCGGGCGTTGCAAAAGTCGATCGAACGGCTGTCTTCGGGCCTGCGGATCAACCGCGCCAGCGACGACGCGGCGGGCATGGTGGTCGCCAACAACCTGCGCACTCAGGTGCAAGGATTGAACCAGGCGGTTACCAACGCCTCCGACGGCATCAACCTGGTGAACGTGGCGGAAGGGGCCTTGGAAGAGACCACCGTCCGCCTCAACCGCATCCGGCAGTTGGCCATCCAGGCCGCTAACACGGCGGTCAACGACCTCAAGGCGCGGCGGGCGATCCAGGACGAAATTTTCCAGAGTATTGACGAGGTCACTCGAATCGCCAATACCACCCAGTTCGCGAGCAACTACCTGCTCAACGGTGATTTCTCGATCCAGTCGTACATGATCGCAGGGCAGGAAGACATCGGTGTCCGGGTGGACGCCTCCCCCGTGGCCAGCACCCTGGCCAGCGGCAAGTCGTTTTTGAACATTGTCAAGGTCCGGGATGGCAGCAATCAGATCATCGCCGGCGATGCCAAAGGCTCTCCCCAGGTCCTCAACACCGGACTCATGAACCAGAAGGACGTGGCGGTGACCATGGCGCATTTCGGAGATAATCCGCTGTTCAACACCGGCGCGATCGCCGGAGGGGATAATCTGGCCGGTTCGTTCTTCAACGGCGTCAGTGTGGCCGCCGGTGACACGATGATTTTCACCGGAGTTTTGGCCGATGGCGTGACCCGGTACACCGGGGCTTTCAGTATCGGCGCGGGCGAAACGATAAACGCCTTGGTGACGGCTATCCAAGACGCCATTAATAATGCCGAAAAGGCCTTGTTCGGCGTAAATGACGTGGCCGACGTGCCCGAGGCCTACCACACCACGGTGGCCTTCGGCGCGGACGCCAATCTGGGCCGCCTGGTTTTCGAGAGCCAGGGGAACTACATCAACCGGTCCAGCATCGATCTCTCCCTGGTACGGGGTGATTTCATTGTCACGCAAGCCAAAGGCGTGACCCGCTCGGGAGCGATCGGAGTGGATTCCATACTCACCGGCGGTGGCCAAGTGGGCAACTCCATCACGGCCATCACCGGATCCACCTTCGGTGTGGGGCAGTTCGACATCGTGGTTCAGGATGTCCAGGTGGCCCAACAACGGCTGGTGGAAAGCACCATCGCCTTCCGTGACGCCAACGGCTCGGTCATCAACCGGACAGTCTCCATCGACAGCACGGGCAGCACCCGGTCCCTGGTCGTCAACGGTTCCTTCGTGGGCGGCATTTACACCGGCGGCACTACGCTCTTGGACGGGGATACCATCACCCTGCGGGGCACCAATGCGGACGGTACGACCTTCGAAGGCACCTATACCCTGGACAGCACTGCCGATGATACCGTCCTGAACGACTTTACTTTCGCTTCCATTTCCGGTCTGATTCGGGAACTCAACTACCGCACCCGCGATTATGGCGGAGCCGGTCCGGTGGCGGACGGGGTTCAAACGCGGTTCGAAGACGCCCTGTTTACCTTCACCTCCTCGGGGGTATTGCAACTGGTGGACGACATCGGCCGTTCGAACTCGCAGACCTCGTTTACCTTGACGTTCCAACGCGATCCCACCGATACCACGCGGCCGAACTTCACCCTTCAGGATAAGGCGGTGCTGACCCGCGAGGGATTCGCGGAATCCGCCACCTTCTCCATCAACGGAGGGGAGGAAGTCCGCGCCGAAGCCGGGGATGTAATCACCCTGTTCGGCAAAAAGTCAACGATCGAGGGCGTGCCCCAGCCGCAAATGACCTTCCGCGTGGGCAGCGGTTTCTCGATCGGCATTGACAAGTTGGAGGCGACTCCCTCGCTGTTCAAAGGGACGCTGAACGGCGGCCCGTCGGTGGAATTCATGAACGGCGACCAGGATGTGGTCTTTGTGGACGGCACCAGCGGCGGCGATAAGGGCGTGGCGCGTTTCGTGACCATCGATTTCGATAACATCGTGGACGTCACCGCGCGCAAGGACGGCCTGCCCGACACGGGCCGGACGATCATCATCTCCACGGTAAACTCGTCCCTCAACTTCCATGTCGGCGCGCAGGCCTATCAGGCCTTCCGGGCCAGCATCGGCGATCTGTCCGCGGAAAATCTGGGCTTTGGACGGGGCAGCGGGATGACGATTTCCGACATTGACGTCACGACCACCGAAGGGGCCAACCTGGCTATCAAGATCGTGGACGAGGCCCTCAACCAGGTGAACAAGACCCGCTCTATCCTCGGAGCGGTCACCAACCGGCTCGAGGCGACCATCTCCAACTTGAGCGTCTCTTCGGAAAACCTGACGGCGTCGGAATCCCGGATCCGCGACACCGATATCGCCCGGGAATCGAGTGAGTTCACCAAGAACCAAGTCTTGATCCAGGCCGGTATCTCGGTCCTGGCGCAAGCGAACTTCCAGAGCCAGGGCTTCCTGTCGCTCTTGGGGTAATCGCCCGTTTCCTGATGGTTTGATGGATTCCGGGGAGCGGGATCGGTTCCCCTCCCCGGAATTCCAGAATGGCAACCGGCCTGCGAGAGGATGGAGATGATTTGACTGGCGGTTTTCTCGTGGTTCCTTTTCTGCTCGGAGGGCTGGAAAGGACGTAAGGATATGAGCGAGATTGGAATGCCCGACGTATCCATGAATCCGGCTCCCGTTCCAGGTGATCAACGGACGGCCGGGGAGAGCCCGTCGACGCCAGCGGAACCCGCGTCCGAAGCGGCGGAACCGGAAACCTTGCCTCCCATACCCGCGTATCGGCTGCGTTTCCGGCTTGATCAGGCTTCGGGGCGGGTGGCGGTGACGGTTATCAACAAAGAGACCCAGGAGATCATCCGGGAGATCCCTCCCGAAGAATTGCTGGAAATTGCCCAGAAATTGCACAAATACTGTGGGATCTTGTTTGACGAAACAAGGTAATGCGAAACCTCCTCCCACATTCCTTCTTCCTTGGGGAGAGGAGTAGGGGGAGGGTTTGTAAGGGCCGATTTGATGTCTGCCCTCATCCCAGAGTCAATAAAATCGTTTTAACCTTATTCGGTACTCAATTTTTCAGATGCAATATAAGTTTACCGTTTCCTTGTTAGGCCACTGTGAGTCCGGCGGTTTTGGCCTGAGGATTGCAAACCTGTCCTCCGAGGAGAGGATTGTTACCTGGTCCCCGCCCCAAGACACGAATACGAGAAGGTGAGTAACAGCCACCCCGCAAGGAGTGGGAGGGGAAAATTCTGCCGGGAATCCGGTGCGATCTTTGCCGGGTTCCCAGGCCGTACCGGAGGGCCGGAGGCCATTCGCCAAGGAGTAAAAATTCAACCTCCCGTTCGCCGGACCGATAATAAGGCCGAGGAAACATACATGCCCTGGATTGAGTATCGTGTTTTGGGGTTGCACACACCCATCCCGTCCGGTTCGCGGCCGGGCAGAGGAAGAGGACGATGAGCAATTTCGCGATCGAAGGATTGATATCGGGCTTCAACACCACTGAATTGATCAATGCCATCCTGGATATGCAGGTGCGGGGGCCGGTCAGCCAGATCAAAACCCGGGTTGAGCAAGAAACCAGCAAACTCACCGCGCTGCAATCCGTCAACGCCAACCTGCTGGGCCTTTCCATTGCCGCCCAGAGTTTGTCGTCCCCCGGCTTATTCCAGGCCAAACGAATCGATAGTTCCAACCCTGGCGTGGTCACCGCCACCGTGAGCAACAGCGCGGCGGCCGGCAGCTTCAATATCCGGGTGGACAACCTCGCCCAAGCCGATCAGATCTCTTCCGATATATTCACCAGCGGCACGGATGCCCTGGAGATGGAAGGGATGTTCATCCTGAACGGGCGGACCCTTTCGGTCTCCCAGAACGATTCGCTAACCAACTTGGCTTCGAAGATCAACGGGGCCAACGCCGGTGTGCGCGCCTCGGTGGTGCAAATCGCTCCCAATCAGAACAAACTGATCCTCAGCGCGCTCTCGACGGGGGTGAATCGCATTGAATTGCGGGAAGTGGGCACTTCCGGCCTGTTGGGCCAGCTGGGTTTGATCACCGCCGGCACCGGAGATGTCCGTTACGACTATACGGTCAACGCCAACACGGAAGGGGCGGTAAGTGATAAGTTTGCCCCCGATTTTACCCGCACGTATACGGGACAGGCCTTTACCGTGCAGGACGCCGGCGGGCAACACACGCTCACGGTCACCCTGGACGGCGTGGACATGTCCCTGGAAGACATCGCCGGGGCCATCAACACACAATCCAACGCCCAGGGCGCGAACATCCGCGCCTCGGTGATCACCGACGGAGGCCATGAACGGTTGTTGATTACCAGCACGACGGGAATTCCCAGCCGTTTTGATGATCCTGACAACGTGCTGTTCGGGCTGGGGGTCGTAAGCGGCATCCAGAGCGCCAGTTTTACCGCGTCCGATGTGCCCATCGGAACCCTGCTGAACCTGGGCGGGACAACTTCCTACAACCTGGTGCTCGGCAATGGCGACGGTTCGCTCGTATTTGCCAATCCGGTTTCGATCGATCTGGATCAGGATTCCCTGGAAGATATCGTCCAAAAGATCAATGAAGAGGCGCTGGCCAGCGGTGTGGATATCACCGCGCGGGTGATCGCCGCGGACGGGCAATACCGGCTGGAATTGGCCAGCGCGTCGGGCCGTCCGGCCGTGATCTCCGATCCGGGCAATGTCCTGCAGACCCTCGGCGTGGTGGACCGGCGGTTTAAACATTACGACCAACAGGGTGAAAATTCGCAGTTTGCCTTCAATGGCGTCCTCGTCAACCGCACGAGCAACCTGGTCACCGACTTGGTGGAAGGTGTTTCACTGGCGCTGGTGCAGGAAAGCACCCAGACCGTCACCCTTTCGGTGACCGAGGACAATTCTCATGTCTCCTCGGTGATCCAGGATTTCGTCGACGCGTACAACTCGATGATTTCCTATCTGAACGAACAGACCTATTTCGATCCCCAAGGGAAGAACAACGGCGTGTTGTTCGGCAATCCCGTCATCCGGGATTTGAAAAACAGCCTGGCGGCGTCGATCAGCCGCAGTATTCCCAATCTGCCCGGGGTGAAACTGTCCGATCTGAATGATGGAAAGGGGGTCAACCTGGGGCGGATCCAAATCACCGACCGGGCGGGCAACAGCGCGGTCATCGACCTGCGGGACGCCCGGACCGTCCAGGATGTGTTGGACCTCATCAACTTGGAAACAGGCATCCAGGTGAAGGCGGAAGCCGGCGCCGGCGGCGTGTCCATCAACCTGATCGATCAGACCGGCAAAACCGGCCTTTTTTCCGTCGAAGAGGTGGATGGGGGAAGCACGGCCCAGGACCTGGGGCTGGCGAAGCAGATCTACTCGAACGAGATCGCCGGATCGGCCATCTATGCCGGGGGCGCCGGCAGTCTGGCCGCGATCGGAATCTCTCTGACCACTACCGGCTCGCTGACGTTCGATTCCAGCGCGTTGCAGAAAGCGCTGAATGAGGATCCCGGGCAAGTCCAAAACCTGATCCAAGCCGCCGCGGTGGGCTTCGCGGCCCAATTCCAAACCACGTTGAAACGCTTTACCGAATATGGAACCGGTTTGATGGACACCTCCACTAAGGCGGTTCAGAACAAGATTGATTTATTCAACAAGCAGATTCAGCGGTATGAAGAACGGTCGGAACTGTTGGCGGCCACCTTGCGGAAAAAGTTCACGGCGCTGGAAGTCACGTTATCCCAGTCGCAACAGATGAGCCAATATTTAAGTCAAAAGTTAGGCATCCAAGGCTCCGAATAAGCCGTGATGCTCTTGGCGGAAAGAGGAGAGTTTGCATGGCCACTCCGTTGACCCAGCCTCAACAATATTACCTAAAAACCCAGATCGAGACCGCCAGTCAGCCCCAATTGCTGGTTATGATCTTCGATGCGGCGGTGAAAAAATTGCGTATCGCCCGGCAAGCGGTGGAAAAACGCGAAATCGAGAAGGCGCATATCGAGCTGATCAAAGTCCAAAAGATATTCACCGAGCTGATGGTCGCCCTGGACTTTGAGAAGGGCGGCGATTTGGCCCACCAACTGTGGCGGCTTTATGACTTTATCTATCACCATTTGGTGCAGGCCAACATCAAACAAGACGCCCGCATGATCGACGAAGTGTTGCCCATCGTCGAAAACCTCCGGGAAGGCTGGACCCAAGCCGTCGGAAAATTTTTGAGCGAGACCGAAAACCGCAAGCATTTCTCCCCGCTGGGGGTCTCCCCGCGTCCGGTCGCCAGTCCCTCTACCACCCTCACTTCCCCCGCGCCGGCTCCAGCGTCCAGAGCCTCCGGAGAGGAAACCGTCCGCCCCCGCTTGAACATCCGCGGATAAATCCTGCTGTCTCCTTCCGCTGTTCTGATCATTCCATCTATACACTTCCTGGCCGGTATGCTAGATAATTGTGCGATAAATCCATTCAATTCAGGGAGGAGACTGATCATGAAACGATGGATGGCTGTAGTGGGAGTTTTGTTTTTCCTGATGCCGGACGCGATCGGGCAGAACCTGCTGATTGTATCCGAGCAACCTCAGTTGGAAGAAGAAGGAGCCGGCAATCTCGGGGATTATTTGCGCAGCAAGGGCTACAAGGTGACGGTGGATCCCTCGCAAACCCGGGGCACCAGCGAGTTTCAAGGCGTCTTGACGGCGGAGGATATCGCGTTCCTGGAGAGCTTTGACGTGGTTATTGTTCACCGCGCGGTATCCAGCGGCAACTACTATGAAGGAGACATCTCGAATCAATGGAGCGAGTTGAAGGTTCCCATCCTGCTGGGTTCCGCCTATTTGGCCCGGAACACACGCTGGTTTTGGGTGGATGCCGCGCAGATGCGGACCGAGGACTTGGAATATGAAATCCTGGTTCCGGATCATCCAATCGTCAAAGGCCTGACGGGGGAGGTTTTCGACACGCCGCTGGGCATTGATCACGTGGGCGCTGGAGATGTCGGAGAGGGAACGGTGGTTGCGCGGATCTTCGGGACGGAAAATCCCGCGATCATTGCCTGGGGACCCAACGACGCGTTCTGCGCCGCCGGGGGGCGGCAGCATACTTATCCGCGGGTGTTTATCCCCATCTACCGGTATCATGAAACCACGGAAAACGCGGGCGGCAGCTACGCGACCGATCCGGCGGACGGCGATTTCATTAATTATACCGAAAATGGATTAAGCATGTATCATCAGGCCATCCAGTGGCTGTTGAGTTTCTCTACTGATGTGTCCGATTGGTCCTGTTACTGAGCCGGACCAACGGTTTCAATGTCTCGGTTTCCCAGCCGGTGGCTCTTTCCGGTAGGGAAAGACCAGATGGAAGATAGCCAATAGAGAAGGGTGCCCTTTTTCTCGGGGATTAATAGAAAGGGCCGCTTCTCTTTTTTTGTTTTGGGCAATTGGAGATACGATATCCAGTACCCGAACGGTTTTTCACGCGCCCACGGCAAATAAGAACTTCAGCCTGGACCCTGTACAGAAAATCGGCGAATCGATGAAATGCGCGATTCCGGATCCCCTCTCGTCCCCGGAGGCGGAAAGCCTGGACATTTCGATTTTAATCACCGAATTCGTATTCCCCTTCACCGGCCGCGGAGTGGCCGGATAGCTTTCAGCTTTTTCCGTTCTCCTTCGCGCGTGGATTTTTCCGTGCCACGCGAATCCTGCGTGAGGGCTTGTTCCGAGGCCAAATCGTTCCATGATGAACACCAAACAGAAATCATTTCGTTCCACATTGGACTGATTGGATCAGGCACATGCATGACCGGCCCCTTTTGCGGGATCTAGGCGAATTTGGGCTTCACCGGCGCATCCGGGAGATTCTGGGGGCGCATTCACCGGATGTTTGGCTCGGACTGGGCGATGACGCCGCCGTGGTCCGGACCCGCTCCGGCGCCCTGGTGATCACCACCGACGCGATGGTGGAGGGCATCCATTTCAAGCCGGAATGGACCTCCGCGCCGGATTTGGCTTACAAAGCCTTGGCTTCCACCCTCAGCGATCTCGCTGCTAAGTGTGCGGTTCCGGCTTATGGCGTGATCACCCTCGGCTTGCCCCCTGATACGCCGGTCCGCTGGACCGACGAGTTCTATCACACCCTGGCGGAACTCCAGCAGGAATGGGGGATGGAAGTCATCGGTGGCGACACGGTTCGGTCCCCCCTCATTTTGGTTTCGATCACCGCGTTCGGATACCAGGAATCCGCCCAACCTTTGAGCATCGGCGGCGCCCAGGCGGGGGACCGGATTCTGGTCACCGGAACTCTGGGCGACGCCGCCGCCGGATTGCGGATACTGCTCGGCGGCGCGGCTCCGGAGACCTGGACCCCCGCGCAAGCCGCGCTCGTGCGGCGGTTCCGGCGGCCCACCCCCCGCTTGCGCGAGGCCTTGGACATCCTCCGGACCGCGGTCCCCCACAGTATGACCGATATCAGCGATGGCTTGGCGCGGGATCTGGTAAAACTGTGCGAGGCCAGCGGAACGGGCGCGCGGATCGTGGCGGCACACTTGCCTTGCGGGGACGATCTGCGTTCCGCCTGTGAATCTTATCTGTCCCTGGCGTGGCAAGGTGGAGAAGACTATGAACTGCTGCTGACCCTCTCCCCCGCCGCGGCAGAGACGCTACTGAAATCGTGGGACCCGGCGCGGTGCGCCTTGACTGATGTCGGCGTAATCACGCCCGCGCCAGAGGGCATACGCGTAGAGGGCGGGCCGGGCGAATGGGAGGAGGGATTCGACCATTTCCGCGTGTGAACCGGCCGGATCAGCTCACGGAACGGGTTTTTTCCCCTTTCGAGTACGGCAACGTGCTCAGGGAAGAACGGTGCACAATCCGGGAAGGAAGAGTGATCCATTCTGGTTTTCCGCCGCGCATCATTTTTTGCAGAGTTTTGACCGCCCGCTCCCCCATTTCTTGCAGCGGAGGCTTCACCGTGGTGAGCCCGGCATCCTCCGCGAATTCCCAATCTCCGTAACCGGTCACGGAGATCGGGCTTTCGAAACGGTAGGGATTGTTTTGCACGATTTGCAGGACACGGAAGGCGGTCAGATCACTCAAGGTCATCACGGCGGTCGGTTCATGAGTCCGCAACAACGCGATAATTTCCGTGGAGTCCTCTTGCCGGGATTTTCGCCTGGAAAGTGTCACGACTTCGGCTAATTCCACTTTGATTTTTTCCGCTTTGGCGGCTTTCAAAAAACCGCGGATGCGTAACGCTTCGGCCGGTAAAGTCTCTTCATCGCATTGGAGCAGCAGAAGCCGGCGGTGACCTTTTTTTATAACCTCCCGGGTCAGTTCCGCCATGATTTCTTCGTCGTTCGTCTGGATGACAGACACATCGCGGAAGCTGTCCATCCGGCCGCCGGCCAACACAACCGGAATCCGTCCTTCCCGCAAGCGGTTTAACCAGAATTCTGGCGCGGCGGGATCGTAATCGTTCAGCGCGGGCACGGCGATCAGACCGCTGGCTTGGCGGCGGATCAACCGTTCCGCGAAATCATTCATTTTTTCTTCGTCCGCGTCCGTCGAATTGAGCATCAAATCGAATCCAGCTTTACTGGCGTGCGGTTCGATCGCCTGCAACAGGAAACGGCAACTGGACAAACTCTTCCCCGGGAGCATCAGACCGACCAGCGGATGTTTCCGCATGGGGTAGGTGACATAGGTGCCTTTCCCCTGCACCCGGCTCAAAAATCCTTCGTGGACCAGTTCCTGCAGCGCCCGGATCACCGTCATCTTGCTGGCCCCGAACCGCTCGATCAGGACTGCTTCGGAAGCCAGTTGCTGGCCTTCCCGCAAGATGCCGGCCTCTATCTCTTTGCGGATCGCTTCCTTGATCTGGATGTATTTAGGTAATCGTTCAAATAAATTCGACATGGCCTCATTTTTCCCTTGACCTCTCCACGGAATTGCCTCGAAAAGCAATGATTCGCACAGCGGGATTCATCCGCTCCGGTCAACAGAATGGGGTGGCGTTGCCCTTCCGCCGCGCCTGTTTTTCCCATTCTGATTTGTCACAACGCTGCCGGTCAGTGGAGAATCTACTACTGGGCTTCTCGTTCAATGATCAAGATGAGGACGTTTGAGCGACTTTCTCGTTTGAGAAAGTGATTCATCCGTTGTTGCCAGAAATGAAAATACACATGATTCAAATTGTGTCAAAAAATAGACATCCTCGGTAAAATCTTATCAACAAATGGTCTTTCCATTCAAGAGCATGTTTCTCACTGCTTATCATGGTAAATGAAAAACGTGGGTCTTTCGAGAATCTGATTCGTAATCCGTTATTTATATAAATATATCATAACTTGATCAGAGTGGTCAAAACATGGCCGCGGAACTTAGATCCGCGTGATTCGGATTTTTTCAATTTCTTGTACATGTGCATATATACAAATTACATGGGATTCGGGTGGCTTGATGAGGGACCGAAGCGGAAAATCCATATCGAATGCCCAACTTCCGCCACGGGTTCGTATTGTTCCAGCCAATTGAAATAAGACGGCGAGCGGGGGAAGATCCGGTGACGGACCGCGTAATGTTTGCTGACCGCCACGATGCCCGAAGGGGGCGTCGCGATCTCCTCTTCCCGCATTCTCCGGGCCCGCAGACCGAACACCCCGGGCTGGATATACCATTCAGAAGCGATGATCAGAGGCTCGTTGGGATAAGCGTCTTGGATCGCGGCCAGCCGGGCGAAATCTTGCCCCCAGTCGAGGTTCGAGTCGTCCAGATACCGGTGCCCTTGGCGGGGACCCCCCACTGCTTCGTTGAAATAAGCCAAATAGTCAGGATAAATCCAGAGATTCCCCAATATGTACCATGCCGCCAAAAGAACAAGCGTTCGGCGTCCGATCCGGCTGCCGGAGAGCTCCCCCAAGCGTCCTAAGTACAAATAAAGCATAGGATAAAACGGCAAAACATGCCGCAATCCGATATTGACCCGGTTGAACGCGGCCGCGGCGTGCAGCAGCACCATGGTGCCCACGAGGAGGCCGTCGGGCAGGCCGCGCCAGCGCCGGGATCCATAACACAGGCACAGCAGCAGGCCCAGCAGAACCGGAAGCGGCGTTTTGACTGCCGCCGCCGCGAGGTAATAATACGGCCATCCTTCCGTGGAATACCGGCCGAACAGGTAAAACGCGTAATTCCGGTGCGGCATGCCCGGGACCGCCTCGCCGCCCCGCCCCGAGGTGAAGGATTTGCCTAGCACGTTTTGTAACGTATCGAGGTAATAAAACGGCTTGAAGGGGTATCCATAGACCGCCAACAGCGTCAGCCAGGCAATCAGGCCCATGGCGAATGTATTTTTAGCGAACGGAACCAGCGGGATCCGGCGAAGGGATCCCGTGGCGCTTGCTTGCATCCAGACCAGGGCCATGACGTACACCGGGATCAGGAGGAGAGCCGTCACCTTAGCGGCCAGGGCTCCTCCCAGCGCCATTCCCGCCAAGAGGAATCGCAGGGTTGTTTGGCGTTCGGTGTACCGGTACAGCATGAACAAAGCCAGGCACATGAAAAAACAGCTGCCCAGATCCATGGTCGCCAACCGCCCGTGGGCCAATAAGTTGGGGCAAAACGCATAGAGGAACAGCGAAGTCAGGCCCCCGGCGGTTCCATACAACTTCTTCCCCCAGAGATACACCAGCCCGGCCAATCCGCAGGACAGGAGCAAGATCGGCAGGCGGGCCAGAAACAGGATCTTCCGCCAATCGTTTGCCCCACCCAACAGCATTTCCCATCCGAGCCGATACCCCAGGAAATAGCTGTCCGGCGTGTCCCATTTCTCCATTTGCAATGGGGGCAAGGTGATGGGGATAAACCGCAGGGGCCATCCGATCAGGAGGCGGATCAAGGGGGGATGCGTGCGGTCCAGCCGGAAATCGCTCGTGGTCACGTATAAATAGCCCGTGGCGATATAGGTGTATTCATCGACGGTGGGGGATTTGATCCAGGCGCTGGTGACTCCCAGCGTGAAATGGACGAGGATGAGAATCATCACGGCCCCGCGGGCCATCCAAGGAGAAGCGAAAAAGCGGAGCGGCGGGCTTTCCATGCCGAATGCCGGATCACGGGGCCAAAGTGCGCTGGCCCTCCCGGAATTTCGAGGCGGCCGCGGGACGTGGACTGCCAAGGAACAGAGAACGCAAAACCGCCACGAAATAGAGGATTCCCCCGGTGATGGCGCCATACGTGAAACCGGTCAGCAGCATGATGGGGACGGCGGTCACCCGCACCGGAATTTCCGCGCCGGAATAGAAATAGGGCGGTCCGAACAGCGATCCATACACGGGCCAGACAAAAGATCCCAGGATCCAGACGAGCAGGACAATTCCCGCGTGGCAGAGGCCGATTCCTGAACCAAGCATAAGGATATTGGAATCCCGGCGCAAAGCGGGGGGGAAAATCTTGAAATAAAAAACGTAACCGTACACCGTGAGAACAAAGAGCGGGATGAGGAGCATGCCGCCGATCATGCTCAGTCCCAGTTCCAATGTCCAGTGGAACGTATTCAAGACCGTGTAAAAGAACAGGCCGGTGCCGAGCAATCCCAAGCGGGTGAACTGCGACTCGTTGCCTGCTTGGGAGTCATCCTCGACAATGGCGAACGGCCGCATCTTGGGGTAGTAGGGGACGAATTCGGAAGTGCCGTCCTGTTTGAGTTGGGTCAGGCCGCGGTGGGGCAAGCTGGCTAGATTGGCGAATGACACGGCCATGGTTGTCATCAAAACCCCGGTGGCAAACGCTCCCAGGGCATATAGGAATCCCCGGCGGAACAAAGCCCCCCGCGGAATTTCCTGACGCGAATCCGCAGGTGCTGCCGGAGATGGAGGAGCCTCGGTGCTGGGCGGATCTGTTTTGGCGTAATCTAGACTCTTTTTAATAAACACCTTGTCGCGTTTTTTCCGGATATCACTCATGACCGTCTTCCCGGGAGGATTTTATTCCAAGAATAGGCGATTCTGGATATTTAACGAAGGTGGATGACAAAAGGTATTGGAGTTTAAGTTGGAGTTTACATCAGCGCCTCGCCCAATGATTTCCTCATCGCGTAACAAAATAATTTCCCTTCCGCCTTATGTTAATTTCACGCATACCACCCGGTTCAGCATGGTTTCCACCGCGTTTTTCTCGAAGCGGCCGGGTCCGGTTTGCGCCGCGGCAGCCGAAGCGCAGGCGATGGCGAAACGGTAGAGGTCCGGCGGTTGCATCCCTTGTTTGAGGCCCAGGGCCAAGCCGGCCACCAGCGAATCGCCACAGCCCACCGTGTCTTTCACTTCGCCGGGCCTCATGGGAACATGCAACCGCCAGCCCGCCGTATGGTTGCCGGCGATCATCCCCCGTTCCCCCAGGGAGATCACCCCATGGGCCAGGCCGGGAATCTCCCGGATCCGCCGTAAAGCTTCCCATTCCTGGGTTTCGTTCTCCAGCGCGAGGCCGGTCAGTTCCTGGGTTTCTTTCTCGTTCGCTTTGATTACATATGGACCGGCGGCCGTACCCAGGCGGAGGGGGGGGCCGCTGCTGTCCAGAATGGTCAACGCGCCCTTGGCCTTCGATAATTCGATAAGGTCCCGGTATGCCGAGGCCGGCAAGCCCGGGGCGATACTGCCCGACAAGACCAGGATATCGCCCGGCCCGATTTGCTGCTCCAGCACATGGCGCAGGATTTCGAAAGCCTCCGAAGGAACCGGCATCCCGGTGGTTTGGACGTGGGTGACGGAGCCTGTGGCCCGTTCAAGGATCGTACAGTGGTAACGGGTTTGGAACGGGCCAGCAAAGGGATGGAACTGGATGCCCCGTTCATGGCAGACTCTGCCAAATAAACTGAGTTCTTGTTCTCCGATCAACAGGTAAGCGTGAGACGTTTCGCCCAGGTACGAAAGAGCGTAAGAAACATTGATGCCTTTCCCGGCCGGGATTTGTTCATACCGGCCGCAGCGGAACGTTGTCCCTTTTTCGAACCGATCGGTTTCATAGATCAGATCGATGACCGGATTGAGGGTGACCGTGTGGATTTGGGGCATGATGTCAACACAGATTGCCGGGGGGATTGGTTCCCGGCCTCCTTTCACAAGGCTGACCACCGGATTTCAGATGAATTTTAATCCAACCGGGCCATCAGGTCATCCACCGTGGCGACCGGTTGTTGGCAGGCATAATTCGCGCAGACATAAGCTGTGGGAGAATGATTCACGGGGATTTTCCCTTCGATCAACGGGCTGAGCGCCGCCAGCGGCTCCCGCGTATCCGGCTCCGCGTAGAGGACCACTTTGTTGGGGAGAAAACGTTCGAACAAGGCCTTTTGCATAGGATCGAGGCTGTTTGAATCGGGCCCGGCCAGGACGATTTCCCGGGGAGGAGCGAGCCAGAAATCGAGAGCGGCCAGCATTTGGCAGAAAGCGGCAGGGACGCGGCATAAGCCGTCCGCGAAAGCCTGCAGGCTCTCCACCGCTTTGTGTTTGAAGTCTGTGTTGCCGGTCATTTCCGATAGGCGCAAGAGGGCGAGAATGGCCAGGGAATTTCCCGAAGGAACGGCGTTATCCATGGGATTCTTGGTCCGGGCGATTAGGGGCTCATGGTCGTGGGCGGTAAAGAAAAACGCGCCATCCTGGGTGTCCCAGAAATGCCCGATCATGGCATCCGCCAAGCGCAGGGCTTCATGCAGCCAGCGGACCGTCCGGGTGGCTTCATATGTATCCAACAGGCCGTTGATGAAGAAGGCGTAATCGCTCAGGAAACCCGATGTATGGGCGCGTCCGTTCTTGCAGGTGTGCCAGAGACGGTCCTCGTTTTTGAGGTGGGATAACAGAAAGTCACATGCGCGCGCGGCGGCCTGGATGTAGCGGGGTTCGTCCAGTGCGTTGCCGGCCAAGGCCAGGGCGGAGATCATCAAGCCGTTCCAATCGGTGAGGATCTTTTCATCCCGGCCGGGCTTGATCCGTTTTTCGCGCTCGTCAAATAACCGCCGCCGGGCCTCCTGAAGTAGGTCCCGGACTTCGTCTTCCGGTATGCCATACCGCTGGGCAAGGGCTTCCTCATCCAGGGAAACATGCAACACGCTGAGTCCCTGTTCAAAATTCCCGGATTCATCCACGCCATAATACCGGCCGGCGATTTTGGCCTTCTCCTCTCCCAAGACCGCGGCGATTTGCCTTGGCGTCCAACAGAAGAATATTCCTTCCCGGCCTTCACTGTCGGCGTCCTGCGAGGAGTAGAATCCCCCTTCCGGCAGAGTCATTTCACGCAGCACATAATCCAGGGTTTCCGTGACGATCCGCCGGTACAATGGTTTGCGGGTGAGTTGATACGCTTCCGTATAGGTTTTCGCCAGCAGGGCGTTGTCATACAACATCTTTTCGAAATGAGGAATGAGCCACTGGGCATCCGTAGCGTACCGGTGGAATCCGCCGCCCAACTGGTCGTACATCCCGCCCCGGGCCATTTTTTCCAGCGTGAACTCAGCCATGCGCAGCGCCTCGGTGTCGCGGGTTTTGGCGTGGTAGCGCAGTAAGAGGGCGATATCCATGGCGTGGGGAAACTTGGGGGCCTGGCCGAAGCCGCCATGCCGGGAATCAAACCGTTGGCGCAGATCCTGGACACAGGTTTCAATCACCTCGTATCCCACAGTTCCATGTCCCCGGGGTACCGCCACCATGTCCCGCACATGGGCCGTCAATTGGCCGGCCGATTCGTCTATCAAAGCGCGCTGTTCGCGGTAAGCCCGGGCGACACTCCGCAGGACGGTCTGGAATCCCGGCCGGCCATACATATCCCGCGGGGGAAAATACGTTCCCCCATAGAACGGCTTCAATCCGGGAGTCAAAAAGACCGACATCGGCCAGCCGCCCATGCCGGACAGGGCCTGCACGGCGGCCATGTAGATCTCGTCCAGGTCGGGACGTTCTTCCCGGTCCACTTTGATGTTGATGAAATGTTCGTTCATGAGGCGGGCGGTCTCTTCGTCCTCGAAGGATTCACGCTCCATGACATGGCACCAGTGGCACGCGGAGTACCCGATGCTGAGAAAGATGGGCTTGTCCTCGTTCTGTGCCCGGGCGAGGGCTTCGCCGTTCCATGGATGCCAATCCACCGGATTGTGGGCGTGCTGCAAGAGATAAGGGCTGGTTTCATGGATCAGACGGTTCGGCATCGGGTTTTCCTTTCAGGCGGCCCGCGGATAAGAGTTGTAGAGAATATCGTACCTGGAACGCGGCGGGAAACCATGGAAAAACGGGAAAGGGACCCGATCCGCCTTGGAAGGATTGAGCCGGTCGCGTAGTGAATCTAAAATAAAGTATCCAACCATGCGAGTAATGATTCCGGGGTGTAGCGCAGCCTGGTAGCGCAACTGCTTTGGGAGCAGTGGGTCGTTGGTTCGAATCCAATCACCCCGACGTAAATTTAAATGAAGTTGTGACCAGCCTTCCGAAGCCGGGAAATCCAATAGCAACCACATAGCTACGATTCGGATAAAAAAATCCCTCTTTCTTCTCATCCGGCAATATTCCCGCAATATTCCCGCCTTGCGGGGTTCATCCGTCTGTTCGAGAGGGGAAAAATCATGAACACAGTCCTCGATGAAGTCCATGGCATCGCTGGCCTGAGGATCACCCTGAAACTCCCCCCGCCATCCGCCGGCAGGGGGAGGAATTGTTCGGGATGTTCCGGGAAAGGGCCGGCCGAATCACGCGCCCGGTTCGTCCAACGGCAAACATGGCGCATGATCATTCCTTGCGCGGCGCCGAGGCAAGACACGCCCTCGCGAGCGTAATAATTGGCGGTAGGGGATATTCCAGGCCGCTGCTCCGTTCGGATAGGATATGAACAAACAGGGGATGGGATTTCCGCCTGCCTCAAAAGGGTTCTGGTCACCGGTTTCTGAGCCGCCCGCGACCTGGTCACTTGCGGGCGCCGCCAGTTCTGCCTGGCTTCTCTGTTGCGCGAGTTGGAACGGACGAGCGTGGGCAATCCCTCGCCCGCAGGGCAGGCGTTTGCCCGGAAAGCGAAGCGGTTGTTTAGTCCTTACCCGAAGACTCCTATCACCAAGTGCGGTTTACGAAGACGGAATGCGATCCGATCCTGTGGCGGAGGGGGATTCTCACGATTGTTATTCAATTCATGATATTCAATTCATTGTCCTCTCTCCTGTAACGCTATCCGTTACTGTAATCCGCTTGGACACACTCCCCTGTTGTCGCTTGGGCCCGCCGCAAGGGAAATGGAAATATCGCTCAGAACCGGAAAAAACCCTCATGACTTGCGCCTCCCCATCTCAAATCGGAATCAACTTTATATAAATCAGTCTATTTAATTAATATCCAGTCCTTAACCCGATTCCTACTCGAATTGTTATATTTAATCTATATATATTTGATATACTTTGAATTGGTCTAATCTTTGCTTGCACTAACTAAAATAAAAAAAGATACTCGAAGAGTAACGTGCATATGGCAACCAGCGGCCCGAATGCCCAACTTACGCAGGGCTTGGCTCGTGGCATGAGTAAGGAGGGGCGCGCAACCGTTTTCTTTCCCACGATGAGGGATTCAGGCTGTGGGAAGCCCTGAAAGGACGAAATGCATCTAGGCTCTGCAATCGTGACCCTGGTTGCCATGCGGAAATCATCCCGTATCTCTAGAGGTTGAGAGCGATGAGGTAATTCACCTCTCCCCCAAGGATTTACGCCTGAAAAAGGCAAACCATTCGAAAGAGTGGGACGCAAAGCCACTGGCCTACCTCCACGATCTTCGTGGACAAGGCGGCAGGGCTGCCGGGCGGATCAGTCTCTTCCGTCACGGCTTGATTCAAAAAAAACAACCATCCGGACGGGAGGGACTCTCGGATGAAACCGTCTTCTGATTTTCTCACCTTTCATGGAATAATTTTCATCCTGTATGTTTTTTCCTTTGTACCGCCAGGATACACGCAAGCCTTGGCTATTCCCATTGACCTTCCGCCTGATCTGTTCAGCCCCGTGGATCTATCCTCGGCGCCGATTTCTGCTTCCCTGGTCGAAAACAAAATCCCATCCGCCAAAAAAACCGTGCCCACACCTTCCAATGCTAAAAAGAATAGCTCTCCTTCACCCACCCCCACTCCTACAGGAACGCCTACGGCTTCTCCCACGGAGACGCCTTCCCCGGCGGTTCCACCTGCCCCGGCACAGACGCCTACTCCGGCCATTTATCCCACCGCAACCCCCACCCCCACGGTGACCCCCACCCCCACCGCCACGGAAACACCGGTTCCGGCGGCCGGATCCTCCTTCGCGGCATGGGTTTGGAACGAAGAAGAGATTCTGGTCAGCGAAGCAGCCGTTCAAACATTTCATGACACCTGCGTGCGGTTGAATATCCGCAAGGTGTATTTTTCAACCAATCAAACCCTCCTGAATACACCCGCAATGGTGGAATGGCTGCCAGTGATGCTCCAGAAATTGCGCGCCAGCGGCATCGCGGCCTCCGCGTTGATCAGCTCCGCCCGTTGGTTCTATCCGGAATACCGGTATCTTTTCATCCATTGGATCGAGCGCGTCGCCTCCTTGAACCAAACCTTCCCCGCCGAGGCGCGCTTCATGGGTCTGCATGCCGACATCGAACCGGAAGCCCAATCCGAATGGTCCAATGCTTCCGCCGCGACCCGGGGAGAATGGATCCAAATGCTGGCGGACATGTATGGCGAAGCACGGCAAGCCCTGGACGCCGGCGGGATAGACCTGGCGCTCGAAGCGGATGTTTCACCGTACTACATGAAATACAATGCAGAAGCCATGGATCAACTGGCCGGGCATGTGGATCAAGTGAGCATCATGGCCTATTACAAGACCACACCGGACGCCATCATGGCCTATGCCGGACCGGTCATTGAGGTGGCCCGGATGCATAACACCCGGTATTCCATCGGCGCCCGCACCAATGATTACCTTACGGCCGGGGAGATGATCGCCGTGCTCGAGGAAACCGCCTTCCGCGTGCAGGACGATCCCCTGGCGGATTGGATCTCCATTCACCACTTCAAAAACTATGTCGAATTCAACGAGCAGACCAATCCCGCCATCACCGTGGAATGAGTTTCAGCATAGCCCCGAAGGGATTTGCTGAAGAAATCGGTGGGAAATCGCAACGAAAAGGGTGGACTGATTCGGAAGCAAGGATTTACGAATCATCCGGGAATCGGGTTATGTTTCAGATCCTCCGTTCTCATCTCCTCGAATCGGCCGATGAGAACTCCCCTCCCGGAGTCAACGGATTTAATGGAAACGGCGGCCGGACACGAGAATAGATAAAACAGTTCTCGTGTCACTGCTGGATCGAATCCGTTGGCTTCAGCGTCATTCATGAACCGCCGTATACGAACCGTACGTGCGGTGGTGTGGGAGGACGGGGGCTGGAAAGCCCCCTCCTGCCCAATTCAAGAAATCCATCATCGATCCGAACGAGGTTAGAACAAAGACCAATCGGCAACGCCGGTGGCACCTTCCGCTGGTAAGGCCCAGATATCATACAAGTTGAATCCAGGGTTGCTGGCACTTCTTGCGGTATCCAACTCCAACGTCACGGAAACCAGAACTTTATCCGGATTCACAGGAGCCCTGTCTTCATTTACAGCCGGATCGTTCGCGTCCGCGAAATGGCTGCTGCCGTCAAGCCGGTCCATCCCATTGATCAGCAAACGCACATCGGCATACTGCCAGGAACTATCCGCTGGATCCCGGAACCAGTCATCCGCATGGAGTTCAGTCACTTCCGTGCTTCCGTCTGCATAGTTGAGAGTGGTTTTTAAAGCACCAAAACCATTCCCAACCGTCGCGGCCATTCGTAATTCCCGGTACCGCCCTGGAGGAACCATATCAAACGTGAAGGGCCCCCGCTGCGCATCGTTGTTCATGAACTTTATGGAGTTCTTTAATCCCAGCCCAAGAGAGGCGTTGTTGTAAGGACCAAATACGTGACCGTTCAAACCGCTCATCCGATCCGGCGGCAGACCATTCGCAACAAAGGGTACACCGCTGGCATTTTCATAGATATAACCGGCAACGACGAGATAGTAGTTGTTGCCATTGTCATGGCCAAAACCGGGTTGACCTACAATGGCATCATCATATTTATCGATAGAGATAACATCCCAGGCGGGAATCGCAGGATCACGGTTTGGATTGTTGAAGGTCAGATCGACCCGGCCGGCGCCGGCGGGAGGCAAAGCGGCATCCGAACTGATCCAGATATTGTCGAAGTAAGAAGATCCCGTTGCTCCACCGCGGCGTAAGCGAACTTCAGCAATGTCAAGGATATTGTCATTCTTCGCACCCCCTGCGTCATAGGTGTCAAGACGGTCGTTTTCATCCGGATTGATCCATAGGTAAACACTATCATTCTGACCCGGAGTTGGATCGAGACTGATGCGCACCAGGAAATGATTGGGCACTTTATAATCGATATTGGTTAAACTATCCCCGCCGGGTAAATTCCCTATACCGCAGAATGCTGCGTTGTAGGGTTTCCCAATAAAACTGGATTCCGAACCATCCGAAGCGTAAAGAGTCATACCGGACCAATGATCCGCCGCAGGTCCTTCTTCCTGGAAGACGAAGGAAATCCAGATATCACCGGAGGCTTCGGGGGATATCCGGCGTCCTATACCATTACTCGCATCCCCCGTGATCTTCGCGGAATAACCACCAATGTTGAATTCCGGAGCGGGCTGATTTTCAACCAGGCCGGCTTCGAGAATTTTGCTATCCAGGGCGCTGGGAGAATTCGCGCCGGAAGCGGTCCAGTTACCGGCCCAGCCTAGACCCCCGTTGGCAGCCAGGGCACTCAGACTTGTCCCAGGACTTTCATCTGGATAGGAGAAGGTTTCATAGATGTTGAAGGAACGGAACTCAATCCCCACATTCCGCCAGTAAGCCGTGGTGAGTTGACCATCATTATGGGAAGTAACCGCCATCCCCACGTATACTGGATCTTGCATACCGGGAACAACGTGGCTTCCTGCGAGCACGAGTTGACCGGTTGCCGCCGATACATAATAGAAATTAAAGGTGGTACCGCGGCGTTCCAATGCTATGGTGTAAGTAACGTCAGCATCGTAATAACCTCGTATTTGATCGGCTGGAACGATGGTGCTGTCACCCCCCCAGTCCGCGCTGCCGCCCTGACTATCTCGCCACTGGCCCATGAAGTCCATGTTCGAACGAAACATGGCATAGGCATAAGGGGAACCCGGGGTCAAGTTATCGCGAACCATGAGACCCGATTTCGCCCAAGTTGCATCGCCTCCACCAACATCAATATCCGTGCGGCCGAAAATAGTGAAATCGCCTTCGGCTTCCATATAGACGAAATGGAATTCGTCCGCCGTTCCCCAGATATCCTCGCCACTGGCTTTGATCACGTACTCATAAACACGCGCTCCAAAATCCCCGGCACCAAGATCCTCCGCTGTGGCCGAACCGGCTGCGGCAACCGCGCCGATATCCATATTGTTTGAGAAAGCGCCGATTTGTGCCAACGCGGGTGTAGGAGCCCCACACAACGCCACCGCCACGATAAGGCATGGTAGAAACAAACTTTTCATTGGAATTCTCCCTTCTCTTCCCTAAATTGTTTGAGTTCCCCAAAAATAAATTGACAGAAAGAAAAATTCCTTCTCCTTTTTATAGAATGAATAATTGCAAAAACAATAATTTCTTTTATAAGAGAAATTGGAACATCAACTTCCAGACAACTCTCCGCTTAAATTTCTCTGCTTAAATTAATGAGCCTATCGTACGGAAGTTTTTATCTCCTTTCCATGTTGCCGTTCGAAGAACTTTTTTGCTGTCCTTCGGACAGGTGTGGTTGAGCATAGGGAATCTATCAATCCGAAGAATTGAATTGTTTTGGATTTTCTCCGTGCGGCCTCCGCGGCCCGCACGATCCGCGCTTTAAAGGAGGCCGAAAAACGCCGCCGTTCTGGTTTCATCTGGCCTTTTCGATTCGATAGGGCGGAATCCCCATTTCTCACGGCTTGATTGGGCGTTGACGGAATCTCGCTATGGCCATTCGCTGGCTTCTGCTCCCTGATCCCCCCGCTGTATTCATACCATACGGGATGGATCTTCTGGGTCTACTCAGTTTCTTTTCTCGGGCCTCATCATGCGTTTCATCCCGCCCTCGACTTAAATTTCCCGGGTGAGCTATTTCCAGGAACCCTAGCACAGAGGGGAGAACAATGTCAAGTGAACATTTTTGCCTGTCAACCACGAATCGGACCACGGCTAATCGCTTGTCATTTTTAATGTTATCCGGGATTTCCCATGTAAACCGGGAAATCTCCCCATTTTCTTTCCCACCCCGCCCCTTATATTCAGACTGAAAAAGAATGCTCGTAACTGTTTACCCACCTACAGAGGCTTTTGCGTGAAGGGTGGCAGTTTGCCATCCCGGAGGCGGATTGGCAGGTATACCACAAGGGTGTCAATGGGCTGGTGCCCCCATGTTGCAAGGTGCGGAGGATGCTCATCACACCCCTTGCGTCCCCGCGCCCCGAACGCGGCGGTTGCCGTGCCTCTTATTGCGTCAAATTACCGCCGGCCGGAGATTCCGCTTCATATGGGTGTTCGCCGGTGGCACCTCGGGATGATCCAGCAAGGTCAGCAACTCATCCCAATAGTTCCACAGCCGCTGGGCAAGGTGCCGCCCGCCGGGATCGGCGGATTCGGTCAGCATGAGATCCATCAGGCACTCGTCTGTTCCAACTCGCGCCACAGACGGGCATAGGCCGTAGATTCCTTCGCCATGTCCATTTAAATTCGTTCCCCCACCAAAATAACGCACCGTGTAATTTATTTCTTTGCGGAGCGGGATGGATTAAGGGGCCAAAGGGATTAAGGGGAAAAAGGGATTGGGAAGCGGTTTTACTTCAGATGGGGGACCTGTTGCATCCAGTTTAGCCCATTCGGTATACACATTCCGGAAGATATCTAATTTCCTCACCCGGGCTTCCATGCCGTTCAGGAACCGCTGTGTGGGGAACCATCCGGATGCGGTTAGAAATGGCCAGAAACGGGTATGCGGCTCCTGCCGGAGGGAAGGAGTGTTGTCTTTCTCTCGAAAACCGCCTTCGCTACTGCAGCCGTTCGCGGAAATAGAGGTTGGTCCGCATGTCGGGCCGGAATCCGCGGTCACCTGCCTTGCGTCCCACGTTGAAGTTTTGCTTCGGATCGAAGGTTCCGGTCGGGTAAATCAGGGAGGCCCGGTCATCGGTGCGCAGGAACAGGGGCACCACACCCCGGATCTTGCGCCGTTCCTCTTTTCCAGACGCGTAACTCTTGTACTCGATTTCGATGATCACCCGGACCGTGCCGTTGTAGGGCCGCAATGGCACAAAGTGCAATTGGCCGACATCCTTCAGTTTTTTCTGCGAGTTGACCGTCTGGTAATTGTTGTTACGGAATTCTTGAATGATTCCCACCCCCGCGGCGTCCCCACGGCTTTCCACGGTGAAGGTCACGGTGGCATCGGGATCGATCTGCAGGAGATCCAATTTTTCGCCGTTGGAACCCACTACTTGCAGGTCCAGGGTGATTTGCTTTTTCTGCCCGAGGCTGGTGCCGGTGAAATCATCAGGGCTCAGCAACAACATGGGAGGGTTGGCGATCACCTGAATGGAGTTCTCGGTAAGGGCCGGCGTGGGCGTGGGAGTCGCAATCCCTAAAGGGACGGTTGGGGTTGGAGTGACAGGGGTGGATTGGGGTGTGGGGGTAGGAGTGGGCACTTCCATGGTGGGCGTGGGTGTGGCGTCCTCCCCGTCGCTCGAAGGATTGTAAATTAACTGAACATTGTCGATCAACGCGGAACCCGGGCCATCGTAGAAAAATTGGATGGTTCGTTCGGCCGGAGGGGCGGAATTGGAGAGATTCGCCCGCAGGGTGCCCCGGTATGTGCCATTGTAACTGGCTCCCCGCGACGAGGGAACGTAGAGCCACGGTTGGCCGCCGACGGATATCTCGAGCATGCCGTCCTCGGGAACGACGACGCAAAAGGACAGTTCAAACCGCAAAAAATCACTGGACGTGGGGACTTGGCTGATAGACGCCCCGGATGGCAATTCCAAATAATAGTTGACCTCCTCTTGGGAGAAAAACTGGACCTGAATGACCCCAGGGATTTCGCCCGGTTCCCACCCGCCTCCCGGAGGCAGGCCGGGATCACGATATCCCGATTCGAAATCCCCGTTCCGGATCAGTGAATTGGTTTCATCCACTCCCCCCTCCACGCACGCCCGGGGAAGTTGAACGACTGTGGGGGTGGGAGTGGGTTGCGCTTGCGATCCGGCGTCCATTCCCCAGCCCGCCAGCCAGAGCATCCCGATAACCAATATCCCAAAAAATTTCCGTGTCTCTTTCATGATTCACGCCTCTCTGGTATTGATTCTCTCTCCCGGATTCGGAGAGGTCCCGGTACCAGAACCGGCCTCATAGATTCAATATATCGTGTCCAGCCGTTCCCCGTCATCCGGTTTTTAGCGCTCGTACACGGTTTCCAAAGTCCGCTGGGCGCTCATGAGCCCCTCGGTATCATAGATCCGGGAGCGCGCCAGGACCGAAAATGTCCGGGACCGGACGGTGATCAGGTTGGAAATCCG
Source organism: Candidatus Omnitrophota bacterium (assembly GCA_013177805.1). Classification (GTDB taxonomy): domain Bacteria; phylum Hinthialibacterota; class Hinthialibacteria; order Hinthialibacterales; family Hinthialibacteraceae; genus JABLXU01. The sequence continues at coordinate 184,874 of JABLXU010000003.1, forward strand.
GTTCATCATTTCTTCCATGTCTTCCGGAGTCAGGTTGCGCCGCAGTTCCGTGTTCAGCCGCTCGCGCAGGTCGCCGGGCGCTTCCGGTTTCTGGTCGAAGGTCCGATCCATGGCCCGCGTCAGAGGTTCGGAAAAGCGTTCCCGCCGCTTGAGATGCGTTATTTGCGCCAGGAGCGTGCCGATGTCCGCGTACGGCCCGTCATCTGGTTCCGACACTTCCGTGCTGAGGAAGACGTTCGTGTAATTAATCGGTTTCTCCAAGACATCCTTGGGATTGAGGGCCAGGCGGTTGAACCGCTGGCTGTTGATCAGATCGAAATTCTTGAAGGACTGGTACAAACGCCCCACGCTGGCCAATTTGTACTCGGGCATGGTATCGGCCAAGGTGCGGGTCCGGGTGCCCATCCGGGTGAGGAAATCGTCATCGTCGAGATCGTGAATCCCAAAGTGCATATCGTGACCGCCCGCCTGCCGGCCTTCGATAATGAAGTCGGCACACAGGGTGTTGAAATCATGACGGTTCTGAAGAGTGTCGAGTTCGCCGGGCCGCAGCAGGGGGCAGAACGGCAAGGCCGCCAACACTTCGCGCGGCGCGGTGTTGATGTTAATCAAGCCGGTGCGGAGCAGGAAATCGGCCGTGGTGATCATGTTGTAAATCTGCGTGTACTGGTTTTCCCATTGATCCAGCCGTTCCCGCTGCGCCAGTTGAATGCGGTATTGTGGATTGTTGCCCACCGCGCGTTGCGCCAAGCGGGGATTGGAGAGGATCTGGCCGGTCATCACCGTCTGGTCTTCCAGCCGCTGGGGGATTAGAGGCGTGTTGATGGTCTCGAAACGCCCGCCGGTGAATAAGCGGGAAATTTCACCCAGGGTCGCCAGCGGACCGTTCTTCACATAAGCCGTATTGTCGAGCACATCGTTGGAATCCCGTTGAGTCCCTTTGAGATCCAACCGGCGGCGGGGATACGCAGGCACGTACCCGGTGTTGTCCCGGCCCGGCGTTCCGGCCAGCAGGGTGCGTTTGGCCAAGTCCGCGTCCGTGTCCGATCCTTTCCGGCCCCGGCCGAAGATTTCGATTCCCTTGAAGAAATAGTTATCGTCACCCAGGCCGCCTGCAAAGCCTCCGCCGGCTGTGACGTAATCGCCGAGAGCATTCGGCAGCCAGGGAGCCGCGTCCAGATTCAGGCCCCAATCCTCCCGGTCCAGATCCGGCCGGAGTTCCGGCGTGATGGCGCGCTGGAAGTACGACAGGTCCCGCGTGCTCTTTCTCAGGATGATGGCGATTTCAATGATCGGCTCCGCTTGCGTGTTGTTTTTCAGATCATTCGCCAGGCTGCCGAAACTTTCGCGCAAATCGATCGTGAAGGCGGTGTCCCCATGCCGCAACTTGGCGAACACCGGCTGCCGTTCCCCGTCACGGAAGTAGATGTTCCACGGATTGTCTTCGGTCTTGGGATTTGTCTTCAAGTCCTCCACCCCGGGATCGATCACCCGGACGGTGGGAGTGACCAACACTTCACCCACCGGCATGTCGTAATCCAGGATGTGGCCATTGACGTCTACCAGTTTGCGGCCAAGCACCCGTACAGTGAGCTGGTCGTCCACGTCAGGATCGTAACCGGCACGGATCAATTCGCGGACGCCCAGCCGCCATACGAAGGCGGTGTACCGGACGTCTTGGGGCCGCCGGTCCGCGTCCACATCCAGAGTGTTTTCAAAACCGCCCAGCATTTGGTAAAAACGTACATTCTTTTCTCCGCCGGGCGCCACCGCCTCCCGCGCGATCGAGCCCGTCTGTTCCATGAGGGCTAGGTTCTGCGCGATTTCGGGCGGCAAGTCACTTGGGTAGGCGTACGCGTCCCCGATAAAATCCCATCCGTTCCAATGGCTGTCGTACGGCGGAAACGGATTGGGATCCGAGAACCGGTTCAGCCCGGTGTTGTTCTTGTCGCTTTCCGTGCCGGGGGTGGAGAGGTAACCGCCCACCGCGCCACGGGCCAATGTGTCAACTTGGGGCAGGTTCACCACAGCCGCCTGTTTGGCGTCCAATTGAATCGACGAGGGAACCGACCGGCGGCCATTCACCTGGCCGGTGTGGGAATCCACCACCAGTTCGGTCTCGAACCACGTGGGATCGGTGCGTTCAAAGGCTTCAAAACCGCGGTAACCGGGCAACGCCACCAGGTCCAGCCGCTGCAGTTGAGTAGCGCCGGGCGGATCCGCCACGCCCTTCAGGTCCACGATCACGTTGTTGAACGTGGTCCGGTACCGGAACGAATCGATGTAATTCCCGGCGGGATCGTAGAGAGTCACATACTTATCCCGTGGATTGTAACTGAGGATATCGTCCTGCACGTCCACCACCCGGAAATACAAATCGCCGATCTGCGAATCGCGCCGCGGGCCCCGGCCCTGGGGTTCCCGGGCTGTGGGAACGCTCTGGCGGATGGCGTTGGCTTCCCGTTCGGACAAGACCGGTTCCACGATACGCTCGTTCAGCCGGGAAACACCCGGGTAATTGTCCGAGATGAACTGGGCAAGCTGTGCCTTGTTGAAGGCCAGGAGCAGTTTGTTGTCCTCCAGATCCAAATCTTGGTTAGTCAGGGGATTGCCCGCGCTGAGTAATTTGTCCCGCATCAGCAGCGGTTCGAAGGGGACACCGGTGCCCGGCATGCCCTCGTTGATAGTCA